>JAFGEP010000133.1 GCA_016931535.1 Bradymonadales bacterium
GGACGGTGACGGAGTGGGCGACGCCTGCCAGCTCGAGGAGCAGGCCTCCGGGTGCTGCCGCACCGCCCCGGGCGACGGCCAGGGCTTGGCCGCTCTGCCCTTTCTTCTGGGCCTCCTGCTGCTCACCTTCCGCCGGAGGCGTCGATCCGAGCGGTGAAGCCCTGCGGGGGCACGGCAAGAGCGAGGCGAAGCCTGACGACCGCCCCGAAAATGGTGTATCATCCTGAACAGAGATGCGATGGCACTGAGATCATGGCCTCGGTCCGGAGCCAGTCGGACGGAATGGAGCACCCAAACAGGCTCTTCGGGAGTGTTCGATGAGCAAAGCACAGCCAGACGATGTGGATACCGTGAGGGTCTCGGAGGGTTCCATGGACGCCGCGTTCTCGGAGATTGCCAAGACGATCGACTGCGACGCGATCCAGACGCGGCAGCTCCACAATGGAACGATTCCATCGGAGGGAGGCGTATCATTCGAAAAGCTGGAGTATTTCGTCCAGTCCTTTCCTCGAGTCCAGATAGCGGGGATCAGCGATGGACCACCCGAGTTCATGATCGGCGACACCCTGGGCGAGGGGGGTATGGGCGTTGTTCGTCTGGCGCAGCAGCTCTCGATAGACCGTCCGGTGGCCATCAAGATGGCCCGCGGCGATGAGGCCCATCCCTCACAGATAGTCAGCTTGTTGCGCGAAGCCTGGCTGACGGGGGCTCTCGAGCACCCCAATATCGTGCCGGTGTACGTTTTGGGACGGGACGCCAAGGATCTCCCGGTCTTCATCATGAAACGGATCGAAGGCGTCAGCTGGAAGCAGCTCCTCGAGGAGCCCGACCATCCGTTGATGAGTCAAACCGGGCAAGATCTGCTGGCAAGGCATATCGAGATATTCATGCGCGTGTGCGAAGCCGTTCATTTTGCGCACAGCAAGGGGATCGTCCATCGTGACATCAAGCCTTCGAATGTCATGATCGGTTCTTTTGGCGAGGTGTATCTACTCGACTGGGGTATCGCGGTCTCGTTGCAGAGCGATGCCGGAGGCCGTTTTCCCCTCGCCCGCGACGTCAATGGAATTGCCGGAACGCCGGACTACATGGCACCGGAGATGGTGGAAGGTACCGGCGAGCACGTCGATCAGCGCACCGACGTGTATCTCCTGGGCGCCGTTCTTTGCGAGATCCTGACGGGACAACCACCGCATCGGGGAAAGACGCTGATGGAAACCCTGAAAAAGGCGTTCAGCGCCCAGGTACCTGCCTTTCCGAAAGGTGTCCCACGGGAGATCCTGGAGATCTGTGTCAAGGCTCTCTCGCGAGATCCGGGCGAACGATATGCTTCGGCAGAGGAGCTGAGACGGGCGGTCGCCGGGTTTTTAACCCACCGATCCTCCTTGGCGTTGACTCACGAGGCGATGGCGAAGCTCTCGGAGCTTTTGCACCTGTTGGAGTCGTCGGGGTCGGCAGACCTGGAGGGGAACCGGCAGAAGATATATCGCGTTTTTGGCGAGGCTCGATTCGGGTTCGCACAATCGCTCAAGATATGGGGGGGAAACACGCAAGCGAAGGCAGGTCTCGGCGATGTATTGAGCCGAATGGTGTCTTACGAAATATCCCTCGAAAGATCCGATGCCGCCGAAGCATTACTCGCAGAGATGCCCGAGAGAAATCCCGAGCTGGAGAAAGCGCTCGCAGATTTGAGAACCAAGCTCGCGGCCGAGGAGCGGGAGATCGAAGATCTCCGGAAAATGCACTCCGAGATCGACATCAACGTGGCCTTCAGGACCCGTGGCAAGTTCGCCATCACTTTTGCCATTCTCTTCCCTCTCATTGAATTTCCCCTGGGAACCCTGCAGCGGTCGGGTGCATTGAAGACGCTGTATCCATGGTGCATATTGAGCCTCATCTTGTACATGGCCGCCTGCAACTTCTTCGTCCTGGGCTGGATGCGCAGCCTGCTCCAAAACGCGGTGAACCGGCGTGTGATTTTGACCATGAACCTCGCATTCCTCTCGTCCATCGTCATCATGGTCTTCGGCGCAGCTACGGGCATCCCCTTCAACCTCGCCGTCAGCTTCGAGATGTTGGGCTTCGCGGTCATCCTCGCCGTACTCGGCTTCTTCGTCGAGCGCCGTCTCCTCATCGGATCGGCGATATATCTCGCGCTCTTTACCGGTCCGGCTATTTTCGAAACCTATGCACACGAGTTCGTCGGAACGGCCAACATGATGGTGTTCTCGACCATCGCCCTGATCTGGTGGCCGTTCAGGAAAGCGCAAGACGTGTCGTCTGCATAGTATGGAGCTCGTGTTACGCCCACCAGTGCCGACCATGTACGCATCAGAACGGATCGATCTCGAAGACCGTCTCCTCCAGGATGGGCGTGCCATCCAGTGTCTCGATCGCGATGTAGTGCAGCTCGAGTAGCTGCTCCTCGAAGGTGAACTCGACACGCCAGGTGATGCGGCAGTCGGAGAGGGTCGCGACCAGCGAGTCGAGCCAGTTGTGGTGAGTCTGCGTATACACGATGACCTCCGAGGTGGCCACGTACGTCCGCTGGGCGGTCACCACGATGAGCTGCGGCGAACTCACCGGGCAGCCACCACCACAGATCTGCGGCATGCAGCGATCGAGGCGGAAGGAGACCTCGTCGTTCCACCCTTCGCGCGTCACCAGCGCCCAATCGCCACAGTCGGGCGGCGGTGGGATCTCCACGTCGGCCTGGTCGGCGTCGGTGGCCTGATCGGCGACCGGGTCCGTTGCCGGGTCGGCCGGCTGGTCCGGCTCGGTCGGGTCGCTGACCGGGTCCGTTGCTGGATCGGCCGGCTGGTCCGGCTCGGTCGGGTCGCTGACCGGGTCCGTTGCTTGGTCGGCCGGCTGGTCCGGCTCGGTCGGGTCGCTGACCGGGTCCGTTGCTGGATCGGCCGGCTGGTCCGGTTGGGTCGGATCGATCGCGATGTCACCTGCCTCGGCAGGTGCATCGCCCGCATCTCTTTCGGGTCTGGAGGTGTCGTCGCCACAGGAGGCAACAAGCGCAAAAAGGACGAGCAAGAACGAGGTGGTACGAAGATGGTGCATGATACGGCTCTCTACCCGGTTCTCTGAGGGGAAGAGCTCCCTCCTTCCCCACTCGGCTTCATCAACGACACCTGGACCGAAGCCATAATAAAGTAGAGCACATTTTGTGCGAGGTCGAGGCCTCATCCACGCATGTCGCTACAGAAGACAGATAGGAGCCAGCCTTCCCATGCCCCGGCAACCCGAGAGGAAGTCCTAGTCATTCCGGGATCACGTATCCGTTGAGGGGTACGCTGGGTGGTTGAAGTGTGATCTGCTGGCAATGCCGGAGGTCCACCTGCCGCCGGCACGAGGTGCAGTCGAAGTGCAACCAGAACCAGTAGGCCGGATTGACAGCGTCGCAGTGTGGACAGGGCGCTTGCAGGGTCTCGTGCAGTCGATTCTCGATGAACACCCAGAGATCCCTGCTGTAGCCCTCCTGCTGCGCGGTATGGAGCGCCGTCCTCCCCTGTTCGGTCACTTCGATCATCCCATCGTTCCTCACGAGATGACCGGTCAGACAGGCTTCCTCCAGGTACCGCTTCCCCAACAGGCTCCAGCCAGGGATCCCGCCCAGCACCCGTTCCACCTCGACTTCCCGGTCCTTGGCGCAGAGCACCGTGTCCAGCAGAAACATGATCCGGTAGTGGGAGACTCGTGCCGAAGCATATCGACGAAGCCACATGCACACCTGCTCGGCGAGGGCGCCGGAGAAACTCCCCTGTTGAATCTCCCTATCCAGCTCCCTCCATTCGGACAGAACGAACGGAGCGGCGACAGGTTGGCGTGGTCGAGCGCTGCCGGGACGTCTGCGCCGCCAGGCGAGAAAAACCAGGATGGAAACGATAAGTCCCGATACGCCTGCCGAGAGGGGGAGCATGGAGGTCCGCTCGCTCTCCATGCGCAGAAACGCCCGGGAGCTGCCAGCCGGCATGTTCCACTGCTCGTCCCCCCTGCCGAAGAGGTAGAGATAGGGATAGGCGACGATACCGTCGGTTCCGGTATGTGCCAGGCCGAGCGCCTGCTCGAAATCCTCGATCGGGTAGCTCCAATCACCGGGGCGCTGGAAAGTCGAAAGACCGATGTACAACGGCCTCTCCCCTATCTGGAGTCGAGTGGCGTGCACCACATTGGCGATCCAGTCTACCGGCCGCTGCTCGATGTGATGGTAGGCCATGGGGATGACCAGGTCGAGGTGCTCGGAGAGATGCCGGTAATCCTGGCCGGAGCTTCGCATGACGAGATAGGAGGTGGTCGACTGCGCCAGCAGGGCAGCGGAGAGCACCAATCCCCGCTCCTGGACGACCCGGGAAATCGCCTCGACAAAGCGGCATAGCAGATCGGCCCGCCAATCGGTCCACGCCTCGGAGGCTTCGGACAACAGCCATTGTGCTGGATCCTCTTCGGGTGGCTCGAGGCCGGTATCCCGATTGAAGGCTTGGAGGGAAGGTTGAGAAAAATCGTAGTCCAGGCTGGGGAATCGGATGTAGTCCAGGTGGATCCCGTCGACGGGAAACCGGTCTGCGATCTCTCGCACCGTCTGGGTGAAGGAGTCCAACACCTCCGGGTGGGCGGGAGAAATCCAGTCGCCAGAGGGAGCTCCCCCGGCTCCGATCATGGCCAGCTCCGGTCGCTCGGTGGCCAGACGCCGATTGAGCAAGACGGGGATCCAGGCATGGACCCGGATGCCCTGCGCCTGCAGCAAAGCCAGGGTGCGGCCGAAAAGACTGTCCGAGCTGGAGTCGTTCCCCTCTCGGAAGTAGTCCACCCCTTCGGGTGACCGGGCCATGAGAAACACGTCGGTGATACCCGTTCCAGCCAAGTCCGATGCGATCTGGTCCGGATCGTGGTCACCCAGGCTGAAATCCACCCAGACCCCGAGCCGATGCGGCGAACGACGCGAGATTCTCTGGAGGTACTGGTCAAAAGAGAGAAAAGCTCCGTCCTGCTGCCGTACATACCGGATGAACTCCGAGAGCACCTCGACATGATCGATTGCGATTCGGGGATGGAGCATCATCACAAACGGGCGGCCTGTCGTGGACCGCTGCCGGTATGATTCGACCAACCAGTCGAGCACCTGAGCGTCAGTCATCTGGCGCACCACAAACAGGTGGTAGTCATCGGCGGAACTCTCCTCCAGACCGAGAGAGACCGGCATCTCCACCAGGTGGATATCCTGTAGTCCCGTCTCGTAGTCGGAGCTGCCGTAGCGAAACCCGAGATCCAGCAGGGTTGCGGATACCCTTTGGTCGTACTCCATGTAGGGAGCGCGGAACCACTGCACCGGTTGGCCCGTTGCTTCTTGAATGAGCATCCGCGACAGCAGCAGGTCCATCCGGAGCGTGTTGTCGTCCAGCCCCACCAGGTGCTGGTGGCAGTAGGAATGAGAGCCGATCGTGTTGCTCCGCGCCAGCTCGGCGACGAGCTCGGGGTGTCTTTCGACGAACGACCCGAGCACGAAAAAGGTGGCCTGCTCGCGGATGGGGAGCAGGGGAATGGCTTGAGCGTCCTGATCCATCTCCACGTCGAAGGAGATGAGGACCGGGACGGGAACGGCCAGGACCGGTTCTGAAGCCAGGGTCAACATCGCTACTAGCAGGGTCGATACATTGAGCGATGTGCGCATCAGGAACGCTCCCAGGATCGTCGTGTCCCCAGAACCTCTCCGACGATCGCACCAAGCCTCGTGATACTGACAACAAACCGGAACGGAAGGATGATGGCTGCACACAGCACCAGCTTCCATCGTATCTGCCTGACCTTGATCAGGGCCACGACGTATTGGAGCAGGCTGAAGCACTCGACCAGGACCAGGTAGAGGACCGCGTTTCGCAGCAGCTCTCCCGGACATTGACAACACAGCAGAATAACAGGAAATGCGGACAACAGCAGGACCTCGACCAGGGCCATGCCGTATCCGACCAGGACCACGTGTACGGGCAGCCAGAAGAGTCCCACCCAGCCCGCCCGTCTCGCGAACAGGAGCTTCCGATAAGCCAGCAGCACCTGGAGATTCCCCCGATACCACCGTCTACGCTGGGACCTCAACGCTTTCCAGGAAGAGGGCGCGTCGGTCATCGCTTGAGCCCGGGGCTCGTAGACAACCCGGTATCGACGATCGATGACTCCGAGAGTGGCATCGAAATCCTCGGTGAGGGTCCGGTCCGTGAACCCCCCCATGGCCGCCAGAAAATCCCTTCGATAGGCGCATATGGGACCGGGACAGATAATGGTCGATCGACCGCAGCCCATCTGCGCTGTCTTCACGACCGCCTGTCCCAGGATGTACTCGATATTTTGCCAGCAGGTCAGCAGCTTCCTCTGGCCGTGGACCATCACCGTGCCGGCGACGGCACCCACGGAGGCATCCGAGAAATGGCGAACCAGGTGCCTGAGCGACTGGGGATGGAGCCAAGAATCGGAGTCCGAAAACACCACGATGCTTCCCTTGGCCCGAGCGACACCCTCGTTGAGAGCGGCGGCCTTCCCCCGGTTCGATCTCAATTTCACACAGTAAACCGATGCGTTTTCGATGGACGGAAGCGTGAAATCGGTCGATCCATCATCCACGACAATGATCTCGTAATGGGGATAGTCGAGCTGGAGGGCTGCCTGAAGGCTACGGCCGATGTGCTCCTGCTCGTTGTATGCCGGGATGACGACGCTGACGAAAGGAACGGCACCGCGATCACCACGTTCGGGTGAATACAGCAGACTCCAGCCAAACAGAAGAAGAAAAGGAAAAACCGAGCCGAAAATGAACAGGCCGAAATAGACCAGCAACAAGGCTTCCATCCAGTCCGGCATCGAGAATGGCTGTAGATCGAACAACAGGGCGTTCAGCGATCGCACCCCCTGCGGTATAGCTCGCCAGAGAAACAAGGCAACGCCGCATGACGCCACCAGAACGGCTACCTGGAACAAAACCGAGACCGCTCTCGACAAGGAGCCCTGTACCCGTTTCTCCACCAGACGTCCTCCGATGGTACCATCCGGAATCTGCCCCTGACGTCCCCGGGCTCTGACCTACTTCCCGATCCGCCAGACACCTCACCCAGGCCACCAGCCCTCCAAAAAACGGTGTCGATCGGCAATCGCTCAGAAAGCCCACGGCTTGTGCCGACGTTCCTCGTTCCGATCCTCTTTCTGTTCCGCTAGTACATCTCCAACCCTGCAATCAGTATATTCAGATTATGGACCAACGAAAAGCGGCGAATTGGATAGAGAATTGAAGATACCTTGGTACCGGATTCGACCTCTCCTGTCTCTTGTCTATAGCCCAAGACGATTTCGTTGACTACACGGGGCGATCACGCCCCTCATGGTCGTTTGGAGTGCCACCTGTACCTGGCGGCAGATATCGTGGAGTGAGCACCAGGCGAACGGAAGTTGGTCCAGAATAGGAAATCAGAGCTCGACCGCGTATATCCGCCCGTTGTGGGCATCCGTCCAGGTGACCCGATCGGTTTCCACAACCACTCCGCCGGGATGGGTGACGGCACCGACCACCTCGTACGGTCCGAAGCTTCCCCGTATAAGGCGCACCAGGTTGTGCTGCGTCGTCCAGTAGATGTGGGTGGGGCCGAGCACGAGCCGATCCATGCGCACCGGGGAGTGCGTCAGCCGGATGCGGGCGCTGCCGTCCAGGCCGGCACGGCACAGCCAGCCTCCCTCCGGCCAGCTGGAGTACCGCCTGAGGTAGTATAGCTCAGCCGCGGTCTGATCCAGGGCGATGTCCTGGGGATAGTACCCGCCGGTAAACTCGGAGGCCGAAAGGATGACGGTGGTCGGTCCGCCCGATCGGGGGCAGGTGGCGATCTGGGAGGCGCCCAGATCGCCCGAGGGGCGGGTCGCGAAGTACAGGAGCGAGTTGGACAGCGCCAGAGCGGTGACGGTGCCCTCCACCTCCACCAGCGGTTGGGGCGGTCCCGCGCCGACCTCCAGGCGGGTGACCCCCTCGGTCGTGGACCAGTACACCTCCAGGTCATCGGCCACGATCCGGAAGGGGGCCGACTGACCTTCCGCCAGCACGATCGGCTCGTCTGGTGGACGGTAGGAGAGCACTCGGCCGCTGTCGCTGTCGGTGAACAGGACGGTGGTCTCCGTCGCCGTCATGTCACCGCGGGTTCCCAGGCCGTCCAGGATGACATCGAACGAGCCGCCGTCCTGGTCGATCCGGACAAGCTCCCCCCTGGCCCAGTCGATGGTGTAGATGGCTTGCGAAAGCCGGACGAGAGGTCCCGGTGCTTCCAGCCCCTCGACGAGTATCGCAGGTTGTGGGGCAGGCAAAGCCAGTGGAGGATCGGTAGTCTGGCGGCCGATGTCCTCGGGGGGGACCAGCTCACCGCGCAGGGCGCCGTCCTGGGCCGGCTCACTCCAGGCGCAGCGGAAGCCCAAGGTGGACGAGCGCAGCTGGGGTGGGCTGGATCGCCTCGCGGTGGTTCTAATCCAGTCCGCGGAGTCCAGGTAGCTCCCTCCCCGGAAGACGCGCCGGGATCCGGTTTCCGGTCCGACCGGGTTGTCGATCTCCTGCTCTCCCGCAGGGTACGGGCCATACCAGTCCGCCACCCACTCGGCCACGTTGCCGGCCATTTGGGCAACGCCCTCCGGAGTGGTCCCCTCCGGCCGGCCGTGCACGCTGACCGGAGCCGCCTCGCAGCGGGAGGCCCCGGTGAAGAAGGCGGCGGTGCGGCAGGTGGGACCCAGGTCTCCCCAGGGGAAAGGCCGACGCTCGGCACCGGCAGCGGCCCGCTCCCATTCGGCCTCGGTGGGAAGCCGCTTACCCGCCCACAAGCAGTAATGGTGGGCCGCTTCCCAGGTCACCTGGCGGATCGGCTCCTGGTCGGTTTCCCGGATCGGCAGATACCCCCCATCGACCCGCTCGATCGGCTGGTCCGGGTGGAAGTGATACTCTCCCCCGGCATAGGTGAGAAAGAGCGCGAACTGGGCCACAGTCACCTCGTGGAGGTCGAGGTAGAAGGCCTCGAGGGCCACCGGGTGGGCCGGCTGCTGGTCGACGAACCAGAAGTTGCCATAAGGCCCGGTCTCCATGTCGTCGATGCCCATGGTAAAGGTCCCCGCCGGGATCGCCGCCATCTCCGACAGATCGACCTGGGGGGCGTGGGGTCTGCGCTCCTGAGCCCAGCCAGGCCTCCCCGAGGCCACCGGCAACAGGGTGCAAAGCAAGGCGGCCAGCGTTTTCGCAAGAGGAAGGTACCGGTGGTTTCTCATCTCGGCTCCACCTCCAGCGGCCTGCTGCTCAGAAAACCCCACCATTCCTGGTTGAGCTGGGGTTGCCAGCGGTGCGCCACGTTCTCCAGGCGGCGATAGACCAGCTCATCGTCCACGATCCATCCGAGGTCCACGAGTGTCTGCACGAGGGTGTCCGAGGCATCGGCCGTATGACAGGGTTGGCCAGGTACCGCCCCACAGGTGCCGCCGGCCGAGCAGTCGATGCAGACGTCTCGATCCTCGACGCCATGGATGAAGAAGAGCGGGACGTGGCGATCGGTCCATCCAGCCAGGGTGTCTCGGTAGCCGAACTCGGTGAACCCCGACTGCGAGCAGCCACCGGCAACCGTCTCCTGCAGCTTGAGGGCGGCGATGAAGGCCATGGCCGCTCCCCGGGAATGGCCCACCAAAAACACACGACCCAGGTCGATATTGTAGTCGTCGGCCACCGCCGCGATGATGGCGCGCAGGAAGACCAGGTCGGGGTTCTGGTCTCCCCGATCCTCCCAGTCCCAGTCGGTCCACCAGGCCCAGCGCCCGTCTCGGCGCCACTGCTGCTCGGCGTAGACCACAATGAAGCGGTTCAGCTCGGCACTGCTGTTGAGCTGGGTGTAGTCGGCCAGGCTGTAGATGTCCACCCGATGCCCCGGCAGCACCACGACCAGCGGCACCGCTCTCGCCGGATCGTAGGAGCTGGGGACAAACAGGCGGTAGTGGCGCACGACCTCCAAGGAGCTCGGGGCGTAGCCGGAAGGCACGGTCAAGGTGCGGTCCAGGTCTCCGGTCCGATGGAAATCCCCCCCGCTGGGCCGCGAATCGTCCGGCGGCGATTCCACTGGATCGCGATATGCGCAGGCGGCGGCGAACAGGTGGAGGTTCTGGCCGGAAGCACAGGCCTGAATGCAGTCCACGGAGTCGGTGCCCAGGGGGCAGTTTGCCGGCTCGTCGCAGATCCCGTCGCCAGAGAAGGCGCAAGAGTTCGGATCGACCGGCTCTTCCTCGTCCTGGTCGCCGATCGCATCGAGACCGGCATCCCCCTCTTCGGCCACCTGATCTCCGCAGGAAAAAACCCAAAACGATCCCAGGATCGCAAAAAGCGCTGCGGCCGCCAGGCCGATCCTCGTCGGTGGCGGCTGGTATGAGCAGGTACGGGATGGAAGGAGCATGGTGCACTCCAGTCTGTGAAACGGTCAGCTCGCGAAATGTCTTTGGGCCTCTACATGACCATCCGACGGCATCGCCATGTCGGCCTCTTAGCCCTGGGGCGCACCCAGCGGTCGGAAACCAGCCCCGACAGCTGCGACTTCGACGGGAACTTCAATAGGCAAAGGACATGATGGTTCAATGAAACAAGAGGTTCCGGTTCTATCACTCCGTCCAGAAGCGGATGGGAATCCGAAAGTGTGTCTGGGGAAGCGTGCGCCTATGCTGGCGTTGTCTCGGCAGCATCTCGATACTATCGATGGCCTGCACGACGCATTGGCCGAGCTCGTCATCTCCCGTCGTGTTGGTCTGGACTCGCACATGGTGAAACTGACCGCCCCCACCGCTGGTTCCCCGAATGACGATCACACCGGCGGCGTCCCCGTTGCGCTCGAGTGCAGCGGCATAACACTGGCGTATCCAGGTGCCGCGCGATTGTACCGCTCCCATGAACGCCTGGGGCCGCATCCCGCCCCTGGCGCTGCCCACCCGGCCAATCCGGATGTGAGCGTTCTCGGGAAGCGTACCCGCTGGAACCTCGGGAGGGACCTCCCCTCCGTCTGTCAACTCATCGCCATCTTCGAACTCCTCGTTGGTCGGCTCGGTGTCCAGCTCCGGCACCTCCTCGACCTCCCCCTCTTCTTCCTCAGGAGCTGGCGCTTCCTGAGCGGTCTCTTCTGTTTCTGGCGCCGCCTCATCCTCCTGCTGCGCTCCCTGTTCGATTGCTTGCTCAGCCTCCTCCGCCTCCTGTGCGGTCTCTTCGGCTTCCTGGGCGGCTTCCGCGGCTTCCTGCTCGGCTTCCGCGGCTTCTTGCACAGCCTCTGCGGCTCCCTCCTCCGCTTCCTGCGCGGTCTCTTCGGCTTCCTGCACAGCTTCTTCCGTTCCTTCCACGGCCTCGTTTGCTTCCTCGGTTGCTTCCTCGGTTGCTCGTGTGGCCTCTTCCACTTCTTCCGTGACCTGGGCGACCACCGTCGAGGCGACAAGGGCAATCGTCAGGACCAATGCTGCCCACCAGGCTTGATGTTTAGTGTTCATACCCCCTCCCCTGAATGCGTTTCGATTGTCCGAAGTCCAGCGCAGTATACCACAGCGAAGGCCAACCAACAGAACCTGTTTCAGCCCATCGCGGTACTGTTGTTTCGCAATTAAACACTAAGAACGCTGATAGAAAGCCGAAACGTTCAGGGTTGTGCGCCGGGAATGTGCGTCCAGACGACCTCGGCCGGTGCGGGGTACGACCCATGGCGCAGCAGAATGGCCAGCATCTCCGCCTGTTGGTAGAGGCTTTCGTAGGTGTGGCCGCCCAGAGCGATCCGGCAGCGGCCCTCGCAGATCGGTTCCTGGACGACAGGTGCGCTCAAGACCGCGCCGTCCAGCATGATGGCCACCATCTGCCCCTGGTAACGGCGTGTGACGTCGCAGAAGGTCTCCTGTCCGATGGCATCGAAGGTCACCGAGATGTACGGCCTATGGATATAGTCATCGACCTCGACCTGCACATCGGCGATATGCTCGCCCGTCATCTCCACCACTTCGTCAACCAGCACAGGGCGGTACAGGGTTTGGCGTTCCAGGGCTTGGCCGGTCGTCGGTTCGAATACCTCGGTCTCTTCAATGGCCACGGTCGCCCCCGGGGGTAGGGATCCGGGAGAGCCCGGGTCCAGGCCCCGCAACACCGCCAAAAAGGCTGCCAGCAGATCATAGCTGGGGCTCTCGAGCGCTCGATTGCGCAGGACGATGCGGGAATTTGTGGGCAACAGATCCGAGGCGGCGATCCAGTAGGTCGCATCCTGGGGGTGGACTCCTCGAAACTCGAGGTTCGCCGGGGATTCGATGAGTCGGGTGATCTCCTCCAGTTGCTCGGCGGCGGCTTGCGGGATCGTCACCAGCAGATCCTCTTCCCCGTACCGGACCACGGTTGCCAACAACTGGATACCGGCCAGTCGACTCCTGATGGTGGACATGACGGAATCGATGGCCCAGCTTGCACTCTGAGCGGCGTCGCCCGGATCGAGCTCGAACCGGTATCGACCTGGCCCTGTCTCGGTCATGACCAGGGGGAGATCCTCGGCGTGTCTCGCCAACCTCTCGCCAAGCTCAGGCGCGAGATCGAGCTGGAACCCGTTGCCAGCCTCCGTCCGGACACAAGCGTGGCCCTCCGCGGCCAGCAGCTCTTCCAGCGCTGCGCCAAAACCGGCGATCCGCTCGCTCAAGAGTCGGTCCACTGCGACGTGAACCAGGATCATCATGGCCCCCGGATCGGTGACGGTCGGGGGATCGGAAGCGCCGGGCACTGCGGGGACGGAGCCGCTCCCCTCCGCTGCAGGAGCGGGGGTGGACGCCTCGGACTCTGCAAGACCGGCGGGCAGTGGCTCGGCGAGTTGGGTGTCCCCCGGGCCGGTGACGCCAGCGGATTGGGTCAGTCGGTCATCGCGAGGTGCTCCCGGCTCTCCCAGAGAGAGGCACAACAAGCCAACCAAGGTGGTGATCGCGGCGGTCATGGTCAGCTCCGACTGTAGGCACCGGGTTTGATCTCGTTTCCAAAGGTATCCCGTGCGGACCGTATTCTCGCGATGGCATCGTCCCAGTAGGCGAAGAGGTCTGGCGGGGTATCGGGGTCCATCTTGGCGTAGAAGGCCTTGGTCCGTTCCAGTTTCTCGATCCAGCGGGTGCAGCGAAATGTGAAGAGGTAGTCGTAGTCTGCACGAGAAAAATCGTCGTCCAGGTATTTCTCGAAGAGACGCTTCAGATCCATGTACCGCGGTATTTTCCCGGTTGGTGTGTCATGGGCTTCATACTCCCCGTGGATCCTTCCCTCCGCCCAGTGCAGCCATACTTTCTTGGCCAGCTTGCTGGTCATGAACTTGCCATCGGGTCCCAGCATGAAGTAGTTGGTGCTGAAAATCCTGGGCGGGTTCCTGACGCTCTCACCGAACTCGATGTTGTTGATGGTGTAAGCGCCAAGGGGGTAGGAGATGAAATCCAGGTTGGCCATCGGGCTGGGGTTGCGGATCCCTTCGGCGCCCAGTGTCGCGCTGGTGGTCTCGGATTCCAGGGTCGCCGCCTTGAGGAGGATGCCGTCCCTCCAGCTGGGCGACTCCTCGATGGGCACGGTGGTGTCGCTGTCTCGGCCGCCGTACAGGATGCCTTCGACC
>JAFGEP010000134.1 GCA_016931535.1 Bradymonadales bacterium
CGAAAAAGAAACCGCGGGCGGTCTCCGCGACCACGCCAGCTACAGAAACTCGGGCACCACCCCCCACTGGTGAATCAGGTCTGAGGGGGCTCTCCCCGATCGCCGGGAGAGTGGCGCGGCGGCAATCGCGGGCTCATTCGAGCTGGCGGGCGCTCCCCGATCGCCGGGAGAGTGGAGGCGTGCGTTGGTCCCCGTTACCGCCACCAGGCGGAACGCGCGTTGGCTTGGGCCGGGGTCCCGTCACCCGCTGGCCCAGCTCAATCCCCCTTCAGCCAGGCGACGGTCACGCCGTCTCCGCCCTCGATCCGCTCGCCGGCGCGGAAGCTCTGCACATAGGGGGAATCGGGCAACAGGCTGCGCACGGCAGATCGAAGTGCCCCTGTGCCATGGCCGTGGATGATGTAGACGCCGGGTTCCCGTCGCTTGTAGGCCGCATCCAGCAGGCGATCCAGCCGTTGAAGAGCCTCCTCCACGCGCAGGCCCCGCAGATCGACGGTGTTCCCGGCCGTTTGAGGCCCAAGCCAGCCCGCTGGATCCCGTTGGACGAGAGCCGGCGGCTCATCGGTCCGGCGAGGTGCTTCGGGGGCCACGGTTGCAGGCCGCGCTCGCTCGGCAGCCCGGTCGGCGGCACGGTCCGCTTCGTCCGGCTCAAACAACTCGGCCACCCGGACCGTGACCTTCATCGATCCCAGCTGGACCAACACCAGCCCCCGGGCCTGGTCCACCTGACTCACCTTGCCGCTTCGACCAAAGGGACCAACCCACACCGGAAGATCCGCCTGGACCTCCTCGGGCCGGAGCGGCCGTCTGGTCTGTGCGATCTCGGCCAGCTTCCGCTCCTGCTTCCGTTCCTCCAGCTCCTCTTTGATTCGAGCCAGCTCCCGGCCGATCTCCTCCAACCGGCCGGGATGGGGCGGCCGGTCCACCAAGACGATCGACAGCTCCTTTCGCCGTCGGCGAACCAGCGCCTCTGCCTGTCTGATCTCCTCGAACACCCGGGTGAGATTCTGGTCCACCGCCTCCAGCGCCGCCTTCTTCAACGCCTCCCGCTCGCGCTGATGGGCGATGCGCTCCTGGTCCGCCTGTCTCTGGGCCGTGAGAGCCGCCTCCTTCTGTTCCTCGAGACCGAGGCGATAGGACTCCAGGTCCGCCAGGATCTCCTCCAGGTTGTCCTGGTCGCTCCCTTCCATCAGCTCCTGGGCCCGGTCCAGGATAGTACCGGGAAAGCCTAGCCGCCGCGCGATCCCGATGGCATACGAGGCCCCGGGAATGCCCGGTCTCAGCTCGAAGGTGGGGCTGAGCGTCTTCAGGTCGAACCCCATGGAGGCGCACAAGAACCGGTCGGCCCGCAACGCGTAGCGCTTCAGGGTGTCGAAATGGGTGGTGGCCACCACCAGCGCGCCCCGGCAGGCCAGATCCTCCAGGATGGCGATGGCCATGGCCGCCCCCTGTGCCGGATCGGTGCCGGAGAAAAGCTCGTCCAGAAGCAGCAGCGATCGGTCATCGACCTGGGGGAGAACGCGCTGGATGTGGGTGAGATGGGCCGAAAAGGAGGAGAGGTTCTCGGCCAGGCTCTGCTCGTCCCCGACATCGGTAAAGACCCGGTCGAACAGGGGGATCTCGCTCTGCTCCTCCGCCGGCAGCAGCAGGCCGGCGCGCACCATCAGGGCACACAGCCCGATGGTTTTCAGCGTCACCGTCTTGCCCCCGGTGTTCGGCCCGGAGATCACCAGCACCCTCCCCTCGCCCCCCGGGCTTCGGCTCCAGGTTGCCGGACCGTGCTGCAAGCCGGTGGCAGCTGCAGATAGACGATCGGCAGCGCCGACCATGGGGGTTCCCGCCGGCTCCGATCGGCCGTGCTGGCCGAATCGGATATCGCTCGGTACGACCTCAAACCCGTCCTCCGAGCGGGACTGCCGCAAAGCCAGCAACGGATGTCGGGCTTGGCGCAGATCCACTTCATGGCCCTCGGACAACGTCGGCCTGGCGGCCTTCATCGCCCAGGCCAGGTGGGCAGCGGCCCAGGTCAGGTCCAGGTAGAAAAGCCGGTCCACATTGGAGCCGAGGGCATCGGCGATCTCGGCCACCTCCTGCGAAAGTTGGTGCAGAATCCGCCGCTCCTCCGCCTCCACCTCGATCTCGGCAAGCCGGAGCTGGTTGTTCAGGTCCACCAGCTCGGTCGGCTCGATGAACACCGACTGGCCAGAGCCGCTGTACCCGTGCACGATGCCGGGCAGGCTCTTGCGTTCGCTCACCCGCACCGGCAGTACAAATCGGCCTTCCCGGATGGTGAAGAAGCGGTCCTGCAGGATCTCCTGGTACTCCGGTTTCTTCAGGTAGCTATCGATCTTCTGCCGCAGCCGTTCATGGGCTCTCCGTACCTGGGCCCGCATCTCGGCCAGGTCCGGGCTGGCGTCGTCGGCCAGGTTTCCCTCCGGGTCCAGCATCCGATCCACCCGATCACTCAGCCATCCCACCGGTTTGAGATCCCGAGCCACCTCGGCCAGCAGGGGTGCTTCGAGACGGCGGGCGTTCAGGACACGGGCGGCGTCATCAGAGGCTCTGGCGGCCCGGGATATCGCCAGCAGCTGCTTGCCTTCCAGCACTCCGCCCAGCCCGGCATACTCCAGTGCCGGCGCCAGCACTTCGACACCCCAGGTGGAGGGGTGGTCCCCCTGGACCACCAGGCCGACCCCTTCCTCCACCTCCCGCAACCTCCGCTCCACCTGCTGGCGAGGGCGCAAGAGCGGCAGATGGGATGCGATCCGCTTGCCTTCCTCGGTTTCACAGCGTTGGGCCAGCTCCTCCAGCAGTGTGGGCCACTCCAGGTCGTCGGAGCTCTTGGTGGACAGCCTTTCGGTGGGACTGGCGCCTGGCGAGGGCCAGACCGCTTCCAGCATGGTGGCAAGGATCGGCAGGTACGATCCGGGCTCGTTCTGGTCGAGATCACCTTGCCCATGTGTGTCATCGAGAGGCGACATCTGCAGGTCAGCCGGTCAGCTGCAGTCGTCCGTTCGATGCGGAATCGACCTTCTGGGTCCGCTTCTCCCGGCGGCAGGGAATGTTCACACCGACCAGCTTGGAGCACCCAGGTTCCTGCATGGTGACGCCGACCAGGGCATCGGCGGCCTCCATGGTCCGCCGGTTGTGGGTGATCACCAAGAACTGGGTCTGGGCGCTCAGCTCGTCCAGAAGGTCGAGGAAACGCTCGACGTTCATGTCGTCGAGCGGTGCATCCACCTCGTCGAGCACGCAGAAGGGCGATGGCTTGAGCTGAAAGGCGGCGAAGACCAGGGCGACGGCCGAAAGGGCCTTTTCGCCCCCGGAAAGCAGGGACATGCAGCGCACCCGTTTTCCCGGAGGCCTGACGAACACCTCCACCCCGGCTTCCAGGGGATCCTCGCTCGGGGTGAGCGCCAGTGTCGCCTCTCCACCCTGGAAGAGGCGCAAAAAGAGCTGCTCGAACCGGACCCGCAACGCCTCGAAGGTGGAGAGGAACTCGGTTCTGCTGGTCCGGTCCAGCTCGTCGATGGTGGCCCTCAGGTCTTCGATGGCCCGGTTCAGGTCGGCTTGCTGCTCCACCAGGAAGCGATGCCGCTGCTCCACTTCGGC
This sequence comes from Bradymonadales bacterium, assembly GCA_016931535.1. Lineage (GTDB taxonomy): Bacteria > Myxococcota_A > Bradymonadia > JAFGEP01 > JAFGEP01 > JAFGEP01. Next base: position 3,613 of record JAFGEP010000134.1, read on the forward strand.
CAGCTCGGCAACCGCCATCTGGTTGACCGGCCCCAGGCTCTCGATGGCCTCGTCCAGGCGGGCCATCTGTGCGGGCGGGTCCTCCGGCAGTGAGCATTCCGACGCCAGCGCTTCGGCCTCTGGTGGATCCAGCCCGTGGTGCTGCGCCAGCTCGGTTTCGATCCGCTCGATCTGCTCGGCGGCCTGCTCGCGTCGAGCCTGCAACCGTTCCATGGTGGCCGCCAGCTCGGCGCATACCGAGGAGGCGGCGCGAACGGCCTCGCTCTTGGTCCTCAGGGTCAGACGCAGCTCGGCAAGCCTGTTTGTGGCCTGTGCCAGGTCCATCTCCAGGGCGGTGACCTGTTTACTGGCCCGGGTCGCCTGGACCTGGTTGACCTGGCGCTGCTGTCCCAGTTGTTCGGTGCGCTGGTCGATCTCGGCAAGTCTTGCAGTCAGGCGAAGGCTGCGCTCCTGGTTCCGGGTCAGTTGAGCCTGCAGCCGGTCCCCTTCCTGTGACAGGGCCTTCCGCTGCAGCTCGAGCTGCCGAGCCAGCGCCTGGTGGTCGGCCAGGGCTCTGTGGTGGCGGGCCAGGTCCGCCCCCAGGGCGTCGCGTCGCAGGCGGAGCTGCTCCTGCTCCGACTCCTGCTCTGCCAGACGCCTTGCAGCGGTCTCCACGCGCTGGTGGCCCTGGGTGCAAAGCTCCGCCAGCGTGGCGATCCGCTCCTGCTCGGCAGCAAAGCTGCGTTCCAGCTCCGCCAGTTGTCCCGTGTGGGTTTCGATCTCCGCGCCGCGCCGCACCAGGCGAGCTTCGCAGTCGGCCAGGGCCTTTTGATTGCCCTCGATCTCCTGCTGGCAGGCCCGCTCCCTGGCGACCGCCTCCTCGTACTCCTCGCGAGCGGTCATGACGGCCTGCTCCATCTCCTCGCTGCGTTGGGAGTTCATCTCCAGCAGGCGGTCCAGCTCCGCCAGCTCGCGCACCCATCGGGCCCGTCGCGCCAGGGCGCCCCCCCCAGGATCTCCGGAACGCCAGATCCCTTCCCCACTCCGGTGGTTCCCCTCGATGTCTACCCAACATCCATCCTGGTTGGGTAATCCGCAATCGACGGCTGGCTGGAGTGTCCGGGTGGATGCCAGCAAGGCTCGGATGGTGGCCGGCACCCAGTCCGCCAACTCCACGTGGGCCAGCAAGGTGTCCCGGCTCTCCGATGGGAGATCAGCTTGCGCGTCCTGCTGGATGCAGGTGACGGCGACCCCCTGCTCCCGGGCGAATCGGATGACCTGTCTGGCCGTCTTGGAATCGACCACCACCACCGCCTGGAGCAGGTCGCGCAGGGCGCCGTGTGCGGCCGATTCCCAGCCGGTCTCGACGATGATCCCCTCGCCCAGGATGGCCACCACCCCGTCCAGGCGTCCATCCTGGCTTTGTGCGATGACCCGCCGGGCCCCCTCGCTCATCTCGCGGAGGGCCGCTTCGGCCTTTACTTGCCGTTGGGCCTCGCAGCGGGTGCGCTCTTGTTTGAGCTCCTCCCATTGGCCGCGGAGCTTGTCGATTCGAAGCCGCACGAGATGTACGGTCTCGGCGGCTCGTCCCTGGTTTTCCAGCAAGGTGGAACGATGGGCGGTCAGGGTGGCGTGCTGGCTCTGGAGGGATTGTTGTTCCTTGCTGGCCTGTTCCATCGCCTGGCGCAGCTGTTGTTCCCGCTGGGCCCGGCCAGTCCGTTGTGCGGTGAGGCGGGCCATCTCGTCGTTCCGGTTGGAGAGCAGAGCCTTTTCTTCGGCCAGCTCCGCCGCCGCCTTGCGGAGCTGTGCCTGGCAGCGTTCCAGCAGCCTTTCGGTGGAGGCGATCACCAGCGAGGCCTCTGTGATCCGGCCTTCCAGCTCCTCCTGTTCCTGGGGATCCAGGCTGGGCTGGTTGTCCAGGGTGATGTGCAGCTGCTCCAGCTGCCTTTTTTGCCGTTCGGTTTCCTCCGCCAGCTCCCTGATGTCCTCCTCCAGGCGTCTGCGTTCGGCGGACAGGGTGCCGCATTCGCTGCTGGCGTGCTCCACCGCCTGGCGCAACAGACTGCCTTTGGTCTTGTGGCGGAACAGATCCTCGGTCAGCTTGGCGACAGCCTGCTCGCAACCGCTGACGGCGGACGTTAGCTGACCTTCCTCGGCCTGGCACAGCGCCAATGTGGCCGTGTCCTCCCGCCGCCTGGCCTGCATCTGTTCCAGCTGGCTGGCCAGGGCTTGCTGCTGGGAGATGGCTTCCCCCCGCTGACGGAGCAGCAGACCGATCGCGAGCTGTCGTTTCTGCCTGGCAAGGGTGGCATGCCGCTCGGCTACTCGGCATTGCTTCTTGAGACCGGCGATCTGACGGGTCACCTCCGAGGCCAGATCGGCGATCCGATCCAGGTTCTGCTGGGTGGCCAACAGCTTCCGGTCGGTCTCCTCGCGGTTGTAGCGGTATCGGCTGACTCCGGCCAGCTCCTCCACAAACCGGCGCCGTTCCGAGGGTCGCGATCCGATCAGGAACTCGATCTGGCCCTGCTCGATGATGCTGTACCCTTTGACGCCGGCACCCGTGCCCAGGAAGATCTCCTGGATATCCTTGAGCCGGACGGCGGTGTTGTTGAGGAGGTAATGGTTGTCGCCGGCCCGGAAGATCCGGCGCGTCACGGTGAGGCGGTCGGAGGCGGCGACCAGCGCCCGCAAGGGTGGCAGGGGGAGATCGGTGGGGCGGGCAGCCGGCTCCTCCGTTTTCTCGAAGGTCAGGCTGACCTCGGCCAGGCCGGCACGGTGGAACTGCCGGCTCCCGGCAAAGATGACGTCGGTCATCTCGCCACCGCGCAGGGACCGGACGGCCTGGGTACCCAGACCCCACCGGATGGCGTCCACGATGTTGCTTTTCCCGCAGCCGTTGGGCCCCACGATGGCGGTGATGCCCTCTCCGATCTCGACACTGGTCCTGGATCGGAAGGATTTGAAACCGGAAAGCTCGATGGTGCGGAGCTTCATCGTGAAGCCTGTTGGTGACATCCCTGTTTGGCAAGCGGCGAAACACCATGATATTCTCAGACAGCCGCACAGATGTCCAGGAAAAATGTGCACGGATCGGGGCAACTGGTCGATATTTCCTTAGGTAGTTACCCGGCTTTTCCCGTTCCCCCTGGACTGTGGTATGAGCATGGCCATGGAGACTGGCCCCAGCCAATTCGAACAACCGGTACAGCTCGGGCTGTTTGAGCTCCACACCCGCCTCTGTTCCGGCGGCATGGGGGAGATCTGGAAGGGGTCGCACACCAAGCTCAAAGTCCCTGTCGCCATCAAGGTCATCACCCGCGCCAAGGCTCGCACTCTCAAGTACCTGGCAGGCATCCGCAACGAAGTACGGGCGGTTGCACGGTTGGACCACCCCGGCATCGTCATGGTGTTCGACCATGGCGAAGTCCCGCCACAGGCCGAGAAGGAGTCCGGGGGAGCCCTGGTGGCTGGCAGCCCCTACCTGGTCATGGAGTACGCCAGCAGGGGATCTTTGGACCAGCTCCAGCTCCCGCTGAGATGGCGGGAGATCAAGATCATCCTCATGTCGGTCCTGGACGCCCTGGCCCATGCCCATGCTCGGGGGGTCATTCATCGGGACCTGAAGCCGGGAAACCTCCTTTTCGCCGGCAGAAAGGACATCCGGCCCGGTCCCAAGCTCACCGACTTCGGACTGGCGCACGCGTTGGAGGTGGTTTCGCACAACCTGTTGACCGAGTCGGTCATCGGTACCCCGAACTACATGGCGCCCGAGCAGCTGTGCGGCCTGTGGCGCGACTTCGGTCCCTGGACCGACCTGTACGCCCTGGGTTGCATGGCCTACCAGCTGGCTACCGGTAGACTCCCCTTCACCAACGAGGACTACCACCAGCTGGCACTGGACCACATGTTCACCCCCCCACCCCGCTTCACCTTCACCCACGCGCTACCCAAGGGGTTCGAGGGTTGGGTGATGCGGCTGTTGCAAAAGGTGCCGAGACAGCGATTCCAGCGGGCAGCGGACGCGGCTGCAGCCTTGATGCTGCTGGGTGAGCCGCAACCATCCGACCCGGCTTCTCCATCCGGGATCGCTCCCCTCCAACAGAAAGCCCCCCCCTCCCAGCGAGAGGCGATCACCACCCCGACCCTGCCCAGTCTGGACGATTATCGGGTGGTTCACACCACTCTTTCCCTCCATCCGCCCACGGGGGATCGCGCAGGTTCTGCCAGCCGTCCACAACAGCCCGACGAGCCTTCCGAGCCGGTGTTGTGCCCCCTCCCCGCCGTCTATGTCCCCCCCACCTGGGACAGGCCGACATTACCCACCCCTTCCCTGGAGCTGATCGGAGTCGGGCTCAACCTGTTCGGATTGCGAACCATTCCCCTGGTGGACCGGCAGCCGGAGCTGGAGCTGATGTGGAAGTGCCTGAAGCAGGTGCACGAACAGGGGCGGCCCCAGCTGGTCTTTCTCCGAGGACCTGCCGGTTGTGGCAAGACCCGCCTGGTGGAGTGGATCGGGGAGCGGGCCCACGAGGTTGGAGTCGCCACGGTCCTCAAGGCGGTTCATAGCCCCACCGGTGGGCCTGGCTCCGGCATTCCCCGCATGGTGGCCAACCACCTGGGTTGTGTGGGATTGCCCCGCGCCGAGGTGCTGGCTCGTGCCAAGTGGTTCGTCCGCGAGCTCGGCATCGCCGACGACTACCAATGGAACGCCCTGACCGAGTTGATGATGCCGGCCGGCGAAGCGGATCTCGCCGGCGGCGTGCGGGCTATCCGATTCAGCCGGCCCACCGAGCGGTACGTCCTGGTGCGGCGGCTGCTGGAGCGGCTGACCCTGGAACGACCGGTGATCGTGTGGCTGGAGGACGTGCAGTGGGGCAGTGATTCCATCTCCTTCGCCCATCACGTGATCGGGGAGCGATCGGCCCGTCCCTTGCCGGTTCTGTTTATTCTCACCGCACGGGACGAGGCGCTGGCCATGCGCCAGGTGGAGTCGCGGCAGCTCAAGGAGCTGTTGAGTCTGGAGGATACCTTGCACCTCCCTGTCGGTCCCCTGCAACCCGCCGACCACTCCGCCCTGGTTCGCAGCCTGCTTTACCTGGAAGGGGAGCTGGCTGAGCAGGTCGAGAAGCGAACCTACGGAAACCCGCTGTTCGCCGTGCAGCTGGTGGGGGACTGGGTGCGCCGGGGCGTGCTGGATCTGGGGCCGAACGGCTTCGTGCTACGACCGGGGGAGGAGGCCGTCCTGCCGGATAACATCCACCTGATCTGGAACGTCCGGATCGAGCAGTTGCTCGACGAGTACGCCGTCTACCAGCAGCTGGGCGAAGAGCCCCCGGTGGATCGGGAGCAGGTCCGGGTCGCCCTGGAGCTGGCCGCCGTACTGGGGCAAGACGTGGACATGAACGAATGGCGTGATGCCTGCCAAGAGGCCTCGGTCCCTTATCCCGAGCATCTCCCCGATATCCTCCTGTCCCATCGGCTGGCCAATCCGATCGAGTCGGGATGGCTGTTCGTGCACGGCATGCTGCGGGAGAGCCTGGAACGGCACGCTCGCGAGAGCGGCCGATGGCACGGGCTCAACCGAACCTGCGCGGTCATGCTGCGTCGCCGCTACCCTTCCCTGCCTCCCGGGATCTCGGAGCGGATCGGACTCCATCTGTTCGAAGCGGGCGATCTGGCGGCCTCTCTGGAGCCGCTCACTGCGGGGGTGCTGGATCGCTTTCGCGCCTCGGACTTCCAGCCCGCTCTGAACCTGCTCGACCAACGGGAAGCGATCCTGGACGCACTGGGGGCCACCGACTCGGATCGACAACGGGCGGTGGGGTGCTGGTGGCGCGCCCGCATCCTGCTGCACCAGTCCGACTTCGAGAACGCGCTGGACTGGGCTCAAAGCGCCGCCCGCGTCGCACGCCAGGCGGAGGCCTCCGATATCCTGGCAGATTCCCTGCGGCTGGCGGCCATCATCGCTCGCTGGCGCGGGCAGCTGGCCGACTCGATCGCTCTCCTCCGGCAGGCGGTGGTACTGGGCAGAAGCGCCGGAAACGACCGCAGCACCTCCCGCGCCCTCTGCCAGTTCGGCATTTCTGTGCTGGACACGGGCGATCTCGACCAGGCCCTCGAAACCCTCCAGGAGGCTCAGTCGATGCAGGAGGAGTCCGGCGAGCTGGAGGATCGGGCGCACACCCTGTTGGGAATGGCGCGGGTGGCACAGGAACGCTACCAGGTCGAGTTCGCCAACCGACTGGTACAGCAGGCCCTCGAGATCTACTCGCAGCAGGGTAATCGCCATGGCGTGGCCACCTGCTGGAACGCCATCGGGGTGAACCTGCGCCTGCAAGGCCACCTCGATGCGGCCGAGCTGAGCTACCAGAAATCGATCGACCTCTTCAGCTCGCTGGGGACCACCGTGGATGCCATGCTGGTGAGGACCAACCTGACCATCCTCCAGCTGGAAAGAAAACAGTACCCGCAGGCCCGCAAGGAGCTGGAAGAGATGGCCAGGCTCTGTGCCGAACGGAGCTTGCGCAGCTTGCTGACCGACATCCAGCTTCTCCTGCTCGTGCCGGCTGCCGCCCGCCGCGACTGGACGACCTGGGACCACCACTACACCAGGGCCACCACCCTGCTCTCCGAAACCGGCCGCGTGTGCGGTGACCTGGCCTGGGCTGCCAGACTGGCGGGAGATCTGACCAGCGATGGCGGAGACAAACGGCGGGCAGCACAGGCCTACCGGCTCTCCCGCCAGCTGTGGAACAGGCTCGGCCGTTCAGATCGCGTCTCTGAACTGGACACCCTGCTGGAGAGCTACTCGTAGCCAGATGCCAACGATCACGAGCAGCCTTCGGGCCGCCCTCTCCGCCTGCGTTCGGCGTGGTTCTCCGCCTGCCTGCGTCCCAGGTCGTCGACCGAATGGTCCACGAACACCATCGATCCGGCAATCGCTCGGTGCCCAGCCTCCTCGACGATCAACCGGTGCATCTGCTGGCAGATGCGGCGATAGGAGGGATGCCCCTGAGGCGAGGTTCTGAGCTCGATCAGGTGCATCGCCTCGCGCGCATTCATGTCCAGGTAGAAGCGGACCCGATAGGCCATGCATACCGCATAGGGAGCCACCTCGGCGAGACCACCGGCGCGCAGCCTGTGATATAGGCCCGCGGATCGTTCCATGATCCGATCCCAGTCCGCCCGGGCACCGACCTCCGCAATCGCCGGGGGGGTGGTGTAGCCGCGATCGGGAGAGAGCGCCTGCCACTCCAGCGTCAGAATCCGGTGGCGCTGCAGATCGCGAAAGGCCCCATAGTCCGCCAGAATGTCAAACCGGTATCGGGTCCGCTCGAAGGCCCTACCCGGCTTGTGCCGCCGATTGCCGCGCTCTCCCACGTAGGCGGACAGCACCTGGCTCCGTTGTTGCTCGGTCATCTGCCGCACCAGCCCCAACAGCTGGTCGTCCGGCAGCTCCGACTGGGCGTACAGCGCGGCCGCCACTACCTTCACCTCGCCCTCCCGATCGAAATCGCTCAAAACCACCTCGGGCCGAGGCTCCGGGTCGACCCCCGCCAGCAACTCGGAGGCCACCTGCCTCGACGACCGAGCGGTCTCGGCCAGATACCGGCTCCAGACCACTCCACGTTCCGGATGGTCGACCCGCCGCATGAAGGCCGGAATCACCTTCCGAAGCTCTACCAACATCAGATCCGCGTACTGCTGCACCTCCCTCAATGGGCTGGCCCGCATGCGCAACAGCAACGCCTCGAACGCCTGACCCGTACCATGGATGCCCACATTGGAGCGCGTCGCAGCCGGCAGCAGACCACGCAGGCTGTCCAACGCCCTGGCCCGGATCGCTCGCTGGTAGGCAGCCTCTGACTCCCCCTCCTTTGCGGGGTACCGCTCCCGGAAATGCGCCTGCATCGGCTCCAGCCATCGCACATAGGTCTCGAAGGCCTCATCGAGACAGGCCTCATACTCCGCTTTCAGGTCGGGTTCTAAGCACACCTCCTCCGGCACATGGTACTTCCAGCGGCCCTCGGGGCGGTCGGTGTAGGGAATGTAGCGCGTGGACTGCTCGAGGTAGGACATCAGCCGACCCCATTCCAGCACCTTGGTCAAGATGTTGGAGACACCTTCGCAGGCCAGGTGTACTGCGCCCAGCTGGGCCACCGAGTCGTCTCCGTACTCCAGAAAGACCGTGTCATATAGGCGTCCAGCACGAGCCTGTCCCACCCTGTCCACGACCTCCTGCTCGACGACCACTGCATCCTGGAAGAACTCATCCAGAAACAGGCGGCGCAGCGGCTTGGGAGACCTCGAATAGCGGGCGAACAGGGCCCCCTTGACCACCTCTGGCAGGTTCACCAGGGCAAACACCGGTCCATCGAGATTGGTGAAATACTGCGACAGGATCTTCCGCTCTTCCGGGGTATATCGCTCCGGGTCACACTTCCTGCTCATCCTGCTGGTCCCCCTGGCATTCGGACCTCCTGGTCTCGCTCGATCCTCGTTCCTCTCTTGCGCTTTTATTATCGGGTGTTCCATCCCGCCCGATCCGGGATGTTCCTCAAGTAGTCAGCGGGCCAAGATAACTTAAAGTGTTTTCTAAAATATCCGTCTAACCATATAATAATATAGCTCTTTCACTAGGCACTTGAGCCCGAAACCGTTCTGGCTTATGGATTCCGTTCGAATCGAGAAGGTAGAACCAACCTCGTGGGCTGCCTGTTGGCCAATCCTCACCGGTTACTCTACCTGAACATGTAATGTACGGTAACCACAAGGTACCTGATCGCTCTCGAACAATAGACTCAGAGTAGGTTATGGAAAAGCTTACGAAAGAGAAACTGATGTTGGGGCTGGAATTCCGCTTCGACTTCCAGTCCGCAAGAATCGTCCTCAACAATACCTGCAAGGCAGCAGGACTCTCGGACAAAGACAGCTACTCGGCCGACGAGGTCGTGGCCTTCTGCGATGTGCTGGCCAAGAACCAACCCAACGTCGATTCCGTCACCGACCGGCTGAAACGTTGGGTCGGAATCGAGATCCCACAAGAAGCGCCAGAGGAGGAGAAACCCGAGCCCGAGCCCAAGCCCAAGCCGGAACCCAAGCCCGAGCCCAAGCCCGAGCCCAAGCCGGAACCCAAGCCCGAGCCCAAGCCCGAGCCCAAGCCTGAGCCCAAGCCTGAGCCCGAGCCCAAGCCCGAGCCTGAGCCCAAGCCTGAGCCCGAGCCCAAGCCGGAACCCAAGCCCGAGCCCAAGCCCGAGCCGGAAACGAAAAAGGGGAAGGACGAGGCGGCTACCGAAACGGGTCCCGTTGCTGTGAGCTTCGAGATCAAAAAGGTGGATGCAGGTCCCGACGATACGGTGCGCCTGATTGGCAACATCCCCGAGTTGGGTGAGTGGGACCAGGCCAAGGCCGTCGCACTTTCCTCCGGCAAGGGTGGAACCTGGGCGACTGAGCTGACTCTGAACGCCGGAACCGCCATCGAGTTCAAGTTCTTCGTCCAGGTGAAAGAGGGCGAGAACCGCTGGGAAGGCGGCGAGAATCGGACTTTCACGGTTTCCGAGGGTAAGAAGGCCGAGTACAAGGCCGAGTGGCAAGCCTGAAAATCCAGAGCAGGCACCTCCCCCTGGCTCCGCCTCGGGGGTGGATCGCCCCCTCCGTCGCTTCGCGCCACCTCCCCCTGGCTCCGCCTCGGGGGAGGATTGTCAGCCTTCAGCCCTGCATCCTACGGCGTCCCAGTACCGCCGCGGTGCTGCCGATGAGGTTTGCGTGGGGGACAGAGTCGATGTGGCAGCGGCTGGCGGGATTGTTGTCCCGCATCAAGCGGTTCAGGGTATTCTTGACCCGTGCTGCGTACCCCGGTCCTTTCCAGAAGAGGGTTCCTTCGGCGCAGACGTACAGATCGTCGCAGGCGCCCAGCAGGAGATGGGTTGCAGCCAGAGCGGCGGCCACCAGGTCGGCGGATCGGGCCAACAACAGGCGCGCCAGGCGGTTGGCTGGAGCATCCGCTCGGTCCTCTGCCAGGCGCGATACGACGGCAGCGGTCGCATCTCCTGGAGGGATGGCGATGGCAAGGCACCGAGCGGCGACTTCGAGTACTCGGCCCAGGTAGGCCCCGGAAACCGCTTTCTCGAATCGTTGGTCGCCGGGATTGGTGCTGGTTCGATCCACCTCTTGGTCGATCTCCCCCAGCCCTGGGGGATCATAGGCACCCGACTCGAAATTCACGGCCATGTGGCCCGCCTCGAAGGCGGTCGAACCCAGCTTTCCGAGGGAGGTGACGGGTAGAAATGCGCCCATGTTGGTCCCTGTGCCCACGATCAACCCACAGCATCGGGTTGCCACGACTCCCGGGGCGAGGGAACCCGCCATCAGGGTGGCGATGGTGTCGTTGAGCACAGCGATCGGGCCGGGGCGAAGGCCCCTCTCCTCCAGGTGTTGGCGCAAGAGCTGCCCGACCGGCTGACCGATCATCCCTTCGATGTGGATCTCCTTGACCCACCTGGTGAGCACCGCGTCGCCATCGGGTCGGGAGCGAACAGGGTAGGAGAAGCAGTATCCCAGGGGGGTACCTGGTGCCGTGTTCACCGCAGTGAGAACCTCGGCATGGGAGGCGAAGAACCGATCCATATCGGCCGGTTCCGTTCCGGCGCTCCCCGGCAGAGGTCTCGAAATCACCTCACCAACCGTGGCGTCTGTTCCTCTTTGTTTCAGCTCCACCATCGCCGCTCGGAGGTTGGTTCCACCCGCATCGAGCGCCACCGCCCGACCCGTCGTTCCGGGTTCGCAGGGCGGCAGGAAGGCGGGCAACATGGCGATCTCCCGGCCGTCGGCCGCCAGTCCTTCCTGTTGGCGAGCCAGCAGGGTGTCGCGGACCCAACGCAGGTCATCCAGGTCGAACACCAATCTCAGATCGATCGCTTGATCAAGATATTCGGCCATCCCTTTGCCCTCCGCTCCGGTCGCAGCTCTCTTGCGCATCCGATGCGCATCTCGGGCGTCCTTCCATTCGATCCGTCACCGTGCTGGCGGGAGTCCGGAAGAGTTCGACCTGTATTTGAACCACAGCATACAGATCGTCACAAGTAACGGACCGACTTGCTTGACACAAGTCGAGTTGGACGGGTGAAATAGCATGTCCAAGAGGTCGGGGAAACGGGAGCGGCAAGGCGGTGTTCCACACCCACCAGGCAGACGGTGTGGGGTGGGTATTTCGTGCACTCGATGGTCCACGACCCCATGGGTAGGTAGCAGGGCCGATCAGAACCGATGGCCGCTCATGGGCGAGCGGTTTCGTGACAGGGACATTCCAGGCTGCAAGGCCAGGTAGCTGGCGGGACGGAGTTCGGGAAGAGGAAAATCATGAGCGCTTCGATCGCGGATTTCAATCAGAGTGAGTTGCTGCCGGAAAAGATCCAGGAGTTGTTGAGCAACAACGAGCTGGATCTCGAGTGGGTCTCCAAGAAGGGGCTGTGGGATGGCCGCACTTTCATGCGTCGAAACGCGTCCAACGCGCTGCGGTTTTCGGGCGGTCCCCCTCCGGAGCTTGCCAGCCTGCTGCTGGTAGCGGCCAAGGATTCGGATCCGGAGGTGCGGGTCAACGTGGTCCATACCCTGGGAACGGCCGACATGCCACCGGAGCTGGCCATGCAGGGGTTGATGCGGGCCATCAACGATCGGGAGGAGATCGTGCGGAGTGCGGCTCAGGAGAGCCTGGAGCGTCTTGCCCAGCGGGTGGGGGCGGCGCTCATCCCTCTTCTGGTGGATACCCTGGCTTCTCCGGACGGCCTGGCACGCATGCTGGCTAGCCAGCTGCTGGTGCGGTACCAGGAGGAGGCCACCCAGCCGCTGCTGGCAGCCCTCTTGAACGAGAACCCCGTCCAGATGAAGGAGGCGTTGAGCACCCTCGTGCGCCTGGGCATGGCAGCCAGCGAGGGGCTGGTGAGAGCGCTCGAGGAGCCTCGACTGAGGGCCCATGCCAGGCGCCTGCTGGTGCTGCTACCCGGCTTGACGGAGCCGGCTTACCAGGAGCTCCAGAAGCTGGCGCTGTCCCAGGACGCCGCCCTGGCGGCCATCGCATCAGACATCATGGCCCAGGTGAAGGCGACCGAGAAGCGCCGCGCTGCCGGCCCGTTGATCGTCCCCCTAGCCGGGTTCAACGACCACATCCTCGGCCCGGAAGAGCTGGAGGCCTCCCAGAGCGAAGAGATCCCGATAGCTGCCCTGCTCGCCGAGCTGGGTAGCGGAACTCACTTCAACCGCGCCAATGCAGCAGCCTTGCTGGGTCAACAGGCGGCCAAAGCGGACCCGGAGATAAAGATCCTCATCGGTCTGGCGGTGGCAGCCCTCATCCGGGATGGAAAGCAAGAGGTCCGTCGGGCGGTGGTGAAGGCCTCGGCACAACTGCAAACCCAGGATTCCATCGAGGCGCTGGTCAAGGGGATCAGCGACCCCGACCCCGAGATCGCTCAGGAAGCCAGCACGGCTCTGACGACGCTGGAGCCCGGCAAGCTACCCTGGCTGTTGGCTACGGTGAAGGCCCAGCAACCGCTTGCAGCCCACCAAGCCATCGTCGAAGCGCTGGTGAGTGCAGGACCGGCGGCGGTGACCACCCTGGCCGACACCCTGTCCACCTCCACCAACCCGACCACGCGGGCATTGGCAGCTCGAGCCATCTCCCTCATCGGGCCTCCGGCAGCGGCGGCCACCCCTGCCCTGATCGAGGCTTTGGGCGACGCGGTGGATGAGGTCCGCGAAGCAGCAGCCACAGCCCTGGGTTTCGTGGCCCAACAGGAAGCCGGCCTGATGGAGGCCCTCAAGAAATCGACCAAGGACGGCGCACTCCCCGTGCGTGTGGCCGCATCCATCGCCCTGGAGCGGATCAAGGGAACCTACCAGCCGCCCCAGGCAGCCATGGAGCCGGAGCCGATCCCGATCGAAGGGTTCGAGCAGCGGTGGTTCACCATGGAGGAGATCGCCGAACCAGCGGCCAAGCTGCCGGCGATCCAGCTCATCCGGGCGCTGTCGGACGGCAGGCCCCTCGTCCGACACAACGCCGCCTTGGCCCTGGGCGCCAACACCGAAGACCGCAAGAGCGTGGCGCGAGCGCTGTCGGTCTGCGTCCTGGACAGCGACAGTCGGGTGCGATGGGCCGCCACCACCGCGCTGGGTGTCCTGGGAGCCGAAGCGGTCGAACCGGCTGGTCCAGCCCTGATCCGGGCTCTCGCTGATCCCCAGCTGGAGGTCTCGCAGGCAGCCCAGACCGTCATCGCCACGCTGGGCGATGCCGCCATACCGACTCTGGTCGAGGCGCTGGATGGCGATCTGGACCGTGTCTCCAGGAACGTTCTTCCCGTACTGGTGGTCATGGGGGAGAAGGCTGTCGAGCCGCTGGTGCGCTCCCTATCCCATCTCTCGGTACGGGTCCGGGCGGCTGCAGCCCGCGGTCTGGGCATGCTTGGGCCGCAAGCGGCCGGTCCTGCCCGCGAGGCGGTGCTGGGGGCCACCAAGGAGACGAGCGATCTGGTCAAGGCCGAGGCCAAGCGGGCGCTTGATGCCATCGATGGCATCGTACCGCCGCCGCGCGTGCTGGAACCGGTAGAGCCGCCGTTGCCGGGTTTCGATAGCGAGCCGCTGTCTCCCGAGGAGCTGAAAAAGCAGGTCAAGAAGCTGGACGTGCAACAGCTCGTCCGCGCGCTGTCCGATGGGCGTCCCACCATGCGCCAGAACGCCGCCACGGCCCTGGGTGTGATCGGCAAGGGGGCGGCCGATGCGGCAGGTAGCCTGGCGCTCGCTGTCCGGGACGACAACCCCGATGTTCGGGCAAGTGCCGCCCAGGCCCTGGGACAACTGGGAGCCGAGGCAGCAGCGGTGGCGGTGCCGGCCTTGCTCCGGGCGTTGACCGACCCGGTGGCCGAGGTCGCGACAGCCGCCAAGGCATCGCTGGAAGGACTTGGCTCAGAGGCGCTCGATCCGCTGGTCCAGGCGTTGGACTGCGAGCCCGACCTGGCGGCCCGTACGGTTCTCCCGCTACTGGCCGAGCTGGGCAAGGCGGCGATCGGGCCGCTGCTGCCAGCGTTGGACCACCTGTCGGTGCGCGTTAGAGCCAATGCAGCCACCGCTCTGGGGCTGATCGGGCCGGATGCCGCCTCACAGGCACGGGAACCGCTGACGAAGCTCCTTGCCGACCCGGATGCCCTGGTGAAAGCGCAGGCACGCCGCGCCATCGATGCGGTAGACGGCGTGGTTCCACCCCCCAAGGTGATGGAGCCGGAACCTCTACCGCTGCCGGAGTTCGACACGGTCCAGATGGAAGCGGCCGAGCTCAAGAAGCAGGCGAAGAAGCTGGATGTTGGTCGCCTTGTCCGGGCGCTTTCGGACGGTCGCCACCTGGTCCGTCTGAATGCCGCCACCGCCCTGGGAGTGCTCGGGACGGCTGCAGCCGACGCTGCGCCAGCCCTGGCGCTTGCTACCCGCGACGAGAAGGCCGAGGTGCAGCAGGAAGCCGCCACCGCCCTGGGCGCCCTGGGCGCTGACGGTGTGCCCGTAGCCATCCCGGCCCTGCTCAAGGCCATGACCGATCCCAAGCCGGAGGTGGTCGAGGCCGCCAACAACGCCATCGGTGCTCTCGGTGCTGTGGCCATCGACGCGTTGGTAGAAGGGCTCAACCGACAACCCGAGGAGGCGGCGAAGACCGTCATCCCGGCCTTGGTCGCCCAGGGTGCAGCTGTGGTCGATCCCCTATCGCAAGCGTTGAACCACCTTTCGGTCTGGGTGCGGACCAACGCCGTCAAGGCGCTGGGGCTCTTGGGGCCCAAGGATGGGAAATCGGCCCGAGCTGCGGTGGAGGCGGCCACCCGGGACGCCAACGAGCAGGTCCGCAGCCGAGCCGGTGAGGCGCTGGACCGCATCGACGGCGTGGAGCCGCTTCCCTTGGTCCTCGAGCCCGAGCCGCTCCCCCTGGCCGACTTTGGCAGCCAGAGCCTGGATGCCGACTTCCTCAAGAAACAGGCCAAGAGCCTCCAGGTCGATCGCCTCAAGCGCGGTCTCTTTGACGGACGGACCTACGTGCGGGAAAACTCGGCCCGAGCCCTGGGAACCCTGGGAAAGGCCGCCGAAAGCGCCCTCATCGAGATGTTGGTCGCCCTCAAGGACAGCGAGTGGTCGGTACGCGAAGCGACCGCCATCGCACTGGGAGAGCTCAAGTTCGACCCCGACAAGGCCGTGCCCGCTCTGGCCATGGCCCTGGCGGGCAAGGACAAAAGGCTGGAGGGCGCCATCATCCAGGCTATCGACAACTACGGGAAGGCCGCCATCGATCCGCTCATGAACCTGCTCCACGCTCGCCCCGAAGCGGTGCTCCCCTCGGTCGGCCCGGTCTGCTACCATCTCCCGGATACCTTCCTCAAGCCGCTGACGGATCGGCTAGGCCCCGAGTACTCCATCGTGGTGCGCGAGAACGCCGCCGATGTCATCGGCTCCATGGCCTACAAGGCACGTCCGGCCAGTAAGAAGCTGCTGGAAGCGCTGGAAGAGATGGACATCCTCTTCCGCGTCAAGGTCATGCGCGCCGCGGTCAATGTCATGGGCAAGAACGGCGATCTGATCAACGCCCTCAAGGCGATCCAGGACAGCGACAGCAGGCCTTCGGTCCAGATCGTCCTGGAAGATCTCTTCCTCCGCCTCGGTGTCAAGTAGCCGCCTGGTTCCGATTACCGCGGCCCGCAGTCGCCACCTTCACCCGCCACCATCGACGGTGCCATCGCTTTTTCCCCTTCCCGCGGCACAAAAAGGGGACATCGGCTCTTGGCATCCGGATCCTCCCGCGGTCGAAGCCAGGATGATCCATGTTCCCCACGGGCTCATTTTGTCGTTTTTCCCTTGCCATCTCATCAGTTGATTGGTATGTGGGGGTCGCTGTTTCGGCCTTGGTTGGGTTGCGCCTCCTCCTCTTTTTTTCAGGGGGGCGCATGATGGCAATGGCAACTGGAAAGGAGAATGTGATGCTGCGTTGGACCCGATTGACTCTCGTTGTGCTCTCCCTGTGCGGGTTGGCCGGTTGTGAGGAGGCACTTCAGCTCCAGTCCGATCCGGACGAGCTCGGCCCCAACCCATTCCTCGAAGAAGTCGAAGACGGCAAGGGAGATACCGGTTATCTCAACCTTCGGGGCGTGGAGGTGCATGTCACCCTGGAGGCGGACATCCAGGCTTCTTCATGGCGTATCTTCGACGCCCCGCCCGATCTGGCCCAGTTCGCCGTGACCTACCTGAAAAAGCACGACCACCTCTACATCGAGATCCTGGCGGAAGATGCCACCGCGCCCGGCAGGGTGGAGTGGTTGGTCGATGGCGAGTGGTTGACCCGTGCCCAGGTATCCTCCATCCCCACCGAGCAGCTCACCCATTTCCGGATGCGCGGGGTCAACGCGGTGTTCCTGGAGGACACCGCCTCCCTCGTCAACGCCGGACAGGTGTTTCCCGCCCGCGTCCCTATCAACCCCTACACCTTGATGACCGACGCCGGTGACAAATGCGCCGATCCCGACTCCCACATCACCCTCGACAACTCCGTCTACTGGTACCTGTGGAACCCGGACCGGAGTGGATGCGAGCTGCGCACCCAAGACATGACCGTGACCGTCGACGAGGTCCTGCCGGCCAACCCGGAGAGCTACCCCGAATATGACCAGCTGTGGGAAGACAATCGCCTGGATGTGGTGGTCCTGTTCGGCAAGCTGGACGATGGCGACGTCGCCGACGACTACAACTGGGACAACGTCACCGCGCTCGGCCGATGGCTGACGGATGCCAACTTCACCGAGGTCGCCGAAGCTCCTTTAGGTCGGCGTTTCACCCGGACAGTCGGCGATCTGACCGAGGTGGTCGATATCTACGGCCCCGACCTCTTTCACAGCGTGGCCGACTCCTACCGGATGCCCAACTGGCAGCGGGCCGTGAGTGAGCACGAGGTGGTGCTGTACAACGGCCACAGTGTCCTCGGCACCGGTTACGCCTTCGAGCACGTCACCTACCCTGAGCACTACCAGATCTTCCAGATCGCCAGCTGCCTCAGCTACGAGTACTACGTGAGGCCGATCCTGGCGGGCAAGGGGGGATGGGAGAAGGTCGACGTCATCTCCAACGTGGAGCCCACCTACTACCACGAGAACCTTCCCCTGGTGAGCACCCTGCTGGCCCGATTGCTCTGGGGCTTCGAGAACCAGGGACAGGCCTCCTGGCAGGACATCATGGAAGCGGTCAGCCGGCGTCTGTACCACTCCCGCTTCGGCGTCAGCGGTGCCCGCGATAACTGCTATACACCTCAGGGCAACCGCTGCATCGACGAGCCAGGAGACGATGGGGAATCCATCCGCTACCAGAACACCTCCCCCAACGAAATTCCCGACAACGACCCGGAGGGGATCACCAGCACCATCACCGTCGAGGACAGCGCCACCATCTCCTCCCTCAAGGTCGACATCGACCTGACCCACACCTGGATCGGCGATCTCCAGGTCACCCTCACCCACCAGGACCGGGTCTATACCCTGTGGGAACGATCGGGAGGCTCGGCAGACAACATCCAGGCCACCTTGCCGGTCGATGCCTTCAACGGCATGGACGCCGCCGGTGACTGGATCCTCCGGGTGACCGATCTGGCCGCCCGCGATACCGGCACCCTCCAGAACTGGGCGATCGTCGTCACCCCCTAGGCGTAGTCCCTCCCGCAGATCACCACCAACCTCTCGTGACCCGTCACTCGGCCACTTCTGCCGGAAATAGCGACAGAACTCCAAGAGTGACCGACCCCAAGTTGACCGCGTGTTTTCAAAACACATTCGTATTCAATATGTTACGGGACTAGCGTAGTAACAAAGGGTGCC
>JAFGEP010000135.1 GCA_016931535.1 Bradymonadales bacterium
GCAGGTTGGGGATGATCCCGGTGTACAGCGCGATCGCATCGTAGAACCAGGAGAAACGGTCCCGCGAATGGGACTGGGTCACGCTGGAGATCCGACTGGACTGGAAAACCTGGCGCGTCTCCCCGGTCTCGGGGTCGATCTCTGTCCGTCCAGTGGCGCTCCCTCTGACCGAACGGGGCTGTTCGCTCGATTCCTGGTCGGTCTGGCCCGGCGCGATCTGACGAGGAGCCGCGGGGAGGTTGCCGGGGACCGGCAGCAGCACCCCTCCGTAGTCGATGTAGTCGACCTCGGTCTCCTCCTGGGCCAGGGCGATGGAGATCGGCCAGCTCATGGCCAAGATGGCGAACGTCAGGACGATGGTGGTACGCATGGACGACTCCTGATGGCATCCGCGCCAAGGCGCACTGTTCATCAGAAAAGGCGGATGGCACCGGAACGGATCGATCCGCATCCTCCGGTCTGATCCTCCGCAACCCGATGGACTTCATTATAGGGGGAGAAAAGTGGCGGTAACAAGTTCGGGGCGGTTCGGACGTTGACTCGACTTGTTCGGGCCTGCTAAAGACAACTGCACCGGTCGATGACCAGCGCCTAGCCCGCAGCCGCCGGAAGATCGCGGCCGCCGGGAAAGCAGGGAGGGTTCGGGCGATGACACAGTTCCAGGAGGTTTCCATGCGGGTTTCCCATCACAATTTCACCAGTTTCCTGGTGGCACTGCTGCTGCTGGGTGGAGGCTGGCGGCAAGGGTTGGCTGCGGTGCCCTCCGACCTGGTCGAGGAGCTTTCCGCCACGGTGGACGAGGCGCTCGGTGCGGAGGTGGCCGAGGCTCGCGCCTGGGCACTGCGGGCCAGGGCGCTTCTGGGAGAACGGGCATCTCGGCAGTTGCTGCTCGACAACTCCCAGAACACCGACCTTCTGGTGCGGATCTTCTGCGGACTGGGACTGGCCGAGATGGGGCGTCCGGAAGGCCTGGAAATTCTGGCTGAGGAGACCGTCGCCGCGGGTGCAGCCTCCAGGCAGCGGATACTGGATCGCTACCTGAGACACCTGCCTGAGCGCCAGCAGGTCACCGTGCTGACCGAGGTTCTGACCCGCATGGAGGACCCCCAGGGGTTGGCCGACGTGCTCCGCTGGATCGCCCGCAACGGTGAAGGCGCCGTCTACCAGTTGTTGGCGGGAGCGACGCGCTTGGAGGAGGACACCGCCGAGCTGTACCTGCAGGCTGTCCTGTCCACCCCTCGCCCCGAGGCCATCGAACTGGCCCGGTCTCTGGCCGGCTCCAGCCTGGCCAACCTTCGCCGCGGGGCGGTGGAGGTCGCCCAGATGGTGGGCGGCGAACAGGGACAGGCGATGCTGGAGGAGCTCTTGGCCAGCCCCTCCCCCGAGACGGCCGAAGCCGCGGCATTTGCCCTGGCACCCCTGGGGGTGTCGGCTGCCTACACCACCCTGCTGGAAGTGGCCCAGAATCCCGAAAGCACCACACGGGTCCAGGCGTTGGAGGCGATCCGAGATGGGAACCCCTCCCTGCTGAGGCTCGAGACCCTCTCCTTCATGGTGACCGGGGAACAGGACCTCACGCTACGCCGGCGCATCTACGAGGCGCTGGGTGCGACCGGTTCGGACCAGGCCTACCAGGAGCTGGAGGCCATGCTATCCCGGGACATCTACGAGCAACGGCTGGACGCCATCGCCGGCCTTGGCTACACCCACCGCGCCTCGGCGGTGCCGCTGCTGGCGGAGGTCCTGCTGGGCGGTGGTGGACCGGAGCTGCGCCGTCTGGCCGCCGAAGCCCTGGGACACTTGGGGATCGAGTCAGCGGCCGAACCGCTGCTGACGGCGCTCAATCGGGAAAGGGGAGGGGAGGTCATGCTGGCCGTCGTTCGCGCCCTGGGCTTCTGCCGGTCTCCAGAAGCGGTCTGGCCGGTGGCATTCCTCCTGTCCAACAGTGACGATGCGGTCGTCCTGGCCGCTCTGGATACCCTGGAAGCCCTCGACGCTTCCTCGGTGGCCTCCCAGGTGGAGACGACCGCCACCTCCCATCGCAGTCCAGAGGTCCGGTGGCAAGCCACCCTGGCGTTGCTATCGCTCGATCCCCAAGTGGGCCAGATCCGGCTGATGCAAGCCATCGAACGCCCGCCGGAGGGGTTCATGGCGGCCATCGAACGCCTGCCCCAGGGACTGCGGATGGATCTCTACCGCCGCCTGTTGCGACAGGCCAACCCGGATGTACGGGCGCTCACCGCTTCGCGTCTGCTGGCGATGCGGGAGCAGGGGCTGCCCCTGCTCACCGAGATGATCGATCCCGCCTCTCCCAGCGACATGCGCCAGCTGGCGGTCTCTCTGGTCACCGCCCGGCGGGATCCTCAGGACCTGTCTTTGTTCCTGGAGCTTGCCGAGACCTCTCAGCAGGAGATGCGCAACCAGGCTCTCCAGGCGATCGTCGAGCTGGCTTCCCCCGACTGTGAGCCCATGCTGCGCTCCCTGCTGGAATCGCCCGACCTGGTTCGACGCGTCATGGCGGTATACGGCCTCTGGAAGATGGCTCAACATTGACCGTCCTTCCTCGCTTGCCGTGCAGGTGGAGGAGGGACCGCCCAGTGGTGGAGTGGGCAACCAGGCGAGGTGGACCTGGTCGCTCGAAAACGGTTGGACGAGCATGACACGAGGGGGTGCAGTTCACGCGGTCGGTCAAACGGACCAGCCGCCACCACATCAGCATTCAACATCCTACGGGCTTGTGATACATTCAAACGGGTTTTTTCCTTTATCCGGGATGGGCACATGCGCGCAACACCTTTTTGCCTCGTGCTTCTTTCAACGGTTCTCGTTTCTACGGGATTGCTGGCACAGGAAGATCAAGGGCTGCAAGCCATCAATCTCGAGGGGGAGGTGGTGGTGGTCCTTCCCGAGGTCTACAACGTCAGCGAGGATATCGCCACCGACCTCTACGGGTACCTGGTGCTGGCCGTCACCGATCACCCGACCCTGGAGCTGGTGGATACCCCCCCCCAGACCTACGATGAGCTGGCCTTTGCCGTAGGCTGCATGGATGCCGATACCGTCGAATGCATGGAGCTCATCGGCGATGTCCTGTATGCCAACTACATCATCCGCGCCGAGCTGGAGGGCACAGGACAAGCTTACGTGGTGGACATGGCCGTGGTCGATTGCTTCACCGGCGACAAGTTCCACCGCATCAATCGGCCCATCGAGGGCGATGAGGACACCTTCTCCCTGTACTTGCCCTACCTCTCCGAGGGGGTGGTATGGGGTCCCGTGGGCCAGATCAACCTGACCTACACCCCGCGGCAAGCCCAGGTCGAGCTGGACAACCAACCGGTGGAGGGCAACGGGAGCGCCCAGCTCTCCAACCTGGAGCTCGGCCCCCACGTCCTGCGGATCTCCGATCCCAACTACTTTGTCTACCGCGAGGTCATCCTGGTGGGGAGCAGCCCCACCGACCTCGAGGTGGACCTCGTCCCCATGGCCGAACGGGTCGAGGTGCGAGGCGGTCGACTCTGGACCTGGATCGCGCTGGGAAGCGGGGTGGCCCTGGCGGGAACCGGCGTGGCTTTCGGGCTTCTGACCAACTCCACCCAGGACACCTTCGATACCCACGCCTCCGGTATCAACGTGGACCTGGCCTACTTGGAGGATTTGCAGGACACCGGGGAGCAGAGGGCTCTGCTGACCAACATCTTCCTCGGCGCCGGTGCCGCGTTGATCGCGACAGGCGTGGTCCTGTTCTTCGTGGAAGGGTCCGGTGACCAACAGCCTCCAGAGGCTTCGGTTTCCCTCTCGCCCAGCCTCAATAACAACGGATACAGCCTGCAACTCGGGATACAATACTGATGGCCTCCAACAGCACCTCCCATCGAGTCGCCTTTTCCATCGCCTGTGGACTGGTCCTCACAGCAATCGGCTGCCAGTTCGACAGCAACATCCTGGAGCAGCGCCGCTGCACCGAACACCACGAATGCACCGGAGGCTACCGCTGCATCGACAATATCTGCCAGGGTATCCCGCCCGATTGGGATGGCGGCGGACCGGACCTCACCGAGGTCGAGGAGATCGACCCCTGTCATGACTACGACGACGACGGCTTCTTCGCAGGAACTGGCTGTACGCAAACCCCCGCCGACTGCAACGACTTCGATCCCGATGTCCACCCCGGCACCAACGAGATCCTGGCCGCTCCCGAGATCTGTGACGGCAAGGACAACGACTGCGACGGCCTGACCGATACCGATGACAGCGAGGACTACCAGCCGACCGAGTGTCCCCTCACTCTGGGCGTTTGCGCCGGCTCGGTGCGCGTCTGCACAGACGGCGTCCCCCAGGACTGCCCCCTGTCGGCCTATGGCCAGCACTACGTGGCGGTCGAAGAGAACGACCAGGGCGACTGGTGCGACAACAGGGACAATGACTGCGACGGCCTGACCGACGAATCCATCACCGTGACCTGCTACACCGGCGAGGAGGGCACCATCCGCGAGGGCGCCCCCTGCGCCGCCGGCTACCGGGTGTGCGAGGGTGACGACGACTGGTCGGATGAATGCTACGACGAGATCCTCCCAGAAGACGAGGACACCTACGACCACCGCTGCGACGGGGTGGACAACAACTGCGACGGGACCATCGACGAGGCCTGCGTGTGCAACCCGGGTGACACCCGGCCCTGCTACCCCCCCACCGACCAGACCACCGCCGACCACCCCCCCTGTCACCGGGGCGTCCAGACCTGCGGCGACGACTGGCGATGGGGAGATTGTATCGGCTGGGCCGGACCCGGTACGGAGACCTGCGAGAACATCGGCATCGACGACAACTGCAACGGCAGCATCGCCCTCAGCGAGATCGAGGACTGGGGCGACGCCTGCACCGACTCCGGTCTGCTGGGCGAATGCATGCCCGGCACCCTGTTGTGCGTGGAAGACGGCGGGGGCGACCTGGTGCTGGGATGTGTCCAGAACAAGTACCCGGAGGCCGAGACCTGCGCCAACCGCGGCCTGGACAACGACTGCGACGGCGATGCCACCGACGCCGATATCCCCGGCTTCGGCGGGGACTGCTGGATCGAACAGTTCGAGGGCAACCCGGTCTACGGGGAGTGCCGATACGGGACGACCGAGTGCAGCACCGCCACCCCTTCCGCGCTCATCTGCCGGCCCAGCAGCGTCGGGATCGAGGTCTGCGACCTCTTGGACAACGACTGCGATGATGCCATCGACAACGGCGTGGACACCGACTTCGACGAGGACCACTGCGGAGCCTGCTTCGCCGCCTGCCAAGACGGCGAGACCTGCTGCGACGGACAGTGCGTCGATACCAGCTCAGACATCACCTACTGCGGCGCCAGCGGCGAGAATCTCTGCGGTCTGGACTGCGACGACAGCAACCGCTCCGACCCGGCCTGCTGTGACGGGGTCTGCGCCGACCTGGATTACGACGAAGCCTACTGCGGCACCTGTGGTGACTCCTGCAACATGGGTGAAACCTGCTGCTCCGGCGACTGCTTCAACCTGGAGACCGAGGAGGCCCATTGCGGCACCTGCGACCACTCCTGCTCCGCTGGGTCGGAGCAATGCTGCGATTCGGCTTGCGTGCCCAAGGACGACCCCGACAACTGCGGCGGATGCGATGTCGTCTGCAGCGCGACCCAGTCCTGCTGCGACGACAGCAGCGGCGGATATGCCTGCCAGGATTGGACCGTGGACAACTGCGGCCAGTGCGGCCTCGAGTGTGAAGCCGGCTGGTCGTGCTGCGGAGGAGTGTGCAAGGATATCAGCTCCGACATCTACTTCTGCGGCGATTGCGATACCGATTGCACCGACGACACCCTGACCGATCCGGCTTGCTGCGGCAGCGCCTGCGTCGATCTCGACAACGACCGCGCCAACTGCGGCAGCTGTGGTAACAACTGCGGAGATTTGGGAAGCTCCTACTACTGCATCGAGGGGGCCTGTGTGGACATCAGCAGCAGCAACAGCTACTGCGGCACTGCACCGGACGCTCTTTCCGACTGCACGACCAGCGGTCCCAGCTACGCCTGCTGCTCCGGCAACTGTGTTGACCTGGCTAGTGGCATGCTTGACGGACTTCAGATAACCCACTGTGGGATGTGTTCGACCACCTGTCCAGCCGATACCAGCACCCAGATCTGGGATTGCTGCGCCGGCTTCTGCGTGGATACCCAGAGCGATCTGGACCACTGCGGCGCCTGCACCGGTGGAGATGTTGTCTGCGCCCCCGACCAGGGTGAGCTCTGCTGCGGCGGTAGCTGCGTCGATGCGACTGGCAATGCCGGACACTGCGGCGCCTGTGGGTATGACTGCCAAGTCGAAGAGGGGCTGATGTACTGTGTGAATGGCGAGTGCAGCGACTCACCATGACCCTCCCTCGGGTACCGTTCCCCCTCCGGCAGGCGTGGAGCCTGCACCCCTATGCCGGCAACCTCCAAGGATCAGATGTAGGTCGGATCGTGGTAGAAGAGGGTGACGGACAGGCAATGAAAGGCCTGGTCGCTGCTCTGGGTCACCACCTTGTCCAGGATCTCGAGGTCCGGATTGGCCTGCAACCAGGCGTTGATATCATCGGCCAGGTCTTCCCGCTCCCGGTACTTGGTGGCGGTAAACACCTTGACCCCGTTGATCTGCCTTCTTTTTCCTCCGCTTGTGCTGGACATCGCCGCCTCCTTCCCTGCTCCTGTCCACCCGGTTCACTTTCAAGAATACCCAAGTTTCCCGAAGGTTAGAAAGAAAATCTGTATTTCCAGGCAGACCGCCACTCTTGGCCCCCTACCACTTGCAGCAGGTCTCGAGAGCCTTGGCCTTGGTTCGCCCCTCGTCCTTTGATTGCAGACAGAGCATACCCGAAAAACGGGCAACCAGGTACTCGCTTTCGCCAGCTACCGGCTTGGCGAGCTCCGCTGCTTTCGCAGCGACTTGTTGAGCAGCGCAGGTGCACCGCTGTCGCTCCCCGCCGCTGGACCTTTCCCCTCACCTCCCGGTTTGGCGCCGTTCTGGCTCCCCTGGTCCGGGTCCCGTCGGATGATGACCTCGGGTGGCTCCACCTCGGCCTGAAGGTGGGCCAAGAACGGCTCGGGACGGTGATTGCGCTGGCACCACCGGAGCAGCTTGGCGTGGGGAACCTCCCGATCCAGAAGCAGGCAGTAGGTCAAGGGCGACCGGCACCCGCCCTCGTGCCGCTCCTTCAACTCCGGCACCAGCCAGCAGCCTTCGTTGAGATACCAGCTGCTTGTAAGACCTGGCACCGGTTGGCATAGCGGGCGGTGGGAATGCCCGAAGATGACATAACGGACCTTCCACAGCCTGGCCAAGGAGTGCGCGGCCTCCTCTAGCTTGACGGCTGCTCCAGGGAGGACCTCTCCGCCCAGACAGCGGTTCCTCAGGAAACGCAGGGCTGGCTTTCGGAAAACGACCAGCAGGAAGAGCAGCACCAGCCCGATGATGGTGAACAGCGACCCGGGAACAAGGACCGCCACCAGGAACAGGAGCATCGACAACAGGATCAGTCCCCATCGGTCGATGGCCGTCGCCTGGAGCGTACCTCCCAGGGTGTAGTGGATCGGCAGCCTGCGCATCTCGTCCATGGTGTTCAGCCGGTCTTCCTCCAGGTCGAGCTGCTGGGCCAGCTGGTGGAGCCGTTGTCGGTGGACCTGGTGAATCTCGCGGTGATCGGCCTGCCGGGTGCGCAGGGTATAGGAGAGGATCCGCCGGGTGAGCTGGAAGTAGCTCTTGATCACGAACCAGTAGTTCTGGCGATTCTGCTGCCCCATCCACTTGATGAAGTCCCACATGGTCCAGGTGTCTTTGTCGTGGGTGCGGAATCCCCGGAACCGGTTGACGAAGTAGCGGATGGCAAAGTGGCTGATCGGCATGGCCAGACCACGGGGGTCAAAGGGCATGACGGGATGGAGGCGGTGATTGAAGCTGGTGAAGTCGTCGTACTGGTTGCCGTGGTCGATGAAGAACCGGCCAGGTTGGTAGATGAACCAGGGATGGAAGCGGATGCGGCTGGTGTACTCTTCCTCGGTCTGGCCGGCGACCGCCTCCGTCCCGAAGTAGATCTCCACCAGCTGGTTGACCAGCGCCTGCTGTGCCAGCGGCCAGAAGAGCTCGATGTCGTGATTCCCGTACACGATGTCGAGCCAGTTTCCCCGTCCCACGAAGTCGGCCAGGTAAGTGAACAGGATGGGATGGCGTTCGGCGATTCGGCCGATCTTCCAGGCCGCCTTTTCTTCCTCGTTGTCCAGGCCGTATCGCTTTTCCTCTTCGTCCAGCTGCAGATGGGGCATCCTTTTTTGGAGCGACTCCGAGGGGGTGATGGTCATGGTGAGCAGGTCGAGGAAATCACCGTTGAGAACCAGGCGCCAGGGAAGGGCATCCTGGCGGTTGTCGGCGTAGTACTCCAAGAACTCGCAGAAATCGCGGTCCAGCTCGGTGGTCCGCTTGAGGTAATCGATGCGGGCGTGTTCCTTGACGTACTCTCCCAGGTGCACATCGCTGACGATCAGCAGGTTGCAGGGCGATTCCCACAGCCTTCGATCCGGGTCGGGAAGACTCCTGGACGCTGGTGATGGGGGGGGCTGTGGTTGGGGATCGGTCACGGTTGGATGGCTATGTGGGCTGACGGGTCAACGCCGCAACTTCTCGCGACAGAAAAAGCGGCAGGTGGCCCGGTTGGGGCAGTTGTAGGAACAGCCCAGCTGGCGGCCAAAATGCTGATAGCCCGCCTCGTACCCGCAGGTTTCCGGGCAGAAACCGGTCAGTACCCGGGAGGCCCACAGGCTTGCCGTGAAGCCGACCAGGTAGGGGGTGGGCAACAACCCGATGCGAAAAGTGATATCCAGTACCTCCTGGGTGGGGATTACCCCGACCTCCTTGAGCTCCGGCAACGGCCACAGGCCGCTACGAGACATCTCCCGCACCAGCCAGATCAGCTCCTGGGTGAACACCCCCGCGTGCAGCCGTTCGTATACCGCCTCCCATACCGCCTCGTCGATCTCGGCCTGCTCCTGCTCTGCAGCCCACTCTTCGGCATCCAGCAGCCCCTGTCGCGCCAGAACCAGGTAAGGTGTCATGGCCAACACGTCCAGGCGCTCTCCATGGGCGGCCTCCACCAGCCCTGTGATGACGGTGTCGATGGACGCCTTTTTCTCGTAGTGCTGCTGGAGCGCTCCCGACTTGTCGAGGATCTCGAACAGCCGAGTCGGCGAGAAGGGGGGCGAAATGGTGCTTCCCGTCAGCGCGATCGGCCGAAAGGCGCAGGTCGCCGCCACCAGGGCGCGATACAGGAAGAATCCCTTGCGGGTCTTCTTGCGCACCTCCTTGCGATACTCCTCCGGATCCAGGCCAAACTGGGAGAATCCCAGGATGGTCTTGTCGGCCGCCGTCCCCCAGAGACCCTGCAACCCCTCGAGGTTATGGGCGATCTCTGCATCGTCCATCTCCATCGCCCGACGGGCCAGCTCGGCGCTGGCCGGATCCAGCTCCAGGACCTTCTGGACCTCCCGGATCTCCGCCACCGAACGCAGGGTGAGAACCGACTGGTAGGTGGCGAACTGCGCTTGTTCCATGGCCGGCACAGGGGTGACCTCGCCGGTTGCCGAGGCGGGGGCAGCTGCCGGTGGTGCCGGTTTCACCGCCGGTGATGCCGGAGCCGGGGCCGATTCGGCCGACGGGGGATGCCCCGGTTCCTCCTCGTCACCGGGGGGAGCAGGCGACTCTGGTTCAACCGCTTGGTCGGCGG
This sequence comes from Bradymonadales bacterium, assembly GCA_016931535.1. Taxonomy (GTDB): domain Bacteria; phylum Myxococcota_A; class Bradymonadia; order JAFGEP01; family JAFGEP01; genus JAFGEP01. The sequence continues at coordinate 9,772 of JAFGEP010000135.1, forward strand.
CCGGAGCGCCTTTTTCCTGCTTCTCTTCTTGCCCCTCTTCCCCTTCTTCTCCTTCCCGTTCCTCCGCTTCCTCCTCCAGGAGCTCCTCGATGTCGATGGAGTCGAAGTAGGAGACCATGGCCTTGGCCTTGTCGGACGGCCCCCATCGAATGCCGATGTACTTGACCATGCCGGTGGCCTGGATCCAGAGCATCCAGTTCTGGAAGTTGGGCAGGGTGATATAGGTGCCCGGATAGGCGTAGCTGGTCACCCCCCGATACATCTCGTTGACGCTGTACAGGCGTTCGAACAGCGCGTCGAAGACGAACTTCACCAGGATCTCGTTGCGACCGGCCAGTCGCTTGAAGAGCAGGTCCTGCCATGCTTCCGAGTCGTCGGTGTCGTGCAGTTTGCGGCCGAACTCGGCGAGCGTGACCGGCTCCCCTTTCTTGACCGTCATTCCCAGAAGCTCGAAGAGCAGGGAAGCCGTGGTGTCGTCATACAGCGAACGGGAGCGCAGGTAACGGCGCAGATCCTTGTCCGTGGGCGACTCCCGCACCACGTAGCCCAAAATACCCTTGATGGTCGGTTCGAAGTTGTCCGGCGTTGTGCCGGGGATCTTGGGAAACTCGACTTGCTGCGCCATGAGTACCTTCCTTCACCTGACTGGTTCCAAACTCCAAGGCTGACATTGTAGTCGGCTTCGACCTGGGATCAACCGTTGCCGATTCCCGTACACCGCCATTTCCGGCGGTTGGACACCCCTTTGGCCTCCCCTAATACCCGATCCGCTCCAGTAGCTCTGGCGCTGCCATGTGATAGGGTAGGGCACCAAAGCTCGGTACCTGTGCCGCCAGCAAACAGCCCGCGCTACCCGGTGAGAGGCGGCCGTACTGCTCCGCTTTCCCCAGCACCTCGGCCGGCACCCGGGTGATGCCACGCAGCGCTTCCGCAGGCGTGAGCTTGAACAGCGTACAACCCAGCGTGGCCATCAGCATCAGATCCTGGGTATGGCTGCTCCCCGGGTTGTAGTCGGTGGACAGGGCGATGCGCACCCCCTTGGCGACCATGGCCCGCGCTCGAGGCCGATGCGGCGGATCCAGAAACACCGTCACGCCGGGGAAAAGCACTGCGGCCACATCGGCCCGTGCCAACAGGTCCAGATCCGGATTTTCGGCATAATCCAGATGATCGGCGCTGGACGCCCGCAAGTCGTGCGCAACCTGGCATCCTCCCGAATGGCTCAGCTCATCGGTATGGATCCGGCACGCCAGACCGAGCTCCCTTCCCCTCGTCAGAATCCGACGTGCCTCATCCGCCGTGAAGGCCCCTCGATCGCAGAACACGTCCACCGCATCGGCCAGACCCTCGGCCACCACCTGGGGCAGGCTGCGCTCGACGATCTCGTCGACGTACAGGTGACGGGCCATCTTGAACCGTGGCGGTAGGGCATGGGCCCCCAGGTAGGTCACCACCATGGCGACCGGTGCCACCGACTGCACCTCCCTCATGAGCCGCAGGTGCCGGATCTCCTCCTCGTGGCTCAACCCATATCCGCTCTTGACCTCCACCAGGGCGCACCCCTTTCTCCGGAACAGCTCCAGCCGTTCCAGCAACGCGCTCTTCAGCTCCTCGTCGGAAGCCGTGGCTGTGGCCGACACCGTCGAGAGGATCCCGCCTCCCGCCTCCAAGATCTCGGCGTAGGAACCGCCCGCATTCCGGATGGCGAACTCCTGGTGGCGAGATCCCCAGTACAAGGCATGGGTATGGCACTCGACCAGGGCCGGCATGGCCAGTGGAACCGTGCGTACCGGCAGGGGGCGAGCTTGGTGGGGCAACGACGCGAAACGGCCGACCCACTTGATCTTGCCCTGGTCGATCCAGACGGCGCCATCGGGGATCAACCCGACCTTGATGGCCTCCGGGTCGCTGGCATCGGCCAGCTCCTCGCACATGGTCAACAGCTGGTTGGCCCTGACCACCAGAGCCTGGGCTCCGGCCACCGGCAGTTTCATGGCACGGCCAGTTTTGGTCGGGTTCACCTCGGACATGCTCCCTCGTTGGTCCACTATCCGCCTGCCGCCTTGCAGAAACCGGATTCGCCAGCCAAATTCGCCAGCCACTTGACCCCGCCACCGATGAGGTCGCGTTTGACAGGCCTCGCGGTTTCGAGGTAAGAGACAACCAGGCTAAACTAAAGGACTTTGCATTCAATTGAAAGATGATGCTAACGGGGAGAATCGGATGGTGAAGCACACTCGACTGGCAGCCGTTTTGTCCGCTGTTTGTTGCCTCTGCTCTGCATTTCCAGCCTGGGCTGACCCTCAGGGGGCCATCATCAGCCTGCATTTCCAGGACACCGGGGAGCGCCGCCTGGTCATGGCGGCCTCTCGACGGGGAATGGTCTTTTTCGGCCAAGATCTCCAACCGTTCCGCGCCTTTCGAAGTGAGGCGCTCGACCTCGGGGGGCGTCGCTCCACCTTCGTATGGGTCCAGGATGTCGATGGCGACCCGCACGTGGAGTACGTCTTCGCGGGAGATCCCAGCTTCGTGCTGGATCAGGGGGCCGACCCCTACTTCGGGATCATCGGCGGCTGCAACGATTTTTTCCTGGGCGATGCCCTCGATGATCGCAAACCGGAGGTGTTTTGCCGAAGGCAGAATGCACTGACCGTGTTCACCTACGACGGGCAGTTTCTGTGGGAGTACAGCGTGACCGGCATGCGGCTGGGAGAGTGCTACGCCGAGGACCTCGATTCGGACCGGCAGCTGGAGTTCGCTTGCTCCACCAATGCCGCACCCTGGGTGGTGATCGACATCGCCAACGAGGAGTCGGTGGTGGAGGTTGACAGCAACCCGGCATCGACCTTCAGCCCTCCGGACCACATCAGCGGCTGGGTGGAGGAAGCCCGGACTGCGCTTTTGGGACAGACCCCCCTCGATCTCGATGGAGATGGCCAGGCGCAAGAGACCCTGCGCTTTGAAGAGGGCACTTTGACCCTGTTCGACAGGGAGGGCAGCCCGACGGGATCGGCGCAGATCCCCGGTGCCTTGTACAGCCTCCTGGTTGCCGACCTCACCGGAGACGGTACCCCGGAGATCTTTCTCGGCGGGGAGGATGTGGTCCACGTACTCCACCCCGACGGCCAGGTGCTCGCCGAGCTCAGGACGAACCCGGCCTCCATGCGGCGGCAGGGGAGGGTATCCATCGCCTCGGTGGCCGCCAATGGACTCGAGGACAACTCGCCCGATGCCGCCAGGGCGGTGGTCGAAGGCGCCATGAGCCGCTTGACCTCCTGCTACGAGCGCGAGATGGGCTCCAACCCCTTCGTCCGGGTGGGGTCCATGTTCCACGAGCTCTCCATCAACAGCTCAGGACGGGTATCCGGAGCACAGCGGATCTACTCCAGCGTGAACAACACCAACCTGGAGTCGTGCGTGGAACGGCTTTTCGAAGACCTCCGCTTCTCCGGTGCGTCCCAGAACAACGCTACCGTCAGCCTGCGGTTGTCGTTCGACTTCACCGATCGGTAAACCGCTCCACTCTCTGTTTTCGAGACATCAACCCTGGCCACGCCCACATGGAACAATCGACCCACATGCAAACCCTCGCCACCTGGCTGGAGGAGTTCATCGCCGCCCTGGAGGACATGTCGGTCACCGACAGCCGCTCCAAGGTCAATGAGGTGCTGCAAGTCGGGGCTGGCCCCGAAGGCCCCTTCTCCGGCCCCGCCTGGCAGCGGCTGGAGGAAGCCGAGCGGCGCATTCTCCTGGTGGCTGCCGCCCCCGAGCTGGAGCTGGATGTGGGGCGCCTGTATGCGGACGTCACCGAGAAGTTCTCGGTCTCCCGCCCCACCGTGGCCATTGTGCTCCACCTGGCCGCTTCCTCCATGCACGAGCGGTTGCTGATGCGACAGCTCTTGTCGTCCAGCGGCGAGCTCATCCAGGGGGGATGGCTGCAGATCGAGGAGTCACCGGGACGGACCTGGCTGGAGAGCGAGGCGCGGGTTTCCAGCACCGCCCTGCAGCTGCTGATGGGCCAGACCGTCATCGGCACCGGGCGCGACAGTCTGTGCCGGATCTGGCAGGTCGGTCCGACCCTGACAGACGTGGTGCTTCCCCCGTCCACGTTGCTCCAGATCGACCACTTTCTCCAGCGGGCCCGCCACCATCGGTCGGGGGATGACAGTCTGGTGCTGCTGTTGCTGGGACCCTCGGGCACCGGCAAGACCATCACCGCCCGCGCCATTGCGGCCGAGCTGGGGCGTCCCCTGCTGCTGGTCGATCCGCTGGGGGGGGTGCTTCGGCGCGATGAGCTGGAAAACCGGCTGGAGCAGATGACCCGCGAAGTCCGCCTGCTGGGTGGCATCCTCTTCTTCGACGAGTGCGAGGGTTGGTTCGAGGCGAGAACGCAGGGCGATCGCACCGTGCTGCGGATGCTGGAGCTGTTGGACCGGCAAGACGCCGTCGTGATCTTGGCCACCAACCTGCCCGAGGTGATCGAGCCGGCGCTCGATCGGCGGGTCGCCCTGAGATTGGAGTTCAAGATCCCCACTCGACCCTACCGGGAAGCGCTGTGGCGGCTCCACCTGGCCGGCTGCGATCAGGTCGATCCGGAGGTGGACTTCGCCTGGTTGGCGGAACGCTACGAGATCTCCGGCGGTCACATCGCCAACGCGGCCGAGGCCGCCATCCAGTTGGCCCGACACCGAGGGACCGAGGCCAGTATCGAGCAGAAGGACCTGGAAGAGGCGGCCGACCAGCAAGTCCGTCACCGCCTCTCCCGGCTGGCGGTGGAAACCCCCACCAACCTCAGCCTCGACGACCTGATCGTCCCCGATCCGGTGCGCTCCAAGCTGATCGAGATCATCGAGGCCGTCCGCAACCGGCGCATGCTCTTCGAGGAGTGGGGTTTCGGCCGGAAGCTCTCCACCGGACGCGGCCTGTGCATCCTGTTCCGCGGCGATCCGGGTACCGGCAAGACGCTGGCCGCCGAGGTTCTGGCCAGTGAGCTGAAGATGCCCCTCTACCGGGCCTCGATCCCCAAGATCGTCAGCAAGTACGTAGGGGAAACCGAACGGAACCTGGAGCGGACCTTCCGGGAAGCGACCGCCGCCCGGGGCATCCTCCTTTTCGACGAGGCCGACGCCTTGTTCTCCAAGCGGGTGGATGTCTCCACCGCCCAGGATCGCTATGCCAACATGGAGGTCAACCTGTTGCTGCAGGAGATCGAACGGTTCGACGGGGTGGTGATCTTGACCACCAACCTCACGGCCGCCATCGATCAGGCTTTCGAGCGCCGCCTGAACTTCAAGGTGGATTTTCCCTTTCCTGATCCCAAAGAACGCGCCAGAATATGGAAGAGGCTCATCCCTGACGAGGCGCCGGTTCAGGGACCGATCGACTTCGACCTGATGGGGGAAGGGTTCGAGCTCTCCGGCGGCAGCATCAAGAACGCCGTCCTGAGAGCCGCCTACGCTGCGGCCCAGGCGGGAACTCCCATCACCATGGAGGGGCTGGAGGCGGCGTCTGTCAAGGAGTACCGTGAACTAGGCAAGCTGATCTCCGATCGGCGCTGGGATTGAGGACATCATGATTCCCGTTACCCTCTACCGAGAAAAACTCCACGACCTCGAGTACGTGCTGGAGAAGATGGGCAAAGACCCCAAGAGCGTCTCCAACTGGTTCCTCGACAGTATCCAGAGAGGTCAGCTGGACATGGTGGCCATCGCGCGCAAGGGCATGGAATCGCTGAAATTGGTCCAGTCGCTCCCCGCGACCACCATCAATTCGGTCCTCGGCATCAAGCTGACCGAACCCAGGCGAATGGACATCGTCCAGCAGATCCAGTCCCTGAACGAAGAGCGCATCCGGCAGGACCTCAGCGACATCGGCTCCATCGAGGAGACCCTGCGACGGCTCGCCTACAATGTCACCCAGCGCATCTATGCCGTTCGACAGCGGGTGGGCCAGCTGGAGCAGCAGTCCGCCCGCGACCTGGACAAGGCTCACGAGATCTCCCTGATCACCAACCAGCTTTCGGGCAGCGTGATCCCTGTCTTGATGCGGCTCAGAGACGAGATCATGGCGGGGCTCGACCAGTGTGGACGCGAGCTCAAGGTCCGGGTGGACCAGCTCCATTTCGTCCTGTGGCGCTCCGCCTGGTCGCCCAAGTTCAGCAAGAAGGTGTGGAGGAAGCGGATGATGCGCCTCAAACGGCGCAAGGCGGAAGAGGAGAAGAAAAAGAAGGAGCAAGAGGAGTCGGATACCCCGACCTGACCCCCTCCTTTCGGAGGATGGCCGCTCTGGCGGCTCTACCGTTCCGGCGGCTCTTCCGCTGCAGTCTCCCCACTCACCCAGACTCCCGCTCCCGTTCGCCCTTCCACCGGACGGAGGGCGGTCGCTTGCTCAATCCTCCAGCTCGGCCAATACCGCGCGACACTTCTCCAATAAACTGCGCATCCCCAGACGGGCGAAGATCTGCTCCGCCTGACCCAGGTTCCCGCGCGCCTTCTCGGCCATCCCTTGCTCGGCCAGAAACACCCCGTAGGCATGGTACGATCGGCCAAGCTCCGCATCGTTCCCCACCTCCTTGAGGATCTCGATCGACCGCGTAAAGGCCTGGTCCACTCGTTCGATCTCCTGGACCTCCCCCTCTTCGCCAAGCAGCTGGTGCGCTTGAACCTGGGCGATACAACGCAGGGCGATCCCTTCCATGACCAGGCTGTCCAGCGTCTGGGCCAGGTTCATCGCCTCCTCGGCGTGCTCCAGCGCCTTGGTGACATGGCCCCTCTTCAGTTCCAGCACCGCCCTGTTGCGGGTCACGTCGAAACCGATACGCCGCTCGGCGAACCGCGCGCACAGCTGGATCGCCCGATCCAGGTAAACCTCGGCTTCATCCAGGCGATCCAGCATGCAGGTGACCTCGCCCATGTTGCTGAACAGGGCACACTGCAAGGAGCGATCACCGATCTCGAGCGCCACCTGCGCCGATTCCTGCCAGAGTCGCAGGGCGTCCTCCAGGTTGCCGCGCTCCGCCAGTACCACCCCCAGGTTGTTCAGGCTCTGGGCCACTCCCCGCTTGTCCCCGATCTCCTTGCGCAGGGTGAGCGACTCCCGCAGATGGATCAGCGCCTCCTTGACATTGCCCTGCAGCATGTAGACCGAACCCATGTGACTGTGGGACAGTGCCATGCTCCGCTTGTCTCCCAGCTCCCGCCGGCGGTTGAGCGCCTCCCGGAACATGGAAAGCGCCTCCGCATAGTGCCCCCGGATGGAATGCACCATGCCCACATCATCGATCGTGCTGGCGATCCCCACCTTGTCATTGGCCCGTCGAAACAGCTGGAGCGCCTGGTCGAAGTGTGCCATCGCCTGCTCCAGGTCTCCGAGGCTGCGATACGCGCCTCCTAGCTTGTCGTGGGCGACACCGCTCTTCTCCAGGCTGGCAGCACGCCAGGCGTAGTGAAGCATCTGGTAGAGCGGCTCCAGCGACCGCTCGTACTCCCCGATCAGCTCGTGGACACTGGCAATGCCGTGGAGTGCCTCCATCTTGGCCAACAGGTGGGTGTCATCCAAAAGCTCGATCACCCGACTGAACTGATCGATCGCCTGTCGATTGTGATGGTTGCTCCGCGACCTCCTGCCGGCAGCGAGATAGGTATACGCCGCCCGCTCCAGGTGGCCGGCCATCTCGTGGTGATGGGCGATGGTCGCGTCCCGTTCGGTGATCCCCCGGGAGCGGTTCAACTCGTACCACTGCGCAATCAGGCCATGGATCCTGGATGCCCGCTGAGGGGACAGACCTTCCAGGAGGAGCCGCCGAACCGCCGAGTGCTTGAAGGTGTACTCCAGCTCGTCGGGGTACCGCCGGTTGTCGCGCCGCTGGATGAAATCGAGGTCGACCAGCCGGCTCAACAGCTCCATGATGGTCTCCTCCAGCTGCTCCGTTTGCTTCCAGGGAAACTCGCGATCGACCTCGTCCGCCTCCAGGTTGGATCGGATCAAGAGCAGCGGCCCTTTCCAGAACAGGTCTCCCACCAAGGCCGCATCTTCGAGAAGTTGGCGCTCCTGCTCGCTCAGACGGGCCAGATTGGCCTGGACCACCTCCACCAGACCGCTGGGGATCGGGATGTCGGCGATCCGTTCGGCCTGGATACGCCACTTGGGCCCCAGGATATCGATCGCACCCTCCGCAATCAGGATGCGCAGGATCTCCTCGGCGATGAGCGGATTGCCCAGCGAGTTGGTACAGACCCGCTGAAAAACCACCTCCGGAATGGTCTCGACACGCCTCAGAACCTGGCGGACCAGCGATCGGATCTCTTCGTCGCCCAGAGCCTTTAGCTGGATCTCCTCCAGCCCCGGAATCTGCTTGAGCGGATCGTTCAGCAACCGGGTGGACTCCTCCGTGGAGCTGAGCAGGTACATCACCGGGCAGTCCTTCAGCTCCCTGGCCACGAAGGCGATGAAATCCAGGGACTGTTCCTTGGCGTAATGCATGTCCTCCATGACCAAGACCAGCGGATTGGACTCCGCATCTGCGCGGACCAGCTCCACCACGCTTCGCCAGGACGCGATGCGATGAGCGTCGGAGGCGTCATCCTCGCCGTAGGTGTCCTCGGGAAAGGGCAGGCCGATCAGCCGACCGACTCGGTGGGCGATCTCCACCGCTGAGGGATCTTTCACCACCGCCCGGATCCCTTCCAGCAGGCGCTGCCTTGCTTCCTGCTCCGCCAGGGTGTGGGGGATGTACATCCGGCTCCGGATCAACCGGTCGATGATGGCATAGGTCGCCTCCGACCCCTCGTACCAGGCGCTCGCGACCAGCAGGGCGTTGCCGAAGGCGGTGTTGATCAGGCGGCTGAACTCGTCGATCAGGCGGCTCTTGCCGATGCCGTCGGGCCCCACGACCAACATGGCGGCAAACTGCCGCTTGGCGATGACCTGCTCGAATCGGCTGGTCAGCTGCCTTAACTCCTCCTCCCTACCTGCCGTCGTGGTCTCGATCCCGTACACCCGCCAGCTGGCCCTGGACTCTTCCGACAGGCTGGTGCGGCGGACGATCTCGGGCACATTGCCCAACGGGGTCCCGCAGTTGAAGCAAAACTCGTTCTTGGCCTGGTTGTCGTATTGGCAGGCAGGACAGGTGCGCCGTCCGTAGACGCGGGTCACCTCGTTGGCCAGAGCGCCCTCTGCAGTCTCTTCTGGTTCCGCTGGGGCGAGTTCCTCTGTCGTGCGTTCCTTGTCGGTCATTTCCACCGCCGTCACCCGGGTCGCGGGAAAAAAAAGGGCAGCTGGAAGGCTTTGCTGTGGCGGGCGTTATAGTTCATGATCATCCCTTCGTCAACCGCCAAACCGGGCGGAGGGTGTGACGTAACTGGCTGGAATACGTTGACAATCATGGCGCAAAAGCTAGGATCTACTCATCGTGCGGCACGGTTGACGAGGATGTCCTTCATCCTGTTGCCTCAAGAGGTACCATGTCTCTGAAACCCATTTTCTACGCCGTCCTGTTGGCACTCTGCTCCGTCCCACTCACCTCCTACGGCCAATCGGAGCCTCTCGACAGCGAAAGCGGCGACCTGTCGGTGGTCCTCCAGGGACTGGAATGGGGAAACTCCCACGAGCAGGTCATCGCTCACTTCGAGCAGCAGTCCCGCTCCGATTTCCGCGCCGAGATCGCGGGTGTTCGAGATCCCATGCGGGTCGATGAGATCCGACGCCAGCACGAAGAACGGGTGAACCGGATCCGCGACAGCTACCAGGTGTTCGATCAACCGCGCACCGGCTACGAGGTCTCGGTCCTGGGGGGCGAGGTCCATGGGGGGGTGGGCGAATCGATGCTCACCGCCCGGACCGACAACGCACAGCTCTACTACCTCTTCACCGATGACCAGCTGTTCAAGGTCGTGGTGGCCTACAACTCCGCCTACCTCGGCGGGCTCGAGTTCGAATCGTTCCTCGACCAGGTCGAACGGCGTTACGGCCCCCCCAACAGCACGGAAATGGGCGAGACCCCCCTGGGCATCCGCTACCTGGCCCGCGCATTGTGGCAAGATGAGCTGGCTCGCCTCCGTATCGAGAACCGCTCCGACCTGTTCGGCACCTTCATCATGGTCTTCTCCCACATCACCCTGGAGGACCGGGTACTCCAGAGAAGGGGAGGGCAGGACAACGCCCAACCAGAGGTTCCCGTTTCCGACCTGGTCCGGCAGCTCTCCAGACCCACCACCTCCACGGTAAACGAGGACGTGGTTGACGAGCTCATCGGGGGACCCACCGTAGTGGATCTCACCGTCCCCGAGTCCAGCACCAGCAGCGCTCCGCCTGTCCCCTCGACGGAGGCCGCCGCTGTCTCGTCCACTGCAGAAGAAGAGACCACCGAGCCGAGTGAGGAGGCCACCTCGTCGGAGGAGGAATCGTCCTCCCGCCGCCGCCACCGACGCCAGCAGACCGAAGCAGAAACCCAATCGGAGGAGGAGGGGATCACCATCTACTGAGATGGGAGCTGCTCCGTTCCGGTGTTTTTAGGCTTGTCAGGAGAAAAGCCCGCCGAAAAGACGGCGGGAAAGCGGTCACTCCCCCGCGAAGTAGCTGTCCGACAGCGAGGTGGGAGCACCGGTCACCGAGAACAACCCCCGGTTGCATACGGTCTGCGAGGCTCCCACCGCCTCGCCCGTCAGCGGCTGGCAATCCGCCGCCAACAGGTTCGTCAACCCGTACCAGCACACCCTTTCGATGGTGGTCCCCCCGGCCAGCTCCAGGAAACGCTGGTAGAACTGCCCCGGTGCGCTCGATCCGGTGCTGCTGATCGGCCACCCCAGCTGGAACCACACGATCGCCTTGGAACCTTCAGGAAAGAGGAGACGCAGCCCCGCAAAATGCCAATCCGACACCTGGCTCGGCGTGTTGTCGAAGTCGGCGGGATCGGGAATCGCGGCCAGTGCCACGAAATCGCTCTGCCCAACGACATTTCCATCGCCATCCTGGCGATTGACGAGCGGATCGAGTATCGCCTGGTATGCCCTGCGCACGGGTTCCACATCCGTCAACGACTCACCATCCCGGCGAAATGGCTCCACCTGGTGCTCCATGAAGTGGATCCAGTTGATGCCGGCTGCCACCCGGATCTCCGGATCGACCCCCTTGACGGCATCGGCCATGGTCCAGAAGAAGTCGATGAAGTTGCCCCAGTCTCCCGGGTTCTGATCGTAGTAGAGGTTCATCTCCATGCCGAGGATCAAGCCGGTGGGCGAGGAGCGGATGACCGCACGTTCCAGTCGGGCCTGGACCTCCACCCAGTAGTCGTCACGCCGGGTGAAGGTCATGCTCTCCTCCCGGTTTTCGGGCTCGTCTCGTACCCCTCCCGTCCAATCCACCAGCCATTGGCGATCCCGTCTCTGGAGGTCCACCACCAGGTAATGGTCGTCGAAGAGAGCGATCTCCTGGTCGAAGTTTTCGAAGAGATCCTCGATCCGTACATCCAGCTTGGCAGCATCGATCCGTCCCTCGGTGGCCTGCAGGTACTCGCTCCAGATCTGCTCGTAGAGGAACAGCGCACCGACCTGGCTGGCGTGAGTGTTGTACTTGGCGCGATTGCTCAGGTTGGACCGATACAGCTCCAGGGGTAGTCCCCGCTGATCGGCACCGATGGTGACGGGACCGGGGTTGTCCGGAAAGGTGGAGGAGGGCCCGTTACCCTCTTCCCCCCCGCAACCGCTCAGTAGAATGACAATACAGCAAAAAACAACCGAGAGAATCTTGTCCATCGTGATCACAACCCCGTTTGGTTGGCGGTACTCGCACACCCCTCCCCATGGCGGACATCACCAGGGAGCGGCCGTGGTCTCACCCCTTCTGTGTAGCGAGATTTCGGACGGTTTTCCAGACCCCTTCCACCGACAGGTCGGAGGTCGGACGGGAGTAATAGCCGGTCTGCAACAGAGCCAGGGCGGTATTGATCCACCGATCCCGAGGCGCTCCTTGCAGCGCCTGTTTCAGGTGCGTTCGGGCCACCTCCGGCTTGCCCTGCGAAATGGCCACCAGCCCCAGGATGAAAAGATGGATCGGGGTGCCCGCTTGTGGCAGGGTCGACTGGTCCAGGTGCCTCAACAGCTCCTCCGGCGCTTTCTGCAGGTCCTGCTGGATGATGGGGCTGACCTGCCGTAGCCAGGTCTCACAAGCTTCATCCCCCAGCTCATCCAGTTCGGGCTTCTCTTGTGCGGAGATCTGCTTGGGCACACTCCGACCGGCGAGATCGGCGTGTGAAATCGGTTCGAATCGTGGGGGGGCTTCTTCGGTCACATAGGAGTGTAGCAAAGACTCGAGTGCGGCATCGGGCTTGGCGCGCCCTTTGGGGCTGCTTTCCCGCGGTGCACCGAGACCCTCTGGCCCCTGACTTCCATTGGTGGTGTTGGAGAAGGGCAGGGCAGCGTCCAGCCTCAACGGCGGGATATCCTCGACCTCCTCGAGCGCCATGGCCTTGTAGTTGCGCTCGCTTTCCAGCAACGCGGACAGGTTCGGATTACCCGATCCGACGGTGACAGCACCACAATGCTCCAGCTTGAACAACAGGAGATGGCAACGATCCGAATCGCCATGGTTCAGCTTGATCCAACTCGCCAAGGTTTCGCCATCTGCCAGGTTGGAAAGCGCCTGCTTTCCCGGAATGTCCTGCGTGATCTCCCATTCGATCTCCGCGTACCGGGGGTTCTTCCGGATGACCTCATGCTGCCGGTTCTCGTAGCGCTCGACGACCTTGATCAGCGGATAGACCTGATCGGCCAGCTGCGCCACCATGCGGATCAGAGGCAGAGCAATGGGTAGGCCGACGAACCGGGGCCGGATCCCCCGGGTCACCGAGTAGGTTCCCTCCACCATCCGGCCGGCGGCAATCGTCCTTTCCCGCGCCGTCGCTTCCAGCAGACTCGCGATGACATCATTGTCCAGACCAGCCCGCCCCAAGAGTCTCTGCGCCAGCCGCTCCCCCTTTTCTAACAGGTCGAGCCGAAGGCGCAGTGCGATGGAAGAGTCGATCCTCCCGTCTTTGAGCGCCAGATCCACCACGTCCGGTCCGATCCCCCAGGATCGTACCTCGCAGATGGACTGGTTGTGGCAGATCATCTCACACCAGTTTCCCCGCTCTGTCTCCAACCGGATAGCCCGACTCGCGTTGTCGCTCGCCGCCAACGCCAACAGGTCCAACAGGCGAACAGGGGTCAGCTTGCCCCGAATGGTCGGCAGTTGCTGAGCCGGCGCCTCCTTCTCCTCTATCCCCATCCAATCGACTACCGAAGCCAGTTTTTGAGGCCGGGTTGGTGCCTGGGCAAAATCCGAGCTCACCCGACCAGGAACCGGTTCCATCACCTGCCTCTGTGAGCCGCTCATCCCTCTTTGCGACGGGCTCACGCCCCTCTGTGAGCCGGACACGCCTCTCTGCGACGGGCTCACGCCCCTCTGTGAGCCGGACACGCCTCTCTGCGACGGGCTCACGCCCCTCTGTGAGCCGCTCACCTCCCGCTGAGACCGGCTTTCTTCCTTTCGGACGGCGTTGCTCGATTCGGCCCCCTCCGCTACCACCACCACCGGATGCTTGCCCGAGCTCAGCACGCCACCTGTTGGCAACGCAATGTAGTGCGAGAGGTTCTGCAGGTTGAGCGGCTTGGGTAGTACACCGTTGGCCCCTGCCTCCACCGCCGCTTTCTTGACCACCTCCAGCGACCCCCTCACTCGTGTGTGGACCAGAAAGATGATCCCCTCGGCTCCTGGCACACTCCGGACCTTCTTGATGAGCTCCAGTCCGGTCCCGTCTGGAAATTCGACCTCCGCCAAGATGACATCCGGGAATCTCCGAGCCAGCGCCTCCAGAGTACCCTCTATCCGATCGGCGATTTCGGCTCGAAATCCCACCGAGGTACACAGATCAGCGGTAATCCGGGCTCCTTCTGGGCTCGGATCAACTATCAGTATGGTCGATTCACGGTTCAATACCGTTCCTACAGCCGCGACCTATCATCACGCGACCCGTATCTGTCTCGGGCTCCCTTCGAATTAAGCCCATCCTATCAGATTGGGTAGGTACTGGGGAGATTTTTCGGAAAGCTGAACCTCGATTCCGGCCGTTCGTTCGACCGGAACGCTCCTCCTGGGCCGCCGCCGCGTCCTACAGTAGACATAATATACCTTATCGGACGTAACGGATGCCCGATGGGAGTAGGCGCGCGGTCCCCTTCCAGCCAACTATTGGTAATGCAATCTGAAAATGGATGAACGCTAGCTCGATCCGCCCTTCTTGCCGAACAGCCGCTGGAACAACCCCTTGGGTTTCCTGTCCTGGCGCATCTTGCTGAGGCGAAGCTCCCGGGCGGCGACCACGTTCTTGCGGTTGATGCTGTAGGCTGTCCGGAACAGATCAAGTGCTTGATCGAGCCGGCCTTCCACCTTGGCGATCATGGCCAGATGCACACAAACCGTATCGTTGTTGGGATTCTCTTTTTGGAACTCGGTCAGGTGATCGATGATCATCTTGGCTGCGTTCCAATCCAGCGGGTTCCCGTCCGGAGAGCGTGGCAGCATCCAGTATCGGCAGTAGGTCGCGTACTCGGAGAACTCCGGCTCGGCGGGATTGAGCTGGTTGGCCTTCTCGAACTTTTCCAGGGCGGCTGCATACTTGGCTTGGTCCAGGAGGACCTTGCCGGAGCGGAAGACACTCTCCGACTCCACGATGGTCTCCAGGTCGGTGGGCAATCCAGCCTCGCGCATGGCCAGGGTGGCGTCGTAGTCCTTGCGCTTCTCGGCGTTGGTCAGGACGGCATGGGCTCGGCTGATCATCCCTAGCAGATGGGTCATCTTGGCGGTGACATCTTTGGGGAGGTTGAGGCCGGCGTAGCGATCGGTGTGGTATCGCTTGGCGAGCTCCCGGAAGTTTTTCCGAATGACCTCCTCCGAGGCATCCGGGCTGACCCCCAAGAGCTCATAGTAGTTGGCCGTCGCCAAGCGCTCGAAATCGGCTGACAGCTCTTTGATGAAAGTCTGAGGGGCCTCGGTCATGTTCCCGGTTTTTCACCAATGACGCGGACCAGAGATAGCGGAATCGCGGTAATCTGGATGAATTCGGTTCAATCGCCTCGGCGATAGTGGCTACGCAGGGATTCGAACCCCGGACCCAGCGGATATGAGCCGCTTGCTCTGACCTTCTGAGCTACGTAGCCAGACACGCTCTTTGGAGCGGCCGGAACTTCGGCTTTACCTACGCAATTGGCCTCCGATTGTCAAGCCAGCTTTCGTCGTGGCGGCCAAAGGGGTCATCGGCCGATGTGCTACCCTCTCAGGGACCGTTCAGGTGGTACTGGTAGATCGCTTCACTGGCGAGGTAGGAACCCCGGATGTGCCAAAGCGCTCCGTTGCAGACCAGGCTGGAGACCGCGATGTTGGGATCCTCGATGGGGGCGAAGCCGACGAACCAGCTATAGGTCAACAACGGATCGGGCTCCGGCTGATCGGCTGAACGGTTGGACAGGGTTCCGGTCTTGCCGGCCACTTCCAGGTCATCGGGCCACCCCCGGCGCTGGGCAAAGTAGCGTCGGGCCGTCCCATCAATGGTGGTGCGGGAGAGCACCCGGGTCATGATCCGGGAGGTTCCGCTGTGCATGACACGTCGCCAGACGGTGGGTTGGTGTTGGTACAGGGTTCGCCCCGACCGATCTTCAATGGCCTCCACCAGGGTGGGCCGCATCATCTGACCCCCATTGGCGATAGCCGCAACCATGAGGGCGCCGTGCAACGGGGAGAGGTAGGCATGGCGAAATCCGGCCGCCATGCGCGCGCGCTCCAGGCGGTCTTCGGGGACCGCCGCGCTGCTGGGCTGCACCTCCAGCTCGAACGGGATCGGCTGGTTGAAGCCAAACCGCTCCAGCCAGGCACTCATCTGCTCCGCGGACAGATGGGCATCGGTCTGGCGGGCGAAGTAGGCGTTGACCGATCCCGCCATGGCCGAGACCATGTCGACACAGACCCGATCCCGCCTCGGATCGGGGGTCAGATCCGAGAGCCTCACCGAGCGCTCTACCCTGGGCACACACACGCTCTCGTCCGGATCGACCCCGGCCTCCTCGATCAGCGCGGTACCGGTCACGATCTTGAAGATACTGGCGGCATAGGCGCCCGAGCTGCTGGCGGGGTGGTCCCAGGGGGCCGGGTCGGAGGTCGCCTCCACCCAGGCCAGCACCCGTCCGGTCACCGGATCCAGCGCGACCAGGGACTCTGCCGGCTCGGCGTAACGGCGCACCGTGGCGGTCAAGTGGGTCTGGAGATGGGGGTCGAGCGTCAGGATGATCCGCATCCCGTTCTCCTGTTCCAGCACCAGCTTCCCGAGCGACTCGTCCAGCGAGGCATCTTCCAGGTTGATGGTGATCCCGTCCAGGATCTGGGAGGGGTCGCTCGGTGTGTCGAATTCCGGGGTGTTCCGCCTTGGGTCCGATTCCTCGGCGATCGCGGACGCTTGGCCGGGGATCTGCCAGAGTGAACCCTGGACCAACCTGGCCCGGCAGGTGGGTTCCGGAGTGGGGGCAGACAGAGACGGGCTGCTGTCGGCTTTCCAGGGCGCTGCCAGCAGGCTGGTGATCACCAGGACGAGGCCCACTGCTTCGGTGAAACCGGCTTTTCTCGTAATGCTCGCCATCTCACTCACCCATGCCGGTCTGCTCGGCGTTCGGTGGCTCCTCTCGATCTCCCGTCAAACCGGTTGTCCCGATTCGTCGAGCCAGGACTCCAAAGCGGATCGGGCCTGCTGGATCAGTCGCGGCTCTACTTGAGCCATGCTGATGTGGGGAGATTCCTGAGGCTCGGCAAGCGGGACGACCGTGCACCCCTCCAGCAGAGATCCCAGATCACCCTGCACCTGGCCGGTGAAGATCGTGATGGGCCTTGCCAGAGGACGCGCCAGCTTCAGGACGGTTCCCACCAGCTTGCCCTCTGCCGTGGTCCGGTCGACCCGCCCTTCGCCCGTCCAGACCAGATCCGCCTCCTGGATGGCCCGCTCGAGCCCCACCAGCTCCGCTACGGCCGGCCCACCCGGTCGGATGCGGGTCCTGGTGGCCAGCATGACCCCGAAGGGGATCCCCCCGCCCGCCCCGCTTCCCGGACAGGTGGGATCGACTCCGCTCCGGGAAGCCATCCGGTCTGCCCAGGCCTGTACCTCCTGCTGCAACTGGGTGACCTCGGCGGGGGCTGCCCCTTTTTGCGGGGCGAACAAGGCCACGGCTCCCGTAGGACCCACCAGGGGGGTGCTCACATCGCACCAGCACTCCACTTCGACCTCTGTCCACGGGGGGGGCAGCTCGATCCGAGTCGCCTCCAGGGCATCTGTGGGCTGGTGAACCGATATCGATCCTCGACCGCTGCGAAAGCGGACATTCAGCCCTGCAGCCACCGAGGCGCCGCCCTCGACGGTGGCGGTGCCGCCCACGCCGAGCACCAGCCGCCGGGGGGAGCAGGATCTCATGGCCAGAAGGTACTCGCCCACCCCCCTGGCGGTCCGCTGGCGGGGAGTATCGCATCGCGTGTGGCGCAGCCCTACGACCTCGGCCGATTCACCGAAGGCGGTCGCCGACGATTCGTGCCAGAGCCACCGGGCATCGACGAAGGCCGCCTGGCCCCCCCTGTCCACTGCGGTACAGCTCGCCGTGCGGACCTCTCCGCCGATGGCTTGTCGGATGGCGTCGAGGAACCCTTCCCCCCCATCGGACATGGGGATGGTCCGGATAGACAGGTCGAGCCCCCTGCCCTGCGCGGCCCGCCGAGCGCCCTCTGCCAGCAGGCCGGCAACCGCATCTGAGCTGCGGCACTGTTTGAAGGAATCCGGCGCTATCAAGAGTCGAATGGCCACCTAGTTGGTACACCGATTGTCCATCGGAGAGCACCGGAACCGGATGTGGATGTGATCGTCGTGCCCCCGCGCATGTCGGATGATGCCCCCCCCGCCATTTCTTCGGGGATACTGGAACCATTCGGCCAGCTGCTGCTGGGTCGCCCCCCTCTGGCGCAGGTAGTCGTACAAGGCGGCTTGCAGCTCGTGATCGACAAAGATGTACTGGACAGCACCGGTATCGATGAAGCTCTTCAACAGGTACCAGGTCAACCGGACGTCCAGGGTCTCCGGCGTCGCTCGGGCGAACCCTCCCTGATCGCTCCGGTTGACCAGGTAGTACCCGATATCCACGTCCCGACCGCTCTGGTGCGATGCATGGGGGCGCATCCGCCCTCCCCTCTGGTAGCTCAGATCACCCACGGTGACGTTGGGCGCATCGGGATAACGCCGGTGCATCCGATCGAACACCTCGGTCAGCAAGCGGATGGTGTCCTGGGTCCCCCAGGAGCGAGAGGGGTTGCGCACCCGGTACCCTGGACCCGGCTCGAGCTGGACTCCAAGCGACAACCGGCCCCGGTTCGGTCGACCGATGCTCGAGCTGCGGTGCCGACCGGATGGCACCCGGATAGATAGCTCCTGGCCCTCTCGGATGCGATCGGGGTTGATGCCCGGATTCCACGCGGTCAGGTCGCTCACCGTGACGCCATAGCGTTGGGCGATTCGAGAAAGCGTATCGCCCCGTTCCACGATGTAGCTGGTTCCAGTCCGCCGCTGGCTGTTTCTTCCCGAGCTGTTCTGGTTTTGCTCGTTCGATCGACTGGAGCTGGTCCGGATGATCAGCTCCTGACCCACGCGGATGAGGTCCGACTCCAGGTCATTCCACCTGCGGATCTCGTCCACCGTCACCCCGTACTCGTTGGCCAGCTCGCTCAACGTTTCACCGCGGCGAACGGTGTGGCGGATCCGGCCTCTCCTCGTCGCGAGGCGGATCTCCTCTCGGTCAGCGGTCTGCCCGCTGCCGCTCTCCACTGTGTCGGTGCTGGGGAGGTTTCGTGCAATGGAGGCGCTAGAGGGGGTCCCCCACCCTGAGATGGTCAGCACGAGAACAATCGGTATCCAAGCTCGCCCCACCAGAATCACCCGCATCTCGCCATGGTTCCACCTCAAAATGAAAAATTGGGGCTGGGAAGGCAAAAAAACCACACCCCTTCCCCCCAGCCAGCTCCAGACTTTCTAGAACAGGTTGCCCGGCTCGTCCAGCAAAGAGTGGAACGGACCCACTCAAGAAAAAAGAGGAAATGTTATGTTTTCAATTAGATGTCTTTCATCTCCCAGAAAACGCTTTAGCTTTTTGAGCACCCGAGACTCCAGCTGGCGGGCTCGCTCTCGAGACACCCCGAAGAGGTTTCCAAGAGCCTGCAATGTCACGGGCTTCTCCGCCATCAGCCGCCGAACCCAGATCTCCAGCTCCCGCCCGGTCAACGTGGTGGCAAACTCCTCCAGCCTCTCCAACAGGTAGTTCGTGATCTGCTGCTTCGACAGCATCTCGTCTACCGCTGGCTGCTCCGAGGGCAGCAGGTCGATCAGCCGATCGCGGTCGCGCTCCAGGAGCGGAGTCTCCAGAGAGACCTCCTTGGTCGCCAGCCGCGTCTCCATCTCCATGATGTCCTTGACGCGCACGCTCAGAGCCTTGGCC
This sequence comes from Bradymonadales bacterium, assembly GCA_016931535.1. GTDB lineage: Bacteria > Myxococcota_A > Bradymonadia > JAFGEP01 > JAFGEP01 > JAFGEP01. Next base: position 29,316 of record JAFGEP010000135.1, read on the forward strand.
AGAAGCCTCGGCGTGGGTCTGAAACCTTGCCTTTCCAGTCGCTCCCGCTCCCTCTGCAGGTTGTAGAACAACTTGCGCTGCGCCTGGGTTGTTCCCACCTTGACCAGCCGGTGGTTGTCCATCAAAAACTTCAATATGTACGCCCGGATCCACCACTGGGCATAGGAAGACAGTCGGATGTTTCGCTCCGGATCGAACTTCCGGACCGCCTGCAACAACCCCAGGTTTCCTTCCTGGATGATGTCGAGCAGATCGGTCCATGGACTCTGGTACTCCAGGGCGATCTTGACCACCAATCGAAGGTTGCTGGTGATCAGCCGAACCGCCACCCGGATGTCCCTGGTCTCTACAAATCGCCGGGTCAGTTCCCGTTCCTGTTCCCTGTCGAGGATGGTATAGCGCCGGATATCCGACAGGTAGCGCTCCACCGGATCGGAGACCCGAGTCCGTTCGTTGCTGGCCGTGGCAGCCGTTTGAAGGGCCAGAGTGCGTTCCAGTTCCGCGGCCTCTTCCTCGGGGGCGGTCGGTTCACCCGATCCTGCGGGTTCGGTTTCTGAGGGGGGGGCGCTCTCTTCGGCCGGCTTGTCATCGCCATTTGTCCGCTGTTGGGGGGTATCCTCCGATCCGTCTGAAGAGGGGTGTTCCCACTCGTCAACCGCTGGCACCTGGCCGGCGTCTGCAGAAGACCCCTCCTCCAGGTGGTGAACCTGGGCTGGAACCTCAGGCGCAGACAGTGGTTTCTTCATGGTTGCTCGCCGGGAAAACCGACCGGGGGATCCTCACGGATCAACCCCATCGATCTCTAATGTAGCCTCATTCCGGCAATTAATTAAGCTTTTCCCGGAGCCTCTCGAAGATCCCCTGGCGCGCCGGAGATGGCGCCACCGATACTCCCGAGTGTTCGGCGTAGGCCGAGAGCAGCTCTCTCTGCTTCTGGTCCAGCTTGGTAGGAATATCGACGATCAGATCGACGACCAGTTTTCCTCGGCCACGGCCGCCGTCCACCGGCATCCCCTCCCCTTCCACCACGAACTGGGTACCAGACTGGGTCCCCGGTTCCACGGTGCGACGGAGGGGCTCGGAGGAGTGAGGCGAAGGGACCTCGATCTCGCAACCGAGGGCAGCCTGTACGAAGTCGATATGGATGGTGGTCACCAGGTGGGGACCGTGTCGTTCGAACCGTTCGCTCGGCAGGACGTTGAGGAAGAGGTAGAGGTCGCCGTTGGGCCCTCCGCTTTCGCTTGCGTTCCCCTTTCCACGCAGGCGCAATCGGGTTCCTGTGTCCACCCCGGCTGGGATATGGACCTTGACCTCGGTCTCGACCGTCACCCGGCCTTCGCCAGCACATTGTTGGCAGGGATCTACTATGACCTTCCCCTGGCCCTGGCAACGAGGGCAGGTGGTGGCGATGGTGAAGAAGCCCTGCGTGTGATGGACCTGACCTCGCCCTCCACAGCTTTTACAGGTAGATGGGGTGCTGCCGGGAGCCGCTCCCGAGCCGCCACAAGTCTCACATCGCCGGGTGGTGGGGATCTGGAACACCTTCTCGATCCCATGAACGGCGTCGTCGAACTCGATGGTCAACTCCACCTGGATATCGCCACCCGGCGACGGCCCTCGATTTCGCCGCCGAGAGCCAAAACCGAACAGATCGGAGAAGCCGAAGATGTCGCTGAACTGCTGGAAGATGTCGTCTACCGAGAACCCCCCTTGCTGGCCTTTCAACCCCTCGTGTCCGTATCGGTCATAGATGGCCTTCTTCTCGGGGTTGGACAGGACTTCGTAGGCCTCGGCAGCCTCCTTGAACCGCTCCTCCGCCTCGACATCGCCCGGGTTGCGGTCCGGATGGTAGGTCATGGCCTTCGCTCGATAGGCCTTTTTGATCTGCTGGGCATCGGCGTTTCGGCTAACCCCCAGGACTTCGTAGTAATCGCGTGTAATGGCCATGACCCGGTATGTACCGAAGAGCAAAAAAGCAGTGGAAGTGTATGCACCTGTTGGCGGCTGTCAATTGCGGTGATCCCCACAACCTCCCCGTTTCCCAAAGAGCGATGCGAACCTCGTGAGCCTCGCTCACGGCACGGGCGGTAGCCTCCAAAGCCCGACCGCACTTTCCTGAGACCGCGTGGACTGCTAGCATGAAGCGTGATTCCCTTCAAGGAGCCGCTGCATTCGGCGGTGCAAAAGGGGTGCTTCGATCTGTCATGGCTCGAATGCCGGTTTCACTCATCGCTCTGATCGGCTTGGTGGTCGCCTGGCCCGCCGCACTCAGGGCCGACAGCCTGGCCGACGCGCAAATGCTCGTCCTTCATGGCGAGTACGAGCAGGCGATCTCGACCCTCCAACAGCTGGTCTCCCACTCCCCCTCCGTAGAGGCCAGCACCCTCCTCGGACAGGTCCTGGTGCTGCTGGGCAGACACCGGGAAGCGGCCGAGGTCCTGCGACCCCTGGCGGTCCAGGATTCCCCCAGCATGGACGCCATCGTCGCCTACTCCAATCTCCTGGTCGCCAGAGGACAGCTCAACCAGGCACTTCACCAGCTGGAGGCTGCCTTCGCCCTGGACGGATCCCATCCTCAGGTCCGCCTCCTTCGCGGAGAGATCCGGGCCCGACTGGGTCAACAGAGCCGCGCCCGCCGAGATTTCCAGGAAATTGCCGCCTCCTACCAGTCCGGACAGGTCAGCTCTGCCCGCCACATGACCACCGTCGGCATCGCCTACCAGCGGTTGGGCCGGTATGAAGAGGCCAACTCCATCTTCGGGTTGGCCCTCCAGATGGACCCCTCCTCTCTCGAAACGCGGATGGCCTGGGCTTCCCTGTTGTACCAGAAGTATCGACCCGACCAGGCGGAGCAGTTGGCTCGCGAGATCCTGGACACCAATCCCCATCATCCCTCCGCCCTGGTCCTCCTCGGCAGGATCGCAATGGACCTGGACCACGACCTCGAGACCAGTATCCAACAGGCTTACCGCGCGCTCGAGGTCAACCCCTACCTCCCCGAGGCCCGCGAGTTATTGGCCGAGGTGGCCCTGGATGACGAACGGTACGGTGAAGCGGAAGGACAGGTCGGAGTGGTCCTGGAGGTCAACCCAACCCGCCTGGAGTCGCTCTCCCTGTTGGCTGCCGCCTACTTCCTGCAAGACGACCACGAGTCCTTCAGGCAGTTGGAACAGCAGGTGATCGAGATCAACCCGCACTACGCGGCCTTCTACTGCCTCGTGGCCAGGTTCACCTCTCGAACCGGTTGGGTGGAAGAAACCGCCGAGCTGTACCGGAAAGCGCTCGAAATCGACCCCAACGACGCCCTGGCCAGTCTGGGGCTCGGCCTGGCGCTCAGCCGAATGGGAGATGACAACACCGGCCTGACCTACCTTAGACAAGCCCGGGAGCGGGATCCATTCAATATCCAGGCCTACCACCTGGTCCAATTTCAGGAGACGACCTTGGCGGAGTACGAGATCGTCCAATCCGCCAATCTCCGGTTCCGATTCCATCGCGAGGAACGACCTGTCCTCGAACTCTACGTGGTCCCGTTGATGGAGTGGGTCTACCAGCAGCTGGTCCAACGCTACCAGTTCGAACCGGAAGGCCCCATCACCATCGAGCTGTTTCCCGATGCGCAGACCCTGGCCATCCGCAGCACCGGTCTTCTACAGGTCGATGCCCACGGCATCTCGTTTGGCCGCGTGGTGACCGGCCGTTCTCCCAGCGAGGGGAACCACAACTGGGCCGAGGTGCTGGCCCACGAGCTGTCCCATTGCTTCACGCTTCAGCTCAGTCGGGCACGGATCCCCCGATGGCTGACCGAAGGAATGGCCGAGTTCGACACCCACCTGCTCAGACCGGAGTGGCGCCGAGAAGGTCATCACACCCTGATCGCACTCCTGGAGATGTCCCGCCTTCCCGGCATCCAGCAGTTGAGCCAGGCCTTCATCCGGGTCCAGGACATGGAGTCCACTCTGGCCAACTACCACCTGAGCATGCTGGCCGTCCAGTTCCTGACGGATCGGTGGGGGCAGGATTCGCCGCTGCGGATACTGGGGCGTTTGGCTCAGGGACACCGGTTCCCCGATGCCCTGCGGGATGTCACCGGCCTGAGCGTGTCCCAGTTCGATGTCGCTTTTGATGGCTATCTGCGCGAGCTGCTCCAGCCCTTGATGGGTACCATCGAGCCGACTCCCATCCGCTACCAGGACCAGGAAAGCCTGGAGGCGCGGGTCAGAGCCGATCCGGCCAATGCCGATGCCTGGGCGGACCTGGCCATGGCCAAGTTCTTCTCCTTGAGGGTGGAGGAGTCCGAGTCCGCCTACCGCCGGACCCTGGAACTGGATCCCGACCACCCGTTGGGTCACCTGCTGGCCGGCTGGTTCGCGGCCAGGCAACGGCGGTACGAAGAGGGGCTGGCCCATTTCCAGCGAATCCTGGATGCCGGCTACGACGGCTACAACGTCCGTGTCGAGCTGGCCGCGCTGGCGCGCAGGACAGGTCGGACCTCGGAGGCGATCTTGCACTTCCGGCGGGCTCAACAGATCTACCCGCAGGGCTCCCAGTCCTACCGCGACCTGGCCGACATCTACCTCCGTTCGGGGGAGGTGTCGGCTGCCACAACGCAGCTGACCCAGCTTATCGCTCTGGACCAGTGGGACCTGCAGTCGATCCTTCGCTTGCTCGGCCTGCTGGTTCGCCAGGAACGATACCAACAGGCATGGGAAGCCTGCATCCAGGCCAACCAGGTCAACCCCTTTGCACCGACCCTGCACCACACCTGTGCCAGGGTGGCGATTCAGCTGGGGCGATGGGAGGAGGCGCGCACCGAGGTTCAAGCGGCGCTATTGCTGGAGGATGGCTCGCCTCAGGAGCTCACGGCGATGCTCGACGAGATTCTGGCCAATCAGCCAGATCCGGCGATGGCCCCTGAACCGGCCCAGACAGCCGACGAGCCGCCCGAGACCACCTCTGGCCTGCTCCCGCAGGTCCCATGAGCGGTAATGCCGGCCATCTCCCGGTCGCTCGCCCAAAGAGGGGTCGTGGCGTCTGAGAGGGAGCAAGAACCCCCGAAGCGGGGCAGGAAAACGCAGACGGGAGCTACAGGCCAGCCAGGACCCTCCACCGGTCACCTTCCCGGATGAGCTCGAGGCGATTGAGGTTGCGGTCTACTTGCCAGCGCTCCTGGCCGTCGACCACGTAGAGCATGTTGTAGGCGAAGTCCATGTAGACGTTGGCCCGATTCCCTCGGACCTCGATCTGCTTGACCTGCACCGACAGGTGCAGCTGCCTGATGTTCTGGGAGTACATCTCGAGGACGTTGGCCAGCCCATCATAACCGTAGTCGTCGTCGGCGGTGTCGTTGGTCCCGCCGTTTTCGTAGTAGTTGCTGGAGACGAGGCGCCGCAGGGTCGCCAGGTCCTTGTCCTCCAGAGCTCGCCGGTACTCCTCCACCAAGGTGATGATCTCCCGGTTGACCTCGTTGTCCTCGACCTTGGCATCTTCAGCAACGACAAGCGAGTCGTCGATCAGGGCGGGACCGCATCCGGTCAGATCCAAAAGGACCAGGCTGAGCAGAACCACGCCCGGTGTTAGGTTGATCACGCGCATTCAGCCACTCATTCGATGCGACAGGTGGTCGAGGTCCCATAAAACGGGAAGTCCAACCCTCTGGACTGACAATCTATTCCAGAGGAGTGGCGAGATTCTTTCACGGGCCTGACACCGCGTCAAGACTACCACCTCTGCCTGTTTCGTCAGACCCCATCGCCCGATCGCCTCGCCGCCCTATCGCCCAGTCACATCGGGCCACCCAATCCAGGGCAGCAACCGTCCGGCCATCGACCTCCGCCCGGCCCCCTCCCCTGCCCATCTCTTCGAACAGACGCCGCGCCTCCTCCAGCTGGTTGGACAGGTAAAGGCTCACCCCCTGCTGAAACCGGGCGTTCTCCCCGATCTCCTCGACTCCTGGCCCCAGCCGCTCGTTCGAGGACGGCAAACCGTCGATGGCCTGCTCCAGGGCAACGACCGCCCGCTCGTACTCCCGGGCATTGAACAGCTGCAGTCCCAGGAGATAGGCCGCCAACGGGGAAGATCCCGTCGCCATCTGCTCGTTCATGCGCTGGATGAGCGAGGTGCCCGGGACAGGCGGTGCGGCCAGCAGCAAGTCGAACACCAGCCCCGACAGCTCCTCATCCTCCAGCGCCCACAGCTTGACGGTCACCCGCCTCCGATCGTCCGAGGAGAGCGGTTCCATCGAAACCTCCCGATACCACTGCCGGGCCTCCTCCAGCCGATTCGACCACCAGGCGATGTCCCCCAACAGCTCGGCGGACCTGGCCCGAACGATGCGCCCCACCCCTTCTCGATCGTACACCGCCAACGCCATCTGCCGGGCCTCCAGCGGCCGCCCGCTCTTGTTCAGATAGGCCGCCAGCTCCAGCCGATAGGCCGGGTTGTCCGGGTCGTCCTCCACCACTCGCTCCAGGCACCGGGCCGCCTGATCGTAGCGGTGCGACTCCCCCAGCAATCGGCCCGATTCCACCCGGGCCGCCAGGGCACGGGCACATCGCTTGCCAAAGATGCTGGGGCGGTCATACAAAAAGCGGGCCCGCTCCAGGTCGCCATCCTCCAGCTGCAGACCGTCCAGGTAGGCGCGCCAGTCCGCCAGCAGATCGGCCAACACCCGCTCATACACTCCACTGAATTCGCCTGTGGCGTACAACCGCTGGAAACGGTCCATCCCGTACCGATCGATCAGCCAGCGGGAAAACGAGCCCATCAGGGTGTAGGCGGTCCGGGAATGTTGGCTCCAGAAGCCGCCGGCTCCCATGATCCGCTCCAGGTCCGGCGCCAGCCCCAGGCGGTGCAAGGCAGCCGACCAGCCGTGAAACGTCAGCGGCTGAGCATCCCAGGCACCGGCCTCGGCGGCCCCCTCCACCAACCCCATGTCCAGCTCCAGCAACCCGCCACCCGCCAGGTGGAGGGGACCACTCCCGAAACCGCGGGTAAAAAGATGGGCCAGCTCGTGGGACATGTGCCCCCGACCGATCCCCTCCCAGGTGATGTGCATCTCTCCAAGCCAGGGCCTGGCGATCAGCGTCCTGGATGCCCCCATGTAGCGCCCCTTCTGCTCATGGCTGGAGTAGATGAAAGATCGGACCGGCAGCACCGGTTCGATCTCGAAGAACTCCCTGAGCTGGTGGTAGCGATACTCGTGGTCTTGGGCGATGGCCTCGATATTCCCTGCGATCCGGCTGTCGGAGATCGGGTAGTAGATGGTGAAGTGATCCGAGTCGATCCGTCCCCCCAGCGCTTCGATGAGGTCCTCCCGCGTGGCCTCGATGCGAAGCTCGAACCGCTGCAGGTAGAGAACCGTCCAGACCGCGACGGCGGTCAACAGCACCAGGATCGGTGGACCGATCCGTCGCGACTGGCGCCACTTGAAGCCCAGATCCAGGCCAGCCAGCGCCCCCACCACCAGGGCCAGGCTCATCAGGCGGAAGGCCAGCAAACCCTGAGGTATGGAGAGCGCCTCGTCGTAGATGGAGCCCGCGATGTAGCCGAAGGTGTGGTGAAAGGCGTAGATCGGGGGCTGATACAGCAGATGGGCGGCGGTGAAGGCGGCCGTGAGCAGGACGATCCCACCGTACAGCAGCCCCCTCAACCACGGCCTGCCGACCAGGACAGACACCACCAGGCAGAGGACCACGACCACCGGAACGGTGCCCAACGGCAACAGGAGATACAACAAGATCCCATTGCCGATGGCACAGTTGGGTACCCGGATCGCGTTGGCCAGGATCAAGACCAGCGGCGGCAACAACGGCAAGGCGCTCCGCGCTATCAAAGAGACCGCGCACTCGCCCGTGGATTGCTCTCCCGGCCGGATCGTGCCGTCCGATACCCGCTTGATGCTGATGGCGCCAGCGGCGATGGTGGTGAATGCACAGTAGAACTCGGAGAACTCGTATCCGAGCACATTGAACAGCGGCACCCAGGCCAATCCCACGGCCAACAGACCGGCCACCGCCGACCAGACCAGCTCGAATCGCCACGCCCTGAGCCGATTGATTGCCATCACACCGGGCCGCCCGCGCTAACGCGGCACCAGTTGGGGGGGTAGGTTCAAAAACTCACAGCGTACCCCGGCCTCCAGTCCATACCGCCGCGCCAGCCCGGCGTTGATCTCCAGCACGTACTGACTGGGACGATTGACCGAACGGGATCTCCTGTCAAGCGGCACGGCCTCTTCAATCACGCCCACGATCAGCCGGTCCTGGTCCATGAAAACCATGTCCAGGGGGATATAGGTGTTGGCCATCCAGAAGCTGAGATCCGGTTGCAGCTCCGGGTATAAAAACAACATCCCCCAGGACTCCAGAAGCCAGGGACGATGCATCAACCCGCGGTTCCGTTGCGGCCCATCTACGGCCAGCTCCACCTGGAAGAGCACCTCCCCTGAGCGCGCATAGCACAGGACCGCCGACTGGTCGGGCGCTCTCTCTCCCGTCATGGCAGGGGGAGGTAGACAACTCCCGTCCCGGATGCACCGCAGTGGCGAGTAGCAGTCCGAGTCGGCGGTACAACCCTGCCCCGCCCTGAGCTGAGCTGCTTCCCACCTTTGCTGCGCCTGGGTGGCCGCATCCGACTCGGCCGATCCGGTTGGCGACCGGTTTCCGGTCACCTCCGGTGGATCGGCCTGCGAGGGACGATCACAACCCACCGGCACCAGGAGCAGCAAAAAGGAGAGCCCAAACGCGCAGGCCAGGCCAAAGGGCCCGGGTCGGCTATCGAGCGAAATCCGCCACCCGGAGGCTTCATCGCCTCCAGGGACCACCAGAGTTCGCTTCGAGGATGGCGACCGATCGGTCGACCGCGTGGTTCCTCCTCCCCCTATGACACTGCTCATGACCCCACTCCCCGCGATCAGGGTGAAAGCTGCTCGATCACCTGGCGGGCCACATCTTGGGCTGCCGGGTTGGTCTCCGCCTCCAGGGCTCGTTGAATGGCCGGAATCGCATCGACCATTCCCAGTTCCGCCAGCGCCTGGTAGGCAGCGATCCGGACCTCCACGGAAGGATCCGACAGCAGGCTGGTCAGTACGCCCACAGCCGCGGCATGGCCTGTCCTCGGCAGAGCTTGAATGGCGCGGGACCGAACCTGTGGATGAGTATCCTGGGTGAGGGTGGACAACCCGATTACAGCCAGCTCGTTGGAGAAGTTGCCCAGTGAGCCAGCGACGGCGGCCCGAACCTCGGCGTCGGGATCGGCGGTCAACCCCATCAACGCGTCGATCACCACTTGGGCACTTTGGGGGGTGGCCAGCGCTCCTGCCGCCGTCGCCCCCAAAGCGCGGACCTCTGCGGAGTTGGAGGCGGTCATCAATCCCAAGACCTCGGGCAGGACGTCCGGCTCGCTGCGCCGGCCGAAGGCCTCGACGGTGGCCGCGATGACCGAGCTGTCCGGGTCTGTGAGCAGCGCCATCAACGTCTCCCGTCCGATGGATACCGGAAAAAAACCCAACCCACGCGCCACCGCCCGCCGCACCAGCGGATCGGGGTCGGTGGCCAGGGGAGCGATGGCCGAGAAGGCCTCGCCATCGGCGAAACCGGACAGTCCAAAGGCTGCAGCCGCTCGGATCTCGGCCGATCCATCCGCAAGGCCATCGGACAACGTCCGTCGAATACTGGCGTTGCCCCTGCCTTGCTGGGCGATGCGGCCCAAGGCCAAGTAGGCGGTCCGGCGTAGATAGGGATCGCGAGACTGGGTTTCCTCCGCGATCTGGCTGACCGGCTGCCCCAACAGCAGCGCTGCCGCTGCGTTGGCCAGCTCTTCGCCTGCCGTCCGATCGCTCTCCGCGCGTGCTGCTCGGGCGATGGCGGTCAAGCTGTCCGACATCCCCAGCTCGCCGAGTTGCCGGGCCACCTGGGCGCGAACCGTGGGGTCGCTATGCCCCAACAACCGTTCCAAAGCCTGCCGCCGGTTGCCGGCCAGGCGGCTGTCCTGCATGGCTGCCAGCTGGTCCACCAGCTGGACCGCGCCGGCTCCGTCGCTCAGGAATGCCAACGTCTCGATGGCCTGGATCTGCTCGGCCCCGGCGGTGCTCTGGACCAGGATCTCGGCCAGGTGAATTCGGGCGAAGATCGGGGTTTCCGCATTCGTGGCCAGAGCGAACAGGCGATCGATGGCGTTGAGCTGGATCAGCCCCTCGGCGGCCGCCTGCCGGATCTCCCGGACGGGGGAGTGGATGTACGGGACCAGTGGATCGACCGCCCGCTGATCCCCGGTCAGCGCCAGCTGCTGGATGGCCGACGGTGTCTCGGCCTCCGACGCACTCTGGAGCTGGTGCAATCTCTCGTAGTACTGGTATCGCGTATCCTCGCTCTGTCCCAAGGCGGCGGCCGCAGCCGTCCGGACCGGGGCGCTGGCATCGCTCTCGATCAGGCGGGCCAGCGCCGACAGCACGGCCCGGTTGGGGGTGCGGGCCAGCACCTCGATGGCCAACAAGCGGATGGAGTCCTCTTCCCCTTCCAACAACCCCAGCACCGCCTCGCTCGTCCCGGGAAGGTCCAGATCCCTCAGCACGGTGAGCACCCCGGTCTTTTCCACCAGGCTGCCGCCCGAAAGGTACCCGTACAGTTGTTCGATCAACTGGCGATCACCAGCATTCCACCTGCGATAGAACTCGGAGGCGTCCAGCAGTGTGCCATCATGTAGCTCGACCAGACCGGCTGCCAGCCGGTTTGGGGGCAGGACCCGCCACATGGGGGCGTGCATCACATAGGCCGGAAACGGCACGTCGCGCCTCGTCCAGGGGTGTTCGTCCATCCCTACGAACTCCACCTCCGCCAGTCCCAGCTCGGTGAACGTATAGACCACCTCGGCAGCGATGATCAGAAACCAGTCCCGCTGGCCGGGATCGACGTAAACGACAGCCCTGCCCCGAGCGATATCGGCATCCGACAGGGTCACGCTGGTATTGCCGTAGGTGGCCCGTTTGTTCTCGCTTAAAAGCCTCATGGCGGCCGGGATGCTCAGGCTCAACGGCGCTTCCTGGCTGAAAGCGGTGGTCTCCCGAGGGACAAGCAGGGAGCGGGTGGTGTCACCAATGTACAGCTGCGTGTAGTCGTAGTAGACGCCCGTGGAGGTCTGCTGCGCCAGGACCGATCGGCCAGCAGTGAGGATCAGGACGGCGAACGGCACCAAGAACGCCAGGGTCCGCAGAGAATGGCGCATTACAGCCTCCGAACGGATAAGCCAGATACCGTGTGGAGAAGTCACAGCAGCTCGCGTTTATTTCGGGCCAACATGATGCTGGGGGAAAGGGAAGAAGTAGCGCGTACGGGAATCGAACCCGTGTTTCCGGCGTGAGAGGCCGGCGTCCTGAACCGCTAGACTAACGCGCCCCAAGTTCGGCGGTTCGACCAAGCAAGAAGGGAGCCAGGGTGTACCCTGCCCGGTTGACGGCCTGTCCCGCTCCGTTGCCGCCCCGCCTGAACGACGGCTGCGCAATATACGGATGGAGGCTCGGGTCGTCAAGCGTTTACTCGCGACGCTGTCCGACAAAGGTGGCGGTAAACGGGGTGCTTCGGTCGTTGACCGTGATGTTGCCGACATACTCGCCGTCGGTCAGCCGCTCCACGTCGAGATCGGTGTCGTCGTTGACCAGCGTGACATCACCCCGCATCTGCATGACCGAGTCGAAGGAGAGGGCGCTGACGAACGACTCGAAGAAGGTGCCGAACACCAGCTCGATGGCGCTGTTGCAGAACCCCTCGATCTGGTCATCGGTTACACAGCCGATCACGCAGATCTCCCCGTCGCTCCCGGTAACCCATTCCGCCAGCCCGGCACAGTCGATGATGTCGGCAAACACATCCTCCAGGCTTACCGGAGGCTCCTCATCGACCAGCAGGGGGAAGATGTACTGCTCGAGAACGAACAGGATCAGCCGGCCGTAGTTGAAGTCGATGGCATGCAGGTCGATCTGCAGGTGGTTGTATGAAAGCACCCGCCCCTGCCAGTCGCCCCGCAGGAGACCCAGCTCGCGGTTGTCGATGACGATGGCGATCCGCTCGCAGTCATCGGTGTTGTCGCATTCCCCGACCTGGAAGTCTGGATTGGGCGTGAAATCACAGATCCCCAGGCCGACCCAGGTGTCCACCCCGAACACCTCGAAGTTGCTCCCCAGCTTCCCGATATCCAGTACAGACAATATCTGGAGTCGAGTCACCATCCGCCGCAGGTCGCAGCCGATGGAGAAAAACTCCCGCAACGTCTCGCTTTGGTTGATCAGGTCGTTGATCCAGCCGGCGATCAGGTCGTCCAGCCCGGTCAGATCGATGAACACCTCCACCACGTCTTCGACCCAGCCACCCACGAAGTAGCCCAGGGCGTCCAGCATGTAGTCCAGGATCTGCTCGCCGGGGTTCTCGAACAGGTCGAGGATGTCCATGATGATCGAGCCGACCGACCCCGTCTCCAGCAATGCTTGCCTGAGATCCCACCAGCTCTGGGCGTCGTACTGCCCCACGGGGTTGAGTGGAAGGAGCTGGAGCACCATCTCGATGTTGCGGGTGACGTTCTCCTCGATGAAGACATCATCCTGGCAAGCCTGGGCCGCGATCTCGCCGATCGCCCCGAAGCCTGTGGCCACGATGGTAAAGGCATCACCGGCCAGCAGGTTGTCGAAACGGGCGGTCTCGCTGGTGTTGGCGATGTCGACCTGGGCGAAGTACTCGGCCGGCCACATGCCCGGCGACAGGAAGGAGCACTGCAGCTCCTGCCTGGGGAAGATCCGGACGTTGATGGGGCTGACATCGTAGATGGAGGCGCTCGGGTGCCGCACCGTGACCTCCAGCGAGCCCACCGGCAGATCCATGACGGTCAGCTGGTAGACCACGTTGTTGGCGCCCGGGTAGCTGGCGGTGACCGAGTACTCGGTGGGCACATTGCCAGCGTTGAAACGGACCGAAGCCAGCCCGTAGGTGTCGGTATAGGTGTTGCGGGCGTTGAGTTGCGCGTTGCCGCTCCCGTCTCCCTCCATAAGCCAGTTGATCAAGGCATCGGGCACGGGCTGGCCGTCCGCCAGGGAGTACAGGTAGACACCCAGCTCCTGGCTGCTCTCGTAGCCCACGATCAGATCGGTATTCCCCTGGGCAGGTAACAGGACGTAGTCCCTGGGCCCGACCGGCTCCCCGTCGTTCTCGCTGTCCGTGCCGGCGTCCGACGTTGGGTTGTAGGCGGGGCGCTCTCGTATCGAGCCATCATCCGAGTCCGCATTGTGTGTCAACCGGGCGTCGGAGCAGCTCGTCACGAGCAGCCACAGCCCACACAGGCTGATAAAAACCCCGAATTTCACTCGGCCTTTTTTCACTGCTATTGCCATGGCAACGCGCCTTGAAGGTCAAACCCACCTCCCCCCAAGCGTTTCGCTCTTGGCATCTTGAAGGGTTGTCGGTCAGACGGGCATCGGCCAACGCTCAGATTCCAAGGTAGCAACGGCCAATCCCAAAGGCAAGGAGAACGGCTGGTATTGTACCGGGGTCGGTTGATCGGATGTTGGCCGGAAAACGGTCGGTCAGCGACCTCCAAGCCCACGCTCCGGCGGCGCAAGCAGGCTGATGGCCAGAAAGCTCCCCACGGCCACGGCGGTGATCCCGGCGATGAGCGCTACCGTCTTGCCGGTGCTGAACATGTCCACCTCGGCCTCCGCCAGGTCGCTGCGGGGCAACAACAGGTCGTAATCGGGAGATACCAGCTGGGTCTCGCTGATCACGAAGTTGAACGGGGTGATCCGATGCGATCGTCCACCGGTCGTGACCACCGAGATCGGGCTGGTCGGGGTCACGTACACCACCGGGCAGCCGGTGGCGGCGGTCTCGAAATCGGTCTCGCTGGAGGCGACCTGGACCGGCTCACCGGTTGCTTGCCCCTCTCCGCAGTGGTCGATGACCACCGGCACCCGTTCCGCCTCGTATCCCGTCTGGAGCTTCTCCAGCTCCCCCAGCGAGATGCGATAGGAGGTGAAACAACCCAGGTTGAACAGGCTCGTTACGCACAGGGTGGCCAACAGTCTCTTGTGTGGTACAAACATCGTTCGTTGCCTTACCGGATGAGGGCGACTGGATGATCCTCGCTAGCCTGGCGATCGCGGGGGTACATGAAACCCATCCACCCCGGTGGTCCGCCAAAGCGGGCGTACTATAGGACATGGTGACCAGCCTGACAACACATCATGACTCACCCGGGCGGTCTCCCTTTCGGACAGGGCCGGATCATGCAGCCCGCCACCCCTCTTGGGTGTGTCTGGCTCTCCTGTTGCTGGCATTCACGACAACCGCCACCCCTCTCGCTGCACAGCAGGTCGTATCCAACAACGAGCCGCCCACCCCTTTCAGCGGCGCCTACACCGGGCTGGGGATCCTGCTCGGCGGCACCGTTCTGAGCAACCAGGAGGTCGACTCCCCCTGGGGACTGAGCTTCGGCCCCAAGTTCCGAGTCAGCATGGTGCTCAGCCTGTTCGATCTCCAGTTGACCTACCTCCATTCTCATGTTGAACCGACCATCCAGGAGCACAAAGTCAAGTTCGTCTCCGACGGCCTCAGCCTCTCGCTCGGCCTGCATCCCCTCTTTTTCTTCACACTCCTCGGGACCGACCTGGGACCCACCCTGGCTCAGCTCTCCTTGCAGGCCGGTCTCAGCCTGGAGTTCAATCGGTTCGAGTGGGATCAGCGCTCCTCCTCGGATCTCGGCGTGGTCGGCGCGCACCTGGGGCTGGCCTGGGACTACCCGATCGACGATGTCCAGGACGGCCGCTCCTTCTGGTTGGGGGTGCAGTACCGGTACAACATCACTTCCACCGATCTGCCCCTGCTGGAGAACCCCGACCCCGCTTGGACCCAGCACTTCCTCTTTCTCCGCTTGACCTACCTGGTCAACGGCTACCCGTTGTGACCGTCAACCCATGCGACCGATCTGCTGCGGACTCGCCTTTGTCACCCTCTTCGCCTGGGCCACAACCCACATGGCCCTTGAGCCAGCGCTGCTCCAGTCCGAAGAAACGGTCGAACCCTCCACCTGGGTCGTGGTCGAACGCGATGGCCAGGCCTGCCTCGATCAGACCGCGCTACCAAGATGGGTCTGGCAAACCGCCGTCGATTGGGACAAGCTGCTGCGCCATCCACCCCTCTTTGCCAGCCAGGGCGGCGACTGGATCGAACGGTTGGCCAGGTACGCCCCACCCGTCCATGGCCGGTGGTTGACCCTGGCCGCCCTTCACCGAAAGGACGGCTTCGAGCCTGACGTCCGGCTTCGACTGGCACGGCTGCTGGCACAGGAACCAGGTCGAACGGACGAACAGGGCGGGCCGGGCGCTGTTGAAAACGCCCCGTTCGAGGGGGTCGAGCCACCGGCCGTAGCAGGTACCCGGCCGATCGACCGACCGACCAGGGAGATCTCCACGCCGGGCATCGAGAGCGGTTCGACCCCATCCCAGCTCGACATCCGCCAGCAGCTGCTGGCCCTGGATCCTCCAGGTGACCTCAGGCTTCCGTTCTACCTCGAGCTGGCCTTTATGGCCTCTCTGAGGGGCGACGCCGAGCAAGTTGACCGGGCGTTGTTGGCGGCGCTGGGCGACGAGTCGGATCCTCCAGGCGCCTGGTGCAACGCCGCCCGCCAGCTTCTGGCCGACGACCGCCCTTCCGCCTCCCGTGCGCTGCTGGTCGCCCTGTGCGACGGGATCATGCCGCCAGCCGGTATCGCTGCCCCAGAGGATGCGGCCGCCGCCCTCCTCCGACTGGCCATCCGGCAATTCCGGCAGGGAGACGACTCTCGCACCCGCGATCTGCTCGCCGCGCTGCTGGATCGGTTCGACCCCTCTTTGGTGACCGCTTGCGAGGGATCGGTCTGGCTCGGACGGGCCGAGGAGCGCACAGGGAGCTCGGCGCGGGCGCGCGAACGATATCGGTGGGTGCTCGATTCGTGCAGCGGGCCAGACGATCTCCTCGTCCGGGCCCTGTTCGGCCTGGGTCGTAGCTGCTTGCATGACGATGACCTGCGGTGCGCCGAGGAGGCGTTCGCACGGCTGCTGGATGGATTCCCCACCTGCAGCCATGGGGACGACGCCTTGTTCTACCTGGCTCAGGTCAGTCGGCAAAGGGGACGGCCCGACCAGGAGCTCCAGCTGATCGAGGCGGCCCTGCGCTTGCCGGTCGATGGAGATCTGTGGCGGGAAGCGGTCTGGCGCCGGGTCGCCGACGAGCTACAACAGGGCCGGCTCGATGTGGCAGACCAGCTGCTTCGACGGGCCATCTCCGCCTTCGACTGGGATTCCACCTACTACAGCCAGGGCCGTTTCGAGTACTTTTTAGGCCGGATCCAGGCCGAATCCGGTGATCGTGGCCAGGCGGCATCCTGGTGGCGCGAGGCGATCGCCCGCTATCCGTTGACTTACTACGCCGCCCTTTCCTGCCGTGCCCTGGAAACCCTCGGCGAGGAATGCCCCTGGCCGGTCCGCTCGACCACCTCTCCGGCCGCCTGCTGGCCGGTCGGCGAATGCCTCCAGCAGGAAGGCCGCTGGCTGGACCTGGCGCGGATCGGCGAGCTGGAGCAGGCGGCAGAGGAGCTCCAACAGGTCGCCACGAGCTGCCCGCAAGCCGCCTGGATCCGAGCCTTGTTGCTGAACCTGGCGGCTGACTACTCCACCTCCCACGACATCCCCCGCCGCCAGATACCCGGATGGCAAGCCGGCCCCCTTCCCGGCAACGAGCACCTGTGGGAGGTGGCCTATCCTCGACCCTACCTCAAGCAGGTCATCGCCGAGGCCGCCCGCTGCCAGCTCGACCCGGCGCTGGTCTATGCCGTCATGAGGGAGGAGAGCGGCTTTCGCTCCCGGGTCCATTCCTATGCCGGGGCACAGGGTCTGATGCAGCTGATGCCCTCGACAGCCAGAGGCCACGCAGAGGAGGTCGAGGGCGAGGTCACTGTCGAACGGTTGGCCGATCCGGCAGTGAACATCCGGATCGGCGCCAATGTGCTCGCTCACCTGCAACGCCGCCTGGGCGGTGAGCTGGTGCTGATGGTCGCTGCCTACAACGCTGGCCGCGGTGCGGTCAACCGGTGGTTGGGCGAGCGTCCGCTGCAGGACGAACCCCTCTGGGTGGAACAGATCCCCTCCACCCAGACCCGCAACTACACCAAGCGGGTGCTGGGCAGCTACCAGGTGTATCGGTACCTGTACGGTGGGCGGTGGCAGGATCGGACCGGAGGGGTTCAGAGATCGGCCACCAGCGACCGGTGAAACATCGGCTTCTTGGCGGTGAAGCTGTTTTTTATCCCTACTTGATGAAGTTGCGCAGGTGGTCGCAGCGTCCGGGGTTGCGCAGCTTGGAGAGGGCTTTGGCCTCGATCTGTCGGATCCGTTCCCGAGTGAGGGAGAAGTCGCGTCCCACCTCCTCCAACGTGTGATCCGTCTTCTCCCCGATCCCGAAGCGCATCCTGAGGATCTTTTCTTCGCGGGAAGTGAGCGAGGCGAGGACCGCCTGGGTCTGCTTGGAAAGGTCGGTCTTGATGGCGAAGTCCGAGGGGGAAGCGGCCAGCTCGTCTTCGATGAAGTCCTCCAGGCTGGAGTCGTCCTCGCCGACAGGGCTTTCCAGGCTGACGGGGGCGCGGGCCAATCTCATGGCTTTTTCCACCCCTTCGACCGGGAGATCGAGCTTGTCGGCCACCTCCTTGGGAATCGGTTCCCGGCCAAGCTCTTGCTCGAGCTGGCGGGACATGCGGATGATACGGTTGATGGTCTCGATCAGGTGGACCGGGATGCGGATGGTGCGAGCCTGGTCGGCGATGGCCCGGGTGATCGCCTGCCGGATCCACCAGGTGGCGTAGGTGGAGAACTTGTGTCCGCGTTGGTACTCGAACTTCTCCACGGCGCGCATCAGTCCGATGTTGCCCTCCTGGACGAGATCCAGAAAGTGCATGCCCCGGTTCAAATAGCGCTTGGCGATGCTGACCACCAGCCGGAGGTTGGCATTGATCATCTCGGCCTTGGCACGGTCGACACGGCGGCGATGCTGGGCAAGCTGTTGGCACAGGGCGTCCAGCGCCTCGGGCGGGGTTTCGTACGTACGGCAAAGGTTGTCGTACATCTTGGCCGCAGCGGAAAAGCGGGTGGCGGCAAGTCCGAACCGATCGTAGGCACCTTTCGATCCCAGGCGGTCCAGCTCTTGCCGCAGGTCGGTCTCCGACAGGACGGCCTCCTTGGCGCATTCCCCCATCCTCTTGCGGTACTGGTTCATGGCCGTCAGGGCGTTCTCGACCTTGATGGAGAGGTCGACCACATATCCCGGGTCGATCACCAGCTTGGCGAGGGCCCGATGGAGGGGCGACCAGTCGTCGGAGTCTCTCACCTCTTCGTATAGCTTCTCGATCTGGTCTACTTTCTTGAGCAAAAGTTTGTTGGCTTCCTCGATCTCGCTGGTTTGTTCGATCTCTTCGGGTGTCAGGAAGCTCTTGGCGCGGATGTTGCCTTGGCGGACCTCTTCGGCGGTCGCGATGAAGGCCCGAATACCGGCTCTGGAGGAGAAAAGGGTCTGGTACAGGTCGTTGCGGGCGGCTTCGATCTTTTTCGCGATATCCACCTCCCCTTCCCGGTCGAGCAGATGGACGGAGCCGATCTTTTTCAGGTACATCTTGACCGGATCCAGCCCTTCTCCTTGCTCACGCGGGTTTTCTTCTTGAGGATCCAGGTCGATCTCGACGTTCGACTCCACGTTGGCGGGCCGATCATCATCGGCACCGGGGGTCATCAGCTGTTTTTTCGTTCTCCTCATTCGCGACTCCGGCGGCAGTCGGATCGACATTCCACCTCCGCCTACTTGATCCCCGCTTTCCCCGCCGCTATCATGGAACCAAATAGCGGGGGGAACACACCATAGTCTCTCGATTCCGGTCACACGCTACAGGTGTGTCCCTCGTCTAGATCTAACAAATCGATCCCCGCCCTGATTTCCAGCAATTTTTATGCCCTTTTGTATGCCCCCCACCAAGCGGGGTGCTTTGCCTTGGATTCTGGTAGGTTGGTCTTTTCGGAAGATGGAAGGCCGTCCGATCTCGGAAGCAGATCAAAGAGGGGGGTGCGACTTTTATGTCACAGACTATGAAATAGTTGCGCAGTCAGCGGCCTGGCTGAAGCAGCTCCCCGTACTCCCGTTCCATCCGCTGGCCTCGGCTGGCCAAAGTCAGGATCTCCGCACCGGCAGAGCGTCCGGCAAGTTCCAGGCACATCTGTCGAGCCCGGCAGACGACCAGGAGACCTCTCGGGCCGATCCGTTCGTACAGGTAGTCGGCTACCTGCTCCGTCAGTCGCTCCTGGATCTGGGGACGATCGGAGAAATGGGCGATGCACCGCTGGATCCCCCCGAATCCAGCCACTTGCCCGCTGGGCAGGTAGGCGATGTCCATGGTCCCGAAAAACGGGACCAGGTGGTGCTGGCACAAGGAGTAAAACGGCAACGACCGGATGGCCACCGGCGTGTCAAAGGCATACGGCATCAGGGTGATCGCCGGTTGTGCGCGAGACCCGAAGTAGCGGCTCAACCACCCGGTCACCTGCTCCGCCGTTTCCTCCAGATCCAGCTCCCCCCCCGGCTGGGCACCCAGGCTGGCGAGAAACTGGACGAACAGACCTTTCGAATCGCGCTCTGTCACGGCGATGCTCCTCGACGGTATCTGGGCAGGGCGATAATCCCCCTACTCCAGCGGGATCGTCCCCTGGCCCGACCCTTGGGGTCGAGATTTGCCGAAGTACTCGAAGGCCCTCCCCGTGGCCACCCGACCTCTGGGAGTGCGCTGGATGAACCCCAGTTGGATGAAGTAGGGCTCGTAGACATCCTCGATGGCATCCGATGACTCGCCGGTTGCTGCTGCCAGGGTGTCCAGCCCCACTGGACCTCCCTCGAAGGTGTTGACCAGCGTGCTCAGCAGCAGTCGGTCGGTGGAGTCGAATCCGTACTCGTCGATCTCCAGTTGCTCCAAGGCATGTCGAGCCACCTCCAGGTCGATGATCGGGGTATCGTTCACCAGGGCGTAGTCGCTGACCCTTCGCAGCAACCGGTTGACGATCCGCGGGGTCCCGCGACTGCGGCGGCCCAGCTCGGTCCCCCCTTCCTCGGTCAACTCGAAATGCAGGATCTCGGCTGACCGCATCACGATCTGGACCAACTCCGGCACGTTGTACAGGTCCAGGCGCTCCACGATCCCGAATCGGCTGCGCAAGGGGGAGGTCAACAGCCCGGTGCGTGTGGTGGCGCCGATGAGGGTGAACGGGTTGAGGGGGAGGCGGATGGTGTTGGCTCCCGGACCCGTTCCCACGATGATATCGAAGGTGAACTCCTCCATGGCCGGATAGAGGTTCTCCTCCACGGCGGGGTTGAGGCGGTGAATCTCGTCGATGAACAGGATATCCCTTGGCTCCAGAGAGGTGAGGATCCCGGCCAGATCGCCCTTGCGATCCAGAGCCGGCCCGCTGGTGGTGAAGATGTTGACCCCCATCTCGTGGGCGATGATCCGGGCCAGGGTGGTTTTGCCGAGTCCAGGGGGGCCGGAGAGCAAGACGTGGTCGAGCGGCTCGTCACGCATCAAGGCGGCGCGGACGCAGACCTCGACCCGCTCGCGCACGTTCTGTTGGCCAATATACTCGGCAAAGCGGGTGGGGCGTACCGAGCTCTCGTCCCTTCGGTCGTCCTGGATGGGGAAAGGGGAGATGGTACGCTCGGGCGCCTGGTTTTTCCGTTCGATGGCCACGTGCTGGTCCTGCTTACCGATGGGTACACCGTACCGATTTCGAAACTGATGCGGGTTACTTTAGCAGCTTCAGGGTCTGCTTGAGCAGGGTTTCGATATCCCCCTCGATCGGCTGCTGGGCGGATAGTGCCATTACAGCCCGCTGGACCTCGCGATCCTTGTAGCCCAGGTACTTGAGCGCCTCCTCCAGCTCGGCCAGAAGCGCTCTTCCCTCGCGCATCGGTGCTTGAACGGACCCGTCCATGTCGACCCCGGGTTGCTGCATCGCTTCGGAGAGGTCCACGATGATCCGCTCGGCGGTCTTCTTTCCGATCCCCGGAATTCGACTGAGCTGACGGGCATCCCCGTGGATGATCGCCTTGCGCAGCTCATCCGGTGCGAGGTGACTGAGTGCGCTCAGGGCCATGCGAGGTCCGACGCCGGACACTCCGATCAGCCGTTCGAACAGCTGCAGCCCCTCCTTCGACTGGAAGCCGAACAGGCGGATCGCCTCGTCGCGCACGTGGGTGTGGATGAACAGGGCCACCCGCTCGCCCGGGTCGGGCAGGCGGGCCAAGGTGGACAGGGGTGCCTCCACACGGAAGCCGACACCGTTGACGTCGATCAGCAGCCCATCGAGTCCTTTGTGGATCAAGCTTCCAGAGAGAAAACCGATCATGGCGGTGGCCGTCCGACTCGTGCCCTCGTGGTCTGGGCGTGACAGATTGCGATGGCCAGGGCATCGGCTGCATCCACCGGGGGCAGCTGAGGGAGCCCGAGGAGGATGGCCACCATTTTCTGGACCTGGCTCTTTTCTGCTCGTCCGAAGCAGGTGACCGCCCGCTTGACCTCGGCCGGAGCGTACTCGAAAACCGGGAGCTGGTTCAAGCCGGCAACCAGCAGGGCCACTCCTCGGGCATGGCCCAGGACCAGGGCAGAGCGGGCGTTCTTGGACTGGAAGATCCCCTCGATGGCTGTTTCGGTAGGGCCGAACTGGCGGGTGATCTCCGACAGTTCGGTGTACAGCCGCGCCAGACGCCCCTCCATCGAGCCCGATCCCAAGGAGATAATCCCGTAGCTCAACGCGGAAATCTGGGAACCGGCGCGCTCTACTACCCCGTAACCGGTACGTACCATGCCTGGATCGATCCCGAGAACCTTCATGGGCCCATCAGCCGAACTGCTCCATCAGATCATCGTCGATGTCACAATTACAGGATACCTGTTGCACGTCGTCGTGATCCTCCAGCGCGGTGAGCAACCGGATCACCTGCTCGGCCTCCTTCCCCTCGACGTTCACGGTATTCTTGGCGACCCTGGTCACCTCGGCCTGTTCGATCTCGGTGTATCCCGCCTCGATCAGAGCCTGCTTCAGCCCCCACAGGGTTTCGGGTTGGCAACTGATGACGTACTGGCCCTCGCTGTGTTCGATGTCATCGGCGCCGTGGTCCAGCGCCACCAGCATCAGGTCGTCTTCATCGGGCACCTGGTCTTCGGCCAGGATGATCTGGCCGACCAGGTCGAACATCCAGGAGACGCAGCCGTCGGCTCCCAGGCTCCCGTTGGCGCGCGTGAAGATATGGCGGACGTCGGCCACGGTCCGGTTTCGGTTGTCGGTCAGCACCTCGACCAGGATCGCCACGCCGCCTGGGCCGTACCCTTCGTACTGGATGGACTCGTAGTTGGCGCCATCCAGGGCGCCCGAACCCCGCTTGATGGCCTTCTCGATGCTGTCTTTGGGCATGTTCTGTGCGCGGGCCTTGTCTACCGCCAGTCGGAGTGTGGCATTGCTATCCGGGTCCCCTCCCCCCTCGCGAGCCGCGACGGTGATGGCCCGAATGAGCTTGGTGAATATCTTGCCGCGCTTGGAATCCAGCGCGGCCTTCTTGTGCTTGATGGAGCTCCACTTGCTATGACCGGACATGTGTGATTGACCTCGACTGTGGTTCCTCGTGATTTCAGTTCTTCAGTCGAGCCCGAAGAGCCGACTGACGGTCTGGATTCTCTATCGATCCGGGCACGGCCCTGTCGGGCGGCCTCGGTGAGCCGCTTGTTGGCCGTCTTTCCTGTCGATCCGGATTTCGACCGGACCTCAACGCCGATGCGGAGGGTGTGAAAACAGCGATATCAGAGCGGTGACGAACAGCAGGAGGCAGCCCCCCGCCAGCAGGGCCATCGACACCGCCGCCTCCCCCTGCAAGGACAGGAGGGATGCCAGGCCAGACCGGACGACCACCAGGGCGACAAAACCCACCGCGACCAGTCCAAACGGCCCGGCCACCCAGGCGGGTACACGGCGTGGCAGGGCCAGCACGATCCCCACAACGGCCAGCACTGCCGGGATGATGTCGAACCAATAGAAGTAGCCGGCCCTCACGCGGACCCAGGCGGATGCATCGAAAGGCAGCGCGAGCGAGCAGGCCAGACAGCCCGCTGCCAGCAGGAACAAGACAGTTTGCAGCCAACTCCGGACCGTCACCTTGCGATCGGTCTTGGCCACTTCGGGCTCCCGACGGACAACGGGAGGGGATAGTGGCTCGACCGCGATCTCCGGCAGCGGTGTGAGATCATCCAGCATCTGGGAGATCCGCCTTTCTCGCGTGATCGGCTCCTCTCCGACCTGCCTGGCAGCCATCTCGACCGCCGATGGCTCTTCTGTCAACCCGCCGATCGCCTCGGCGGGCGCCTGCTCGGCGAAAAGTGGTGGGCCGGCAACGACGGGTTGCTGGAGCGGCGCTGCGATCCGGGGCTCCCGGGGCGAGAAAGGGGTATCCCTCCGCCCTTCGGGAGGTGAGGCCGAGGCGGCCTTTGGAAGCGGCGAACCGCCCGTCACGGCCTGTTGACCGATAGCCCCCGGCTGCTCCTTGGTCTTGTCGATCGGACGTCCCGGCAACCTCCACAGGTCTGCCGCGTCGGTGTCGCTGGTCCGCTGGTGATCGCCCGAGGAAAAAGCGGCGGTGGTCGCTTCCGCGAAGGGGAACACCTCGCCGATATCCAGATGAAGAGGATCCATTTCACCGGCCGGCCACCGAGCCGGCGAGCTCTCTCTTGGCTGGAATTCACCGCCGGGCGACTCGGCGGCCTCGGTTGCTGGAAAAGGAAACACGTCGCTCACATCCAGCCGCACGGTGACAGGAAGCTCCGCTTCATCCAGGGGGGGTAGAGGGATGACACCCGATGGAGGTTTCCAATCGAATCCCGCCTCCTGGTCTTCCGTCTCGAAGCGTTCCCTCAGGCCCGGGGCTGGCGGCCCACCCCGTCGCTCCTCTGCTGCCTTGAAGCTTGCCGGAGAGACCGGTGGGATCGCTCGTGAGGGGGGGACGGGTGGTTGTCGAGCTGGTCGGTCTTGCTCATCGATCCGGGCAGCCAGCGGTTCCATCAAGGGCATCCCCATGATGGTCCTGGCCCCTGCCTGGGGTGTGAGGCCGCCTGGTTCCTCCCCCCCGTCATGCACCATCTGGCCCAGGCGAGGGGTCGGATCGGCTTGTCGGATGGAACCGGCATAGATCTCCGACTCGGCCTTGAGAAGTCCGAGCCCCAGCTCGGCAGCCTGCATACCGAAGAGGGTCTTGGAGGGTTGTCGCTCCGGTGGGCGGTCCGCCAGGTGTCGGGCACTGTCGGGTGGGGGGGGAACGGCGGGGATCCCTCGATCAGAGACCTCTTCTGGGTGCGCCGGAGAAGGTGGCGATGGTGGCTGGAACAGCTGCTTGGTGGTGGGCAACCCCGATGCGGTCTTGCGGATTCCTGCTGCAGGGGCGGACTGTAGTTGGTGTCCCGACGCCGAGAGGGCCGGCATATTGGGGACTGTTGCGACAGTGTCATCATCCACGGCCGACTCCGCCGGTGGCGGGCTTACCCCATGTGCTGCGACACCGGGCATACCAGCGACGGTCTGGTGGCCACGATCAGCGGGTCCAACCGATCGCAGCGGTTCGGTTCGATGACCGATGGTCGCCGGTGGCGAGGCGGGGGATGCCGGGATGGGTTCGGATTGCTCCTCCGCCTCGACCCGGACGATCGCCATGCCGAAAGCGGTTTCCCTGGGGTTGAAGCGTTCTTCCGTGCCGGGCTCAGCCTGGAGAGCAGGATGGGGAAGGACCGGATTGCTGGGGGAGGTGGGCTCGAGTTCGCGAACGGCTGGCATACCGTACATGGTTCGCCGCCCGCCGCTGCCCTGACCACCCTCTTGTGGGGTGTGGAGTTGTGGCCCCGGTGAGGACTTGGAGGGAACGGCGGCTTGGGGAGGGGGCGACTCCCTGTGCTGCTGTGGTAGCTTCGGAGTCTTGAATGTCGCCTCCTCCTCCACCGGACTGTCGGCGAGCAGTCGACCGCAGGAACCGCAGTGGCGGCTTCCAGTCCGGTTGAGCATCCTACAACTGGGGCACCGAATCACGTGGTCGCACCGTTATTGGAAAGGTGGTAGCGGCTACCTGTTGCCCATCTTGATATGGTACATTAGTCCTCGAATCGGCGTCCTGTCAACGAGCCGACAGCCAGCTTTCGACCCCACCGGGCAGGCGGCCTCGGTTTTACCTGACTCCGATCGCTGAGCCGGCCGTGCGGTTTCTTTTCGCCGGAGGTTCTGCTTGGGATCTTGAATGGAACGACCTCACGCCAGCTCCGCCCCCCTGCTACCGGCCATCGAGAGAGTGCGGGATCTTGGGGATCTGGGGCAAGCGTTGGCGCTCGTCGCCGACAAGCTGCCGGACTGCGTAAGGTGTCCCGGCTTTCAGCAGCAACTGGGGCGGTTGCTGGAGGAGGCCAACGAGATTCCGCTGGCGATCGAGGTCTATCAGCAGTTGGCCCCACTGGCCCTGGCCAGCAATCGACCCCTGATCGCTCTGGATGCGATCGGTCGACTACACCGCCTCTCCCAGGCCGTCGACACGCTGCTCGACAGGCTGTCAGGCGCCTACTCCTCCAGCTCAGAACGCCTCATACCAGGGACTGTACCCAGGACAGCCGGTTGCCTGCTCACACGGCAGCTCGAACTGCGGTCCAGTTCCGTTGGGGATGAGCAGTTCCTGGCACAGGTGAGTTCGAGCTGCTCGCAATCGACCGACACAGGGAACGATCCAGCGGAGGGGATCGGGTTCTCCCCCATTCCCATCCTCTCCGACCTGGACACCGAGGAGTTCAGGCAGGTCAGCCTGGCACTGGTTCCGACCCCCTGTCAAAAGGGAGAGATCCTCATACAGGTGGGTGAGCAGTGGCGGGGGGTGTGGTGGTTCGACGAAAGCGAGCTGGCCGTTGCCTCACCTTACCGCGGTACCGAGATCATCGAGGGATCTCACCTGGTGCTCGGGTTGGAGTCGCTCTACCAGATCCCATCCGAGGCCACCATCACCAACCGGCGGACCGCACAGGCCCTGTTCCTCCCCTCCCAGCAGCTCATGGCGTTGATGCAGGGCTCTCAGCCTCCAGGACTGGCCTTTCAGCGAGCCTACCATCGGGGCGAGATCCACCACACCATTGCCCGCTGCCACCTGTTCCCAGGCCTCTCCAAGGAGGATCACCTGGCCATCATGTCCCGTGTCAGCGGCCACCAGCTATCCAAGGGTACCACCTTCGTGACCCAGGGACGTCCCTCGAACGGCATGTTCATCCTGGTCCGAGGACAGGCCTCTTTGACGATTTCCCGGGCAAAGAGCCACCAGCAAATCGCCGAGCTCTCCACCGGCGATGTCACCGGTCTACTCGGGATCGGACCCGGTGAAAGCTCACCCTGCTCGGCCGTCGCCCAGAGCGAACTCCACGTACTGTTTCTGGATGTGGACAGTCTTCGTTGGATTATTCAACATCATCCCGCCATCGGTGGGGCTGTCGAGATGCTGCAACGGGAGCTGGCCGGCCAGATCCTGCTGGCCCTCAGTGGATGACCCGTCTATTGCCAGGGCGGTCGATGAACGTCCGCAACTTCCGGCTTGAACGACGGTCCATGTCCAAAAACTGGATGCCCAGAATTCCACCCTCCTTCGCCTCGTACACACATTGACCACTGGCGAAGAGGACCTCCGGATCACCCGGCAACTGAAACTCCAGGTCCACCCGCTCGTATGGCAGACAGCGAGGCGGAATGACGCGGTGGAGCCTGATCCCGCCCAGGCTGATGTTCTTTGCCCGCGCCAGTACAGGAAAACCGTCCTGGTACACGTTCAAGATGATGTCCACCTTCCTGCGGCCCTCTGTTCGTCGTTCCAACATGGTTGTCCTCTCTGTCGATGGAGGCGGGCCCAGCCATGGGGCCGGTCGCCACACCGTAGGTAGCATTATTGGCTACATATACCTACATCAACCATTGGGCCATGAACCGGATCGCCTGTCAAGAATCGGAGGAGTGACCTGCGATAGTGCAGGAGAAGGTGCCAGCGGGTGGAAACAAGAGGGTTCGAGATGGAATCGTTGGCGTTATGGGGCGTAGCAGATCTGGATGCTGCCGTCTTCGTTGATCACGGCCTGGACGTGGTCGTCGCCGGCGCCATCGAAGGGGGCGGTCTCGTCGTCTTCATGGTTGGTGGTGTAGTAGTGGTTGGCACTGACGTACTGCAGCAGCCTGGAGACGATGGTCGAGCTGGGCAAGTTGGTTGAGCCAAACAGGCGGGTACCCGACTGGACGACAGCGAAGCGGAGGCTTTGATCGACGTCGGCAAAGATGTGGTCGAGGAACGCGGTGGAGGTGGAGGTGGTGCTGCCGTGGTGGCCGACCTTGAGGATATTGGCGCGCAAATCGGGCATGGCGTTGATGATGTCGGGCTCCATCTCGGTCTGCACGTCGGCCATCAGCAGGATGGTGCGGAACTGGTAGGTGAGAGCCAGCGCGATCGAGGTGTTGTTGATCTGGTCGTAGCGATCTTCCCCGGCCTGCAGCTGCTCGTCGGAGTTGAGCACGACGGTCTCGATCTCGGAGCCGAAGATGGAGGTGGTCTCGAAGAGGTCGCCGACCAGGGTGCCCACCAGGGGGCGATAGAGGACCCCACCGGTTTCGGCGATCTCTTCTGCGGCTCTCTGGAGGTAGCTGGTGTAGTACCAGGCGGAGCTGTCGTCGAAACCGGGATCGAGGATGTTGTGCACCAGGTAGTTGTCCATGATCACCGTTGCGCCGCCGTAGTGGTCGGCATGAGCGTGGGTGATGACCAGGTAGTCGATGAGGCTTCCGGGAGGAAAGCCGTATCTGGTGAGGTAGTCCACCAGGATCTGTGCGTTGTCCGCCTCGCCGGTATCGATCAGGATATGGTAGCCTTCTCGTTCGCCGTTGCCATCGATGTTGTCGGTGGGGGTTTCGATCCAGATGGAGTCCCCCTGGCCGATGTCGATGAAGTGGATTCGCAGGGTGCCGTCCTCCTTGGTGAGGCCGCTGAGGCAACGGATTCCCTCTCCCTCGGGGGCCTGTCCGCTTCCGGTGAGCTGGATCTCCGGATCCTCGAGGTTCAGACAGGAAGCCAGAAGGAGCGACAACAGGCCCGTCAGAATGGCCGGCAGCGGATCGATCCGTCCGGGAGACGAGGGCTGGAAAAGGGGATCTGGCGATGGGATGGTGACTGCTTTCATGGCCCCCATTGTAACGGACTTGTGGACAAAAACCAGAGGTGGTAACCACCGGCTCACCGTGACGAGGTCACCTGTCTTGACCCATGGGGCGGCAATGATATCCGAGCAACATCTGGCGCTGTTGATTTGCCCGTCGTGCGGGGCCTCAGGCATCACCCTCGGTGGACGGCGCGATCCGGCGCTCGAATGTGGGGCCTGCGGGGTCGGTTACCCCATTGTGTCCGGGATCGCAGATCTGACCCCTCGTCCTTCGGGCAAGCCGGTCAGGCACTACCGGACAGAGGCGCTCTACGATGTGATCGCCCGCTGGTACGATGTGGCCGCACCGCTGATGAGCTTGTTTATCTGGGGTTGCCCGCCGTTGCGATACATCGACTGGTCTCATCGGGCGGTAGGACGGGCCATGGGAGGGCGGCTACTGGTTCATCCTGTGGGGACCGGCCTGTTGCTGAAGCATGTCTATTCGATCCACACCCAGTACCCCATCGTGGCCACGGACTACAGCTGGCGGATGCTGCGGCAAGCGCAGATCCGCTTTGAAAAGGCGGGGATGGACAACGTGGTGTTGGTCCGATCGGAACCGGAGCACCTTCCCTTCGCCCCCGACAGCTTTCGGGCGGTGATGTCCATGAACGGTCTGAACGGGTTCTACGATCGGGCCAAGGCGATGGCGGAGATGTCCCGCGTGCTGGAGCCAAAGGGGACGGTTGTCGGTGCTACCCTGTGCCGAGGGTTGGAGCGCACGGCCGACCTGTTCTTGGAGCGGTACGAGCGGTGGGGGATCTACCCGATCTTGCGCAGTCGTTCCTACCTGGTCA
The DNA here is from genome assembly GCA_016931535.1 of Bradymonadales bacterium. Taxonomy (GTDB): domain Bacteria; phylum Myxococcota_A; class Bradymonadia; order JAFGEP01; family JAFGEP01; genus JAFGEP01. The sequence goes on from JAFGEP010000135.1 coordinate 58,451, forward strand.
AAGAGCTGCAAGAGGCGTTCGAGGGGAGCCGGGTCCGCTACGAGACGCATGGCGCGGTGGTGTTTTTTCTGGTCGATCGGAGCTTGCCCCCGGTCGAACGACCCCCCAGCTAGAGACGGGGGATCGGGGCTTGACCAAGGTTGTCCGGGAGACCCGACGTCTTCTGGATCTCGGCGAGAGGGACCGGAAAGTCAAGGCAGGATGATCCCTCCGGGGCTGGTCTTCGGGCCGTCTGGTGATCCGACGTCCCCGCGGATGAACAGGTGCTCCAGGTAGGTCTCCAGGAAGTTGCGAAGCTGGAGCTCGCGTCGTTCGGTGCTGGCCGCGGTGACGGTCTGGCGCAACGTCTTGGCGATGGAAGCGCTTCCGCCGAGGAACAGGTAGTAGGCGGCATCCAGCATGATCTCGACCAGGGTTTCCGCTCCCCACGACGCCATCTGCTGATCGACGGCAGCCTGGATCAGATCCCGATAGCGCGCGGCTTGCTGGGACTCGGAGAGGACCAGGGGGCTGTCGGCAGCTTCTCGCATGTTGCGGGCCAGGGTGTCGAAGATCCGGTCATCGGCCAGGGGTCGCAGGGCCTCGACCGTCTGGAACAGCAGCATTTCGTCCGCCTCGGCCACCGCATCCAGGTCGAGGTCGGCAACCGGATGAGATGGAGGCTGTTGGGGCCATAAAAGCCGTGAACAGAGCTCCCGATCCACCTCCTGGCCGATGCGCCCGCTGCGGACGAAGGTGCCCATCTCCCAGAGCTTGCGCTGGAGCAGGGGGGCATCGGCGATGACCCATCCCTGAGGGGTTGACGCGGCGAGCTTGCTGGTCAATCCCCTGACCATGGCGTTCCAGTGGGAATGGCTGGTCTCTTCGGCCGACAGGATGGCGAGGCCGTGATCCCGGTGAAAGGCCGCCTTGACCAGGAGGTATGCTTGTCCCATGGTGTGGGGGAAATAGAAAAGGCGTTCGCCATTCAGCTCCGGTTGGGACATCAGGATGGGGCGTTTCTGCTCCGGCTGGGGGCGGGTGAGCTCGATGGCCGGAGGGCGGGTGCGAACCGCGGGGACTGGAACGCCTCGCTTCTCCAGGCGAAAGAGCGCCTGAGTGACGATCTTGCGCCGCTCCTTGCCCGACACGCAGGAGTACAGTGTGCCCAGCAGGTCGGCTTCCTCGCTGCGGACCAGGTGATCGGCGAAACCCTTCAACTCCGCCGGGGTACAAGGAGGTATGGCGCCCTCCTCGAGGGACTGCTTGAGCTCCGCCAACCGCTGATCGCTCAGCGCGGCGCGTGGCGGATACTTCTTCTTGTCAGCCATGGCGTAGCCGCGATGTTACCAGGTGCTGCCGTCCAGCTGCTCGGCAAGCTCGCTGGTGTGGTTGTTGGTCTGTCCCCATTCGCTCTTGCGCCAGCGGTCTGCAAAGGCCAGGTGAAAAGCCATGGCATCGGCCATGTGACGGTGGACGATCGGATGGGCGTCGATGCAGTTCTCCCCCTCGATGGGTGATGCAGACAGGTCGTACAGCGACTCGTCGTCACTCAAGATGTACTTCCAGCGCCCGATCCGCAGACCTTTCATGAAATCCTGGTGGTAGGAGAAGGCCGGCCGGTTCATGACCGGGGTGTCGTCCAGGAGGAGATCGGCCAAAGAAACGCCCTGGACCGATTCGGGAAGCTCGATGTCGAACAGGTCCAGCAAGGTGGGCATCAGGTCGATGCTCTCCACCTCGGTCTCGATCCAGCGACTCTCCCCCAAGGAGCGGGGATGGCAGAACATCAGGGGGACGGATACCTGCTCCTCGTATACGCTGGTGCCGTGCCCTACCCTGCCATGGTCGTAGAAGGCCTCACCGTGGTCGGCCAATACCACCACCAGGGTATCGTCGAGCAGCTGGCGGGAACGCAGATCCTCGATCATCTGTCCGAACCACTGGTCGTTGTAGGTGATCTCCCCCTGGTACAGGGCGATGAGATAGCGTAGGTCTTCCCCTTCCAACCGCCTCGTTCCCAGCTGGTCCAGCAGGCTGCCGGTGGCTCGCGGCTGGATGCTCCCCCGGTAGGTCTCGGGATAGTAGAGGGTCAGGATCTCTGGCGGTGGATCGTAGGGGACATGGGGATCGACGGTCCAGACGAAGGACAACCACGAACCGGTGGTCTGCTCACCGATCCAGTCGCGGGACAGGGGCCATAGCCGCTCGGTATGCGCCCGTCCCGGCTCGTGGATCAGGTTGCGGTAGGTCTGGCTGCCTCGGGCGAATCCTCGTCCGTCGTTCACGAAACCGTTGGAGCTGAACAGGCCGGTCGCCCAACCAGCCTGCCGGAACGGCTCGGCCAGAACCGTCAGACTGGAGGGCAGCCGCCGACCCGGCTGGGTCATGCGGTGCACGACCTGGTAGGTGGAGGTCAGCAGGGAGCCGGAGGAAGGCAGCGAGGTGTTCCCCTGGACGGTGGCCCGCCGGAAGATGACGCATTGCTGTGCGAACTCGACAAAGTGGGGGGCCTGTACCGGCGTCTGAGGGTTGTAGACCGCAAAGTAGTCGGGGCGAAGGGCGTCGGCCAGCCAGATGAGAACGTGCCTGGGCCGAGTGGTCTCGTCGAGGCTCCTGGCAGGTCGCTCGGGGACCACCAGCTCGGGCTCGATCCACTGCAGGCGCCCCTCCCCCACATCCGCCAGGCCCCTCAGCTCCAGGCGAACCACCTGGCCGGCGAACGGTTCGAGCGCCACCTCGATCGGCCGGGGCTCGACCGTGGCCACCCCCTCCCACAGGACTTGCGGCTCTTCGCCATCCCGGTAGAGGCGGATGGCGGCCGGAACCTCCTCTTGCTCCGATCCCGCCGGATCGAGCGCCAGCCTGGTTCGCAGACGCCCCTCCTCTGGCAAGGTCAGGTAGACGACTCGTGCTCCATAGCCAGGCGTGGTCAGGGCTTTTTTGCCATCGTCCCGTTCCACGAGCTCGAAGGAGCCGAGCTGATGGGCCGGCCAGGGATCGGCGCCCGGCGGCTGGATTCGAGCATAGTCGAAACCGCCGGCGGTCCGGCCCCGATCCGGGGTGCGGTCGCTGCGGGCGAAGTGAAAGCGGACCCGGTTTTCACCCACCTTGAGAAACCTGGCGGGCAATGGGATGCGCAGCTCGCTCCAGTCGGTGGAAAGACCGGTCAGTGTGGAGCGCACCTGCTCGCCATTGAGGAACACGTCCATGCGCTGGTTGTCGGTGGCGCGCATGCGAACCACCAGCTCCAGGTCGGTGGTCACTTCGAGCAGGGGGAAGAAGAAGGCGCCGCGAATCCCGTCGGTCCAGGCCACCGGCCTGGACTCCTCGGTGCGCCCCTCCTGCCAGTAGGTGCCGCTGGCTCGGCCGCGCACGTACTTGAGTGCGGAGGGGTGACCGAAGTTGATGAACAGACCGGTGTCGTAGTTGTGAAGCAAGTGGCGATTGTCCACGAAGCGGAACACCGTCCGGAAACCCTGGTCGGTCCAGCCCTCCAGGGGGGCTGCTGGCGGCTCATCGGCCGGCGGTGGGGCGATCTCGGCCTGCTGTCCGCTGCCGGGCTGGCTGCCGGTGACGGGTGGCCGCTCGGTCGAGGATCCGAGTTCTCCACGATTGCATCCAAGGATGCAGCCCAGTGTGGCCAGCACGGCGATGTGTGACCAGCACAACAACGATTGACGGACCATCATGGTTCGCTCCTGGAAGAGGGGGTGCGGTACATCCGCTTGGATGTTGATTCCTCCTACCAGCGCGCAACGATGCTGTCAACGCGGGTCGGGAGGAGGAGAAGAACCTAGGGAGCCTGGTGGGTTGCGAAGTAGGACTCGTTGAGCTTGATCAGCCCCTGGGAGATGGCCTGTTCGAGCAGCTCGCTCAAAAAAGGGCTCAGCGAGGTCGGTTGGTGGAGCAGGAGCCGAGCCTGCCAGTCTCCGAAGATCGATCGGACCTTCTCGCGCCAGATCTCGTTGCGGATTTCCTCCAGAGCCTCGGGGTCGGGGGGGTCGGGGGGCAGCTCGACCTGGATCAGGCGGGCCACGTAGTGCACCTGGCCATCGGTATAGACCTCGGGAGCGACCGGGTTGTCGCTGGTCATGCGGGTGAGTTGTCGCGCCAGGCGGGGTAGCCTGCCCAGCCCGGGGATGTTCTCGGGGTCTCCGGGCAACCGAGGTTGATTGGCATATTCCGGGCCGAGGATGGAGAGGTCGAACCCGGGCGTATCCAGGGCGAACAGGTCGGTCTGTTGGGCTTGGAGCAGCGGGCGAGCCGCCTCCTGGGGGTTGTCGGTCGCTGCGGGAAGCTGGGCTTCGTTGAACTCCTCGGCGATATCCTGGAGCGTGAGGCCCTCTTGGGCTCGTGCCAGGCACTGCTCTGCCAGGGTCCGGATCGGCTGCTCCTCCTGTTCGGACTCCAAGAGGTCTCTGGCCACCTCGGCCGCGATCTCTTCGTAGGGTGGAGTGAGGGCCGGAACGGCCTCCCGTATCCGGAAAATGACCAGGGCTTGGCTCATCTCGTAGGTCTGGATCGCACCCGGTTCGATCTCGTCCAGCCGACCGGCCAGAAAGGGGTAGGAGCTGTAGTAGGATTCAGGGTGCAGCCCCATGTCGCCCCCATTTGCCGCCTCGGTGGCCTGGGAGAACTCCCCTGCGACCTCCTGGAAGCTGTCGGGATTGTCCTGGAGCAGGGCGAGGGAGGTATCGAACCGTTGCCGGGCCAGTGCCTGCCCCTGGGGATCGTCGTCGCCGGGTAGCTGGATGAGGATGCGCTCCACCCGCAGCTGGCGTTCCTGCTGGTAGGTGTCGAGGTGGCTCTGGTAGTACTCCTGCACCCTTTCGGGCTGTCGGGCCAGCAGATCGGCCACCTGCTCGTCGGTAGTGGCGAACAGGGGGGCCAGCTCGGTCGGATCGAAGCGGATGTACTCCAGCTTGTACCGGGTATGACGAGGCCGATAGACGGCATCCAGCTCGCCCTGGGTGACCGGCACCGCAGCGGCCAGCATGCCCAGGTACTCGCTGGCCAGCAGCTCCGACTCCTTCCAGGCTTCGTACTGGGTGAGGGCCAGGCCGAAAGCGCCGGGCACGCGCAACTCGAACTGCTCCATGCTGAAGTTCCCGTCGCGATCCCGATACTCGCCGAAATCGACGTTGCGCTGGGGATCGCGCACATAGGTGCTGAGCTGGGTATCGGAAACGGCCAGGCCGGCCTCTCGTGCCTGCTCGGCCAGCAGCAGGACCAGGACCAGGTCCTCGGCGAGCAGGCGGCGGCGCATGGCGGGATCGAGCCGCTGGTCGGCCGGGATCCGGCTCTCCCAGTTGCTGGTTCGCATGAATAGCTGGTCCATCTGGCGCGAGGAGATCTCCTCGGAGCCTACGCTGGCCACCACCATCGAGCCGGGGGGGCCGCAACCGCGGCTCTGGGGACCGAAGAAAAAGATGAAGACGACGATGATGATGCCGAAGAACACGTAGATCAGGTAGGACTGCGAATGCTTCCGCATGTACTCAAGCATGAGAATTCTCCACTGAAGCATGACACCATACGACCGCTCTCCCTGGCGCCTGACGTCCCGACCTCGGGATGTTGGGAGGTGGCGGTCGGATGGGTGTACACACCGCCCGCAAGGGCGCGTAAAATACTGGAACCTGTACCGCTAGGCAACCCCGGTCAGTGGTCTTTCGATGGAGCGGGGGGATCGTCGAATCGCCGACGCCATGAACCTTGGAAGATACGGGCTTGCAATGGCCCGGAGACTCTGGTAGTCCGTCGCCAGAAGCGTATTGCGCTGTTTCCGGGGCAACCCTGTATGTTCCTCGATCGCATCTTCAGTTTGTTCTCCAACGATCTCGCCATCGACCTGGGCACGGCCAACACCCTCATCTATGTCAAGGGTCGAGGCATCGTGGCCTGCGAGCCCTCGGTGGTCGCTGTCCAGCGCGACGCCCGTGGGGGCAAGAAGGTGCTGGCGGTTGGGAAGGAAGCCAAGGAGATGCTTGGCAAGACCCCTGGCAACATCGTCGCCATCCGCCCCATGCGCGACGGGGTCATCGCCGACTTCGAGGTCACCGAAGCGATGCTGCGCTACTTCATCAACCGCGCACAGACCCGGCGCGCACTGGTCAAACCGCGCATCATCGTGTGTATCCCGTTCGGCATCACCGAGGTGGAAAAGCGGGCGGTCAGGGAGTCGGCCGAGTCGGCAGGAGCCCGAGAGGTCTATCTCATCGAGGAGCCGATGGCCGCGGCCATCGGCGCCGGTCTCCCCATCACCGAACCCACCGGCAGCATGATCGTCGACATCGGGGGCGGTACCACCGAGGTGGCGGTCATCTCGCTGGCCGGCATCGTCTTCTCCAAGTCGGTCCGGGTGGGCGGGGACAAGATGGACGAGGCCATCATCCAGCACCTGAAGCGCAAGTACAACCTGCTCATCGGAGAGCGCACCGCCGAGATGGTCAAGTGCACCGTGGGTACGGCCTACCCCACCGAAGAGGTGATGACCATGGAGGTCAAGGGGCGCGACCTGGTCGCCGGCTTGCCCAAGACCCTGGTGATCAACTCCGATGAGATCCGCGATGCCATGCAGGAGCCGATCAACACCATCGTGGAGGCGGTGCGCATCGCACTGGAGCGGACCCCCCCCGAGCTTTCGGCCGATATCGTGGACAAGGGGATCGTCCTGGCAGGGGGCGGCGCCCTGCTGAAGAACCTGGACGTGCTGCTGCGGGAGGAGACCGGCCTGCCGGTGATGATCGCGGACGACGCGCTGTCCGCGGTGGTGCTGGGGAGCGGCAAGGCGCTGGACGAGCTGAGCCTGTTGCGCGAGGTGGCTCTGCCCTCCTGAAGGCCGCCATGTGGGATCTCTTTCTACGTTATCGAAGCCCCTTTCTGGTCCTCTTGTTGATCATCCAGCCGTTGGTCCTGATCTTGGGAGGCCGAAGTGCGGAGTATCCCCAGACCGGGGTATTCGGCGATGCCGTTCTTCGGGCCATCTCGGACACCCAGAACCTGGCCTATCAGGGGCTGGGAGGGGTCTCGCAGCTGTGGGACCGCTACCTGCGCCTGGTCCGGGTGAACGAGGAGAACGAACGGTTGCGGCGGGAGATTGCGCGCTTGCAGGAGGAGCGGGTTCGGTTGTTGGGGGTCATGCAGGAGAACGCCCGGCTCAGGGCCCTGGTCGGCTTCCAGGTTTCCTCCCCCAGCCTGCAGCTCCTTGCTGCCCATGTCATCGCCAAGGACATCACACCCTATTTCCGGGTCATCCGATTGCGCCTCGACCTGGGGGAAGGGATTGTCCGACCCGACATGCCGGTGGTAGCTCCCAGCGGGCTGGTCGGCCAGGTCAGCACGGTCATGGGAGACTACTGTGACGTGAGGTTGACCGTGGACCCGGCAAGCGCCATCGATGTGCTGATCCAGCGCAATCGCGCTCGCGGGGTATTGCGGGGAAACGGCCACGAAAACGACTACACCGCCCGCATCGCCTACCTGTTGCAGCGCGACCAGGTGGAGCCCGGAGATGTGGTGGTCACCTCGGGGATGGCGGGGGAGATGCCCCAGGAGCTGGTGGTGGGAACCATCATCGAGGTGCTCCAGGCGGAACCGGGGCTATTCCAGGAGGTGGTGGTACGCCCTGCGGTGGATTTCTCCCGACTGGAAGAGGTATTCGTCATCACCGGCCAAGAGGGGAGCTGATTGTCTGCCGTTTTGACCATCCTGGCGGGGCTTCTGGTCATCGTCTCGGAGACGGTCCTGCTGCGGGTGTTCGGGGTGCTGGTCCATGTGCCGGAGCTGGCGGTGGCGCTGGTGGTGTATGTTGCTTGCCGGCGCAACTTTGCGGTGGGTGCCGCCTGTACCCTGATCTTCGCCGCCGTCGCCGACCTGTGCTGGGGTGGACCGCGCGGTTATTATGCCTTCGGACTGACCCTCATCTTCTTTTTGGCCAGCCTGCTCCATCTGTGGGGGACGCCCAGGCGGGCGGTGAGTCTTGCGCTATGGGTCATCCCTGCCACCTGGTTGACCGACGCATTTGCGCTCCTCAGCATCGCGATCTTCCGTCGCGAATCGCCACCGTTCAACGCCCTCGTCACCATCGCCCCGATCACCGCCCTGCTGACGGCCGCCGTGGCACTGCCGATCTTCTGGATTGCGCTGCGGGTGGAGCGTTCGGTCGAGGTTCGACGTTCCCGAGCGGTCACCCTGAGCACCGGACCCCGTTGAGATCCGAGGAGGGGCAGCCGCTTGCGGTCCTGGCCCCTCGGGCGGTCCCCTGAGGGACCGAGGCTGGGGGAACCCGCTGGCCTTCAGCACTCGGAGGTGAACAACGCGCCCAAGCGGTCCAAAAGCGGTGGATCGACCGCCATGCGACGGGCCAGATCGAGGACGACCAGTCCCAGCTGGCGATAGACCGGCAGCAGTTCGGGGGCCAACCGGGAGATGGCGGCCAGATGGCTTTGTACCGTCTCGAAATCCCCACGGGCAACAGGACCGGTCAGCGCCCGGGGTATGCCCAGCGTCTTCAGGTTGTCCAGGGTGCCACGCTGCAGGGGGCCAAGCATCTCGATCGCCTGTTCCGGGTCAATGCCGGCACTCGCCAGTAACCGGGCTGCGATGGCGGTGATCGCCACCAGGTAGTTGGAGGCCACCACGGCCGCGGCATGATAGGCAGGTTTGGAGCCGGCCGGCAGCGTCACCACGCGGGCCTCCAGGTGGCGCGCCAGCTCCTGTGCCGCCTGAACAGCCCCCAGTTCCCCCTCGCAGGCGATGGTGCAGCCTGCAAACTGCTCTCGGGCCAGGCGGGGATCGGCGAAGGTCTGCAACGGGTGAAAGGAGCCCAGTCTGGCCGGGATACCCAACCCGTCGAGCACCGAGGCAGGCAGTAAGCCGGAGGTGTGCAGCACCACCTGGTGGGGGCGGAAATGGGGCGCCAATCCGCCTGCCACGGGGCGAATGGCACCGTCGGCGAGGGTCAACAGCACCAGGTCCACCTGCTCCAGCTCCCGAGGATCATCCAGGGGATACTGCGCAGCACTCGGCATCCAGCGGCGAGCACGCTCACGATCGGCCTCGGAGTAGCAGGCCACCCCTGCCACCAGGTAGCGATCGCTGCCGGCGAGGGCGCTGGCCAGGCTGCATCCCAGGCGACCGGGACCGACAATGTGGAGTCGGATGGGGGTCACGGTTGGCATGGTTCCTCCGACGGATCCCGAACCGCTTTCGACCCTGGCCGATAGAGCCCCACCTCGTCGATGAAGGCCAACACCCGCGAAGGCACCAAAGGACGGCAGAAGTCCACATCCCCATTTTCCAGGTGCTCTCGAATCTCGCTGCTGGATACCGAGGGAAGGGTGAATCGGATGCGTGGGTCATCGACCGGATAGCCTGCCCGTCCCAGGACGATCACTTCGGCCATTTGCTCCAGCCGGTCGAACTGCTTCCACTTGTGCGTTTCCAACAGGATGTCGGAGCCGATCACCAGGCTGAAGACGTCTGCGGGCTGTTTCTGGATGAGCGCGGTCAGGGTGTCGATGGTGCGTGACTCGCCCCCCAGCTCCTGTTCGATCCGGCTGATCGAGCAGAAGGAGGCCAGCGGCTGCAAGGCCAGCGAGAGCATACGGCAGCGCAGATCGTACGGTGCCATCTGCTTGCCGAAGGCATGACAGAAGGTGGGCACGAACCAAACCCGGTCGATCCCCGCCGTACTCTTGGTCCATACGGCTGCCAGCAGGTGGCACACATGGGGCGGATCAAACGCCCCCCCCAGCAAAGCGATCCGCATATCGGCTCACTCGTAGATGATGGCCTGTCCCACGCGCTCCAGATAGCGCTCGGCACCGGCCAAGGCAACCTGGACCAGCCGTTCGTACGGGTCGCCCTGCTCCAGTGAGCGGCGGACCCGATCGGTCCCGCACAACAGGTCGATGGCGGGGATCTTGGCGACAAACTCGTAAGGCTCTTTGCGCCAGGCAAACTGCTGGCCGAAAAGACGCATGCAGGCCCACAGGACAGCCAGGCCCACCCGGTACGGCCGGAATGTCTCCCGGTCCACGACATGGAGCTGGAGCCCCTGGCATGGCTGCCCCGCCCACTTGCCAGCAAGAGGGCGGAACACCAGCGGCCGGAACCGTACCCCGGGAAGATCCAGCGCTTCCAGCTGCCGGACCAGCTCCAACCCGTTCACGTAAGGGGCGCCCATGATCTCGAACGGTCGCGTGGTTCCCCGTCCCTCCGACAGGTTGGTCGCCTCCAGCAGGCACATCCCGGGATAGACCAGGGCGGTATCCAGCGTGGGCATATTGGGAGAGGGCAGGACCCAGGGCAGTCCGGTCTGGTCAAACCACTGGAATCGCTGCCATCCGGCTACCGGTATCCATTCGAGATCGAAAAGCTGTGGGGTGGTCAAATTGGCATAGCGCAGGAGCTCCGCCAGGGTGAGCGCGTGCCGGTTGGGTACGGAGATGGCTCCCACGAACGAGTGGAAGCCCGGCTCCACCAGGTTGCCCTCGGCCAAAATCCCCCCCAGCGGGTTGGGACGGTCAAGGACGCACACCCCGACCCCCGCCTGGTGGGCGGCTCTGGTGGCATACAGCGCGGTGGCGGCGAAGGTGTAGTAGCGGGTACCGATGTCGGGAAGGTCGATCAACAGGATATCCAGGTCGGCCAGATCCTCAGGCGCCGGTTTGAGGCTCTCCAGGGTCTTTCCGTACAGACTTCGGCTCTCCAGCCCGGTCAGCGGGTCCGGACCCTGGGCCACCTCCTCCATGTCCTGTTGTTGACCCCACAGGCCGTGCTCGGGGGCGAACAGGCGAACCACCTGGAGGCCCAGATCGCCGATAGCCCGATAGGCCGGCTTCAAGTCTCGGCTGACCGATGCCTGGTTCACCAGGAGCCCCAACCGTTTGCCGGCAAACCGCTCCTGCAAGGAAGGGGTGGAAAGCAGGCGGTCGAGGCCGGTCAACACCCCCTCCGAGCGGGAGCGGTCGGCGGTGGTTGGGCCGGAGGTTTCGGGGGTCATTGGAGGGGTTGCGGGAGATTGTTTGTTCATTTGATGGCTATCGGCTTGAGCACGACCTGACCGTTTTTGAACGTCACCTCGAATCGGACGTCCTTGCAGTCGTGCTGGTCCTTGTAGATCTGGGCTTTCTTCGCGATCTGGCCCACGAAGCGGTCGAAAGAGATGGGGCTCTCACCCTGACCGACCTCGGCCTTGGCCTTGCAGAACTCCTCGTACAGCCGTCGACGGTAGCTCTCGACCGGCTCTTGCGCCGCCAGCTCGGCCTTTCTTCTGCGCTCCGCGCGACGCGCCTCGATCAGGTCGATCGAGGCGTACTGCCCGGTGATCTCTACCTCGGCAAACTGCAGCAGCGATTCCCATTCCGCGTCGTCGCGGGGCTGCTCCTCGTCCGGGAGCGGCTTGCCCTGCAGGGTGGCGCTCATCAGGTTGAGCGCCTGAGCCATCTCGGCATGGTAGGGGTTGCGCGAGTCGACTTGCCAGACGTGATCCCGGTTGCCGGCGATGACCTGCTGGATCCCCTGGTCGATCCGCTCCAGCGGCGCCAGAAACCGGTTGACCACCATCACCATGGCAACCAACCCGACCAGCGCCAGCAAGATCCCAAGAAGCGGCAACCCGATGGTCAGCTGCCGAAGCCGGGACAACTCCGGCGAAAGGCTGCCAACCAGCAGGTAGCTGAAGGGATCGGTGCCGGCTCGGTCGGCGGCGAACTCCTGCCGCACCACCCGGTAGCTTTGGCCCTGGCAATGAAACTCATAGACGGTGTCGGTAGAGGATCTCTGGATGAAGTCCGGCAAAGCGGTGAAGGCCAATCCACCCGCCGAATCGGTCCAGCTCCCGTCGGTGCACCGCTGCAACAGCCGAGCATGATCGCTGTGGGCGATCAGCTCGGTTCCCAGCGTGTAGGCCAGCGCCACCTCGCCGAGGGCGGTCTGCTTGTCCGCCACGCTCGGCGCCGTGATCGGAAATCCAAGCAGGGCCACCCCGACCGCCGATCCCCTTCCCCCGCCGGCGGTCCACTGGTGGATGGGAGCCGCAGCCACCAGCATCAGGGTACGGCTGACCCGATCCTCGCTCGACTCCTGCCAGGCGACGATGTCGTGCTGAGGGGAGTCCTCCAGCAAGGCATCCGATACCACCGCGAAGGTGGCTGCGTTCGACGCCCGCAGGTTCAAGACGCCGGGGCCATACCAGTCGCTCACATCACCGATGTGCCGGGCGACCACCGTCCCGTCTGTCGTGGCGACGATCAGCAGGGCCAGCGGCTGAGAGAAGGGTGCATCAAGCGAGCGGGAGCCGATCTCCCGCGATCGGTTTCGCTCCAGCGCCGCGTTGATCGGCCGGTACCACTGGTCGATGGCAGCGGCGGCCTGTCGATGGCGAAGCGGGTCACAATCGGCAAGAGAGTAGGCGGGGTCGCAGACCAGAGCCTGCCGAAGGCGAGGCTGGGCAGCGAGGTCGGTAACCAGGACCCGCGCGGTCAGCTCCTCGATGCGGTGCATGACCGCCACCGCCCGGGCGGCCGGCATCAGCTGTCCTCGAACCTGCGTATCGCAGCTGGCCAGAAGCGGCCTGATGAGCATCAGGTAGGCCACCACCAGCAAGATCAGCACGGTTGCGGCAAAAATGGCGATCAGCTTGGTGCGAAAGTACACGGAGCACCTCTCGGCCGGCTCTTCCGAAGCAGACAGCCGTTCCCCGGGCAGTGGGGAGTTCGGCCTGGAAAAACAAATCCAGTCAAAGCACTCAGGTTAGGTAGGATGGGAAAACCTTGTCAAGGTGAAGGTGACTCCCATCGGCGATCATTCGCCAAAGACCGGCGGTCAACCCTGACCAGGTCCCTGGGACGAACCGGATTGCCGATCCCCTGGGTCCTCTGTCAAAGGGGGTACCGGCAGGTAGATCCTCCGATAGGCCAGGAACGCCAACGATCCGAGCAGCACCGCGAACCAGAGGGTGGCCAGCCGGATGATGCAGGTGGCGGCCACCGCCATGGAGGTGCTCGACATCAGCCCCAGCTCGATCAGGGCCACGCTCATCGAACCCTCGGTCACACCGAGTCCTCCGGGCAGGAAGCTGATCGCGCCCAGAATGGTGGTGAAGGAGTAGATGAAGACGGCGGCCAAAAAGTTGGGTTGTGCCCCCGCAAAACCGCGGATGACCAGGTAGAAGGCGACACACTCCAACAACCAGGCCGCCACGCTCATGACCGTCCCGTAGATCAACGGCTTGGGGGTCACCAGGGTGCGCATCGACTGGTAGGCCACCAGCAGCTTGGGGGTGAGCCTGCCGATCAGCGGCAGCCGGGAGGTCCAGCCGATGACCTTGATCGCCAGGCCGGGTGCGCTCACGAAAGCCACCAGCAGTGCGATCAGGCTGCCCGCCACGAACAGGGCGGTCACCCCATAGGTATAGGTGCCGATACCGAGCAAGGCCAAAAAGAGCAGAGCCAACAGGTCGGTCAACCGTTCCGCCACCACGATGGGAGCGGTCAGCGAGATAGAGATCTGCCGGGAGCGCTTGAGCAGGTAGCTCTTGATCACCTCGCCGACCTTTCCCGGCGTCACGGTGAGCATCAGGCTGGCCACGAACAGCAACCCCGACTCCCTGCGAGGTAGATCGATGCGCAATACCCGCAGGTAGTACCACCACCGGACGATCCGGATCAGGTAGTTGCCCGATGCCAGGCCGAGTGCTGCAGCGAACGCCCACCACCGAAACAGCTGCACCTGTTGCCCCAGGGCCCCCACGTCGGCCCACAGGGTGAGTGCCGCATAGACCGCGACCCCCAGCAGGATCCCCAGCAGTACCTTGCGCTCTACCCCTTGCACCGTCCCGCTCGCCCCCCCTGGCCGCCAGCCGCGATCAATGGATCGCCTTCGCAATCGGCGAATCACCCCCCCTGTTCTCACCCCAGATCTGCAGGCGAAGCTTCAGGAGATCCCGCGCCACCGAGACCACCTGTCTGCCCTTGACCACCTTGGAGCTGCCCGATATCCGCGGAAATACCGTGATCTCCTCCTCGGCAACCCGATAGCGACCCCTCAGCACCCGGATGGGCAACTCCAGGTTGACAAAAAAGGAGCGGCTCTTCAGCGGGATCTCCGACAGAATGGACCGCCGGAACAGAAAGGCCGAGTCGATCTGGCGATCGACCCCCAGAAGCACCCGCATCAGCATCCGCAGTCCCTTGGACAGGACCATCCGAAAAACGGAGTCCACCTCGCCCCGCTGCCGGTAACGCCCCAGTACCAGGTCGGCCCCTCTACGGGCCGCATCGAAGAGCTTGACCATCTCGGACATCCGGATCTGGCCGTCGGCCGGCAGGATGCAGAGGAACTCATGGGTGGCGGCCCGATAGCCGGTGTGGACCGCCTCCCCGATGCCGCGGTTTACAGGGTGACGGATCCCGACCAACCGGGGACAACAGGCGGCCAGCTCCTGGACGATGGCGGGGGTATCGTCGGTCGAGCCGTCATCGACCAGGATGATCTCGTAGTCACCAGCATGCCGATCGAGCTCGTGGATCGTCTCGGTCACCACCTGGCGCAGGTGGCGGCCCTCGTTGTAGGCGAACATGACCACGGACAGATCGATTGGCATGAAGCGACCTATGGGTTCCGCAGGCGAGTGACCCGCGCCGGAACACCCGTCGCCACCGCCCAGTCGGGCAGATCGCGGGTGACCACCGCACCGGCACCCACGATGACCCCCCTGCCGATGTGGACTCCGGGCAGGATGACCGCGCCGATGCCGATGTCGGCGCCGTCTTCGATCACCACCGGTGCCCGGGTGATGGGGCTCAAGAGCAAGGGGATCTCTCGCCCGGCGTCCCGGTGCTGGCTGGTGAGGATCTTCACCGCCGGGCCGATGCCCACCTGGCGGCCGATGGTGATGTTCCCGGCGCTGTGGAAGAAGCACTGCTGGCCGATCCAGCTGCCATCGCCGATGTGCATGGAGGAATCGAAGTAGCCCTTGAGGATGGTCTGATGGCCGACATAGACCCCTTTCCCCAGGCTGATGGTTTCCGGGTGAAACACCAGCACGGTGGGCTCGATGACGGTATCCGGGCCGAGCGCCTGGAAGTCCGCCAGCGTGAAGGTGCCATTGCCATGAGAGCGCCGCTGGATCATGCCGCATTATCAGAGCCAATGCGGCCTCGGTGTCAACCCCGATCCCGCCCCCTCCGTGGAAAGGGTACGGGCCCCGGGCCAACCTGGACCGGTCGGCGGTGTCCAGGCCGCAGGAGCGGATCACTGGCCATGCCCTGTTTTTTTTCTGCGAATCGCCTGTCGGGGCATGATGGCGCCATGGAACCCTCCCGACATATCGCCTGGCTGATCTTGCCGGCCATCATTTTTGTGGGCTGCATCGGTGGCTCCAACTACCAGGTCACGCGGGTGGCGATCAGGCTGCAGGAGATCGATCAACAAGAGGGGGCCGAACAGCCATCGGCCGTCCAGCGCGTCCTGGAGAGACAACCGCCAACCGGCATGGGGGGCGCAGCTCCTGCTGCGCACCATCGCCAGATCCTCCATGTCCGTCCCGAGGAGGAGGAGCCGGATATCCCCCTGTTCACACCGAGCCTGCCGACCCCTCCGGTCGCCGAGCGCTTGGAAACCCTGGCCGACGAGGAGTTCCTGCTGCCGCTGACAGAGCCGCGCATCACCAGCCCCTTCGGATGGCGGCGCGATCCGTTCCGGCGCCGGCAGCGGCGCATGCACCGGGGAACCGACTTCGGCGCGCCATCCGGTACCCCGGTCTACGCCACCGCCTCCGGGATCGCCATCATGGCCGGCTGGTGCGACGCCAACACCGGCAACTGCGTGGTGATCGTGCACCCCAACGGCTGGAGGAGCCAGTACTTCCACCTCGAACGGGTGGACATCCGCTGCGGACGCAAGGTGGTCCGGGGACAGCAGATCGGCGCCGTCGGCTCGACAGGCAGGTCCACCGGTCCCCACCTGCACTTCCAGCTCAGCCAGGGAGGCGAGGATGTAGACCCCATGACGGTCATCGGCCACCCGCTCTCCCAATGATCGCCAGGCGATGACGGCCAGGGTCATCTGAGACATCGGTTGCGGTCTGGTGTACACTGCACAGGCAGGGTGGACCATCCGAATCGGGCGGTTCGGATCGGGTGGGAGACAGGTGCACCCCTTCACCTCCACCATCGCCCCGAAACCCCAGGGCGATTGGGGGGGCATCCTGGGGCCTGCGAGTGACCGCAAAGGGCAGCGCCATGATCCGTCCCCTCTTCTCGTGGATCCTCTTCGGCCTGGTGGTGGCTGGCACGTGGATCCCCAGGACAGCCCTGGCCCAGGCCGAGTTCGGCTGGCAGATCCAGGGGGGCGGCGTCCAGCCCACCAGCGCCTATGTGCACAACGGCATCAGGCTGGAAACGGCAGCGGCGGCGAGCGAAGGAGAACAGCGCTTCTCCCCCTCGCTCGTCGACCAGTACAACCGCATCGGTTTTCGAGTGGGGACCGCCCTGCTCTTCTACCCCTTCGAGATCCGTTACGACTTCACCTACCTTGGCTGGGACCGGCTGGAAACGGTCTGCTCCGGCTCCAGCGATGCCGTCATCCTGCCCTCGGGAGAGATCGACGACGCCACCGTCTCCTACCGCTGCGGGGAAGAACCGATCTCCTCCAGCCTGTCCGGCCAGGATCTGGAGCCGGTCCAGCTGCACGTGATCTCCGCCGGCTACCGCTACTACCTGCCGGATCTGGGTGGCTGGCTCCGCCCCTTTCTGGCGGTGGCACCTGGAATCGCCCTGTCCACCTACACCGACCAGGCTCCCGACGCCGGGCTGGACCTCGGATTTCACCTGGGCGGCGGGTTGGGGCTCGACATCGGCCTTTCACAGACCTTCACCCTTGCCACGGAGGCGCGCTACAACCTGCTGGTTCACAGCCCACCCACCCGGATGCAGGATGCCGCCAACCGGGCGGTGGCCCGGGGAGAGACCTCCCTGGAAGCGGTGCTGGATCTATTCCACTACGTCACCTTCGACCTGGGGCTGCGGCTGGATTTCCGCTGACTATCCTGCGACTCCGGCCGAGATGACCCCTTCCACCGGGCCTGGTGGAAGGGGGCGAGCTGCACCGGCATGGGTCTGTTTGGGGGCAGTCGCCCGCGAGTCGGCCGAGCATCTGTCCCCCTGGGTCAGGCCCGATCCGTTCGCCCCCCGTTTTCGGCTTGGGACGCGCAGGATCGGTTCGCTTCTTGCGCGATGCCTCCTGTTCCCGACGGGATTCACGGGTGCTGTTGAGTCGGGCTGGTCTCAGTGGTAGCTTGTGTAGTGCTCATGTCAACCAAGGAATACGCGATCATGGTCCCGCCCTACCTGTTGTCTGCAGTGGCCTGTGTCATGGCGGTTCTATCCGCCGCTTGTCTGCCCACCTCGGATGGTTCCGGTCGTAGCCGGCGAGATATGGCAGAAGATGGCGATGTCACCGACTGCGATGGCGAGAACCCGCCCCTCGTCATGTTGAGCGCAGGGGAAGGCCACACCTGTGGCATCCGCGCCTGTGATGGAGTCGTACATTGTTGGGGAGGTGGTTTGGATGGACAGTCCACGCCTCCCGAGGATCTCTCCTTTGTGAGCGTGAGCGCGGGCACCTGGCACACCTGCGGCATCCGGGCGAGCGACGGGCAGATACAATGCTGGGGGGCCGAAGGGCCCCTGACGACAGCGCCTGTTGGAGTATCCTTCACCGACCTGAGTGCGGGTTTTCGTCAAACCTGTGGTATCCGCTCGAGCGATGGGCAGGCACAGTGCTGGGGATATTCTGATCACGAGCTGATACCGCCAGCCGGGGTCGCGTTCGAGAGCCTGAGCGTGGGGGTGTTCCACGCCTGCGGCATCCGCTCCAGCGATGGGCAGACAGAGTGCTTCGGGGCAGGGATGGCCGGCCAGGAGATCCCCCCCACCGGCGTGCTCTTTGATAGCCTGGACGCGGGGCAGGTGCACAACTGCGGCATTCGCTCCAGCGATGGGCAGGCCCAGTGCTGGGGATCCGATAGTGATGGCCAGTCGACGCCGCCAGCCGAGGTTGTCTTCACCAGCTTGAGTGCCGGTGAACGCCACACCTGTGGTATCCGCTCGAGCGATGGGCAGGCCCAGTGCTGGGGAAAGGATGACAGGGGCCAGTCGACGCCGCCAGCCGGCGTCGTCTTTGCAAGCTTGAGCGCGGGTTACTGGCACACCTGTGGTATCCGCTCGAGCGATGGACGGGCCCAGTGCTGGGGGGACAATTCATCGGGTCAGTTGACGCCATAGCCCACCCGGCCTGCACTTCGATAGGGCAACCGCCCTCCGGCACAACCCCTGATCCCCTTCCATTGTGATCCACCAAGCCCGATCACGCCCGATGGGAGTCGGGCGTTGCACGGGGCGCCGAGGGCTGCTAATGTCATCGGTAGGGGGGTGGGGCGCGATGTTCGCCGACCACCCCCTCCTCCGCCGTTGCCGGTCGGGGGTCCTCAGGGATGTGGGAATGCCGTATCCTTCGAGAGCTCAGCGGCGTGGGCGCGGAGAAACGGAGAAGTATTCTAGATACTACAGGTCAACTTATGGATACTGAACAGAAATACCTATGCCATGCCTGTGGATTCGAGATCTCCATGGAGGTCAAGGTCGCCAGGCGCGACATGTGCGACAACTGTGGTGCCGACCTGCATTGCTGCAAGAACTGCCGCTTCTGGGATCCAGGGGCTCACAACGAGTGCCGGGAGAACGTCTCTTCCTGGGTGCGGGACAAGGAGGCATCCAACTTCTGCCAGCAGTTCGAGTTCAAGAAGAGCGGTCCGGACATCAAGGACGAGGTGGCCAGCGCCAAGGCCAAGCTGGATGCGCTGTTCAGTAGACTGAAGTGATCGAGGCGCCCCCCCCAAGGGGTACACGACGGGCTACCTGGCGTGCTTCCGCTGGAGGATGACCCGCTGGAGCCCTCTCGACATCTCTGACAACAGAAGCTGCAACCGGTCCCCCGGCGAGGGGAACGGGCGAGCTCCGGCATCCAGCACCACGATGAGTATGGTCCTCCCCCGAAGTTGAACGGGCGCAACCAGGACCGGGTCAACATGGGGGACCTGCAGGGTCTCGCGGAGTCGACAACGCGCCGGGAGGGGTCCCCAAAAAAAGAGGCCCTCCTGGGAGACCCGGTGAAGGATGGAGCGTTCCTCCATCTCGATGCCCTTGCCTACCAGCCGCGGAGTATCCAGGCCCTGGCACAGGCAGCGCCAGATCACGGCTCTGGGGCCGTTGAGGGTCATGATGGCGATGGTCTGGTAGTGAGCCGCCAGGCCGAGGACGAACAGATCTCCCAGCTCATCACGCTGTCGGGCTCGTCCCAGAAGCTCGCACGTCCTCCAGATGGTGGACTCCACCGCCGGGTCTGCAGGGGCAAGCGTCAGAGCGAGATCCGCAAGGGATCGGAACTGGTCGTCGTAGGATCCGGAAACCTCTTGCCGCCCGCGAAGCGCGGGCACTGGCTGGCCGGGATGGACCTCGGACCGGCCAACCGAGTCGTACTGCTCGGTGGGACCCAAAAAGGGGGCTGGCAAGACCTTGTCGGGTTCGCCCAGCTGGTCCAGGTAGACCCCCAGGACCTTCACCGGCCCGGTTCGAGTGATCGCTTCCCCCTCTACCACGCCCGATGTCGCTTGTTCCGAAGGGACAGGCTCCGTCTCGTCCTGCCGGTCGAAGCGAAGGGTGATAGGGCGAGTGGAAATCCGGGTGAAACCATGGCCGGCCTCCGATGGCAGGGGACTTTCGGGCGGCAGCTTCTGTGCCGAGGGTGCCGTCGCCAGCCGATCCACATCCTGCGCCTCGACGAGGGTGGGCGTGTTGCCCGGGCCGGCAGCCATGATCCGGATCCGGGAGATCTCCTTGGCGGTCTCCTCCATGAGCCAGACAGAGGGCCCCTCCGCTGCCGGCGGTGGCCCCAAAGACTCCTGTTGCTCCGGCCTCGATTCCTCGGAATCGGGAGAAGACGGCCCGTAGGTCACATCCAGGGAGGTAGCCAGGATATGGTCGAGGTGGTGGTCGAGTGCGGTGGTCTGCTCGAACAGCGCCGCGATCTCGTCATCCAGGCGGCGACCGCGTGCTGCTCCTTGCTGAAGCGTCAGGGCCTCCTCGACCCCGATCTTCCAGGGTCGATCGGCCAGGCGGTTGAAATGGATGGCCATCTGGCTGACGGTGATCAGGCGCGGTTCGATGGTATAGCCGGAGAAGAAGGCGACCTCGACCAACAGGTCCTCATCCGAGGGATCCACCTGCCCCACCACCAGGGTCTCCTGGTCCTTGAGGTACAGGGGCAGCAGCCCCCCATCGTAGCAGATCTCCAGCGGAATGAGAGAGAAGATGGTACGGTCGATGCCGGCCAACATCGCCTGGGGAGCCAGGGTGAGGTTCAGCTTTTGGGCATAGAACTCGACCAGCCTGTTCTCGTCGACCGCCCCCTCCATCACGAGGTTCAAGGCCAGTGAGCCTCCCGAGGCCTGCTTGCGGCGGACGGCTCGTTCCAGGGCTTCCCGGCTCAGCAGTCCTTCGTGGACCATGATGAGTCCGATGTTCTGGAGACGGGTATCGCTGCTCATCTATCCCCTTCCCTTGCTGACCACCGACCAGGGTAGTGGTTTCGGGGTCGGTTCACAAGTTTGGGGGTGCCTGCCGAGCCGTACCCTACAGCGGTCGGTGGCAGAAACCAGGATAGTGGATTGAACCACCGCCTCGACCTCTCGGTTGGTTGTGGTTACCACGCCAGCTAGGGCTGTATGCGGCGCCCGATCCGGTTTCGACGCAGAGCGCCATCGGCGGTCAACGACATGGCGATGTACAGCGGCCTTCCCAGGATGCCAGATCGCACCACCGCCCCACCATTCCGGCTGTCTCCCAGGGCGCTGCGGTTGTCATGGACCACGTAGTACTCGTCGTCCGCCAGCCGGGCGGTCTGACTGGTCACGACCGGAAAGGACGCCATCTGCTCGGAGATGAAGTACCAGCGCTGGTGTATCGACTCGATGGCCAACCTGCTTCCAGCCGGATGGACCACATCCACCAAGGCGTCGAGCTGAGCCTGGAGGGCATCGGAGCTGCTGGAAAGCGACCGCCAGAGCGGCACCTGTTCGTTGACCTGGAGGATACCGCCGGGCAGGCCGACCTCGTCGGTGGGGACCGCGAGGATGCGTCCCACCTCGTACGACCGGTCTCGGCTGCCAAACTGGACCAGTACCAGGTCCCCATGACGCGGTCCCGAGTCGCGATAGGCGGTTCGATCGACCAGGATCAGGTCGCCGTCGGCCAGTGTCGGGTACATGGAATCGCCGTCGATCCAGACCAGCGATACCAGCTGGGTGAACGTCAGGTGGATCAGAAAGACCAGTGGCAGGTGGAAGGTGCCGAGGGATACCGCTGCATAGACCAGGGGGTGGTTGTACGGTCTCAAGAGGTACTGGTGGCCTTGTCGCCTGGCGGTTCTGGCAGCGTCCAGGGCCATCAGCAGGGTGATGACTCCACCGCCGGCCAACAGGATGGCCAGCGGGACCAGGGGAAAAAACAGCAGCCGGGCCCACAACCACACGAACAGGCTGGCGACAAACACATAGCTCAGGTTGACGACGACGCCAGCCGCCAGGTTGCCGACAACCAGCAGCCCCAGACCGGGACAGAGCAGCGTGAGGAGAAAGGCGACGGCCGGTTTTCTGACGGCGGTCTCCCCGCGGTAGGTGGCGTGTGGGGTGACGTCGTGAACCATGGACTCTCGGTATCGGCGACCGGTAGGAACCGGGGGGCCCCCTGCTCCATCAGTGGGGTTCGCTGGGGTCTGGGCGTACCCCCTGGTCGATCCAGGCCCGGACGAAGGATATCCGCTCGGCGAGCTGGTGCAATAGCGGGTGGGGAGCAGTCAGCAGTCGAGCGGCCTGGAGGTACTGCTCCAAGGCATCCTGTGGCTGCTCGAGCCCGTTTTCAAAGATCTGGCCAAGGGCGAACCGGGTCTCTCCTTTTTCCTGGTCGGAGTGCTGGAAATCCAACAGCTCCGTCAGCACGGTGGCAGCGCCATCGAAATCCCTCTTGCTGGAGAGGAGTTCGGACATCAGGTGGCGGGCGTCGGCGTTGCGGGGATCGAGCCGCAGCAGCTCCGTCAGTCTGTTTTGCAGACCGGCGATGTTCTGGGCGTGCGATTCGGGATGGATGGCGGTCCTTCGCAGCTCGTCTCGCACGGACGGCAAGGCGAACCGAATGTCGTGAGGTCGAAGCTCGGCCATCCGGCGGAAGTTCTCGCGGGCGGTCTCCAACCTGCCTTGGTCGCCGGGAGTGAAGAAGCGCACCGTACCCAGCAGGTACTGGGCTCTCGCGTCGCTCGGCCAGAGCCGGACGGCTGCCGTGAGAGCCTCCATCGCCTGATCCGGCATTGAGGCCTCGAAGTAGACCTCTCCCTGCTGCCGCTTGTAGTCGGCCAAGGTGAAGCGGGCGGTCGCGACCAGCGAGACCACGATCAAGGCCAGTGCGGGCAGTCCCAGTAACAGCCAGCGCTCGACCCGGCCAAACCCTCCCCGGGCCGGGTGGATCACCTGCGCGCTACAAAGCCCCCCCTCGGTGAGGTGCTGTCCCAACTGGGCAGCCAGACCGAGCACGGCAAAGAAAGTGAGGCCTTCGGCGGCATGATAGCCGCCAGAGGTCAGCAACCCTATGACCAGACCGGCAAGGGCTGCCCCGACCAGGAAACCGGAGGCGGGCTGCTCTTTCCCCTTCCCTCGGAAAAGCCCTTGCACGCCGGCCACCAACGCCCCCAGAAGGAACCCCAGAAACAGGATCACCCCCACCCAGCCGAGCTCGGCCGGGACCCCCAAGAGGAAGCCCGCCGGTCGGTCGTGGATGTGGTACTCCTCGCGCGGTTGGCGGTAATAGGCATCCTCCGGGTCGACACCGAGACCGGCCGAGTAGGCCCAGCTTCCCACACCCCCGCCCAGGATGGCTGAACGCTCTGGAATGTTGCGGATGCGCTTCCACTCGAAGAGCCACTCTTCGGGCGTGGTGATCGCATTTTCGGCCAGCTCGATGCGATGCACCCGCTGAAGCTGGGCGGCTCTGAGGGCTCCGAACCGGTCCTGGTCGGCGGGGGATTCCTGGCCGGCAGGCGGACCGAGCACAGACCCCAGTGCCAGCAGCCCGACCAGCACGGCGCCAATGGAAAACACCAGCCCGATCCATACCGGCAGGGGAGCTGGAGCGCGCCTCCGAGAACCGGTGCTCAGCGCTCCACCCACTGCGAGCCCGCCCAGGGCGCAGACCGCAGGGAGAAGACCGGTCCGGCCAACCGCCAGGCAGATCGGCAGGTTGGCCAGGAGCACCAGCCACGCTGCGTTGCGACCTCCCCAGACCCCGATCTGAACCAGCCCCAATGGCGCGGCCATGGCCAGAAAACAGCCGGCAAACAGGGCGTGGTCGAAGCTGCCGTAGGTCCCCGCATCGGCAGCCATGCCGGTCGGTATGGCAGGCGGGAAAGTCACACCGGCGTGCTGGAGCAAGACAACCAAGGCCACCAGAAGGCCGGATCCCAGCAGCGGCAAGGTCACCCAGGAAACGGAGCAGGGGCTGCTGGCCACAGAGAGATAGGCCGCAAAAAACGTGACCCAGAGGGTCAACGACAGCAGGGATTCCCCCGTCCAGGGGGACCAGAACAGGCTGGCACAGGCCCAGAGCAAAAACAGCCATCCGAAAACGGCACCCGTCCTGGCGGGCAGTCGGCGTTCCCAACCGGAGTAGATGAAATCAGCGAGCCAGCAGATGGCCACCAGGCTCCCTGTAACCGCCAGAACGGCTGTCTTGGCAACCTCGTAACGGGAGAACCCTGTGGTGGCCACCAACGGTATGCACAGCAGCGCCAACGCCAGGGAGATCCGTTCGACCAGACGCATGGCGGAACCGGGCTGTTTTTGGGTCATGAGGTTCGCTCTCTGTGTTGGGTGAAACCTGCCGGGCCGCCCGGTGGCGAGCCGAGCGACTGCTGCCTACTCCTTCCAGACCAGTCGCCAGGGACGGCGCTTCAGCTCCCGGATCAGCTCCCGGATGTCATCGTACAGCTCGTCGTCCCGCAGCAGCGCTCCGATGCTTCCCCGACCGGCGTTCACGTAGGCGGCCAGTGCCGCCAGCTCTCCCGAGGCGGTCGCCAGCTCTGCCGATAGCCCGCTGGCGTTGGTGAGCGTCTGCACGAGCGGCTCCTCTCCCTCCTCAAGAATCCGGTCCAGCCTCTGAGCTGATGATCCCACGTCGGCCAGGATGCCGGGGGCTTGCTGGGAAAGGGAGTTGAGCACCTCCTCCAGTCTTTCGGTCGCACTCCGGATGACCCGTCCGTCTCCCACCGCCTCGTTCAATCCCATGCCGAGCTGGTCTAGCTCGACCATGGCAGATTCCAGCGTCTGCACGATATTGTCGATGCGGGGTTGGTTGTCGGTGACCAGGGTGCGGATACTGGTGACGGTCTCTTCCACACCGGCGATGATCACCTCCACCTGGTCGGCGTTGTCCTGCACCACCAGGTCCAGGTGCTCCGCCAGGTCGGCCGTCTCGGTGAGGAGACGGTCCAGGTCGCTCTCCTGGAAGAAGCGATCGACCGTCACCAGCAGGTTGTCCAGCCCGCGCAACCCCCGGTAGGCGGAGCGGAGCATCTCGTCGAGGCGGACCGGGCTCTGCCCGAGCTGGATGGAGTTTTCCGCGATGGGCGGGCCAGGAGGGACGGTGTTGACGATCTCGATGTACGGTTCGCCCAGCACGCTCAGGGTGGTAATGATGAAGGCAGCGCCCTCCCCCACGGCGCCGTGCATCTCCTGTTGGATCTCCAGTCGAACCCGGACGTAGACGTGGCGTTGAAGGGTCTCGTCGTACTCGCCGCCCAAGAACCGGATCTGCTCCACCTGGCCCGCGGGGATGCCGGCGACCCGGACATCGGCGCCGGGTTTGAGTCCGCCTGCATTGTCGAAATCGACGAACAGGTAGAACCTTTTCCCGAACTGGAAATCCCCCATGAAGAAGACGAACACCCCCAACAGCACAATGGCCAGGATGACCAGCGCCCCTACCTTGACCTCGATCGCCGATTCCTTGCGCTGCATGGCTCTCCATCCGTCTGGACTGGCCCTCGTTACCGGAGGGATCAGCCGGCCGCTCCCATCACGGCCCCGTCAATGGGTACCCCTCTCGCCGCTTTTCCTTTTCGGCACGCACCCTGTCCGGCTCTCGGTCGGTCTCAGACCTCCATGGGGCCTTCGGGGCTGCCCGAGATGAACTGCTGGACCACAGGGTCCTCCGATCTCCGAAACGCCTCGGGGGTTCCGTCCAGACGGATCTGCCCCTTGTATAACATGGCGATCCGATCGGCCACACTGAAAATACTCTTGAGGTCGTGGGAGACCACGATGGAGGTCACGCCGAGTCGATCGGAGAGGTCGCGGATCATCCGGTCTACGATGTTGGCGCTGATCGGATCGAGACCGGTCGTGGGTTCGTCGAAGATGACGTACTCGGGGTCCAGGGTGAGTGCGCGGGCGATGGCCACTTTCTTGCGCATGCCGTCGCCGAAATCGGCCGGGTAGCGCAAGGCCTCGTTCTCCATGCCGACCAGGGCCAGCTTGCCGAGCGCTTCGCGCCGAGCCACCTTGTCGCGGAGCCGCTTGTGCTTGCGAATGGGGAGCGCCACGTTGTCGAGCAGGGTCATGCTGTCGAACAGGGTCGAGTTCTGGAAGACCATGGCGCAGCGTTTGCGTACCGGATAGAACTGCTTCTCGCTGTAGTCGGTGATGTCCACGCCATCCAGGAATACGCGCCCCGAATCAGGCCGCAGCAGACCGACAAGGTGCTTGACGAGCACGCTTTTCCCGACTCCAGACTGCCCGATGATAAAGAGGATCCGTCCCTTGGCCACCGTCAAGGAAACCCCCTCGAGGACCAGCTTGGGCCCGAACCGCTTGTGTATGTCGTCAAAGACGATCATCGTCCTGCTGCCGCCTCAGAAACCGTAGATCACCTGGAATCCGGTCCAGGTCAGGTTGCTTCGAGGCTGAAGGTTCGCCTCCCTCAAACCGTGCAAGAGGGTCAGACCGGTCACCCACCGTAGATGCACAAACCAGTCCTCCAGCCCTCCGCCGAACTCCCAGCCAACCGCAGGAAGCACCCGGAAAAAGCTGGTGTCGAGAGCCTCTCCAAACCCCAGGTTGAGGTCGGCCCCCAGCCCAAGCGTCAACCCAGGCTGGAAGCGATAATACCCCAGAAGCTCGAAGCCCACGTGGAAGCCGAGTGAGCTTTCCTTGACCTCGCCGTCCACATCCAGGCCGCGATATCCGGGCGATGTCAAGATCGATAGCCCCAGCTTGACGGCTACTTCCATGCGGGTGTGCAAGCTGATGGTGTGGGCGATCCCCAGCCGGGCGACATCGAGGTGAAACCCGGTCAGATCGAGCTCCTGGTCGCCCAGGTCGAAGCCTCCCGAGGTCGGATAGAGACCGACAGTCCCTCCCACCGTCAGGTGGTACTGCTTGATCCGGATCAGTTCCTGAGCGTTGACGGTCTGTGAAAGCGACATCACCAGGAGCGTGGCCATCGCAAGACCGGTAGCGATCCGGGTGGATCGGACGAACGGTACCATGATACAGCGTTTGCCTTGTCCGTGGGCCGCGGCACCTGTTGGCCGATTCGGCCGAATCCTAGTTGGTGGGGAACACCATGAACCCCACCCCTCCGACGACGAAATCGAGCATGATCACGGCCAGCGAGCTGTTGACCACCGCCGCGGTCGTGGCCCAGCCGACCCCTTCGCTGCCCCCGAAGGCGGCCAACCCTGCCTGACCGCTGACTACCGGGATGGCCATTCCAAAGCACAAGGTCTTGGTGACGCCGATGAGGAGATCGGCCCAGCGGACCAGGCTGATGTCCCAGAAGGTGTCATAGGGAACCTCGAAGTAGACGTGGGCCGTCAGCATCCCCGCCAAAAAGGACACCAGGGTGCTATACACCACCAGCACCAGGGTCATGAAGATCCCGGCGATGAATCGCGGTACGATCAGGTACTTGACCGGCTGGGTGGCGTTCATCCGCAGGGCATCGACCTGTTCCGTGACCACCATGCTGCCGATCTCGGCTGCGATGCCGGTCCCCACCCGGGTTGCGATCATCAAGGCGCCGATGATGGGGGAGAACTGGCGGATGAGCAGCGGGAGATACACCGCGCCCATCTGGGAAAAATCGCCGGTGATCCGCTTGACCTGCAATCCCGACTGGAAGATGAGGATCATCCCCAGAAACGCCATCACCACCGTGATGAAGACCAGGGAACGGTTGCCGATCTGGTAGCACTGGTTGATGACCTCATCCCAGCGCTTCTTGCCGCGAAAAGTGTAGTAGACCGCCAGTCCAAAGGTCTTGAACACATCGCCGACGGTGGAGAGGACATAGAACACCGGTGCGCCAACGGAGGCCAGGATGTCGGCGATCCGTGACGGTCTATCGGCCCGCTCCCCTTCGCCGGTGCTACCGGTGCTGCCTGAGGACCTATCGGCTCCTACTCCCGTCACACTCCCTCCAGGAAGATGGCCGGAACCCGCTGGGGATCAGCAGGCTACCGGCGTCCGGCGCATCAGCCGTAGCGAATGAACAAGGCGGCCCACGCCGAGTCGATCAAGGGGGTCAACAGGTAGTCCAAAAAGAAGATCCCGATGGCCGAAGCCACCACGCAGTTGTTGACCGCTCGGCCGACCCCCACCGCTCCCCCGGTCACCTTCAAACCGTAGTGACAGCTCACCAGGGCGATCGCAAATCCAAAGAAGCCGGCCTTGATGACCCCTACCAGGAAATCGATGAGATAGGTCATCTCCAACAGACTGTGCCAGAAAACCTGGGGGCTGACATCGATCATCAGATCGGCGAAGATCATGGCGCCCACCAGGGCGAACAGATCGCCTATCACCGTCAACAACACCAGCATGACGATCATCGCCACAAAACGGGGCATGATCAGGTAGGAGATGGGATCGATGGCCAATGTCCGCAGCGCATCGATCTGCTCGGTCACCTTCATGGTGCCTAGCTCGGCCGTGTTGTTGGCACCCACCCTTCCCGAAAACATCAGTCCGATCAGGATCGGCCCCACCTCCCGCATGATGCTGAAGCCCGCTCCCCAACCCAGAAGGCCGTAGGCTCCCCATTCCTCGATGAAGGCAGAGGATTGAACCGCCATGATGGCGCCGGTCAGAAGCGCCGTGGTGACCACGATCGGGGTGCTCTTCACCCCGACCTTGTAGAAGCTCCGCCAGGTCTCCTTGCCATCCAGGTGGGGAGGGAACAGACGGACGGTGATCTGCCCCAGCAGCACCGCCAGGCCACCCACCTCCCGGCTCAACGAGAGGATCGAGGAGCCAACCCGATGGAGAACGCCGTTCATACCTCGTCACTCTCCCCCATCCAGAACTGCCGCACCACCTTGGTGGGTGATCGTTCGATCTCCTCGCTGGTCCCGAAAAAGACCACCTCGCCCGCGACCAACATGGCCCATTTTGTACAGATCGAACGGAGTCCGACCAGGTCGTGACTGATGGTGATGGAGGTCGTCGCCCCCTGGCGTTGCAGCCGATCGAGCAAGATGAAGATCTTGGAGGAGGTGACCGGATCCAGGCCGGCCGTCGGATCGTCGTAGACCAGGATCGGAGGGCGACGGATCACGGCACGGGCAAAGGTCACCCGCCGTTTCATCCCACCCGACAGCTCGTTGACCTGCAGCCTCTCGATGCCCGGGAGGTCCACCTCCTTCAGGATAGCCTCCACCTGGCTGGCGATCTCTTCCTCGTCGAGCTTCCCCTCTTGCCGCAGCGGGAACGCGATATTGTCCCCGACATCCATGAAGTCGAACAAGGCGTAGTTCTGGAAGAGCATCCCGATCTTGAAACGGACGCGGGTCAGCTCGATCTCGGAGAGCCGCGTGATCTCCTGCCCATCGACCCAGACCTCCCCCTGGTCGGGTCTCACCAGGCCGCCGATGATCTTGGTCAGCAGGGTCTTCCCGCAGCCTCCCGGACCGATCAAGGCCAGACTGGCGCCCGCTGGGATCTCGAAGCTGACGTCCTTCAACACCGCCTGTCGTCCGCGATACTTGGTGACATGCGCTACCCGGATCACCGATCCACCTCGATCTGGTCGACCAGCATCGCCTGGACCTCCTCGACGTGTCGGGATTCGTCGAACTCCTCCAGGAAGCGGTGGGCCATCTGCGCCGCGGTTGGCAGGTCGTCCATCCCGATCGCGGACTGGATCATCCGGAAGGCGGCATCGTCCCGGTACAGGCTGAACTCCCATCCATCCAGGAAACCCTGGAACTCCCGGATCGCTTGCCGGTAGTCGCCCAGGCTGTCCTGGTACACGATCCCGATCCGAAAGGCGGCCTTCTCCATGGAGGTGGTGGCGTCCGACCCGAAAAAGAGGTTGAACTCCCGCTCTCGCGCCATCTCTCGCAACAGGGTCAACTCCTGCCCGTAGTTCCCCCATTCGTGCAGGATCTCCACCATCTCCCATTCGGCATCGTCCCGCAGGCTGCTGGTATCGAAGAACTCCGTGCGCACCCGTCGAAACAGCTCGAAGGCTTGCTCCAGGTCACCGAGGTGGTGGCGGTACCAGTATCCCAGCCAGTACAGCAGGTTATCCGCCAGCCGGGTCTGGGACAGCGGCGGATAGGAATCGGCCAGGAAGCGAACCGCCTGTTCAGGCAGGCCGTTCTGCTCGTAGTGGACCAAAATGGCGTCCAGGGCGCGATGGGCGGGACCGTCCACGTTGGGGTAAAAGGCGATCACCTGGCGCCATACCTTTAGTGCCTGCTCCTGCTGTCCCAGGTGGTCGTACAGGATCAGCCCCAGTCGAAACAGCCCGCGCGGGGTGTACTCATCCTCCTGGGCGAAGAGCTGCCAATCGTCCAGGAGGCGGGTGTAGTGCGCGATCGCGGCCGGAAAGTGCTCCCGCCGCTCCTCGATGTAGCCCAGGCGGTAGATCAGGTATCGCCGCTCGAGCGGACCAGGCGCCTGCTCGACCAGCGATTGATAGGCCTCCAGCGCCTCCTCGTATCGACGGGCGTCCGCCAACTGGTCGGCTCGGTCGATCTCGACTCGCCACTGGCGCTCGGCCTGTGTCGCGGCGCAACCGGCAAGGAAACCGACCACGCAACACACCAGGCCGTAAGGGGATGTCAGGCGCAGCACCAAGGCGTTCTCCTACATGGTTGCATGATACGATCTGGTCCTGGAATAACAAAGGCGTTCCTTTCCTGCGCTGGATCTGGTCCGCCAACCTCGGCGACTCGATCACCTGCCACCACCCGCCGGGAAGGCGGTGGGTTCCGACTGGCCAACCCCCTTTCCTCCTGCGAGGGAATCGGCTATTGCTGGAAGCGGGACAGTCGATGTTGCCCCTGCTCTTTCAGGATCTGGGCCATGACCTGGTCAACTCGTGTCGTCGTTTTTCTCTTGCTTGTCTTGTCGACCTTTCTGGCGACCGGTTGCGGAGAGACCCCCTCGGCCGGTCTGGAGGGGGAGTACTGCACCAAGGACAACGATTGCAGCCAGGAGCTGGAGGCGATGGTCTGCGAGAGGCAGGTGTGTCTGCCCCTCTCGCTGTTCGACCGTCCTCCGCAGCGGGAGGGCCTGTTCTTCGCGGTCCTCACGCTCGGCACCTGGGAGGGAGCGACCAGCGGGAACCTCCCGCGGGTCGGGCAGTTCATCACCGATCTGTCGATCCAGCTCTTCCCGTACTATGCGGTCCATGCCCAGTCGGAAACTCAGCTCCGCTTCGGCATGGTGGACTATACTGCAGATCCCATCGTGTTGGACCCGGATCACCTCGTCACCCAGCTTCCGCTGCAACAGATGGGTACGACCAGCTACTACTCGAGCGATGGCACCCTGCTTCTCCCCGTATTCTACCGGGATCAGAGCACCATCCTGGAGTTCTACCTCCCACTGATGGAGGTCGAGCTCTCTCTCAGCCTTCCCGACCTCACCTACGGTGGGACGCCGGGAGAGGTGAGCCTGACGGGCTACCTGCGGGCAGCCGACGCCATGGATCTGTGGATCACCACCAATGGGGACAGCTACACCCTGTTCGACGTCTTGCGCAACGACCCCATGGATGTCGATTCCGACGGCGACGAGGTGTACGACGCCTGGTGGATGAGGTGGCGGGGTGAGGCGATAGTCCAGTAAGGTCGGCAGCTTGGCTAGAAACGGTACTGCAGGTGGTAGGTCTGACAACCCTCACCCGCTTGACCGTTCACGTGGATGAATAGGGTGCCGTTGTCGTTGTCCTCCCCCTGGGTCTCGTCCAGTCGGTTGGTATAGGGAAGGTTGTTGCGCAACCTGATCATCTCGTCTTCCGTACCGGCCTTGGCGGAGCAGCAGCCGACCATTCCCTGGAGCTCGGCGGAGTTCCCACCTTCACACCAAAGCACCAGCTCACGCCCGCTGTCGTACCTCCAGTAGGCGCACAGATCGTGGTTCCGCCCCGTGCCTGCAAACTCCGACAGGGCCACCATGGGATGGAGCTCCGACCCTCCCAGGTCGAGGACGTGTATCTGGTACCAGTCATCCACCTCCCCTGCCACCAACGACCCGACAAGCCCTTCCCAATCGTCCATGTCATCGCCGGTCTCGGCAAGCACCTGTGCGGTCTCCAGGCTATTGTTCCCATCGCGACAGGCGAGCTGATCCCCCTCGCAGATCCACTGGTGCTCTTCGTCGACCGAGGGGCCACACAGGCAAGCCTCCCCCACCTCGCCATCCGGTCCGCCGCATCCCCCGCAGGGGTTGATCAGCTCCGAGCCGATACAATTCAGGGCATCCGTGCCGGCGCAGGCATACACCCCTCCGCAGCCGCACTCCTCTCCGGGGGAGCCATCCAGAGGTTCGCAACCCCCGCAGGCGTTGATCGGTCCCTCCACGCAGATGACCCGCTCCGGTCCGCTGCAGACCCACACTCCACATCGCTGGTACTCGCAAGGCTCGCCGGGAACCGCCGGCAGCGGTTGGCATCCGCCGCAGGCGTTTGGGGGGCCCTCGCATTCGATGTCGTAGGAAAGGTCGGGGTCTTCCACCAGGTCCGGCGGCACATCGCCGGGTTGGAGATCCTGGGGAGATGGGTCCTCGCCATCCGGTGCCACATCATCCGGTTCTTCGAGATCCACCGGTGGGGACTGATCCCCCATGTCTGCGTCACCACCTGGCAACTCGCCCTGATCGGGGTTCCCTACCGGCTCGCAGTGTCCCTCGATGCAGAGCCCTCCTCCTGGACACTGGGTACCGGGCTGGCAGGTCAACGCATCCAGCCGGGAGGTGTCAAAGGTGCACCCGGCCCACAGTGCGCCGATCAGGCCGGCGGCCAGGAGAATCGGCCGGACAGTGAGCCGTCCGGTACGGGCGCCGAGGGCTCGGGCTCCCCGCGCATCGCACGGTTGGATTCCGTTCCTTAGGGAGGCCAGATGTATCGGGGATATCATGTGGTTCTTGTGTGTCATGTTCCAGACATTTGGTGGGGAGCCACCGTCCTCCTTCAGGGAATATTGGGGGGAGGAAACCCCTGCACGACGATAGTATAAGACTCTGTAAGCTCGGTTCCCAAGGTCTCGGCTGCAAGCCAGAAGTGATCGCGATACAGCTGCAGCTGGGCATCGAGCACCTGCTCGTAGGCCAGGTAGATCTGGATGCGCGGATTGGCTGGCCGCCACCTGGTCTCGGTGGAAAAGGCGTGAACGCCGATTGCCAGCTGTTCATCCTCGGATGGCGTAGCGATGGTGATCAGCTCCGGGCCGAACCCCTGGGTGTTGTAGTCGAAGTGGTGGTGCGGATCATCCTGGCTGCTGTTCTCATCTCCGAAGTTGGCGGTGGAGAAGTTGGGTCCCACGACCTGCCCGGCGGTTTGCCAGTAGTATCCGTCGCTCGTTTGCCGAGCCACGTAGAAGTCGAGGTCGTTGACCGCATCGGCACCCACCCGCTCTGGCCATACCACCCAGGCCACGAACTGGTCGAGCGGCAGGGTCACATCCACCGTCAAGGTGTGCTCGAAGTTACAGCCCAGGCCGTCGGTCGCCAGCAGACTGATGCCATAGCGGCCGATCATGTCCGGCACGAATATGCCGCGCCGATCCGCCCTTCGCTGCAGCAGCTGGAGGGAGCCGGTGGGCGCATCGAGGAAGGTGAGTGACTCGATCCAGTAGCTGGCGTCCCCCATCAGCTCGATGGCGATCTGGTGGCCGATGTCCAGGGTGAGATAGGCGCTGCCCCCGCTGGCGCCTCGATCCGGCTGAGCCCATACCGAGGCGACCGGGCAGCTGCCCTCGACCTGCATCATGGTGCTCCAGGTCAGCGTAAAGATGCGTGAGAACGAGGGTGAGGAGTAGCTAAAGACAGCGGAGGCGTTGCCCCAACCCGATTGCAGGCCCTGGATGACGATGGGCATGCCCACACAGTCGTCACCGACGGGCACCTCGATCGGCGTCTGCACCTCGGAGGCCAGCAGGGCGCTGATCGCCGGGGAGTCGGAGCTGACCGCGATGTCGGATACCGTGATCGGATAGGTACCGCAGTTGGCCAGGCAGGCCTGCACCACCAGCGTTTCCCCCACCTCGACCAGGTAGAAGGTCTCGGCATTCAGCACCTCCAGACAAGGGAGCGATGGTCCCGTGTCATCCCCGATGTCCGCCCGGTCCGGTGTATCCCCGTCGGACGACAGATCGCGGTCGGGCGGGCGGTCTACCGGCTGATCCGGATCTGCGGGGCGGTCGCGCGCCAGGTCGCCAACCTGGTCGGGCGGACGGTCCAAGGAAACGTCGTGGCTATCGTCGGAGACCGGATCGTCCGGGAGGTCCGCCGCCAGATCTCCAGCCGAGTCATCGGCGAGGTCGACGGGGACCGATTCGGGGAAACGGCAGACCCCCTGCCAACAGATGCGGCCATGCAGGCAGTCCGAATGTTGCGTGCAACCGGCAGCGTGCGGATCCACACGGCAGCCTAGCGGGCCGAGCAAACCGCAACCAAGAGCCACGACACCCGCTATAAACAGCGTTCGCATAGGTACCCCGGACACCGGATCAGAAAGCAACCATCTCTCTTGGACTGGTGACCGGTCGGTCGAGCACCGCTGTCGGCCGGCACGAGCGGGTGTCGAAGAACCCCCGGTCACCAGGGTTTTCAGACAACACAAAGAAGATACCGCCTCGCTCCGATTCAATCAAACACCTACCTGGCAGACCTTGCGCTTGAAGGTTCTGTTCCTAACAGACCGGCGGTACACTCTGGTGTCGTTCGGACCGGGAGTACCCTGGACCATGAAGCGGAAACTGGAGTACCTGGGCGAAAGGTTGGGGGAGTACCTGCTGCCGATGAAAGGCAGCTATCAGGCCGTGATCATTCTGTTGGCCATGGTCATCGGAGTGCTCGGTGCCTATGGAGCGATCCTGTTCCGCCTCTGTATTCGCTGGTCCCACCTGCTCTTCTTCTCAACCACCGATTACGGGCTCGATGCGCTCCAGGCGGTCCCCTGGTGGAATCGGCTGTTGCTTCCCACCGCTGGCGGAGTACTGGTGGGGTTCATCGTCACCAGGCTGGCCCCCGAGGTGAAGGGGTCGGGGATCCCGGAGGTGATGGAGGCGGTGGCGTGGAAGGGGGGGATCATCCGGTTACGGGTGCTGGTGACCAAGATCGTGGCGGTAGCGCTCACCATCGGTTCGGGAGGCTCAGCAGGCCGAGAGGGGCCGATCGTGCACATCGGCTCGGCCATCGCTTCGGCCATCGGCCAATTTTTGGGTCTCTCGGCCCGCTACCTCAGGACCTTCGTGGCCTGCGGAGCGGCGGCGGGCATCGCGGCCACTTTCAACGCTCCCATCGCCGGCGCGCTCTTCTCGCTGGAAGTGATCGTGGGCAACATGAAGGTGGTCAACCTGCCGCCGATCGTGATTTCGGCGGTGGTGGCCACGGTGATCAGCCGGCATCATCTGGGGGACTATCCGGCCTTTGTCACCCCTCCCTACGACCTGGTCAGCCCTCTGGAGCTGCTGCCCTACGCCGGCCTGGGACTGGCCGCGGGCCTGATCGCCAGCCTGTTCATCCTGCTGTTTATCTATACCGGACGCCTTTTCGAGCGGTCGAAGGCGCCGGTCTGGGTCAGACCTGCCATCGGGGGGCTCGGAGTAGGGTTCATCGCGCTTGGGCTGCCCCATGTGTTCGGGGTGGGGTACGAGACCATCGGGGCTGCGCTATCGGATCGCCTCGCGACCTGGATCCTGGTCGCCATCGTCTTTGCCAAGCTGTTGGCTACCTGTCTGACCCTGGGATCGGGGGGCAGCGGGGGGGTCTTTGCCCCTTCGCTGGTACTGGGAGCCACCTTGGGGGCGGCTTGGGGGCAGGTGGCCCACCACCTGTTCCCCAGTTGGACCGCCACCCCTGGAGCCTATGCACTGGTGGGGATGGGAGCCATGGTGTCAGCGGTCACCTTTGCCCCCATCTCCGCCATCCTGATCATCTTCGAGATGACCAACAACTACCTGGTCATTCCCCCCCTGATGCTGAGTTCGGTGATCTCGGTGCTGCTCGCCAATCTGCTGGTCAAGCGTTCCATTTACGTGGCCAAGCTGGAAGCCCGAGGGGTTCAGCTGCGCCAGGGCAAGGAGCCAAACGTGCTCCGCACCCTCAAGGTGAGGACCCTGCTGGAGACGGAGGTGCTCCAGATCCCCACCACCATGGGGTTCAACCAGGTCCTCTCCCGACTACTGAAAGGGAACAGGCCGGTGGCCGTTGCCATCGACGAGAGCGGGGCTTACGTGGGAACCATCGAGCTGGAGGACATCCGGGAGATCCTTCCCCTGGAAGAAAAAGTGGCCCGGTGCCTCATCGCCCTCGACCTGGCCAACACCGACATGCCCTTCGTGTTGCCCGAAGACAACCTGGACCTGGTGATGCACATCTTCGGCAGGACCGACCGGGACGCCATCGCCGTCTGCGAGACGGTGCAAAACCGCAAGGTCATCGGTCTCATCTCCCGCAGTACCGCCATCAACGCCTACAACCAGCGCATCTTCGAGGAAGACCTGGCGGGTGGCTTCGGCTCCATCATGGAAACGGTCACCGAGGGGCGGACCATCGAGATTCTCGGAGGTCTCCACCTGGGGGAGATCGAGGTGCCTGCCGCCTGGGTCGGCAAGACGCTGCGGGAGGCCGATCTGCGCAAGAACCACCAGATCGAGGTGGTCCTGGTTCACCGGGAGAGCGGTCTCGCCAACGATCTGGACGGACGCCCTGGAATGTTCCCTTCTCCCGATCTGAAGCTCGAACCGGGCGACAAGCTGCTCGTCATCGGAATGCGCGAGGTCATCCGGGCCATGAAGGCTTGAAGGTGCTGTCCTTCATTGACAGCACCGGGGGAGTTCGGGTAAATCCCCCCTTCGCGTACCGTGGTCCAGGGCTCGCCGGACCCGCCGGACGCAGATGGATGCAAGACCTTTGAACAACAACGGATCAGGAGAGCCAAAGCTCTCGATGGCGGGCCGGGAGAGAGGAACATGCGCGGATTGATCGGGCGAAAGGTCGGTATGACCCAGATCTTCGACCAGGCGGGACAACGGATTCCTGTCACGGTCATCGACGTCGGCGGCAACATCGTGGTCCAGACCAAGAGCAGCCAGGGTAAAGATGGCTATGACGCGGTAAAGCTCGGCTTCGAGCCTGCCGTCCGGCAAGAGAAGAACGGCATGGAGCGCTTTCGGGGCCTGACCAAGGCCGAAACCGGCGTCTTTGCCAAGGCCGGCATCGAAGCCCCCAGGCGGATCGTGCGGGAGTTCCGCCTCCGGGCCGACGAGGTCGGCCGCTACCAGGTGGGACAGGAGATCGCGGTAGCCGACGAGTTTCGCGCCGGCGACATCGTCGATGTGGTCGGGACCTCCAAGGGGCGCGGCTTCACCGGCGTCGTCAAACGCTACGGCTTCGTCTGCGCCAGGGCTACCCACGGAACCCACGAGAACTTCCGGCATCCGGGCGCTATCGGCGCCAGTGCCGATCCGAGCCGGGTGGTCAAGGGGCTGAAGCTGCCCGGTCAATACGGAAACAGTCGAGTCACCGCCCAGAACCTGAAGGTCCAGCAGGTCATGCCCGAGGAGGGGTTGATCCTCGTCCGCGGCTCCGTGCCGGGAGCCGAGGGCTCCATCGTCACCATTTGCGCGGGCGTCAAGAAAGGGCGGAGTGTAGTGGCGGCGAGGTGAACCGCTCCAACGCCTGCCGAGAGCCTTCATCCAGGTAGTCGAACCGAATGGCAAAGCCGGGCGGATGGGCGGATGGCACCGTCATGTTCGTCCGGCAGACATGCCCCCGTGCGTTGACCGCCAGCCCCTCCCCAAGCTGAAACCGGACAAAGCAGGCCTCCCCCTCGTCCAACAGCAGAGCGGTCTTCAAAAAGACCCCTCCCCTGCTCACATCGGTGGCCTCCAGGACAAAACCGAAGCCGGCATCATCCAGCACATACACATCGTTCCCGAACCGCTTCCGGGGAAACCGCCTCAAACCGTCGGTTGCATTGTTCATGAAGACCTCCCCCAGACTCGATCGCCATGCCCCAAAGGTAGCTCGACCCGGCTGCCTCCATGCCGCCGGGTCGAAGCCCATTCGCCGTGTAGCCGAATGTCGGGTTCGGTGGGTGCGGCACTGACCTGTTCGTGGGCTCACCGTACCACACCGCGACCTACCGTCAAAAAATCGACGAGCGGGGGGGGATACGACCGGTGAAGACCCATTGCGCCGGTCCGGTCATCCGCACCCGGGACAGATCGGGGGAGACCTCGATGAGCAGCTCGCCACCGGGAAGCCGTACCGGGATGGGCCGGTCCGCCGCCATCCGCCCCGTGGCCACGGCGGCAGCCGCGGTGGCGCAGGCAGCCGAGCCGCAGGCACGGGTGAAGCCGCAGCCGCGTTCCCAGACGACCAGAGCGATCCAGCCGGCCTCCGTCACCCGGGCCAGTGAGACGTTGGCTCCCCGGGGGAAAGCGGGATGATGCTCCAAGGCGGCCAGCTGCCTCTCCTCGCTCAGCCCTGCAGGGGGATCGAACAGCACCAGGTGGGGATTCCCCATGGATATCGCCAGCCCTGTTGCCTCTCCAACCGGTGTGGTTACCGCAACCGCGGGGATCGACCCCGCCGATCCCTGGACCGGAATGGACAGGCTAGCTGGGGAAGCCGGCCCCATCTCCACCGAGACCCGTCCATCCGAGTGCAGCTGGATCTCCCTCCAACCGGCATCGGTACGCACCGCAAGGCGAGCGGAGGACAGCCGCCGGCGCCGCGCCCAGGACCGGGTTGCGCAACGGATTCCGTTGCCGCAGATCTCCGGGATCGACCCGTCTTGGTTGACCACCTCCAGTCGGAACGAGCTCGGCCCTTCCTCCGACAGGATCAGGACACCGTCGGCGCCGATCCCGGTCCGGCGGTCGCACCATCCGACCAGGCGTCCCAGCAGGTCCCCTTGGGGGGAGATCTGGGTTTTCCGGACCAGGATGAAATCGTTCCCCAGCCCTTCCATCTTCTCGAAGGGGATGGCGGCTTCTTTCATGCACTACCTGTTCGAGGCGTCATCGTTGGACCTGCCGGTTCTGGCTCGACCCTCTCCTCGTTCGGGACTCGGCTTGGGTGGTTCGATGTACTTGGTCATGATGAAGGCGTCCTCCCCCTCCTCCACGTAGTATCGCTTGCGTCGATGCACGATGGAGAACCCCTTGTCGAGGTAGAGGTTGATGGCGGTCTTGTTGCTGACGCGCACCTCCAGGGCGACATGGTTCAACCCGCGCTGCAGGCAGACGCGGTCGAGGTAGTCCAGCAACCGTCTGGCCAGTGCTTGTCGCTGGTACTGAGGATGGACGGCGATATTGAGCAGGTGGAGCTCATCCTCCACGATCCAGTAGACGATGAAGGCGATCAGATCTCCAGCGGGCACGAACAGGGCGTCGATGGTCGACCAGCGGTTCTGGAACTCGGACTCGAAGGCGGAGCGGGGCCAGGGGAAGGGATAGCACAGGTGCTCGACCCGCAGGATGGCATCCAGGTCGGAAGGCACCGCCTGCCGCATCAGGAAGCCCTTCAGGGAGAACTCGGCTCGGAGATCAACCGGAGTATGATGTTCCACAGGTTTTCTCGACCTTCACCACTTTTACTGGAGAATAGCACAGTCGAGGCGGCGAAATCCCTCATCGTGGCGGCCAGCTGTTGGAAGCGCAGATTCCGCGCACTCTTTGACAGCTTGTCACTCTTGGTGAACACGACCACGGCTCGGATACCGAACCGTCGCAGCAGATCGAGGAGCTGGTACTCCTCCGGCTCGGGTCCTCGCCTCAGGTCGACCAGGACCAGCATGGCCACCAGACCTCGACGACTCCCGAGGTAGCTCTCCACCATCCGCTTCCAGGACTGGCGTTCTTCTTGGGTGCGTCGGGCAAAACCGTACCCCGGCAGGTCGACCAGGTAGAATCGATCCTCGATCCGATAGAAGTTGAGGGCACGGGTCATGCCCGGTGTGCGCGAGATCCGGGCGAGCTGATGGCGAACCAGCAGGCAGTTGATCAAGGAAGACTTGCCTACGTTGCTGCGTCCCGCGACCGCAACGTCACACAGATCCTCCTCGGGAAAGCTGCTCGGCTGGACCGCGCTGGTCACGAAGGTAGCGGAGATCGATTTCATCTTCCCTGGCGAACCAGATCGAACGCCAACCTCACCACGGGTCGGCCTGTCGGATTATTGTGCGAACCGGTGACGAATGCTAGGTAGTTTCTCATTGTTCGGTCTGACGACTGGGGACCAAGGACCATATCGGGGTGCCATGAAACTCTTCGGGTTGACCGGCAATACCGGCACAGGGAAGTCCACCGTGGCCAGGATGCTGGCCGGATTGGGCATCGCGGTGGTGGATGCCGACCTGCTGGCCCGCCAGGTGGTCGAACCCGGACAGCCTGCCCTGGAAGAGATCCGAGCCGAGTTTGGCGACCAGTTCTTCGATTCCGAGGGGCGACTGGACCGCAAGGCGTTGGGGCGTCTGGTCTTCGGAGACAGGAAGGCCTTGGAGCGGCTGGAGGCGATCGTACACCCCCGCATCCTGGCTCTCGCTGCCGAGCGGATTCGAGCCCTGGAGCGAGGGGGAGCGCAGGTGGTGGTCTTCGACGCCGCCGCCCTGTTGGAAGCCGGGTTGGCAGCGATGTTCGATGGCCTGATCGTGGTCACCAGCGATCGGGAGCAGCAGGTATCGCGGATCATGGACCGCGATGGGCTGACCCGCCAGGATGCCGATCGGCGGATGGCCGCGCAGATGCCGAGCGACCAGAAGGTACGCGCGGCCGACCGGGTGGTCGACAACTCCGGGACCCTGCAGGAGCTGGAGGAAGAGGTGCGGTTGCTGGCCGCATGGCTTGTCAGGAAGTGATGATGCCTGCGGTGTACAGCTCGGCCAACAGCTTGATGGTCTCCTCGCGGGGAAAATGGACCAGGTCGACAATGTCCTCGACGGTCCAGACTCCATCCACATAGGACAGCACAAACCCTTTCTTGGCGTCGAGCTTGTGCAGCCGCAGCTCATCATCAGCGATCGACCTCCTGAAAACCGTGTCCATCGACCCTATCAGCGACGAGTATCGCTGGGCGAGCTTGCGCTCGTTGTCCTCAAACAGCTCCTGGGCTTGCCTGTGGCTTCCATCCGACCTGAGTCCCATTGAACCCTGGCTGTCCGCGGATTCGTCCTCGTGGTTCAGGCCCTCATCGGCCTGGTCGACCTCCATGGCCAACTCATCCACCTGGATGATCCGGGGAACGGACCGCTCGACCCGTTCCTCCTCCGGATCGGTCGCTGTCCTGTCGCTGTCGTCGGAGGGGGTAGAGGGGATCGGTCGATGAAAACCGGCTCGCAGGACGGCAAAGGGATCGACGAGGGGATCGGGGGGAACCGGGGCGCCGATGTGGGCACCCAGCCCGATCAAGGTCATCCCCTGTGGTACCGACCGAGCCGGCGAGGGGAGTCGAGGGGAGTCGACCCGATCGGCGAACGGCCTGTTTTCGAGGGCGATTGACCACGTTTGTTCTTCTGGTGGTTGCCGGAGCGGTGGCTTGTCCCTGTCGGGCGATTCTTGCCGGTGCTCGTCAGGTACGCTGAACCCCGGTTTTGTCCTGACACTCCGTTGGCTTTGGTCGCCCTGGTCGACGGGCAGGTCACCGGGGGGGGGCGAGGACCACGCATCGATGGAGACGTTCTCGACCTCTTCGTCCTTGAGGATCGAGAGGAGATCCGACTCGGCATCGCCTGCTGTTTCCAGCTCAGGAGAGGGGCCGACCTG
Source organism: Bradymonadales bacterium (assembly GCA_016931535.1). GTDB lineage: Bacteria > Myxococcota_A > Bradymonadia > JAFGEP01 > JAFGEP01 > JAFGEP01. The sequence continues at coordinate 99,824 of JAFGEP010000135.1, forward strand.
GGGTGGGCTGCGGTAGTCTGGACGGGACTGCCGTTTGAAGGGTGGAGGTGCCGTGGTGGCCTTGTATCGCGGTGTCAGTCCGCTGGAGGTACGTCTGGGGACCGGTGTGCCCGAGCCGGCAGCCTTCCACTCTCCCCTGGTCCGCGGCCCGTCGTGCTCGTCGCTGTGGGGTTGGTCCTCATCGAGGTCAGTCCGAGAGAAGCTGTGGCCGGTGAGGGTCTGTCGGGGGCTCTGTGACTCGGGTCGTATCGGCCAGTCACCTTGGAGCGCCCTGGAGTCCGGCGTCCTGTCTGCGCCGGGCTGCATCGTGCCGCTGGGCAGGTTGGGCTGCCGGACCCGCTCGAAGGTAGAGAGGTCGTATCCGTGGGCAGCGACAATGGCGGGGATGTTGGGTTTGGAGCGATTGGCGGTTCGGACGGGGGAATCCAGGTACTCATTGACCAGGCTCATGCACAGTCGAGCCACTTCGCAGGAGGGATCCCGCTGGAGTGCCATGGCCCAGAACCCTTTCGCTTCCAGGTAGTCCCCGGAGCGGGCGCACTGCATTCCTCGGCTGAGGAACAGGCGCAGCTCGGTGGGGATCTTTTGGGTGAAGCTCATTGGTGGGTGGGCTCTTGGATCATGCGGTTTCTACTGGGGCTCGCCCGACCTGCACCCGTTCCGCCTGGACTCGATGTTCAGGCCATGCGTTGGGCGATGCCCTGAAATACCGAGAGGGTTCTCTGGAGCGCTTCGTCGTCGCGCCCCAACTCGGCGACATCCTTGGTGTCGATATCCTGCTTGGCGTTCTTCAACAGCTTGGTGGCCTTGGCCAGGGTGTCGCTCCCCAGGTTGCTGCTCAGCAGGAACTCCTTGACCACGGGGAGCAGCTTCTCCACCTCCCGGATCGTCCTGCGGATAGCTGCCCGCTTGGCCTCGACCTCCTCGCTGTGCCGGATGTCCAACAGGTAGTCGCGATTCTCTTCGATCATCTTCTGGATCTCGTCCTCGGTCAGGCCGGTGGTGGCGGTCACCGTGATCGACTTGGCCTTGCCGGTCTCCAGGTCTCTGGCCGAGACGCTCACGATGCCATCGGCCGAGATGGAGAAGGTGACCTCCAGCTCCACCTCGCCCGCCGGAGCGGGACGCAGCCCCTCGAACACGAACTCGCCCAACAGGTCGTTGTCCTCGGCCCGATCGCTTTCTCCCTGGAGGACCAGGATCTTCACCGAGGTCTGGTTGTCCTTCACCGTGGTGAAGATGCGGCTGGCCTCGGTGGGAACGGTCGTGTTGCGCTCGATGATCACCTCGAACCCGCCTCCGAATACCATGATGCCGAGCGAGTGGGGGGTGATGTCCAACAGCAGGACCTCCGCCGTCTTGCCGGAGAGTGAGGCGGCCTGGATGGCTGCCCCCAGTGCGACCACCTCGTCGGGGTGGACATCTTTCTTGGGGGTCCGCGAAAAGAAGCTCTCCGCCGAACGCTGGACCAGCGGCATGCGCGTCTGGCCCCCGACCAGGACCACGTCGTCGATCTCGGTGCGCCCCAACCCCGCGTCTTCCAGGACCTGCGAGCAGATCCGAAAGGTCCGCTCGACCAGGTCGATACAGAGATCCTCCAGTTGTTCCCGGGTCAGCTCGGTTTGAAGATGGAGCGCCTCGTTGCCCTCGCCGGTGAAGATGAACGGCAAGTTGATGTCGGTCTGGTTCGCTTCCGAGAGCTCGCACTTGGCCTTTTCTGCGGCATCTTTGAGCCGCTGCAGCGCCATGGTGTCGTGGCGAAGGTCAACCGAGTGTTCCCGGGCGAACCCGAAGGCCAGGTGTTCGATGATGCGGGCGTCGAAGTCCTCGCCGCCGAGAAAGGAGTCCCCCCCCGAGGCGAGCACGTCGAACACCCCGTTCTTCATGGTGAGGATGGAGATGTCGAAGGTTCCTCCGCCCAGGTCGTACACGGCCAGGGTCCTGTCGAGGTCTTTGCCGAAGCCATAGGCCAAAGCGGCGGCGGTCGGCTCGTTGATGATGCGCAGGACGTCCATCCCGGCGATGCGTCCGGCGTCCTTGGTCGCTTGCCGCTGGGAGTCGTTGAAGTAGGCCGGAACAGTGATCACCGCCTCGGTGATCTCCTCTCCCAGGAACTCCTCGGCGACGATCTTCATCTCCTGCAGCACCATGCCGGCCACCTCCGGCACGCTGTACATCTTACCCCGCGCCTTGACCCGGACATCATCGTGGGGTCCGCGCACGATCTCGTAGGTGCAGGTCTCGATGGCCCTGACCACCTGGGGGCTACTCCATTTCCGCCCGATCAGCCGCTTGGTGGCATAGACCGTGTGACGGGCATTGGTGATGGCCTGGCGTTTGGCCATCTGTCCCACCAGCCGGCGGCCCGATTCGGTCACCGCGACGATGGAGGGCGTGGTCTTGTAGCCGGTTTTGTTGGGAATGACCTGCGCCTGCCCGTTGGTAAACACGGCGACGCAGGAATAGGTGGTTCCCAGATCGATGCCGATGACGTGACTCATGGGTCTCCTATCCCCGCTGCTGTCCACTGCCTCAGGAGTTTCGCCTTGCGAGGCCAGGCAAACTCCAACCCCCTTGGGGCTCTGTAACCAGGCCCAGCAATTACTGTATCACACCCGGGGAGCGATCGTCTGCAGGTTGAAGTGGCCACGACCGGACCCCGCATACGCAGTCAACCATCAACGGGGCAATTTCGCCAATTCTACCAGGGTTTCGTGATGACCCGGGTCTACAGCCAGGATGGTCTGCAGACGTGCACGCGCCTCGTCAGGTCGATTCATGCGGGCGAGGAGCTTCGCCTCCAACAAGAGGAGCGTGGGGTCTGGTTGACCACCCGTCGAGAGGGTCCTCACCAGCTCCAGTGCCTCCTCCAAGCCATCACCGCTTTCCAGTACCGTTTCGGCCAACTCCATGGCCACCTGGCGCTCTTCCGTCAACCGCAAGGCCCGCCGGTACCAGTCGGCCGCTTCTGTCAGCTGCCCCAGCGATCGCAGGCGGCGCGCCCGCACGACTAGCGAATCGAAGGTCAGGCGGGAGATTTCGGTCGGCCCCTGTCGTGCCAGAGACTTCGACCGCTTCTGGCGCAGCTTCTTCTCCTGGCGTTCCCAGGGACCGACATACCCCTGGTCGAGGTAGCGATCATACTCCTGACGGTTCCGGGGGGAGCCGAGTGTCTGGTAGGCCTTGTTCACCCAGCGGAACACCTCTTTGAGCGGCTGCTCCAGCGGTCCGATCTCCTTGCGAAACCAGCGATCGGGATGAAAGACCTTGGCCAGTCGATAGTAGGCGTCCTGGATCTGGCGCAGGTCGGCGTTCCGCTCCACACCGAACAGGTCGTAGAAGCTGACCCGCCTCAGGTGGTAGTGGTAGTAGGCCAACAGCTTGCGCATCGGCAGAGGCATCGCCCCTTCCTGCTCGATGGTCAGGGGATCGAAGGTGAACTGATCGAAGGATACGGGCCAATTGGTGGGACGAAGCTCTTCGATCGGCTCTTTCTTGGGCTCGGGGAGAGGCGAGCTGCGGTTGGGCAGGGTGATCAAGCGGTGGTCGGACAGGGTCCGCAAGGTATCGATGGTTTGCTGGTGAGGTAGACCACTGATACGGAGGAGGTCCTTCAGGCTGACCTTGCCATCCACCCGCGACAGCAGAAACCAGGTCTCCGGAGTGAATGCCAGCTTGCCAAGGTCGGGTGGGGCTTCACTGGAGACCGGTATATCGTCGCCAAATCCAAGATCAGCTATCGGTTCCGCCACAGATCTTCCACCCCGTCGCCTGCCTGCCGGCGATTCGCCCAGCACAGTGTTTCCTGTACTTGGTATTCTTCCCGTTTCTGTCCGTCATTGCAAGAGCCTGTCCGGACCGAGTGGGGAAAATCCTCTGCTTCCCGCTCAGAGAATGTACCGGCTCACGTCCTCATCGGCCAGGATATCCTCCAACCGCTGCCGAACATACTGGGCGTCGATCTCGATCCGACAACTGCCCATCGTCGGTGCCTCGAACGAGATCTCGTCCATCACCCGCTCGATGATGGTATGCAGGCGGCGGGCGCCGATGTTCTCCAGGGTGGAGTTGGCGACGTCAGCCAGGTGGGCGATCTCTTCGATGGCATCCCGCTTGAGATCCAGATCGATCCCTTCGGTGGCGAGCATGGCCTTATACTGGCGCTCCAGGGAGTTCTCCGGTTCGGTCAAGATCCGAACAAACTCCTCCTTGGCCAGCGCGGTCAGCTCCACGCGGATGGGAAATCGGCCCTGGAGCTCGGGGATCAGGTCGCTCGGCTTGGAGACGTGAAAGGCTCCCGAGGCGATGAACAGGATGTGGTCGGTCTTGATCGGCCCGTACTTGGTCACTACCGTGGACCCTTCGACGATGGGCAGGAGATCCCGCTGCACCCCTTCCCTGCTGACATCGGGCCCCTGTTTGCTTTCCCGGCCGGCGATCTTGTCGATCTCGTCGATGAAGACGATCCCCCCCTCCTGGACTCGTCGGAGCGCCTCGCGTTGCACCGCATCCTGGTCGACCAGTTTCTCCGCCTCTTCCCGTTCCATGAGCGGCAACGCCTCCTTGACCGTCATGGTGGCTCGGCGCCGCCGTTTGGGGAAGAGATTTCCCAGCATGTCCTTGAAGTTGATCCCCATCTCCTCCATCCCCCCCTGGGGGGAGAAGATCTCGACCATGGGACCGCTGGTGTCGGCGATGTCGACCTGGATCTGCCGGTCGTCGAGCACCCCCTCGCGCAGCATCTTGCGGTAGGTTTCCCGATTCACCCCCTCGCCCACCTGGGCCACCCCCTCGTTGGAGACCAGAAAAGGTCCGGCAGTGCCCGCGGTGGGCCGGTCCGGTGAGGGCCGTGTCCCGCTCCCCATCAGGATGTTGAGGATCCGCTCCTCGGCGGTCGTGCGAGCCCGGTCCCTGACCGCCCGGGTCTCGTCGGAGCGCACCATGCTCACCGCCAGGTCGGTCAAGTCGCGGATGATCGACTCGACATCGCGCCCGACATAGCCGACCTCGGTGAACTTGCTGGCTTCCACCTTGATGAAGGGGGCGTTGGCCAGCTTGGCCAGCCGCCGGGCGATCTCGGTCTTGCCGACGCCGGTGGGGCCGATCATGATGATGTTCTTGGGAGCGATCTCATCGCGAAGCTCCGGTCCCACCTGCTGTCGCCGCCACCGATCCCGCAGGGCGATGGCGACGCTTCGCTTGGCTTTTTTCTGTCCGATGATGTACTTGTCCAGCTCGGCGACGATCTCGGCCGGTGTCAGCGCTCCGGTGGGCGCCTTCGTCAGAAGTCCCAATGTTGCTCTCCTCTCCAGTGATGGGTCACAGGCAGGACCGATCGGATCGGCCCCACGGGGTAGACGACCCTACGCCTGCTCCAGCCGTTACCCGGCTTCCAGGTCGATCACCTCCATGAGCACGTTCTCGTTGGTAAATACGCAGATCTCCGAGGCGATGTGCATCGCCTTCTCCACCACCTCGCGGGCCCCCAGGTCGGTGTTTCGGGCAAGAGCCTTGGCGGCTGCCAGGGCATAGGGACCTCCGCTGCCGATGGCGGCGATCCCCTCGTCCGGTTCGATGACGTCTCCGGTGCCCGAGATCACCAGGGTGATCTCCTTGTTGGCGGCCACCAGCATCGCTTCCAGCCGTCGCAGGTAGCGATCGGTCCGCCAGTCCTTGGCCATCTCCACCGAAGCCCGCAAGAGGTTCTTGTTGTACTCCTTGAGCTTGGCCTCCAGCCGCTCGAACAAGGTCATGGCGTCGGCGGTGGAGCCTGCGAACCCCACGATAACCTTGCCTTCCGCCAGCCGGCGGACTTTCTTCGCAGTCTGCTTCACAATGGTGTTGCCCATCGAGACCTGGCCGTCGCCAGCCACGACGACGGAGTTCTTGTCCCGGACAGTGAGAATGGTCGTTCCTTGCATCATGGTAGGTTCCTCGATGACCGCTCGGTGCACAAGGTGGGCAAGGTAAGCACGGATCGGATCGGATTCAACTGTCGGCTTTGCCGCCCCCGGGATCGCCGTCGTTGCGACGAGGGCCGGTACGAGCCCGCGGATGGGTCCGATCGTAGACCTCCATGAGCCGAGCTATCGAGACATGGGTGTACTTCTGGGTCGTGGAGAGGCTGGAATGCCCCAGCATCTCCTGGATGGCGCGCAGATCGGCGCCGGCATCCAGCAGATGGGTGGCAAAGGAGTGGCGCAGGCCATGAGGGCTCACCTTGGGGTCCATCCCCGCCGTGATCTGGGCTTGTCTCAACAACCGCCGTACACTTCGTGCCGTCAACCGGCCTCCCCGATCGTTCACAAACAGCGCGCGATCGTCCTGACCATGAGGTCCCCTGAGCTCCGGGCGCCGAACCAGGTAGCGACGCAACGCCAGTATCGAGGCGTCGGTCAGGGGAACTTCCCGCTGCTTGCCCCCCTTGCCGGTGACCCGGACCCAACCCTCCTCCAGATCACATCGATCCAGATCCAGGCCGACGAGCTCCGAAACCCGCAGGCCGGTCCCGTACAAGAGCTCCCACATCGCCAGGTCACGCGCCCTCAAGGGGCTGTCGCCAAGCTCCTGGTCGAGCAGGTGGAACGCCTCGTCCACCGACAGGAAAGACCGAAGCGCTCGCGGCACCTTGGGCGCGCTGATGAGCTGCGCCGGATCGGTCGGTTGGGCGCCCCGGCGAACCAGGAAGCGGAAGAAGGACCGCAGCGTCGCCACCTTGCGCGCCAGGGTAGAGGGACCGTTGTGCTCCAGCCGGGTGGCCAAGAAACGCCGCAAATGGTGGGGTTGGATCTGCGCCGACGTCAGCTCCGGGGCGTTCGACTCCAGCCACCCGTCGAACTGGGAGAGATCACTGGCGTAAGCGCGAAGGGTCTCCGAGGATGCTCCACGCTCGGCCTTCATGGCGGCCAGAAAAGATGCGATCTCCGGTCCAATGGCCATCCGCCTTGCCTGCCTGTGCCACGCTATTTCGTTCCGAAGACCACGTGGAATAGAAGTTGGGAATAGGTGTGAGCCACAGTCCCCCCTTCAATGCTGGTTACAGCCCAGTTAACCGTGAACTGCATCATCGTAGATCAA
>JAFGEP010000136.1 GCA_016931535.1 Bradymonadales bacterium
GGCGAGATCCGCGACTACACCAAGCTCATGGCCGAATCTCGCGAGCAGGCGCTGGACCGGATGTGCGAGCAGGCGGTCGATCTGGGCGCCAACGCGGTCATCGAGACCCGCTTCTCCACCTCGATGGTGATGGGCGGTGCCGCCGAGCTGCTAGCCTATGGAACCGCCGTCGTGCTCGAAGATGACCCGGTCGAGTGATGCCCCGCCGCTGTCAGAGTCCGACTGCCGACAACCATTGGAACGTGCCAGAACCTCACCAGCCTTTGAGATGATTTGACAGGACGGTGGAGCAGCGGTCCAAGATCACCAGCCTCGAGCCAGAACCTCACCGGCCTTTGAGATGATTTGCCAGGGCAGAGCAACCCTACCGCCAACATCCATCGGGTAGGGACGAACACCCGGTGGTGATGGGGTTCCCAGCCACCTCCAGGCGATGCAAATTCTCCAGACCCGCAAGGGGCGTCACGTCCACGATCTGGTTGTTGGCAAGCCGGAGCTCCTCGAGGTGGTCGAGGTTTCCCAGAGGCGAGATGTCGACTAGGATATTGTCGTTCAGGCGAAGCGATTCCAGGCCGACCAGGCCGGCAAGCGGAGTGACGTCGACGATCTGGTTGTGCTCCAGCGCAAGCACGCGAAGCTGGTTCATACCCGAAAGCGGAGCCAGATCGACAAGTTGGTTGTGCTGCAGGTACAGGCTCTGCGGGTTCAGCCCGCTCAGCGGGGACAGATCGCTGATCCGGTTGTGACCCAAAAACAGCACCTCGAGATCCATCAGGCCCGACAATGCCGAGAGGTCTTCGATCTCGTTGCTCGCCAGCTCCAGCTCCTTCAGTCTCGTCAGGCCGGCAAGAGGAGAAAGGTCCCCAAGACGGTTGTCGTGCAAGGACAGGTGCTCGAGCTGCCCGAGGGCGGCGATGGGAGCGATGTCCTCAATCTGGTTCTCGCTCAGGTAGAGCCACTTCAGGTTGACGAGGTCGACTATTGGACACACATCTCGGATACGGTTTTTGCCCAGAAACAGCGTCTCGAGATGGATCAGGCCACTCAGCCAGGTGATGTCGGCAACCTGGTTGTCGTTCAGGTCAAGCCACGTGAACTGGACCAGGCCGGCCAGCGGGGACAGATCGCTGATGCGGTTGGAGGAGAGGGTCAACCTGGTCAGTCCGGTCAGACCGCGCAACGGGGAGAGATCCGCGATCTGGTTCCTCGCAAGATCCAGCTCCTTCAAGTGGACGAGTCTCGCCAAAAACGACAGGTCGCTCAGATCGGCGAAGTTGACCTTGAGGGATTCCAACGCGGTGAGCCGCCCGATGGGCGTGTAGTCGCCCGGCCGGGAGGCGCTCAGGGACAGCCGCTTCAACCGGACCAGGTTCCCCAGCGGGGTGAGGTCGATGTCCCCTCTCAGGCTCAAGGTCAAGCTCTCGAGGTTGATTAGTGGCGCCAGCGCGCTCACGTCTCTGACGGGGGTGACCGCCAGCGAAAGCTCGACGAGGCCGAGCAGCCCGCTCAGCGGGGTGATGTCGCCGATCCGCAAGGAATCCAGGTCCAACCTGGCGAGGTGGGTGAGCCCGGCCAAAGGAGCGATGCTATCGAAGGGATTGGCGCTCGCGTTCAGCCTCGTGAGGGTGACCAGCCTGGATAGAGGAGCGAGATCCGAGATGTCATTCCTCGATAGGTCCAGATCCTCGAGGAGGGTGAGCTCAGCAAGCGGTGTGATGTCCACGATCTCGTTCTCGGCGAGGTTCAGCCCCTTCAGGCCGGCCAGCTCGGCCAGTAACGCGATGTCGGCAATCTGGTTGTCGGACAGATCCAGGAGCTCGAGGGAAGGGAGCCCGCCGAGGGGGGAGAGGTCTTGGACCTGGTTGTCGGCGATCTGCAGCCGGCTCAACCGTAAAAGTCGGGACAACGGTGCCAGGTCGTGGATGTCGTTGTGCGACAGATCCAGATCCTGGAGACCGGTCAGGCATTCCATCCCTTCGAGCCGTTCGATCCGTCGATTCTCCACAGAAAGGCTGGTGAGCTCGGCCAACCGCTGGGCACTCAGCTCCCCTTCGGGTTGGCCGATCGACTCCCGGATCGCGCTCTCTAGAGAGCTATCCAAAAAAACACACCTATCCTGGGCCCACACCGTATCGAACATCATCAGGATCACGAAGAGTGCCATCACATGTATTTTCATTGCGAAGTCCCTGCTACGTTCTTCACCCCTACCACAAGGACCGAGCGGGCAACAAGGGGGCACGATCCGTGTCCGCTTCAATCAGACTGGCCCGCAGCCCGTGCAACACCCCCGTATCACACCCGCAACAAGAAGATCTGCCTGGACATTCCTGACCGGACACTAACGGTGATCGGGCTCGGGTTTCGAGCCGTGCTGCGGTTGACGTGCGGTGCGGTCATTCCTAAATTGTGCTCCAGCGACCAGTCGAGCAGACTATGCAAAACCGTGCTTACAAAGGTCCCGGCCTTCTTCGATCGACACCTCCTGGATACGGGACCGGGGAAACGCTCCAGCTGAGTTGTGAGCTGGCATCCTGCAGCTACCAGCGGCAGCTCGAGCTGATCGAGCCCCCCTTGCCGGTGGCGACCAGCATCCAGGCCAAGTGGGGACCGGACGGTGCGCCAGGACGAGACGCTTCGCAGGGATCGGACAGCAGGACAGGACCGGCGCCTCACCTCGATCCCGTTCAGCTGGCCTCCGCCGACGTCGTCCAGATGGAGATCGATCTCGAGGAAGCGATGTCCCGGGCAGAACGGGAATGGCCCGATTGGGTACTCGACAAGATCACCGCCGATGGGACGAAAACCCTTTGGCTGGTGTTCAAGCAGGCTGGACCGCACTTTAACCAAAGTAACGAGGCCATCCTGGAGTATTACAAGCGCATCGTGCGAAGCGACGCTCCCGGCCACACCGCCCTTAGGGACGACGTGGCCTCCGCCCTGGAAGCCGCCTGTCGTGAATACGAGACCACCACCGGTTTAGAGGCTCCCCGCGGATCCGGATTCGGCTGGCGCAAAGGTGTCTTCGGTTCGCATAATCGACACCCGTTGGGAGCAGCCATCGACTACGACTCCACTCGCAACCCCCATATCGATCTGAGCAAGCACTACGGGCGTGAAGTCGACGCCCTGCTCGAGCTCGCCACGGGGGAGAGCAACGAGGCCGATCTCCCCGGACAGAACAGCAACAGCTACCTCGATACGGTCCAATCGGAGGCCGAACGGCTGCTCGCCGCCTCCGAGAACTTCCGGAACAGCCTGGGGGATCAGGTCGATGAGCTGCTGGAAGCGCGACGGCAGTACTTCATCGCAGAGGATGATGATGATGATGGAAGAGAAAGGGCCATGGCGCGGGCTCAGAGCTCTATCAAGGTCTGGCTGACCGCGATAGGCCGCGCTCTGGACGCCATCGATCTCATCGATCCCGCCAGGGACTGGCTCGGTCGACTCGAAAGGCTGGAAGCCGACCTGGCCACCTGGGAGGAGGACATCGGGGCTGGTGAGGGAGTTGTTCCGGAAGATTTCCGCGGAAGGTTGCAGCGGGTGGTCGATACCACAGAAGATGCGGCCATTCGCTCCCGTGCGGACGAGTACCTGCAGGTGCTACCGGAGGCGCGAACGTTCCACGCCGAGCTGGAGTTACGCGTCAACAGCCCTATACCAGCACTCCAATACCGCCACGTGTTAGGTTACTCGATTGCGGACGACTACCGGATTCTCATCACCTACATCGAAACTACCTATGGAGGGCTGTTGCAGCGCGAAGACGATCTGCGTAACCTGCGCGACCGGCTAACCGGCGATCCGCGGTTTTTGTTCGGCCGTAGAGAAGGCCGTAACTCCACAACACACAGAAGGGAGTGTTTGAACCCGCCCGCCGCCCAGCTTGTGGAGGATGGATTCTTCAACATGTTGCCCCTGTTCATGAGAGCGGTCGCCAACCACGGGTTCGGTATGGGGATGAGTTGGCACGGCCCGGATTGCATGCACATCGAGTACCCCCTGTGACGATCGTTCGGTAAACACTATTTGACCGATGACCGCCCTCAGTTGCCCATCCGCACAGCGACGAATCGTGGCCAGTACAGGGAACTCGAGCCTTGCTGGGTAAACAGGTCGCCAAACTCGAAACTGTTGGTGGCGTATGTCACCACGAGGTCCCTGGCGTCCGGTCCAAGAAGCTCGGGGTGTGCCTTGGCAGCGTACACAAACGGTCGTGGGCCATCCGATTCGGGCGGACGGTAGACGGTCAACGGAGCGCTCCATGGGCCTGTCAGGGCCGGGGCCGTGCGCAGCCCGATCGTCGATGCACCAAAGCCGTAGCTTGCGACGTGGACAAACGTTCGGGTTCGACCGTCCCAATGCAGCGAGCACTCGCTTCCCGCATCATCGAGGACAAATGCTGGACCGTGCTCCCCGATTGCGGAGGCTGGGACCCAGCCCACAGCGTCCCCAGCGTACCACTCCGCAGTCGTCACATCACCCCGCGCAAGGGATGCCGCCGGGTAGCGAACAAGGGCGCCAGCGTGCGCTCCTTCTTGGCGGATCGCGACGGCAACGATATAGGCGCCCTCTCGAACCACGGCCGTCGCTGGAAGGGCATCGAAGGGGATCGGCGTGGCGTCGACAATGCGCGGATTCCATGTTTCCGGCGACGCATCTGGATCGCCAATTACCGCGACGGCGTACCCTGTGGTGGCAAAGCCAAGACCCCGGCCGGGTGTCGCCACCATCGTGTACAGGAAGATGACCAGCACCCCTTCATCCAGCCGGATCCCGTGACCGGGCCAGTACCAGCTCTGCGAATGCTCCGGAAAGAACGATGCGGGGGAACCATCGTTGTCCTGTCGCCAGTGGAACGTAATCGACGCCGTACGCGGGTCCTCCCCCGTCTGGATCGCGACCGTGTTTCTCACCATTTCGGAATCCGAGCGAAAGTGGGCGTTCGAGGTTGCGATGAACGTGTCACCGAAGAGCCAGAGGATGCGGCCTTTGGAGAGGGGAACCGAGAGAGCGGCATCAGCACCGAGCCAGCGCGGGTCGCGGTGGAAAAGCACTTCGGCTTCGCTGAACGCGCGTCCCACTGGAGCGATCGGAGTCGGGTGCGATGACGAGCAGGCAAACGCCGACAAGGCTGCAATGACGAATGCGAGTCGAGCCGAAGCACCGACATGGTAAACGCTCGTGTAAATCCTCATTTGCAGCAACGCTTTCTCAAGTAGCCGACGGCTGACGATGAGCTGCCGGCCGAGGGCTGGCGCGACCTATGCGCATGCAATGGGCGTGACAGGACCGGACGGGCAGCTCCATCGTGATGTTATCCATCGGGGTGGTCATCGAAAAGCAGAACCTCCAGACGGTCGAGAACCTGAGCCACCACTCCAACAGGAATACGAACTATCAACTCTGCATTGCGCTGACGCCAATCCAGACTTTTCAACTGGTCAGCAAGTACTACTCCGCTCACCGACAAACCAGAGGGAAGAGGCACCTCGAATGGATATCCTTTCACGTGGCTCGTGATCGGACAAACAATCGCGAGACCCACCTTCCCATTGTATACATGCGGGGAAAGTACCAACGCTGGTCTTCTGCCAGCTTGCTCGTGCCCAGCTCGGGGCGTGAATGACAGCCAGACCACATCACCACGCTCCGGAACATAGCTCGTCCCAGCTACCATTCTTCTCGTCCCTCAGTTCGACCCATGTCGATCTCTTTATGCATATTCTCCTCGGTCACCAGGTCCAGTAGTTCAGAAAGCGATGGTGACGTGTTGACTGGACGGATCAGCAATGAGTCTCCTTGGAGAGACACCTGCACCAAGGAGTTCTCCTCGAGTCCAACCTCTTGTGCGAATGGCTTCGGGATCCGGAGAGCCAAACTGTTTCCCCATTTTTGAATCTTTGCCTTCATCTGTGTGCCCCAAACGATGTATCTACATTGAAGATACTTGCCCAGAGGAAAAAGTCAAGAGCTCATGTTGGATGCGTATCACGTCCGGCGATAAGCCGGCGGGGACGGTTGACCTCACCAACACCAAGCAGCCTGATCCCCGCTCGGCTGCACCGCATTGTTCGCTGCTTCTATCGCCAGAACTGCCACTACCTAGGCGAACCAAAATGGGGCCTCAACCCCGCATGAATCCACCGCTCATGGTCGGAATTTCGCAGAACATGGTGCCACGTCACAACCCAACCTGATCGACAGAGCAGGGACATGATGACACAATCCATGATGACTCATGGGGGCGCCATGTTCCAGCGAAAGAAAACCTCGGGCAGTAGAACCTACCTTCAGATCGTCCAGAACCGCTGGGAAGGCAACGGCACCAAGTAACATGTCATCGCCACGCTGGATCGGCTGGAGCAGTTACCCAAGTCAGGAAAGCTCGAGGGGTTGATCCGTTCAACCGCCCGGTTCTGTGAGGCCCTTCTGGTCGTCGATGCCCATGACAGGCCTCTGTACTTGTCCTTTCCCCCCTGGTCACCAATCACGTCAGGTACTTGGCCAGCCGGCCGGCGGCGCGCTGAAACATCTGTTTGAAGAATAGCCGGGCTAGGGGGTGGACAGCCCGCGTCAGCACGCGCGGTTCATAGCAGAAGTGCCAGCAGAGCCGGGTGCGGTCCTCTCCAACCGCTTCGAGGCGATAGTCCTCGCCTCCCGCCGAGAGGAGGGGTAGGCTCAAGGCATCCATGATGAATGCGAATCGTTTGCCGTCTTCCCAGGCCACGAAGCGTTCCTTGATCTTCAGGGGGACACCGAGTGTCTTCAGGACAGCTTCTCTCCGAGAACCAACGCCCCTGGGAGGATAATTGGGCCAGGCGACCACCTTGAGCTCATGGAACCACATGGACCAGGCATCCGCATCGTTCAGGGTCCGGAAGACGACCGGCGGAGGCGCCGGCAGGACAATGTCGGTGACCAGACGATGCGAAGCCAGATCGAAGAACTCCAACTCTTTGGGGGTGCACGCGAACCACATGCCGAACCTCCGGGGGAAACCGAGTAACGATGGTCCCGAACCATAGACAGTGTCGCGCTGAACGTCAATAGCGAAGGTGTGAGGGTGTGATCGGGATCCGTTGATCGGCGATTGATGAGCCCCAACCAACCAAGGTCAACCGGCCCAACAAGCGGCGCGCGGGGCAGGTCCAATCCGAGTGCGAACCCCGTCAGGGGTTTGTGGCCGAAGGATTGGACCTGCCCCGCGCAACGCATCCTGATCACACCCTGCCCTGCACCCGAGGTTGACAGGCGCAGCTAGTCTCCAGTAAGCTGAGTTCATGTCGGGGCCGCTTGACTGTGCAGCCCGGTACCCCAGGGGTGAACCAGAGCCCCTGATGAGGGTGGCCGCAGGGGGGGTGGTCTGCCGGCGGGTTCCACTGAAGGAGATGACGTAGCGAGGGCTGCTGGGAGATCTACCCTGCGATGCCGCGGGGTGGGTCGTAGTAGTGGTGTCGAATGCTGTGGTTGTGCGCTGGGATCCGCATTGACATGGCGAAGGGGGTCCCGATGCGCAGAATCCAACTCGTACTATCTTTGTTTGTCTGTGTGTTCCTGTTCCTGCTCGGGGGTCTCGCCCAAGCGCAAGGGGGAGGCGACCGCGTAGAGATCTGCAAGATCCCGCCGGGAAATCCCGCCAACTTTCACACCATCGCGGTTTCCAGTAATGCGGTGGATGCCCATCTGGCTACCGGCTCGTTTTTGGGGTCGTGCAATCTATTGTGCGACAACCTGTGTGACGACGGCGACCTCTGTACTCAGGACTGGGATCCGAGTGCTGAGACCTGTGAGTGTTTTGAGGCCCCTAGGCCCGCTGTGATCTGTGAGGACGGGATTGAATGTACGGTTGACTGGTGTGATGCCTCGAGCGGACTTTGTGTGGCGACTCCTGATGACGATTTGTGTGCCGTAGGCGAGGTTTGCGATCCGTTTGAGGGGTGTGTGTCCGCGGTGACCTGCCCGTGTGAAGAGTTTTATCTGATCTCACAGTTGTACAGCTGTCTCCAGGACCAGTACGGATACGTCAGTGTGACGACCTTTAGCAGCTCATTGGATTTTGAAGTGACGGCGGGGTACGCGACGTTCCATCCCGGTTGGGGTTCTTGTGGGATTGAGGACGGGTATGGGTTGTTCAGTGGGTGTGACTTAGGCAGCCCTGATGGGATATGGCATGATTGTAGTGTGGAGGAGCGGGAAGTGTGCGTGGCCCTAGTCAATGACTTTTTGAGCGAGTTTTACCCCGCGCAGCCCCTCGGCGACTAGTTAGTTCAAACGGGTCGTGTCGGCGTAGACCATGTCTGGCGGGGGACATCGGGTAATACGAGTATACGCTCCCATCCCTCGTCCTTGCGGCATCCCCCTTGTGGCTCGAGCCAATCGTACAATCCGCCTCGGCACCACTGGACCCACCGTTGCGCATAGCATCCGAGCGCAGCCCGAAGCTCGTTCGGACGGCGCTCTTGCTCCGAACTTGTCCGACTGCTGGCAACACACCGAGATCGCGTCGGCACAGGAAGAGCTGTTGCGGGCGATGAAGCTGCCTGTACCACCGAAGAGCTGGTCCCTTTGGAGCTATCTGCTGAATAAAAGCGATTTTTTCAGAAAAAGAGTGGTGTAGGGCTGAACGAGGCTCTATTGTACGGTTTTGACTGGTGGTTGTTGGCCGAGACGATGCACGCGGCTATGAGTGTCGTATTCCATCTCGCTTGTGATCGATCGGCTCTCCTGCTATCCAGTTCGATCGAACTTCGCGGCCGGGAGACAAAGAAGAACGACGGACACAGCACCGGAAGGAGATCACCATGGCGCTCACAGCCGAACAGGTCGAACCGCTGGTCATCGCCGCGCTGGCCACCTACTCCTACTCCCTCGAGAAGGCCTGGGAGTTGCGCGGCGCCGTCCGTCAGGCCGGCCTGGGCGACACCGGGCGGGTGGCCGGCCTGGGCGTCCAGGAGGTCGGGAACCTGATGAAGCAGGCCGGCTACGACCGGGGCGGCATCACCTACATCATCGCCCCCCGGATCATCAGCCTGGCCCAGGCCGCTCAGTCCGGCCAGCTCGATGGCCTGTACGACCTGGTCGCCCGGAACGCCAGGGAGGAGGCGGTTGGCCTGATCGGTTCGGTCAAGGGGTTCGGGCCCAAGAGCGGCGGCATCGCCTGGGAGCTGATCAAGCCGGCATAGGCCGGATGTCACCTCGCAGTTGCCGGAAACCGGCGGCTCCGTCGGCTGTTAGCACGTCTTTTTCGCGGATCGGATCCCCGCTCTCCAGGTTCACCCCCCCACCAGGCAGCTGAAAAGGAACACGAGGGTCCCCTGAAGCTGCGTCCCAGTTACCATCGAGCCGATCGACGTATCCGAGCTCATGTAATGCTGGTGATCCTGGCCTGCAACTGCCTGCGGCTGATGGAAATACAAACCGGTTATGAGTTCATGCAGACAGACAAGCATATGACCGGTCTGAAGGTCCAGAGGGTGCAGCAGGGTACCCAAGCCTACGGGCAGCGTACCGAGCTGACCTCGGCCCAGGAAGAGCTGTTGTGGGTTATGAAGCTACCCGTACTACCAAAGAGCTGGTCCCTGGATCGACACAAAACCGAGGGGTAGCCCCGACCCAAGGGCGCTATTTCCCTGGCTCCGGCGGAACCGGTCCGCGGAAAGTGTCGAATAGACGCTGAACCGCTGCCCCTTCTTTCACCAAGTGCAGCCGGATCGGCGTGAACCCATGGACATGCCACCCCTGACCCGGACGTTGCCCCAGGTAGACGGGATCGCCGTCTTTCCTGCTTTTGTACAGACTGCTCCCCGAGAACGGCCCGCTATTCCATATCATCCAGGGGGCCACCCCGCTTGTCGGCATCCCGTCCACGTCTTCCGTTAATGGACGACGAGATGCGGTGGTTCAAATCTGGATAGAGGGCTGTCTGGCTGATCAGGTTAAGCGGGAGGGGACACTCGACCCCCAAAAACAGCGCCAGCTCCTCCATGCTCACCCCCAGGCTGCCCTCGTCGCCCAGCGCCTCGGCGGTGATCTCCACCACCTGGTATCCCTTCAACTTGGCCTTCGCCCTCAAGAGCTTGTCCCGCCGCCGCCTGTCGGGATCGCCGTGCAACCCCTTGCTCATGCCGTCGATGAAAACCAGCACCTTCTGCTCCGGATACGCCCAATCGGCCAGCGTGTAGCTCCCGTCTTCGAAAGATACCCGGTACTGGGACCTGGGCGGCACGGGGAATTTCCGCTTCCGGCAGATGCTGGCGAAATCCAGCTCCGCGTCGCTGTCGGTCATGCGCGCGTCCACACCGGGTTGCTCGATCACATGGGGGATGTCGTGGGTCCAGACGATGGGTTGCATCAGGTCCCCCAGCAGCTCGATGGCCGTGTGGCGGTTCAAGACCTCGTGGTCCTGCTGGTTGCGAAAGTGCTTCAGGCAGCCGTAGCAGGCGCTATCACACTCGGAGGAGCAGGTTTCGAGGGCACCGCGAGCGCGCTCGCACAGCACCTCCCAGTAGGTTGCGATGAGGGGTAAAAAACCGGACCCGCCCGGCATGGGATCGTAGAGGATGGTCCAGACGAGGCCTTGCGCGTCGCTGACGGTGAAGCCCTCCACCTCGGTGGTGCCCATGTCCAGCACCAGCCCGGCCCCGATGCGGATGGACTCGAACAGGTTGACCGCCAGGCCGTGCTCCTTGAAGGGCCCGATCTGGAGCGTGTCCGAGCTGAACTCCACGTGCAGGGCGTAGTTCCCCGTTGTCTTCCGGCCGTGGAGCCTGGTGTGGCTCTGCTCGAACTGCTGGCGCTCCCCTTCGGTCGCCGAGGGGGAGCGGGTGGAACCGCACACGGAGCATATGGGAAACAGGCTGAAGCCCGGCTCTCCCGTTCGGGGTGCCCCCAGGTTGACCAGGCGAATGAGCTGCTGGCGCAAGGACCGGCAGGTGTAGGGGCCGATCTTCCCCTCCCGGCCGCCGGAATGGCGGGCAAGCACCGAGCCATAGATGCGGAATCCCACCCGGTGGCGGTCCCTCTCGCGGTCGTCGATGTCCTGCTTCTGCTGCATCTCCACGTCGGTCAGGTGGATCGACCCGAACTCGACCGGCTCCTTGACCTGCCCTCCCTCCACCGGGCCGCCACCCTTCTCGAAGATCCGCTTGTTGACCGGGTCGAAGGCCAGGGTTCGATGAGTCACGGCGTGAAGGGTCTGCTCGTCGGCAGCCCGGCTCTTCTGGAAGTTCAGCTTGCGCACCCGGAACACGTTCTTGTCGGCATAGACGAAGTTGGCCGGGGTCAGCTCCCTCAGGGCGACAGCCGCGGGCCTGGAGACCTCCAGGTAGGGATTCAAGCACTGGGCGGTGACGCTCTCCCGGGCCATGGCATATCCAGGGAAGAAGCCGTCCATGCTCAGGTAGCTGAGGGTGTAGCTGGCCTGCCGCTTGTCGTCCTGCAAGGTCCGCAGGGCATGGTTGAGCCGGCGCCGGTGGGTCTCCTGCTCGTCGGTGAGGCCCAGCCCCGCGTCCTCCTCGGCGCGCAGATTTTTCAGCTCCCGGCGGTAGGTCTGGACCTCGTCGAAAAGGCGGCTCACGTGCGACATCAGGTCCGGGTAAAACCGGTCCAGGTAAGCCGCCAGGACATCGTCCGAGACCGCCTGCGCCTCGTCCGCCGGCCAGGTCGCCCTGAACACCTCGCGCAAGCCGGTCAGGATCGCCTCGCGATGACAGTCCACGAGCTGCCCCAGCTCGGCGAGGTCGGGCGGTTTCGAGAGGTAGCGGGGACGCCAGGTGTCGCCATCCGGGATCCGTTCGCAGAAGTAAGCCCAGATGAAGGGCGGGAAGGCGCGCTCCAGGACGGCCTTTCCGTCCGCCGAAGCCAACTGGCGCAGCGCGGTGAGGATGGCCGAGTGCGCGTGCTTGCGGATGGAGGGCTCGTTGCGCATGGAGAAGGCCGGCACCCGGATCTCGCCCGCGATCATGCTCACGGGGTCGGCAAAGAAGTACCGGCCGTGAGCGTTTCCGGGGCAGTGGGTGAAGACGACGGCGATGCGGTGGCGCCGTCCTGCCCGTCCGGCCCGCTGGGCATAGTTGGCCGGCGTGGGCGGCACGTTGCGCATCAGCACCATCTCCAGCTTTCCGATATCCACGCCCAGCTCCAGGGTGGGAGTGCAGACCAGGCAGTTGTATTGCCCGCCGGTCTCCCGCTTGAACTCCCGCTCGATGGCCACCCGCTTCTCCTTGGGCACCTGCGCCGAGTGCTCCCAGGTCTTGAGGGGGACGAAGCGGGTCCGGGTGTACTGGTACACGTCGTAGTGCTCCGGGTCCCGGCCCCTCTCTCTCAGCGTTCCCTTGCACCCGTACTCGGGACAGGCCCCCGTGGGGGTCGAGACGGACTGGGCCCGCCGGCAGGAGGGACAGAGGTGGCTCCTGTCGGTCAGGCGCACGCCGATCCGGTCGACATGGATCTGGTGGGTTCCCCCCTGGATCTGGAGCGGGACCTGCCGGCCGGCGTGCTTGTAGGTCAAGGTGGTGGGCACCAGGACCTCCTCGCCCTTCAGCCATTCCCACAGCTCCTCGAAGAACTGGTCCCTGACCCTGGAGTCCACCTCGTCACCGCCCGGTATCCCCCGGCGAAAGATGTCCTGGGCGCCCGATCGGCCGTTTCTGGCAATCCACCCCCGGGTGTAGCTGGCTCGCGAGTCCTTTGCGAACACCAGCGCCTGGGGACGGTACTGGTCGTAGGTGGTCACCAGCCCCTTTCTCACCTCCAGGTCGCGATCGCTCCACTTGCGACAGAGGAGCGGATCGGAGACCACCCCCCTGCGCCGGTAGTAATCCAGGACCAGCCGCACGAGGTGCTCGAGCCCCTCCTCCGTGGTGCCGAGCCGGCCGGCCCACTCGGCGTAGAACAGGGGAGCGTCGTCACGGCCGATCCCGCTCAGGCACACCTCGGCCAGCGCCAGCGATTCGAGGCTGTTGCGGCGCTGTCCCGAGGAGGCGAACTCCTCGAGCAGAAACCATCGGATCCGGGTCAGGTTGTCGTCGTCGTCCCACACCCCGGGCCTCAAGATGCCCTGTTCCTTGGCCCGATCCACCATGTGCTCCGAGAGCCGCTCCAAAGACCAGGTGCGCTCCGGGTCGCCGGCCAGCGTGCCGTACAGCAGGTGGCGCAGGCGGAACCGCCGCGAGCGCTCTTCCATCCAGCCGGCCTGGAAGGCGGCGT
This sequence comes from Bradymonadales bacterium, assembly GCA_016931535.1. Taxonomy (GTDB): domain Bacteria; phylum Myxococcota_A; class Bradymonadia; order JAFGEP01; family JAFGEP01; genus JAFGEP01. Next base: position 13,210 of record JAFGEP010000136.1, read on the forward strand.
CCTGGCGGCTGTCGGCGAAGATGAGCAGCTTCTGCAGCGGCTCCTCGTGCATGGCGGACAGCATGGAGCCGGCCAGGATGGTCACGTCGGCCACCTCGCTGGAGCGCACCGGCGTCACGATCTCCTCGTAACCCTTGGCGGCCGTGCCGCAGGCAAGGCAGCTCTTCATGTCCCCGTCGGACCGGATCACCCCCACCAGGGTTCCGCTCTGGCTGCACTTGCCGTTCAAGCACCGCGGGGAGTGGACGTCGTGGAGGGTCCCGCACAGGCGGCACAGGTAGGCCTTGCTGGAGGGCTCCTGCTCCCCGTCCTCCTCTTCCCGGGCCACCAGGGCGTCGGTGAGGTAGACCGGCATCTCTCCCGGGGCCGGCGGGGCGTCCCTCGAGGGAATGCGGGTGAGGTTGACGCCCACGCCCCCCTCGTTGAACACCTCCGAGGCCACCAGGCGGAAGTAGTGCTGGCCGCAGGAACGGCACAGGGACAAGGGGTAGACCATGGCTCCCTGCGGGTCGTGGCCAGCCTCGGCGTCGAAATGGATCCTGGGCTTTCCGTCGGCGCCGAGGGAGCAACCCAGGCCGTGGAAACCCTGGACGAAGTAGTGCAGCCTTGGCCTCAAGACGGGCTCGCCGTCCCTGCGCGCCAGGGCTCCCAGGATGAGGTAGCACAACAGCTCCGCCACCAGATCGTCATCCTCGACGCGCTGGCGATCCAGGACCCGGATCCGGGGCAAGGCGAGCGACAGCAGGCTGGGGCTCTTGAACACGTCCGACAGTGTGGCCACCACCCGGTTGCCGGCCAGTAGCTCCGCTACCCGCTCCATGACGGTCGGAGCGGGTGGAGCCACTCGACCGCACAGCGCCTCTGCCTGGGCGAGGATCGGGGGCGTCAGGTCGAGGATTTCGTCCTGGAGCTGCAGGTCGCGAGATGCCACCAGGAGCTGCTCCAGGATCGTCCGGGGCTGCTCGGGGGGCGGCGGAACTGTCAGCCCCCTGTCGCCCGGCGCCAGGCGCCTGTAGTGCTCGGTGACCAGCTCGACCCGATCGGCCGGCACCCCGAAGAGCCGGGAGGCGAAGGTCGTGGTGGGACGCGTGGCGTCGATGCGGCTCTCGCTCTCCTGCACCGTGGCCGAGGTGCCGATGCAGACGATGTCGCCGACGCCCTTTCGCGCCACGTGCCTGAGCCGGCGGATGAGGCAGGCCATCTCAGAGCCCAGGGCACCGGTGTAGGTGTGGACCTCGTCGAAGACCATGAACCTCAGGGGTGCCGCCCGGAACAGGTCCAGGTCCTTGTCCCTGAGCAAGAGGTACTCGAGCTGGCTGTAGTTGGTCAGGAGGATGCGCGGCTGCCTCTCCCTGAGCTCGGCGCGGCTGTAGCACTCCTCCCAGGGAATGGGGACCTTCTCTTCCTTGCCGGCAGCCAGGAGCTCGCGCTCTTCGCGGGTGTACGCGCGAGACGAGCTCAAGCGCCCCTGGTCCGGTTCGCCGTCCTCGGGGGTGACTCCCGTGTAGCGGCCGAAGGTGATGCGGGTCCCGGCGAGCATCGGCCTGAGCCTTCGAAGCTGGTCGTCGGCCAGGGCGTTCATGGGGTAGACGATGACCGCCACCACGCCCTCGCGTGCGCTCCCGTCCCGGAGGCCGAGGCAATGATCGATGATGGGGAGCAGGAAAGCCTCGGTCTTGCCCGATCCGGTGCCGGTGGCCACCACCGTGTGCCTGCCCGCCTTGATCGCAGTGAGCGCCAGCTCCTGGTGCTTGTGCACGCTCTCGTAAGGGAAGATGCTCACGATGGCCCGGTGGAGCCCGGGTTGGTCACCCGCGCACAGCTCGGCGACCGACGGCCCCTGCTCGAAGGGGCGGTTGAGGTAGACGTAGGGTCCCTTGGCGATCAGCCGTTCCCCGCCGATGCCGTGCCTCAGGAACGCGCGCACCTGCTCTTCCATGTCGCGGTCGGCGATGGGAAAGGTGGTCATCAGGTAGCGGCCGAACTGGTCGATGACTTCGGTGCCGAACTGCACGGGGTTGAGAGTCATGGGGCAATCTCGGGCAAAGGGGCTCGACGGAGCTGGGGCGCGTATGCCGACCGCCGGTCCGTCAGGCGGCCGACTCCTTTTCGACATCCCAGCTCGGGAACACCAGCACGGATGGGTGGCACTTGAGAGCCCGCGCGAGCACCTTGGCCCGCTCCAGGCCGAGCTTCACCCGATCGTTCTCGATGGCCGAGATGGTCGACTGGGGGATGCTGGTGAGGCCGGCGAGCGCGACCTGGGTGAGCCCTTGAAGCTCCCGGATGATCCGCACCGACTCGCCGACCGAGACGTCGATTGCCTTTTCGGCTTTACGGAACTCTTTTCTGTTCATGGTCTACCTTCTGTCATAGTCGTGGGCGGTCAAGTCGATCACCAGGACCAGCACCTCTTCCGCCTCGATCCGGTAGATCACCCGGAACCGATCGCCAAGCCGGGAGGAGCGGTGGCCCAACCATTCACCCTGGAGCGCTTCATCGTGAAAGCCTTTGATGAGCCTCAATCCAGATGGCCCCGAGATCCGGACGATGTCCTTCCACTTCTCGTACCTCTTGAGAACCTCCACGGGCATTCGCGGCAGACGCCTGGCGACCTTTCGGTGTTCGAGAATCTCCCACATATCTGCAATATACTATACCAAATTTAGTATTGCAACCCTTGCCGGCTCAGCGCCTCGACCTGTACCTCGCCCCGCGTTTCTCCCCCTGCCTCTCCACCAGGCCGGCGTCGAGGAGCCGGTTGATGGCGGCGGTCCATCGGCCCGGTTCGATGCCGGACAGAGCGAGGAGCTGGGCCTTACTCTGCCAGTCCTGGGCTTGCCGCAGGGCTTGGAGAAGGGAGAGGGCGTCTTCTGACAACGCATAGGAGGTGTAGAAGTCCTCGGCAGATGTCGGCGAGCTGTTGGGTCTGGAAGGTGGGCTGGTCGCCTCGGCCGATATCGGGACTGTGCCGGATCCGGCTGGAGGTTCCAAGCCCGTGGCCGATACCGGGGCACTGCCGGAACCGACTTCAGGTCCCACGCCCGTGGCCGATACCGGGGCAGTGCCAGAACCGGCTTCAGGGCCCACGCCCGTGGCCGATATCGGGACTGTGCCGGATCCGGTTTTTGGTCCCACGGCCTCGGTAAATACCGGAGCGGTGCCGGATCCGATTGGAGCGGTTCTCTTCTCCGCGAGCTGGAAGATCGGCAGATCCCCGACGCCCAGGTCCAGGCTGGCTTGCGCCGATGGTGGCAGGCGTTTGGATGCCCTGGTCCGCGGGCACTCTCGAGTCCGTTCTGGCGCCTGGGCCAACAGAAACGGCTCCTCGGGCTGTGGTGCCGCCGCTTTCACGGGTAGCCCCGCGGCCGCCTCCTCCCGGTGGATCCGGTGGTTCAGCTCCAGGAGGCGGCGGAGCACCTCGTTTTTCGCCCGCTCGGAGATGCCGTAGCGCCAGTCCACCTTCTCGACCGTCCGGACCTTGCCCGTGCTCCGGTCCTTGACCTCCTCGGCGCTGACGACCTTGGCCCAGGTGTGCTCCAGAGCGAGGTCAGTCCAGCCGTAGGCGTCGCGCACGGCGTTGTCCATCTCGACCTGCAGCTCCCTGAGACGCCAGATGGCCTCGTCCTCGCTTTCCGGGTCGTGGAAGCGGTTGTAGGTCTTCGTCAAACCCTCGTTGTTGGACAGCATGATCCGGCGCCGGTGCTCGTGATACTCCTCGCCGATGCGTTCGAGGGCGGACTGGTGGTAGTCGGTGAGGGTCTGGGGGAAGGGGAAGGTCTCGAAGCAGTCGGAGGGGGCGTAGTTGAGATCAGTCTTGAGTGTTGAGCTATATTTCCAGGCCCAGTTTGTGTGCGCTGCAGACTGGAGTACTGAAAACACTTGATCGTTTGCAGTGGCGAATATGATGGTTTTTTCGTTATACACCCAGCCTTTGGGCACCCACACAAAAGCAACAGTTCTACTCACTCTCGCCACCACCAGCACCCTCTCCAGCGGGGCGATGGCACGGTAGAGCTCCGGTCGATATCGTTCGTACTGCCACCATCTTTCTCTTGCAGACTTACTGTAGGATTTTCCCATCCTCTCCGGCTTCACCTTCTCCCTGACGATGGCCATGCAGTCGGGATACTGCTCGGCCTTCTCCAGAGGCCAGTCCAAGAAGTTGATCACCCAGCGGCTGGGTGACTGATCGGGACTGGTATTGAGGTCCTTTCCATTGAGGTAGGGGAACAGCACCTCGGCGTTTTTCGGGTCCTTCTCGATGAGCGCCCGGGCCTCCTCGGGGCTCATGGTGAAGCCCAGCCCAAGCACGTTGGAGCCCTGAAAGCTCTTGTCCTGGTTTTGCGCCAGCCTCTCGGGCGTCCCCGACAGACCGCTGGCATCGAGAGAGGTAGAGACGGTCGCCACCTCCTGGCCGTCGAGCTGCAGCGCCCCATGCCACGGTCCCTTGCAGACGTGCACCACGCTGACGTTGACCGCGGCCAGCCCCGGCCAGGGCATGCGCGGCACCGCCTGATAGATCGTGCCCCCCTCGGCGGCGATCCGGTCGAGACCGCTCTCCCGGGTATCGCCCTGGCCGATGGTGTTGGTGGCGATGAGCCCGAAGGCTCCGCCCGGGCGCAGGTTCTCGAAGGCGCGTAGAAAGAAGAAGGCGACGAGGTCGGCGGTCCCATGGCTCTGGGGCCAGCGCTCCCTGAGGTAGCCGAGCGTCCGTTCGCCGAGCTGCCGGCGGATGAACTGCCCACCCACGAAGGGCGGATTGCCCACGATGGCGTCGAAGCCGCCACCGGGCGATACTTCCCCCAGGAACACCTCGGGAAACTCCAGGGGCCAGTGAAAGGTCCGCCGGTCGGACAGCAGGCGCTTGCGGTCGCCTGCCAGCTCCTGCCACTCGGCCTCGTCTCGGGCCGAGCTGAAGCGGTTCAGCAGATCGTCGCGCAGCTCGGCCTGCTTGCCCGCCTTCTCCTCGGCAAAGCAGGGCGCCACGATCAGATCGGCCGCCAGGCGTACCCGCCCGATGGCCGCCTCGGCCTTCTCGTGCAGGGCCTGCTTGTGCTCCGAGTCGGCGGCCTCGATCACGGCGATCCGCTCCAGCTCCTGCCGGAGCGAGAGCGCCTCGTCCAGGGCGGCCCGAGCCAGGGGCTCGAAGGCAGGCAGGCCGCACCCCTTGCGGTCCAGAGACCAGGTCCGGAGCTGGTCGAGGTCCACCCCTACCAGGGAGTCGCCGCACCTCAGCGCATGGTCGAGGAAGGTGAAGGGCCGGTCCTTCGCGAGCGTGGTCAACCACAGGGACAGCTTGGCCATCTCCACCGCCAGGGGGTTGACGTCCACCCCGTAGATGCAGCGCTCCACGACATACCGCCTGGCCCAGAGGATCATCTCGCCGCGCTTCTCCGGGTCGATGGGACGGTCGCCCTCGCCGTCCTGCATGGGATCGGCGTGGGGCATCGAGAGCAGGATGGCGGGGTCCTTCTCGTGCGCGCGGACGAGGGCCCGATCCCAGGCCTCGACCAGGCGATCGCCGAGGTAGCGCACCGCCTGCACCAGGAAGGCGCCCGAGCCCATGGCGATGTCGCAGACCTTGAGGGCCAGGAGCTCCCTCGGCGTCTTGACCTCGCGAGGCTCCACCGGCACCCCCTGCCTGCCCTCGAGCTGGCGGTAGACGAGGGGCTCCAGGGTAGCGCGGACGATGCGCTCGGTGAGCGACTGCGGCGTGTAGTGGGCGCCCGAGGCTCGGCGGCTCTTGCCGGTGGTCAGGAAGCGCCAGCCCGGCGGCACCACCTCGTCGCACTGGATGATGCCGGCAAAGGGACGCACCCGTTCGACCACGGCCGGCGGGAGAATCGCAAGCTCATCGAGCTCCTGGGGGCTCGGCACCGGCCGATCCAGGGCTTCCCTGACCGAGTCCTCCTTGCGGCCCGTCTCCTCGACCACCCGTTGGACCCGCTCGTCCCGGCTCAGGCGTTCCAGCTCGACCACGGGCAGGGAGGCCTCGCCCGCACCCCTGAGCTTGACCACGGGCACGTCGCCCGCCCGGGCGCAGCGGTGATCGAGCAACCCCTCGTAGATATAACCGATCTGCTCGACGTCGATGGACCAGTAGCCCACGCGCTGAGGGTCGCCACCCCTGCTCTGCCTGGCAAAGAGCAAGCGGTGCAGGACCTCGTACAGGGTGCGGTTCGTCACCTTGCAGTCCGGGTGCTCCAGCACCTCGAAGCGCGCCGGGTCGAAGAGCCGTCCGCCATAGGCCAGGAGCGAAAGGTCCGGGTGGCTGCAACCCCGGTGGACCAGCCGGCAGGTGGCGATAAAGCGGTTCCAGGCGTCGTGGGACTGTGCGAGCCCCACCGGATCCTCGCGCTTCTGCCGTAAAAGCCGGTGCCAGAGGTAGGTCAGGCCGTAGCCCTGGTCGTAGAGCACCTCGCCGTGGGGCAACAGGTTGCGCTCCTCGGCATAGAGCAGGAAGACCAGGCGCATCATGACCACCAGGCCCATCTCGTAGATGCGATCCTCGCTCAGGCTTCCCAGGAGCCTGCCGTCCGTCGCCCGATCGGCGGCGTCCCAGGCCCAGATGAGCCGCTCCAGGCCGTTTCGCACCTGCACACCGAGCTGGTCGGCGACCTCGATCTGGCGGTCCTGGGAGATGCGGCACAGGTCGGCGAGGGTGAGAGCCTCGTCGTTGGCCGGGAGCAGCAGGTCGCGGCCGAGCAGGGAGTAGAAGGCGTCGAGGGTGGCCTTCTCCTCGACCAGGATGCGGCTGGACCAGGTGATGTGGCCCGTGTTGAGCCCGGCCTGGGCATGGACCAGGCGGAAGTCGTCGCCGTTGGTGACCAGGCCCAGTGGGTTACCGGTCTCGCGGAGCAGGCGGTCGAGCTTGGTCGTGGGGGATGCCTTCCAGCGTCCCTCACGGCGGTCGCGGCGGTCCAGACCCTGATCGGGCGGGACGATCGCCACCGGAAGAACCGGCTCCGCGTTGCGCATGAGCACGCGGTCCGGCCGCAGCTCCTGCGAGAACTCCTCGAGATGCACCCTCAGCCCGTCGGGGACCTCGCCGGCCTTCAGCCAGGCCGAGCGGGGCAACTCGAGGATCTGTTCCAGGAGGAAGTCGATCCAGAGGTGCGCGCCGGTGGCCCGGGCCTCGGGATCGGAATGAGCGCGGGACACCCGGTAGCGCTCGGCCTGCCGCCTGAACCAGTAGTGCATCCCCTGGGTGACTGGCTGGGGACCGCCCGGGAAGCGCTCCTCGAGCACCGGCTCGGAGACGACCAGGCCATCGAGGTGGACCAGGGAGAGCCAGTCTGCATGGTTGGCCATGGCTACCTACCTCCCCCGACCAGGCTCTCGGGGAGCAGGTAGAGCAGGCACAGGGGAAAGGCCCGCGGATCGTCCCTGAGGACGTAGCGTTCCTTGACCGCTACCGGCTCGGTCTCGCGTTCCCGGGTGAGCTGCTCGGAGCGGCCCTTGAGCCAGCTCAGGTCGCGCTGGAACTGGTCGCGCTCGACGGTGTCGAACAGCTCGAGCTGGAAGCCGCCCATCCCCTTCTCCATGGTCTTGATCCGCTTCTCGATCTCCTTCACCCGCTCGTCGATGAGCGCCCTCACCTGGCCGGCTTCCTCGGTGCCTCGCCGGCGCAACTGTGAGCGCAGCTCCTTGTCCCGCTCCTTGACCTGACCTTCGAGCGCCGAGCCGAGCTGCCTCTCGTGAGCCGGGAAGAAGCGTCTCAGGAGCTGGGCGATGCCCGAAGGCAGGGGCGGGTGTTGCCCGTCAAGGTCGAGCAGCTCCTGCAAGCGGTCGGGCTCGAGCGGGCGGATCGACTCCTCCTGGATCTCGCCGCCGGTGACGAGAAGCTCCTCGTGGAGCTTGTGGCCGAGCCGGCTGATGGCAACGAGCCTGGACACCAGCAGGACCGCGGGACGGTCCAGCTCCCGATCGGCCAGCACGCGGTACGACACCCGGGCGAGCTGGTGCGACTCGTGCAGGCCCACCGACCAGAGGTTGGCCCGGAACACGGCCAGGGCGCGCTTCATCAGGGGATGGTCCAGGTGGATGAGGGTGGCGTCCTTTCTGTCCCTGGCGAGCTGCTCGTCGAAGACCAGCTTCAAGAGCCGCCCCCTGGCATCCGTGATGAACGGACGGCACTCGGCCCAGGCGTCGGGAAGGCTCCGCAGGAGCCAGCCCGTGCTTGCCCGGTCCGGGTCCTCCACCGGCTCCAGACCGGGATGGTTCACCAGGTGCAGGGCCTCGTCGAGGACCAGCCGCAGGGTATCCGGGTACAGGTGCCAGACGCGGCGGGCCCTGGAGAGCTCGTGCTGAAGAGCGCGGATGCGATCCTGGGTCACCACCTCGCTCCGGATCTCGTCACGGAGGCGCCTGCGGCGATCGTCCGGGCTCTGGATGAAGGCCCGCTCCCCTCTCAGCGCCTGCTCGACCTGGGCGGCAATGACGTCGCCGACGCTGCCCAGGTCGGCCCGCTGGGTCCGCACCTTGTCCACCACGACGTCGAGGAACTGCTGGTCCTCCCAGCCTTGGTAGACGAAGTGGTGGCAGAAGACATCCTGGGCCTTCTGGCCGTGGCGGTCGACACGGCCGTTTCGCTGCTCCATCTTGTTGGGGTTCCAGGGGATCTCCCAGTGGATGAGGTAGCGGCAGTGGTCCTGCAGGTTCAATCCCTCGGAGGCGGCGTCGGTGGCCACCAGGATGCGCACCGGGTTCTCGTCGGGCGGGGCCCGAAAGGCGGCCTTGATCCGCTCCCGGTCGACCCACCTGCCCCGGACGGTGCCTGTGGCATCATTCTCGGCGCCCGGAACCCGAGAGGGTGTCGTGATCTGCTCTGGTTCGACC
>JAFGEP010000137.1 GCA_016931535.1 Bradymonadales bacterium
GATGGGAAAACCGCATGCTAGAAAGAGCCAGAGAAGAGCTTGACGAGATAATCCACCAATCGACGACTTGACCCCTCATGACGCCCACCAATCGACGACTTGACCCCTCATGGCGTTATTTCAGAACCTCCAGCATCCGCTTGAAGTGGTCGCCGCCGGCCTTTCCCAGGCGCTGAAAGACCAGGGACTCGGTGTTGGTCACGATGGCTCCGGCCCGCTCCAGCAGCGACAGACCATTCTGCCAGTGGTCGTGGGAACGGCTGGCTACCGCATCTGCGGGCACGAAAACCCGGAAGCCGAAGCCCAACAGGTCGATGGCGGTCAACAGGATGCAGATATGGGTCTCGATCCCGGTCAAGATCACATCCTCGGGAAGTCTGCGGACCACCTGCTCCTGGAAGTCGGGGTTATGGCAGGCGGAGAACTCGGTCTTGACCACCCTCGGGCAACCTTCCAGAAGCGGGTGCAATGCCGGGATGGTGGCCTTGAGCCCCCGCGGGTAGTGCTCGGTGTAGAACACCGGCATCTCGTAGATGGAAGCCAGCTCCAGCAGCACCCGGTTGGACTTCACCAGCCGCTGTCCGGCAGATTCGGGAATGGCCGCCAACAGCCCTTCCTGGATATCGATGACGACCAGCGCCGTCCGATCCGTTCTGGGAAACAAGGTCTGGTCCATGGTCCTCCGCTATGGCTGCAGCCTGGGCGAACAGTGCAGATCCGATCCCCATCGCGCCCGCGTTCACGAAACCTCCCCTCTCCGCCTGCCGCTCCATTCTGGCTGATCCAGCGGCGGTCAGGGACAGTCCGGTGGCTGGGAGAAGTCAAACGGGTACTCCACCTCCTCGACGATCTGCCGGAGAGGCTGATCCTCCTCCAGAAGGCAGCGGGCAGCCTCGATGAAGTCGGCCAGGTCTGCCCCTGCAACGCCCAGGTCCAGCCGGTCGGTCGCCAGCAGGGCCTGAAACAGGGTCCCGGCCAACAGGCCGTTGCCGCTCAACAGGTCGAACGGTTCTGCGGCGGAGTACTCGTCAAACAGGTCCCACATCACGGTGGTCACCAGGATCTCGGAGACCAGCCCGTTGATCGCTCCGTTGCTGGTACCCAGGTACTCCTCCGGCAGGGTCTCGTGCTCCCGGAACTTCCATCCTGATGTCAGGTAGTCCTGGTAGGTGGGCGACTGGCGGACCCAGCAGGAGAAGAAGGTCGCGAACCCTTCCGAGTAGGCCAGCAGGGGGTTGGTGGGTGAGCCGTCGTGCTCGCCTCCCGGCGTGTCCTGGATGCTCAGGTGCTCCTGGACGAAGTGGCCCAGCTCGTGGAGGATGATGTCGTCATCGTAGCCGTCCGGATCTTCGGTCGATCCTTGCAGGTCGATGAAATCGAGGTAGTAGCAGGTGCCGCAGGGAGAGGGTTTGCCGTCCTCCCAGAGCACGGTCAGCTGGGGGAGGTCGGTTCCAGAATCCGGCATGATGGACACCAAGAAATCCAGGCCACCGCTGGCGACGTCCAGGATGTTGAAAGCAGGGGCCACCTGGTCCCCCTGGATGGCGATCTCCATCTCGACCGGCGAATCCTCGGCCGAAGCCAGCAGGTAGCCTTCCTCGATGAACTGGTAGACCCTCCCTCGCGAGCGATTGACAACCGACAGGCTGTAGCGAGGGCGAGACACCTCGGAGAGGACGCGGAGCTGGACCAGGTTCTCGGTCAAGGGGGCAGGATCGAAGGCAAAATGGCCCTGCTCGTCGGTGTCGGTGATGCCCAGGATGACGTTGTCCGGCATCCGCACCAGGTTCAGCCTGGCGAACGGCAGCGGGAGCTGCACGGTCTCCTCGGCGAACCCATCCGGACCGTAGGGGTGGTCCTGGTAGGTGACCGTCCCGGTCACCACCACGGTCGACGGCATGTCATCCGGGTTTCCATCGCCCGCGCCATCGGCCTGGATGTCACCATCCTCCCCATCCGGTCGAAACAGACCGTCCAGAGGGAGGTCACCGGCGTCGGTCTGGATGTCCGGTTCCATCTCTCCAGGTCGCCGGCCGGAGCCACCGCCATCGACCTGGCCGAGACAGCCCAGGGCCAGGATGGCGAGCATCCCAGAGATCCCCAGGCCACCGAGGGTAGTGGCGAGATTACGGATCAGTGAAGGCGGTGTGTCGGGGCGTCCGGGAGATGAGGAAGGTTTGGCCATGGCACCCGCCGGCAAGCGGAAACGAAAAACGAGGCCGCTCGGTCGGAGCGGCCTCGGCAAGGGGGCACAGGAGGTCGACGGACGGGTCAACGGCCGAAAGGAGCCCATCAGACGTAGGCTTTCTCGCGGCGTTCCTGCTCTTCCTTGCAGTTGATGCACAAGGTGGTGACCGGACGGGCGCGCAGGCGGGAGAGTCCGATCTTGCCGCCACACTCCTCGCAGATTCCGTATTCGCCATCCTTGATGCGCTGCAGCGCCAGCTCGATCTTGTCGAGCAGGAGCCGCTCTCTGCCCCGCAGGCGCAGGGAGAGGTTCTGTTCATAGACCGAGGAGGCCATGTCCATCTCGTCGGGCAGGTCATCGTTGGACAGCTCGATCTCGGTCTTGAGCGTCCGCTTGGCGTTCTCGATGATCCGCGAGCGCTGGGCCTCCAATATGGCCTTGAACTCATCCAGCTGTTTCTTATTCAAGGCTTCCTCCCCAAGGACAACCGCCGATTGCGGCGCGGGTGGTTACTGTTGCTCCAGGTGGCCCGGTGACCAGACCCGGAGCGATGCCGGGCAAACACCAAGGAAGATACCGTATCGACCGGTTTTGGTGAAGTCAATCCATATTTTCAACACGCCTCCTCCGGCAGAGGCCCGCCAGCAGCCCGATCGACAGCAGCAACCAGGTCGTACGCTGCCGGCTGGTCCGCAAGGAGATGCGGCCACTTGTCGTACAGGACGGCAGCTCGCTCAGCACCACCGAAGTCAAGATCACCTTCAGGTCGAGGTCCGAAAAAAGCGCAAGGGGATCCACCACCACCCGCTCAAAACCGGGGGCGGTGACCACCAGCCGATAGCTCCCGGGTGGACAGCGCTCGAACTGGAACCGGCCTCCCTCATCTGTCTGCTGCTCCCGGGGCTCAGAAGCCTCGGAACCCTGGAACAAAACCTGGGCGCCCAAGACCGGCTCGAGGCCGTCGCCCACCGTACCGGTCAGCCGGTGCTCTCCGGCGGCCTGGAGCTCCACATCCAGGCGGTCCATTCCCCGGACGGCCAGCGTGACCTCCGCCGCCAGATATCCCTCGCGCTCGAAACGCACGGTCGACGGTTCGTTCTGGCCCAGATCGAGCAGATACCAACCCTCCTCGTCGGTCTGGGTGGACCGATCGGCAAAGGTCACGGTCGATCCCTGGAGCGGATCGGCGGGGTTTTCCAGCAAGAGGTGACCGGTGAGAAGCGCTGCCGGCTCCATGGCGATCACCAGGTGAAGATCCTCCTGCTCGACCTCCACCGACACCGTCTTGTCCCTGAGGTCCTCCCGGAGCAACAGCAGGTCGTAGGGACCGCTCGGTAGCGGAGGCAGGCCGAACGATCCTTCTGCGTCGGTAGTGGTGTAGAGCCCCGAGTCGACCACCAGCACCGCGATCCCTGCCGGTCTCATTCCCGTTGGAACCGACACCTGTCCGGACAGCTCGTAACCGGATGGCTCGTCGGACACCTCGGGCCGCACGGCAGCGACCGCCCCGGACAACACCAGGGAGATGGTGAGGATGCAAAGGGGTGCGATCCGTCTCATGCCGGTGTTCCTGCCGACAGAAGATAGCCCAAGGGGCGAAGAACCGACGCCTCGAAATACAGTAATGAGAAACGGCGGGCGGTACAACGGGCTTGTTCCGCCGGGAATGATCTGGAGCCGTCTCCTCGTTGACCATGTGCACCTCGAGCTGCTATTGCCGAGACGGATCCAACGCGAGGGACCACCATCATGACAAAAGAGAGCCATCGCCTGAGTGCCGCGCTGTTCGTCTGCCTTGTCCTGTCGTTGTCGAGCGGGGTGGCTGCCGCCGAGCAGCGCCAGATATGGACCGAGCTGGAGCAACAGAACGAGCCGGTGGTGGGACCGATGCAGGTCGACACCATACGCAACCTGGTCGAGCGCCTGTCTCCCGCCGTGGTCAACATCACCGTGTCGGTCACCGCCTATGGCCCGGGAATCTTCAACTTCCAGACCGAGGGGCAGGGATCGGGGGTCATCATCGATCGGGAGGGCTACATCCTGTCCAACAACCATGTGATCGAAAACGCCCAGGCCATCCTGGTGCGGCTCCAGGACGGGCGGGAGTACCCCGCGACCGTGGTGGGACGGGATGAACGGACCGACGTGGCATTGCTCAAGATCGACACCGGCGGCGATCTGCCCGTGGCGCCCCTGGGAGACAGCGACCAGCTCCGGGTGGGGGACTGGGTGATCGCCATCGGCAACTCGCTGGGGCTCGACTTCACCGTGACCAGCGGGATCGTCTCGGCCCTGGGTCGCCGGGGGATCCACCCGGACAATCGTGATCTCTACGAGGATTTCATCCAGACCGATGCCTCCATCAACCCGGGAAACTCGGGGGGTCCGTTGATCAACCTGAGGGGAGAGGTGATCGGCATCAACACCGCCATCAACCGGCTGGGTCAGGGGATCGGATTTGCCATCCCCATCAACATGGTAAAGGTCCTGATCCCTCAGCTCCTGGAAACGGGCACGGTGCGGCGCAGCTGCATCGGCGTGAGCATCCAGCCGATGTCGCAGGAGCTGGCCATGAGCTACGGGCTCGATCGACCGCAGGGTGCGCTGGTGGTGCACGTCAACCCGGGAGGACCGGCGGAGCGGGCGGGCTTGCAGCCAGGGGATGTGATCCTGCGGTTCGGCGAGGAGGAGATCACCCAATCGGAGGTGCTGCCCTGGCTGGCGAGCATCGGAGGGGTGGGAAACGAGGTGGAGCTGGAGCTCATCCGCGGGGGGCAGCGCCAGACCGTCACCGTGACCCTGGGTGAGCTTCCCTGCATGGAGACGCCGGCCTCACCGGTGGTCACGCGGTCCACTGGCGGGGAGGAAGCGCTGGGGATCCACGTGACCGAGCTGGATCCCAGCACCAGAGAAAGCCTGCGGATCCCGGCCGGTACGGGGGTGGTGGTGGAGGAGATCGGCTCGGGGAGCCCGGCACAGGGGTCGGGGTTGCGTGTCGGCGATGTCATCATCGAGGTGGGTTCCACCCCGGTCACCAGCCCGGAGCAGTTCAGCTCGCAGCTTTCGCGATTACGCAGGGGGGACATCCTGCGGCTGCGCATCCGCCGGGGTCACTCCTGGGTGTTTCTGGCCTTCACCATCTAGAGCCAGGAAGGGCTCGACTGGTCATCCTCTGTGACGCCGGCCTCACAATCGTTCCGTTCGGTCGCCGCCGTGGCGCAGGTCCCGATGGGACGAAGTCCGGACATCCCCCGAGACGCCCTTTTGTCGACCAAGGCCAGGGGGGCTCCTGCCAGCCTACATTAGCTGCATCGGATCGACATCGACGATCACCTGTACCGCCTTCCCCGCCACATCGAACCCGACCTGGCTCAACAGCCTGGCCACGAAACGCCGCAAGGTGGACCGGCTGGAGGAGCGGATGAGCATCTGCCAGCGGTGGCGACCCTTGAGCATGGCCAACGGCGCCTCCACCGGCCCCAGGATCGTCACCTGCCCCTGGTCCGTCTCGCTCTCCAAGAGGCGTCCCAGGATGCGGCGGGCCTCCAGGCGGTATCGCTCAGCCACGGTCTGGAGGGCTTCGAGATCGGCGCTTTCGAACCGCAAACCGACCAGGTAGCCGAAGGGGGGGTAGCCCAGCTGGCGACGGGTGGACATCTCGAAGGCGGCGAAGGCCTGGTAGTCCTGGCGAGCGGCCGCCTGGATGACGGGGTTGTCGGGCAGATAGGTCTGGATGATCACCCGCCCCGGGGTGTCCCGCCGGCCAGCGCGGCCCGAGACCTGGGTGAGGAGCTGGAAGGTCCGCTCGCCGGAGCGGAAGTCGGGAATTCGCAAGGACAGGTCGGCCATGACGACCCCCACCAGGTTCACGTTGGGGAAGTCGTGTCCCTTGGTGACCATCTGGGTGCCGACCAGCACATCGGCCTGGCCGCTGGCGAAGTGCCTGATGATCTGGCGGATGTTCTTGGCGGTGGCGGTGTCCCGGTCCAGTCGGGCCACCCGGAAGCCTTCCAGCTCGTCCGCGATCCGGTCGGCGAGCTTCTCGGTGCCGGTCCCCAGGTAGACCCACTCCGGGCTGGCACAGGTGGGGCAGAGGGGGGGCAGCGCCATGGAGAAGTCACAGTAGTGGCAGCGAAGCTGGTCGGCGCGTCGGTGGTAGGTCAGCGTGATCTCGCAGTGGGGGCATTTCCAGTCGTGACCGCAGCTCTGGCAGACCACAGCCGGCGAGTGCCCTCTCCGGTTGAGGAACAGGATGGCTTGCTGCCCCCCCTGCACCACCTCCACCAGGGCCTGGCGCAGAGGGCCGGAGAGGATGGGAGGCCTGCCCTGGGCGTCGGGCGGAACCTGCCTCAGGTCCACGATCTCGACGGTGGGAAGGGGTTGGCCGGTGGGGCGGGAGCGCAGGACCAGCAGCCGGCTTTTCCCCTGCTCCGCCCGGTGGTACGACTCCAGGCTGGGCGTGGCGCTGCCCAGCACCACGACCGCCTTCTCCAGCTGGCCCCGAACCATGGCCAGGTCCCGCGCGTGGTAACGCACCCCGGAGTCCTGCTTGAAGGAGCCGTCGTGCTCCTCGTCCACCACCACGATCCCCAGGTTGGGAAAGGGAGCGAAGATGACCGAACGGGCCCCGATGGCCACCTGGACCTCCCCCCGGCGGATCCGGCGCCACTGGTCGAACCGCTCCCCCTGGGTGAGGGCGCTGTGCAGCACCGCCACCTGGTCGCCGAATCGAGAGCGGAAGATGCGGACCAGCTGGGGGGTCAGGGCGATCTCCGGGAGCAGGAGGATGGCGGTGCGTCCGACGCGCGCCGCCGCGGCGATGCTCTCCAGGTAGACCTCGGTCTTGCCGCTTCCGGTGATGCCGTGAAGCACCGCGCTGCGGTAGGCGTCAAAAAGGCCATCCCCCACGATTTCGGCGATGGCCGCCTGCTGCTCGTCGGTCAGCTGGACCCGATCCGGCTCGGGTGGCAGCTGATCCTCAGCAAACGGGTCGCGGTAGCGCTCTTCGGTGGCCTCTTCGACCCAGCCCCGTTCGACCAGGGAGTGGATGGTCTGCAGGGAGGCCCCGGTCAAACGGCGGATCTCGGCCAGCTCCACCCGTTTCCGGCCCTCCAGGAGGTCCAGCACCTCCCGCTGCTTGCGGCCGATGCGGCTGGCAGAGGGGGGCTCCATCAGCTTCTCGAGGAAATGGACCAGCTGGACTCCGCGATGGCTGTCTGGCACCACCACCTCCAGCGCCACCAGCCCCTTCTCCTCCAGCGCCGACAGCCGGGCGTAGGTCAGCCGTTTCACCTCGCGACGAAGCGCCTGGTCAGCGATCGGCCTTGACCGTCCAGCCAGCAGCTCCAGCACCGACCGCGCGATCGGGTCGGGAAGCAGATCGTTTTGCAGGCAACGCAACCCGAAGGGGGTGGCCTTGACCGTGCGCTTTCCGGGCGTCCGCAGCTCCTGAGGTAGCATGAGCCGCAGCGCCTCCCCCCAGGGGGCGAAGTAGTAGCGGGCCATCCAGTCCAGAAGGCGGATGAGCGGCTCCGGCAAGGCGGGCTCCGCCTCCAGGAGGTCCAGTACCGCCTGGATCGCGGTAGTACCGGCCAGCTTCTCGTCCGGCCGCTGGTGAAGCGCCAGGGCCACACCGGTGCGAGGCCTGCCCCGAAAAGGGACCAACAGCCGCTGGCCCGGCTGGATCCGCTGCACCAGGGGGTCCGGTATGGCATAGGTGAAGGTGGAACGCACCGGCAGATCGACCACCACCTCCACGTAGCGCGGGGGTTCGGACGGCTCGACATCTCTGGTGGATCCGGTCATGACCAGCGACTACTCCCATCAGGCCGAAGAGACGCTCTCGAGTCGCAAGGTGAGCAGGGATCGCCCCTCGCGGGTGACGGTGATCAAGGCGGGCAGCCAACCTTGGGCCAGCGTATACTGCTCCATCTCCAGCCGATACACCCCCTCGGGCATGGGCAGCTCGATGCGCCGCAAGAGGAACGTATCCCGTTCCAGCACAATGCGCACGGCAGGGGCCGACGTGGCAGCCCCCAGGATGACCACGACCGCCTGGTCGATCAGGGTGAGCCCGGCCACCTCCGGCTCGAAAGACCGCCCCATGGCAGCCAGCGCACCCGGCAGATCCTCCGCGGCCAGGGCGGCCCCAACCAGGCGGAGGACCGTGTCGGCATCCGGATCCCGCCAGTCCAGCGTCATCGAGGAGCTGCGAAGGGAAAGGATGGGGGGACGATCCCATGGCCGTTCGAGCCGGACCTCCACCTCCTGGAGCGGGCCATAGGTCAAACGGCCCTCGCCCACGACATCGCCGGGAAGCGACCGGGCGCGCTGGAGCTGGTCTGCGACCCGGCGGTAGGGGGGTAGCGGCCAGGCCGGCCACGAGGAGAGCAAGAGGAAAAATCCGACCGACAGGCAGATCCATGGGCGGATCCCCCAACAGCCGGCTGCCCAGGTTGAGGTGCGGGGCCTGGCGGCCCGCGGCGCAGGCGTTGGGCTCCGGCTCACTCCTTGCTCAGCTCCCGTTCGAGGTAGCGCCTCAGCTCGGGCCCCAGGTCCGGACGTCTCAGGGCGAAGGAGATGTTGGCCTGAAGAAAACCCAGCTTGTCGCCGATGTCATGGCGGGTACCCTCGACGACCCGCCCCAGCAATCCCTCCTCTCGCGCCAGCCGGGCCAGCCCGTCGGTGAGCTGGATCTCGCCGTTCACGCCCGGCCTGGTCACCGCCAGGTGCTTGAAGATGGCGGGCGGCAAGATATAGCGGCCGGGCAGAGCCAGGGTCGAGGGAGCCCGGTCCCCATCCGGTTTCTCCACCAGGTCGAGCACCCGGTAGAGCCCTTCCTCCATCTGCTCCCCGTCGATGATCCCATAGCGGTGGGTCAGCTCGCGGGGGACCTCGATGAGCGCCACCACGCCGGTCCCATAGATGGCCGAGGTCTCCATCAGCTGGCGGGTGACCGGGATTCGAGCCTCGAAGAGGTCGTCGGGCAGCAGAACGGCGAACGGCTCGGAGCCGATTACCTCCTGGGCGACCAGGATGGCGTGTCCCAGCCCCAGCGGCTGCTTCTGGCGAATGGAGACCACCGACACCATCCTGGAGATGGCCGAGATCGCCTCTACCAGGTCGGTCTTGCCACGCTTGGTGAGGGTGTCCTCCAGCTCATAGGAGTAGTCGAAGTGGTCCAGGATGGCCTCCTTGCCTCGACCGGTGATCAGGATCACCTGCTCGATGCCGCTGTGGAGCACCTCCTCGACCACCACCTGGATGGCCGGCACATCGACGATCGGCAGCAGCTCCTTGGGGCAGGCCTTGGTCGCGGGCAAGAAACGGGTACCCAGACCGGCCACAGGGATGACGGCTTTGCGCACTTTCATGTTGTAAACTCACCTATGGTTTCAGTTGTGCCCAGTTGGGACCGGACCCCAGCTCGACCGACAGCGGGACGTCCAGCGACAGGGCCCCCTCCATCTCCTGGCGGACGAGGCGGCTCAGCTCGTCCACCTCCCGAGTGTCCACCTCGAACACCAGCTCGTCGTGGACCTGGAGGATCATGGCCGCCTGCAGGCCCTCCCGGTCCAGCCTGCGCTGGATGTTGACCATGGCCAGCTTGATGAGATCGGCCGCCGTGCCCTGGATGGGGGTGTTGATCGCCAGCCGTTCCCCCTGGGCCCGCACCCCCTGGTTCTGGCTTTCCAGCTCGGGAAGGGGTCGACGGCGTCCCAGCATGGTCCGGGCGTACCCTTCCTGGCGGGCCCTGTCCACCAGGGTGCGCAGGTAGGTGCGCAGGTTGGGGATCCGCTGGAAGTACCGGTCGATGAACTCCTGGGCCTGCTGGCGGGGGATGTGGAGCTCGTGGCCCAGGCGGGTGGAGCCCATGCCGTACAGGACGCCGAAGTTGATGGTCTTGGCGATGCCGCGCTGCTCGCTGGTGACCTGGTCCTCGGGCAGATCGAACAGCTCCGACGCCGTCCTGGTGTGGATGTCCCGGCCACGCCGAAAGGCGTCCTGGAGCAGCGGGTCTGCCGACAGGTGGGCCACGATCCGCAGCTCCACCTGGCTGTAGTCGGCGCTGAGCAAGAGCTTCCCCGGCTCGGCCACGAAGGCCTCCCGGATCTGGCGGCCTTCCGGGGTGCGCACCGGGATGTTCTGGAGGTTGGGGTTGTTGGAGGCCAGGCGGCCGGTGGCGGCCACCGTCTGACGGTAGTCGGTGTGGATCCGGCCGGTGACCGGGTGGATCAGCTCGGGCAGGGTATCGGTGTAGGTGTTCTTCAGCTTGGCCAGCGAGCGGTAGGCCAGGATCATGGCCGGGATGGGGTGCTTGTCCTGCAGCCGTTCCAGCACATCCTGGTCGGTGCTGGGACCGGTCTTGGTCTTCTTGATCACCGGCAGCTTGAGGTGGTCGAACAGGACCTCCCGGAGCTGCTTGGGGCTGTTCACGTTGAAGCTGAAACCGACGGCGCCGGAGATCTTCAGCTCCTGCTCCACCAGGCCCCGTTCGAGCACCTGGGACAGGCTCCGCAGCCGCTCCCGGTCCACCAGCACCCCCCGTTGCTCCATGCGCGCCAGCACGCCGCTCAACGGAAGCTCCAGGTCATCGTGCAGGGAACGCAACCCCTCCCGGTCCAGAAGCGGTGCCAGAACCCGCTCCAGCAGCAGGGTCACCTCCGCGTCCTCGGCGGAGTAGCGCGCCGCCACCTCGATGGGGACCTGGTCGAAGGTGAGCTGACTGCTACCCCGTCCCGCGATCTCCTCGAACTTGATGGTCTGGTAGTGCAGGTGGTCCCAGGCCAGGGAATCCAGGGAGTGGCTCAGGCGCGAGGGGTTCAAGATGTAGCTGGCCAGCATGGTGTCGAAGCGGATGCCGTTCATCTGGAGGCCATGCTGAGCGAGCACCAGCCAGTCATACTTGGTGTGCTGCCCGATCTTGGCGATGGACTCGTCCTCGACCATGGGTCGCAACCGTTCGAGGACCTGGCGCATGTCCAGCTGCTGATCGCCGTGGGCCAGATCCCGGTGGGCCAGGGGGATGTACACCGCGTGATGGGGTTGGTAGGACAGGCTGATGCCGACCAGCCGGGCTCGCATCGGCTCGGTGGAGGTGGTCTCGGTATCCAGCGACACCTCCCCTGCCCTTGCGATCGCCTGGAGCACCTGGTCGAGCTCCCGCTGTGAGGTGATCACCCGGTAGTCCTTGCCGGCGTGGTCTTGGGTGACGGTCGGGACGGCGGCTGGCACCGGCGCTTTCTCGCCGCTCCTGCTGGCCGCTCTGGCGGCTTCGGCCGCATCGGCCGCTTCGAACAGATCGCCGGTCCGCTGCTCCAGTTCGTGCAGGTAGCGGTTGAACTCCAGCTCTGTAAAGAGGCTCTTCAGTTGTGCAAAATCCGGCCTGCCGATCACGGTCTCTTTCAGCTCGAACCGAAGGCTGACGTCGGTCCGGATGGTGGCCAGGTCCCGAGAGAGGAACGCCTGCTCCTTGTGGGTCTTCAGCGACTCCACGACCTTCTTGCCTGGCACCTTGTGGAGGTTCTCCAGGACCGCCTCGATGGAGCCGAACTCGGAGATCAGCCGACTGGCCGTCTTCTCGCCGACACCGGGCACCCCGGGGATGTTGTCGGAGGCATCCCCCCACAGCCCCAGCAGATCGGGGACCTGCCGCGGCGCAATCTGCCAGCGCTCCCGAACCTCCGCCGGCCCGATGAGGCGGTCCCGCATGGTATCGATCATCCAGACATGCTCGCCGACCAGCTGGGTGAGATCCTTGTCTCCAGAGACCAGCACCGCGTTGTACCCCTGCTCCACCGCCTTTCTGGCCAGGGTGCCGATGACGTCGTCGGCTTCGAAGCCGGGCTCTTGCAGCACCGGGATGTTGTATCCGGCGACGATCCGGGGAAAGTAGGGAAACTGGGGGACGAGGTCTTCCGGAGGCTTGTCCCGGTTCGCCTTGTAAAGAGGGTAGATCTCGTTGCGGAAGCTCCCCCCCTTGGGATCGAAGGCCACCACCAGCCGATGGACCTCCTCGTCGTTCAACAACTTGGTGAGCATCCCCACGAAGCCATACAGGGCGTTGGTGGGAAAACCCTTGGAGTTGGACAGGTTCCGCAGCGCATAGTAGGCGCGGAACACGTAGTAGCTGCCGTCTACGATGTGAAGCGTGGGGCGTTTCTCCATCTCCAGTCACCTGATCGGGGTGGCTGTACTGTGCGGGTTTTCCTCGGAGCCGTCAACCGGGCAACCTTTCCCCCTTTCCCTTTCCGGCCAGGCACCTGCCGGCAGACCCGGTCGGTCAATCGAGCGGAGATCCCAGGCAAACAGGAGGAGGTCCCCGATGGAGCGCCCCTCTGGCGAGCAGACAACCGCAAGGGTCGGATGGGGCACATCACATCGGCCTTCCGACCGACGCCGGCCTGTGTTAGCGTAGGTGGGTAGGGTCGCCTGCGGTACCGGCCATGGCTTGGAATAGGTCCACACAAGATGAGCCTCGGGAGATTGGCGAGCAGATGCCCTCACCCACGGTGATCGAACGGCTCGAGCAGCAGGTGCGCGAGCTGACCGCCCGGGTATTCAAACAAGAAGAGAAGATCTCCTCCATCCTCGAGATCTCGAACGCCCTGCGGGCCACCCGGACCGAGGACGAGCTGTTGAACCTCATCATGGAGAAGATCTCCTTGTTGATGGATGCCGACCGCTCCACCCTCTACCTCAAGGATGAGCGTACCAACGAGCTGTGGACCAAGATCAAGCAGGGCAACCGGACCCACGAGGTCCGGCTGGCCATGGGCCAGGGCATCGCCGGTTGGGTCGGGGAAACCGGCCAATCCATCAACATCCAGGAGGCCTACGCCGATCCCCGCTTCAACCCCGAGGTGGACCGTCGGACCGGCTACGTCACCAAGAGCATTCTCTGCCAGCCGATGCGCGACCAGGACCGGCGGATCGTGGGGGTGATCCAGGTGCTCAACAAGAAGCACGGCCCCTTCACCGCCGACGAAGAGCTGCTGCTGAGTGCCATCGCCGCCCAGGCGGCCATCGTGATCGAAAACGGCGCCCTCTACCACTCCATGCTGGAGGCCAACTGGGAGCTCAACGAGATCCGCGAGGCGCTGGAGCAGAAGATCGCAGAGCAGAACATGCTCTTCGAGATCCAGTCCAGCATCGCCCAGGCGGTCAGCATCGATGCCCTGGTCGAGTCGGTCGCCCAGAAGACCCTGGAGCTGATCCCCAGCCAGGCCTGCGCCATCACGCTGAGGGAGAACGGCGGGCGCATCCTCTACCTTTACCAGGCCGAACACCAGGAACCCCATCAACCTCCCAGCATGGTCGTGTCCCGCCGGGTCGACGACGCCGGCCCCAGCGCGCTGGTCACCAGCCAGGGGGTCCCTTACCTCTGCAACAACGAGGCCCCCTGCTCGGTCAACAGCGCCATCTACCAGCAAGGGGTCCGCTACCAGACGGTGCTGGCCGTTCCCCTGTTCTCCGACGACCTGGCCTTCGGCTCCATCGAGCTGATCAACAAGAAGCAGGCCGGCAACAACGGCGGCACCGCCAAGTACACAGACACCGACCTCAAGCTGTTGACCCTGCTGGCCGGCCAGATCGCTCCCGCCACCGCCGCCTTCCTCTTCCGCGTCCGCAAGGAGAAGGACGACCGTCTAGCGGTCATCGGGCAGATGCTCTCCAGCGTGCTCCATGACTTCAAGAACCCCATCACCATCATCTCGGGCTACGTCCAGCTGATGGAGCGCACCGCCGATCCGGAGCTCCGCAAGGAGTATGCTGGTTCCATCCAGCGGCAGTTCGAGCTGTTGAACCAGATGTCCCAGGAGGTGCTGGCGTTCGCGCGCGGCGAGCGGAGCATCTTTTTGACCAAGGTCTACCTCAACCGCTTCATGGAGGAGATCGAGCAGCTGCTCACCCAGGAGTTCGAGGGACGGAACATCACCCTCCAGGTGCATACCGGCTACCGCCGCCAGGCCAAGTTCGACGAAGGGAAGATGAAGCGCGCCATCTTCAACCTGGCCCGCAACGCCCGGGAGGCCATGCCCGACGGAGGCCGCTTCGACATCGAGGTGGACCGGGACGGCGATCAGCTGGTGTTCGTGGTCTCCGACTCCGGCACCGGCATACCGGAGGACGTCCGGGACCGCATGTTCGAGTCCTTCGTGACCCACGGCAAGCAAGGCGGGACCGGCCTGGGGCTGGCCATGGTCAAGAAGATGGTCGAGGAGCACAACGGGACCATCAGCTTCGAATCGGAGGCCGGCCGGGGCACCACCTTCGAGATCCGGCTTCCGTTGTTGACCTGACCCCAAGAACCTGCCTTCTCAAGAGGTCTGCGCCGACACCCGTTCAGCAGTACACATCACGCTCGCCGGCGCGAACCTTGGCCAGCATGCGCTCGGACCGGGTCCGCGCCCGATCGGAGAACCCGGCGAGGACCTCGCCGATGAGCTTCTCTCCTACCGAGCGGGTCTCGGGCGTGGCGTAGTCGAGGAGATACTCCAGGAAGGTGGACAGCCCGTTGGGATCGCAGTGCGCCTTGATCTCCCCCGGCTTGGCGAGATCCATGAAGTCCTGGCCAGTGCGGCCCAGACGGTAGCAGGCGGTGCAGAACGAGGGGATATAGCCGAGGGTGGCGACGTCGCGGATCACCTCGTCCAGCAAACGGTGGTCGCCCAGGGCGAACTGCGACCCGTCGTAGTGTTCCCCCTCGGCGTAGCCCCCGGGATTGGTCCGGCTGCCGGCCGAGATCTGCGATACCCCCAAAGCGAAGGTTTCTCGGCGGATGAGGGCCGTCTCGCGGGTGGACATGATGATCCCGGTGTAGGGCACCGCCAGCCGCAAGATGGCGACGATCTTGCGAAAATCCACGTCGGATACCGGCTGCGGCGGATGGCTGGCGATCAGGGAGCCGCTGGCCGGCTCGAGACGCGGCACGCTGATGGTGTGACACCCCACGCCGAACACCCGTTCCAGCTCGGCGATGTGCTGCATCAACGCCAGGATCTCCCAGCGCCAGTCGTACAGCCCGAACAGCACGCCGATCCCCACGTCGTCGATCCCCCCCTCCATGGCGCGGTGCATGGCGAAGATGCGCCAGTCGTAGTCGGTCTTCTTGCCCGCCAGGTGCACCTTGGCATAGGTCTCTCGGTGGTAGGTTTCCTGGAAGACCTGGTAGGTGCCGATGCCCTCGGCCTTGAGACGAACGAACTCCGCCACGGACAGTGGCGCCACGTTGACATTGATCCGCCGTATCTCACCGTTGCCGTCGCGAACGCCATAGATGGTGCGAACCGCTCCGAGCACGTAGTCGAACCCCTCCTTGGGGTACGACTCTCCGGCCACCAGCAGCACCCGCTTGTGCCCCTGGGAGACGAGCAGATCCACCTCCTGGGCGATCTCCTCCTGGGTCAGGGCTCGGCGATCCACCTCCTTGTTGCGCGCCCGAAAGGCGCAGTAGGCGCACTCGTTGCTGCACAGGTTGGAGACATAGAGCGGTGCAAAGAGAACAAGGCGCCGGCCGTAGATGGTCTCCTTGACGTGGCGCGCCGCCGCGAACAGCTCACCGAGCAGCTCGGGGTCCGACAGGCCGGTCAGGGCCGCCACCTCCTCCAAGGACAGGCCTTTGGCCAGCCTGGCCTTGCTCAGTATCTCGCGCACCCGGGCCGCATCCGGCCGCGTGTGCCGCTCCAACAGCGACTCGATCAGCGGATGATCGATGAAGCTCGCCTGGGTCTCATCACTGGTCATGGGGCGTCTCCTTCCTGTGCTCGCCAACAAGGAAGTCTAGCAGACTCTGTCGGCAACGGGGCAGGATCCTCCGTCGGCCGGCACAACTCCTGGCCACGCCCGGCTCTGGCCGGACAACGCCCCCCAGCGGTAACCCCCCGCCCTACAGTAACGAGGTGAGCAAGAGAAAGCTCTCGGCATCGAAGAGGTACACCGCGTTGGTTCCTCCGTCGGAAAGGAGGATGAGCGGGCCTCGCGAAGTCACGGCGTAGTGGATGTCCACCGGAAGCGGACCGATGCCCAGCGCCGTGGTGGAGAAGTTGCTCCTGACCGAGAAGGTGATGGCGGTATCGGGCGGCTGTTCCACCGTTCCCGGTCTGAGCTGAAGGGAGAGGAACGGGTTGTCAAAGAGCTCGTTCTCCCTGAGCCGCCCCGTCCACCGAGCATCCGCGGTCCGCGGTACGCACTGCTGAACGAGCGTGGTCTGCGGGTGGAGAAATCCGCTGCTGCTTCCGCTGACGAGCCAGGTCTGATGGGGCCTGATCTCGTAGGAAAAGCCAGCCCCGAAACACTGGCGGTCGGGCAGCTGTTGGACCACCCCGTCTTCCCCCTCGAGCACACGGAGGTACAGCGCATCTGCCCGGACAAAGGCGATCTCGTACTCCAGGCGATCCTCGCCCTCAAAGGGGGCGCAGGCACCGGTCGGCGCGGTCAGCAAAGGGGTGGCCTCGGCGATCACCAGGCGGTCGGAGGCCACGATCCCCAGGGAGCAGTAGTTGACTCCAGCGCTGGTCAGGATTCCCGGATAGGTGTCATCGATGAGGCCGTCATTGCGCTGCGAACCGGGGATGATCCCCTCGTAAGAGAGGGTCCATTCCTCGGAGCGGATCCGCCAGTCGGCCGGAACCGTTTCCTGCGCCAAGAGCCCATCGATCAACGTGAAATGCGGCTCGCTCGCCAGATCGACCTGCTGATCGCTCTCCAACGTCGCGAGCTGCGGCACCTCGGAGGCGTCGCAGCGGATCCGCACCGCTTCGCTGGTTCCCCGGGCCGTCCGGATGGCGGACTGGTACTCCTGGGGCAGCGTGCAGCTGAGGTTGCTCACCTGGGCCTGGCTCTGGTTTCCGTCCCGAGGCCTCAGCGGGAAATCGACCCCCTCGACCCGATCCTCGCCGATCCCGGTGTACACGGTGGTCCGAATGGTCAGCAGGGTGGCGTAGCCATCGCTGGAAGGAGCGATGACCAACTCCTCTTCGTACCCCATCTCTTCGGCGGTCGATGAGCCGGTGATGGCGGTCCAGGTATATCCGAGCGGTCGCTTGAGGGCGGAGCGGGACAGCCCGATCCCCAACCCGTTGTGGATCGGATCGACGGCGCCGACGTCCATCAGCACGCCCGCCTCCAGGTCGACCACCAGTAGCTGGTGTTGGGTGCGATCGACCACCAAGAGGTACTCTCCGCTCCGGCTCACCGAGACCGGCCCGAGCCCGAAAGGCACCAGGGAAGCTTCCGATTGACCGGCGGCACCGTAACAGTCGGGATCGTCGGTATCGGTCCATCCGTCGCCATCGTTGTCCACTCCATCGGCACAGACGGGCGGGCTGGCTTCCTCCGAATCGTCCCGCGGGTCGCTGCAGCCGGGATCGGCGTGGTCCGCGACCCCATCCCCGTCGTCGTCGATCCCGTTGCTGCAGGCTGGCAGCTCCCCGACCCAGCCGTTCGAGTTCCAGGGGTGGCCGGGATCGGCGAACCAGTCGTCGGCCAGGTCGTCCAGCATCTCGGGTGGGAGAACGCCGCCTCCCTCGTCCTGGTCGAGCGGGTTCAAGCAACCGGGGTCCTGGTGGTCGGTCAGTCCGTCGCCGTCGTTGTCCAGGCCGTCGGTGCAGGCGGTTGCCATCACTCTCGGGCTATCGGTCGACTCGAACCCCTCGGGTCCGAAGCACTGTGGATCCAGCTGGTCAGCCAGGCCATCCCCGTCGTCGTCGAGCCCGTTCGAGCACTCGAAGGTGAGCCCGATCCGGGCGGTCTCGCAGGGGGGGAGGTCCCGGCCGTCCAGGCAGGCGGCCTCCTGCTGGTCGTCCAGCGAGAACACGGAGAGGTAGGCTTGATCCTGGTAGCTGACGTACAGGCGTCCCTGAGAGCCGAACGCCAGGTGGGTCGGTCTGAAGGCGGTATCGAAGGTCGCCTCGACCTCCATCTGGACCTGCGGCAGGCAATCCATCGGGATGCGGTCGGTGACCCCCTCGCATTCCCAGCTCAATCTCTCCACCCGGACCTGCTGCAGATCCGGTCGGACGAATGCCACCAGAGGTTGGTCGGGCGCGATCGCCATGTCGGTCTCGACCGCTCCCCGCTGCAACCGCAGGACCTCCCGGTAGGCGTGGGGCACCACCACCGACAGACTGCGCGAGGCATCGCACAGCACCAGAGCGAAGAGGCCATCCGGGGTCACACCCACCTGGGATGGTCCGGCACAGATCGGAATACCGGTGATATTGGGTTCCCCGCGGTCGAGATCGACCAGGATGGGGAGGGAGGTATCCAGGGGGACAACCATCAGGCTTTCCCGTTCCCGGTTGGTAATCAGCCCCAGGGTGTTGATCGTGCCGTCGCTGATGTCTCCCCCCTCCTCGCAGCGCTCGGGAGCAACGTAGAACTGTTCCCCATCCTGGCTGGCCTCGCAGCGCCGAACCGATGCCACGCCGGCCGGGGAGAAGAGGGCGCGAGGTTGAACGGCCACATCGGAGCCGCATCGGAGGAGGAAGACACCCGCCGAGATGGCCAGGAGCAGAGTCAACCAGGAGGAACCGCGGCGGACCAACCGCCACTCAGAGTCGCGAAGAGCCATCGGACCAGTACCTCTGTGGCTTCGTGTCATTGGATCTTGGCCACCGTGCTGCGATAGGTCGGACTGTTGGGATCGATGTCCACCACGGCCACTGCGTCTTCGTTGAAAAGGGTCACGTAGATGCGCTGGTGGCGGGTCTGGTCCACCGCCATGCGGCTGGGGCCGTCACCGACCTCGAAATGATCCACCACCAGGCAGTTGTCGGGGTCCACCACCGTCAGCTGGTCGGCCCCGTACTCGGCCACATACAGAGCGGGACCGAGCTCATCCTCGACGTAGGCCAAGGCGGTGGGCGTCTTGGCCAGGTCGATCTGATCGATCAGGAGATCCCGACTGCCCCCGCCATACAGCGGGTCCGAGGGGGAGGTGTCGATGACCAGGATGGCGTTGGGGTTCCGGACAGCCACGAAGGCCCGGTTTCCATCTGGTGCAAATACGATGTCGCGGGCGTCGTAGGTCCCGAGCGGGTTGGACAAGGAGACACTGCCCAACCCATAGATGGCGGCGATGTCCCCTTCCCTTCCGACCACCGGCCAGAAGGACCGGATCTGTCCACTGAAACGCCCCACCGCATAGTAGTAACCATTGCGCGGATTGATGGCGATCGCGCTCCCACCAGCGATCAGGTCGGTGCTCAAACGGACCTCCGTGCTCGGGTCGCCGTTCTTGATCGAGATGGCGCTGATGGCGGCAGACTGCAGGTGGCTGGTCACGATCAGCTCGATCGCCGTCAGGCCGCCCACCTCCAGGTCGGCCTCGAACTGGTCGACCACCAGCGCCACCGGGTCGGCGGCCAGGTTGGTCAGGCGGCAGGGCAGCCCATCGAGCCTCTCCTCGCAGCGCAGGCTTCTCCCCGAGGCGGACACGTTGAGTCGGACCACCGAGTCGTCCCCCCGCACCGCCACGTACAGCCGGCGGGCGTCCTCGGACAGCACCGTCTGCGAGCCGAAGGAGCCGATGGTCATGGTGGTCTCCGGCAGGATCTCCAGGACGTCGGTATCCACCACCGCCACCGTACCCCCTCGATCGTGGCGATAGGATACGTCGAAGTTGGAGCTCACCACGTACAGATAGCGTCCCTCGGGATGAACGGCGATGCCGACCGGGAAGAACAATCGGTCGGCAGGAGCCAAGACCCCTTGGAACTCTTGACAGGCGACGATCCCACTCCCCAACAGGGCGATCGTGCCAAGCACAGCCAGGGCGCGGTCAAGTTTCACGGCTTTGTTGTCCCTCTCATAGCCAGTTACCAAGCCAACCGGTTCGATCCCGGCATTCTACACCCCGGGCCGATCCAGGTCCATGCCGGTCCGGGCCAGCAGAGCGTGCCAAGAGGAAGCCGGCCGCCAACCCGGCGCCATCCAGGGACGGCACCGGGTCTGCTCAGTCTTCCAGTGCCGCCTGGGCCGCAGCCAGACGCGCCACGGGAACGCGGTAGGGGCTGCAGGAGACGTAGTTCAACCCGATCCGGTGGAAGAAGGCGATGCTGGAGGGCTCCCCTCCGTGCTCGCCGCAGATACCCACCTTGAGGTTCGGCTTGGCGCCACGACCCTTGTTCACGCCGATGCGGACCAGCTCCCCTACTCCATCCTGATCCAGCGCCACGAACGGATCCTTGGGGAGGATCCCTTCCTTCACGTAGATCGGTAAAAACTTACCGGCGTCGTCACGACTCAGCCCAAAAGCGGTCTGAGTCAGGTCGTTGGTGCCGAAGCTGAAGAACTGGGCTTCCTGGGCGATCTGATCGGCCACGATGCAGGCGCGCGGCAGCTCGATCATGGTGCCGACCAAGAAGTCGAGGCGCTCCCCCATCTCCTGGAAGACCTCCTGGGCCACCTGCAAGATGGCGGTCTTGACCAGCTCCAGCTCGGTGCGGGTGGCCACCAGTGGGACCATGATCTCGGGCAACACCACGACTCCGGCCCGCTTGCTCTGGATGGCCGCCTGCAGGATGGCCCGCACCTGCATCTGGTAGACATCGGGGAAGGTGACGCCCAACCGCACGCCCCGGTGCCCCAGCATCGGGTTGAACTCGTGCAGCGCCTCGATCTTGGTGCGGATCTCGCCGACCTCCCGCCCGATCCGCTCCGCCAGCTCTTCCTGCTCCTCGTCCTCGCGGGGCAGAAACTCGTGCAGCGGGGGGTCGAGCAGGCGGATGGTGACGGGATAGCCGTCCATGGCAGCAAAGATGCCCTCGAAGTCCTGTTGCTGCATGACCAGCAAGTTCTTGAGGATCTCTCGCCGGTCCTCGGCCGTGTCGGAGAGGATCATCTGGCGTACCTGGTCGATGCGGTCGGCAGCGAAGAACATGTGTTCGGTGCGGCACAGCCCGATGCCTTCGGCGCCGAAGCCGCGCGCCACGGCGGCATCGTGAGGGGTGTCCGCGTTGGTCCGGATCCCCAGGGTGCGCACCTCGTCGGCCCATTGCACCAGCTGCTTGACCGGTCCCTCGAAGGAGGGCGGAAGGCGGGGGACATCGCCCAAGATGACCTCACCGGCGGCCCCGTCCAGGGTAATGACCTCTCCCTTGCGGATGATGCGGTCTTTGACCTTGAACAGCTCCTGGTCGTAGTCCACCTCGATCGCTCCGCAACCTGCCACGCAGGGTTTCCCCATACCGCGGCTGACCACCGCCGCGTGACTGGTCATCCCACCGCGGGCGGTGAGCGTCCCCTCCGAGGAGGCCATTCCCTGGATATCCTCCGGGCTGGTCTCGATGCGCACCAGGATGGTGCGCTGTCCGAGTTCGGCCAGCCGTTCGGCATCTTCGGGGGTGAAGACCACCGCGCCGCTGACGGCGCCGGGGCTGGCCGGAAGGCCGACCGCCAGCACCTCCTTGGACGCCTTGGGGTCCAGCCGCGGGTGCAGGAGCTGGTCGAGCTGGTCGGGCTTGACCCGGTGCAGAGCCTCCTTGATGTCGATCAAGCCCTGGTCGACCATCTCCACGGCGATGCGGACGGCTGCTTCCGCGGTCCGTTTTCCGGTGCGGGTCTGGAGCATCCAGAGCTTCCCTTTCTGGACGGTGAACTCGATATCCTGCATATCGGTGAAGTGTTGCTCCAGGACCTCGCTGATCTGGAGCAGCTCCTGGTAGATGGCGGGCATCGCCTCTTCCAGGCTGACCAGCGTCTGGGAGGCGCCCTTGGAGATGGGATGCGGTGTGCGGATACCGGCCACCACGTCCTCGCCCTGGGCGTTGATCAAGAACTCGCCGTAGAACTTCCGTTCGCCGGTGGCGGGGTTTCGGGTGAAGGCCACGCCGGTGGCCGAATCGTCGCCCATGTTTCCGAACACCATGACCTGCACGTTGACCGCCGTGCCCCAGTTGTCGGGGATGTTGTTGAGTCGGCGGTAGGTGATGGCCCGCTGGTTGTTCCAGCTATCGAACACCGCCCTGATGGCGCCCAACAGCTGCTCGCGGGGGTCGGACGGCAGCGGTCTGCCGGCGTGTCGAGCCACGATCTCCTTGTACTCCCGGATGACCCGCTGCAGCTGCTCGTCGGTGAGCTGGTTGTCCAGCTTCACGCCGGCATCCTTGCGGGCGGCGCTCAGCGCATGCTCGAAGAGATCGTGCGCCACCCCCATGACCACGTCGCCATACATCTGGATGAAGCGCCGATAGGAGTCGAGTGCGAAGCGACGATCGCCGCTGATGGCCATCAACCCCTCGATGGTGGTGTCATTCAACCCCAGGTTCAGCACCGTGTCCATCATCCCCGGCATGCTCGCGCGGGCACCGGAGCGGACGGAGAGGAGCAGCGGGTGCGAGGGGTCGCCGAAACGGAAGGTGGGGTGCTCCGGATCACCGCCGGTTTGCTCGGCCATCATCGCCTCGACCTTCGCGACCGCGCGGTAGACCTCCTCCTCCAGGCCGTCGGGCAGTCGGCCCGACCGCTGGTACGCAAGGCACATCTCGGTGGTGATGGTGAACCCGGGCGGCACCGGGATCTTCAGGCGGCTCATGTGGGCCATGCCGGCGCCCTTGCCCCCCACGACATTGCGGTCGAGGGAGGTGAGGGTGGGATCGTCGGCACCAAAGAAATAGATGGATCGGTTACTGCTCACGGATCATTGTCCTCCTGCCCCGCTCAGGTCGGTTCGAGCTGGATCCTGGAGATGTCCGCGATCGAGCCGAACAGCTCCTGGATGCTGCCTAGCAGGGCCAAGCGATTCTGTTTCACCTCTGGGTTGTCAGTCATGACGAGCACGCTTTCAAAGAAATGGTCGATCGGCTGTTTCAGTTCGATCAAGCCCGAGACGGCGGCGCTGAAGTCGCGCTCCTGCAGGCTGGATCCCACCCGCGAACGGGTCTCTTGGTAGGCAGCCCACAGCCCCCGCTCGGCATCGTGCTCGAAATAGGCGGGGTTCACCGGGACCGCCACCTTCTCCTTCAGGATGTTGTTGACCCGCTTGACCGCAACGGCCAGCGGCTCGAAGTCGGCCGCCTGGAGAATGGAGGCCACCGCCTGCACCCGGGCCGCCGCCGACACCAGGTCGTCGATCCCGGTGACCAGCACGGCGTCGATCACGTCCCCCCGGACCTCGGCGCCTAGCAGGCCCTTGAGGCGAACCCGAAAGAACCCCTCGATGGCGGCCAGCAATGCGCCCGGCTCTCCCTTGCAGGCGGGAACCTGGGCCAACGCCACCGCGATGAGTTCCCGTAGGGAGTAGACCAGCTGGTGCTCCAGGGTGATGCGGATGATCCCCAGCGCCGCCCGCCGAAGGCCGTAGGGGTCGGCCGTCCCGGTGGGCTCCAATCCCACGCAGAAGCAGCTGGCGATGGTGTCCATCTTGTCCGCCATGGAGACGACCATCCCCGCGGGAGTCCTGGGCACCCGGTCGCCTGCTCCTTTGGGCAAGTAGTGCTCGGCAATGGCCGACGCCACCTCCTCCGGCTCGCCATCTACCTTGCGGGCGTACTCCCCTCCCATGATCCCCTGGAGCTCGGGGAACTCGCCCACCATGTCGGTGCTGAGGTCGGCCTTGCAGAGGAAGGCCGCCCTGCGGGCCGCCTCGGCGGCTTGAGGGCACAGCCGGCCGCTCAGGTGATCGGACAGGGCCACCACTCGATCCACCTTGTCGCGCAGGCTGCCGAGCTGCTGCAAGAAGACGATCTGGGAGAGGTCGGCCACCCGGGTGTGGAGGGGACGCTGGCAGTCCCGGGCCAGGAAAAACTCGGCGTCGTTGAGGCGGGCCACCAGGACCCGGACGTTGCCCCGCACGACTACCGATGGATCGCGCACCTGGGTGTTGTAGACGATGAGGAATCGATTCACGAGGTGGCCGGCTTCGTCCTCCACCGCGAAGTAGCGCTGGTGCTCCTTGAGCTCGCTGATGAGCACCTCCCGGGGCAGCGCCAGAAACCGGGGGTCGAAGGTGCCCACCGCCACCAGCGGGTACTCCACCAGCTGGGTCACCTCGTCCAGCAGCTCCTCATCGTGCACCAGCCTGTCCGGGGCGGCAGCCTGACGGATCAGCTCCAGGATCCGGGACCGTCGCTGCTGGGGGTTGGCCAACACGAAGGCCTGCTCCAGGATCCGCTCGTACTCCCTCGGGTTGGGGATCCCGTGCGGCCCAGGGCTCATGAAGCGATGGCCGAAGGTCTGGTTGCCGCTTTCAATCCCGGCAAAATGGACCGATACCGGGGTCTCGCCCAGCATGGCCGCGATCCAGTGAACCGGCCGGCCCCAGCTCGCTTGGGTCCATCCCCAGTGCATCGGCTTGGGCCAGGGGATCTGCGCGATCAACCGCTCCAGCAGGGGACCTAGCACCTGTTGTGCCGGTCGGCCCGGCTCGACGGTGAGCAGGGCGACATACGCCCCCTTTTCCGTCTGCACCACTTGCAGATCCTCGACCGACTTCCCCTGGGATCGCGCGAATCCGACGGCCGCCTTGGTGGGCTGGCCTGCAGCATCGAAGGCCGCTCGGGCCGAGGGGCCGATCCGCGTCAATTGCAGGTCGGTGGTCCGTTCGGCCACATCGGACACCCGCAGAGCTAGCCGCCGAGGAGTGGCAAATCGTTCGATGAGGCCATGGGTCAGACGCTGAACGCTGGCCTGGCTTTCGAACTGGGTTGCCAGGTACTCGATGGCCGGCATGACACTGGCCGGGGGAAGCTCTTCGGTCCCGATTTCAACGAGCAGATCCAAGGTCAAATCCTCGATTGTGTACCTCGTAAGCGGGCCGCCCGGGCGGTCGATCGTTGCGGCCTCCCTGGTTCGTGGCCACTGATTGACTCCCGACGCCTGACCTCATCCCGGCCAACTCCGTTGGTGGTCCCCTCAGGCAGGGGTCTCGGCCCCCAGGAGCTCGGCACGCAAGGCCGGATCCTTCAGCAGGGGAAAACCGAGCGCACGGCGCTTCTCCAGGTAGGCTTCCGCCGCAGCTCTGGCGAGCCTGCGCACCCGACCGATGTACTGTTGCCGCTCGGTGACGCTGATCGCCCCCCGCGCATTGAGCACGTTGAAGAGGTGGGAGCATTTCAGGCAGCAATCGTAGCCAGGAAAGACGAGCCCTTTGTCCAGCAGGGCCATCCCCTCCGCCTCGAAATCGGAAAACAGGCGCTGGTTCAGCTCGATGTTGGCCTGCTCGAAGTGGTAGTGGGAAAACTCCACCTCGGCTTGCAGGTGCACATCGGCATAGGTGAACCCCTCGACCCAGGTCAGCTCTCCGATGCTGTCCACGTTCTGCAGGTACATGGCGATCCGCTCCAGCCCGTAGGTCAGCTCGGCGGTGATCGGCCGAAGCGGAAAGCCGCCCACCTGCTGGAAGTAGGTGAACTGGGTGATCTCCATCCCGTCGGCCCACACCTCCCATCCCAGACCCCAGGCACCCTGGGTCGGCGCCTCCCAGTTGTCCTCCACCAAGCGGATATCGTGATCGAACGGATCGATTCCCAGGCTTTTCAGGGAGTCGAGGTAGAGTTCGACCACGTCCAGGGGGCTGGGTTTGAGGACCACCTGGAACTGGTAGTAGGCTCCCCAACGGTTGGGATTTTCTCCATAGCGGCCGTCTGCGGGCCGGCGGCAGGGCTCCACGTAGGCCACATTGTAGGGTTCGGGTCCCAGCGCCCTCAAAAAGGTGGCCGGGTTGAAGGTGCCGGCGCCCTTCTCCAGGTCGTAGGGCTGCTGCAGGATGCAGCCCCATTGCGTCCAGAAGCGCTGCAAGGTCAATATGATGTCCTGGAAGTCCATCTCCGCTCCGCCAAGTTGCGCGCATAAACTGCACGAGGGCGCAGAAAAATTCAACTGTCGCCGCAGATGACCGATCGAGACTGCAGACCAACCGATTTGGATTGCATCCCCAGGGCTACTATGCTAACGGCAGCGGGTCACGTCCGTAGATACCCAGTGTAACTCCGGTAGTTGGCCCGAAGGGGGTCAGGGTGCCAAAAACAGTCCGGTCCAGATCGAACAGCAGCCCGAGAGGGGGCACCCCAAGGCGTGGTCGCCTTCCCAGTGACCGGGTACTGCCGATTCTGCTCCTTCCGTTCCTGCTCTCGCTGATCGGATGTACCGAGAACGAGGGGAACTCCTGCGTACTGAGCCAGGAATGCCCACAATCCATGGTCTGCCTGGATGCGAACTGCGTGCAGATGGCGTGCTACACCCGCCTGGATTGCCCGGTGGATGCGGTGTGCCACAACGGCGATCACCTCTGCAAATCGCTGGAGTGCCGGAGCCATCGAGACTGTGCCGACCGTCCCCTCACCCCCTACTGCCTGCACGGCATCTGCCAGGCCGACCCGCCCCCCCAATGCCAGTCCCGCAGTCAGTGCGGTGTGGGCGAGGCCTGCAAGCTGGGGGAATGCGTGGAGGTGGCCGAAGCTGCCCGCTGCTCCGACAACGAGGATTGTGGTAATCCGTTGGTCTGCGACCCCTATCTCGGCACACCGGGCGCCTGTTTCAGGCCCTGCAGTCGACACTCGGATTGCGAGCAGTACAGCGGACTGAGGGCCTGCGAACCCAGCTCCGGTTTCTGCCAGCCGGTGGAGTGTCTCGAGGACATCGACTGCGGGTACGACGAGGTCTGCACCCCCGACTACTTCTGCGAACCGGAGCTGTCCTACTGCCCGACCCTGATCTGCCAAGGCACCGATCGCCCCTTCAAGACCGAGCCCATCGATGACATGTGCCGCTGCGTCCAGTGCCTGAGCGACAACCACTGCAGCCAGATAGGCCTGGAGGTCTGTACCGAACGACGGCGCTGCCTGTACTGCGAGGTCGCCGCTGAAGAGGCCACCGACTGCCCTTCAGAGCACCCCTTCTTCCAGGAGGGCTGCTGTCTCGATTGCCTCGAAGAGGACGATTGCCAGCACATGGGACTGGGATCGATCTGCAGCCGAGGGCGGTGCATCCCCTGCAACTGCCTGGCAGGATGCGCCTGTCCCGTGGGCTCTACCTGCCAGACCACCGAGAACCCGGGCCAGGGGGTCTGTATGCCGGGACAGGGCGGCGAGGGAGATGCCTGCCTGGCTCAACCGGACTGCCAGGATGGCCTGGCCTGCTCCTACGCCACCGGTCGTTGCGTGGAGGAGGCAACCGGCTCCTTCTGCAGCGAGGCGGGTTGTCCCGAACCCAGCCGATGCGCCTCTCGGACCGAGGGCGCCCTGTGCTACGGCTGTGGCAACGACCAGGAATGTCCCGACACCTTCTTTTGTTACATTCCCGCCCAGCCATGGGAGTACGAGGGGGGGCTCTGTCTGCCCGGGGAGTAAGCTCCACAATGAAGAAGTACCTGTTGTTGGCCGTGGTCGTCGTCCTTTCCCTGGGAGCGGATCTGCTGGCCAAGCATCTCGCCAAGACACGCTTGGCCTCGGAGGCCTACCAGCATTTCCTCCTCTTCGACGTCCCCCCCGACGGCGCTGGGACGACCGTGGGGCAGTTCCTCGAAGAGGAGTTCTCCCTGAGCTCACCGGAGGTAATCCAACAGATCGCAGCCCACAGCACCGATATCCTGGATCGGTCCGGCGCCGTCTTGCGCACCGGCAACCTGGAGAACCACCTCCTCGAGGGGGGTGAGACGTTACAAGTGCGCAACCGCTCGCTCACCGTGGTGGACGGGTTTCTAGATTTCCGCTACGTGGAGAACAAGGGGGCCGCCTGGGGTTTTCTCTCCGACCAGGATGCCTCCTTTCGGCAGCCCTTTTTCATCATCGTCGGCCTTCTCGCCATCGGCGTCGTATTCCTTCTGTACCGCACCACCAGTGCCGACCGGACCCTGTTTCTGATCTCGTTGGCGCTGATCTTGGGAGGAGCGCTGGGCAACATCAGCGATCGCATCCGTTACCGGTACGTGGTGGATATGATCCACTGTCGTCCCGGGTTCGAGTATCCCACCTTCAATGTGGCCGACGCCTGGATCGTCATCGGCGTCGGGCTGATGATCATCCAGGTGATCCGGGAGCGGGTCGCACACCGAAAAGGCCGCAAGGTCGAAGCGGAAATCGGGTGACCAGAGGTGTAGCTCTGTCGAGTTCCCCTTTGGTGATGTGAAGATGCTTCCGCAGTTCTTCGACATGATCGGCCTGGCTCCGCGCGGGCTGGGATTCGAGCGGGTGTTCTGGGCCCTCCTGTTCATCGCGGGGCTGGCGGTCTGTTACCGGGAATTCACTGTCCGTCGGCCGCTGGCGGACGCCTGGTACGGTTGGGCCTTTGGGCTGGCCCTGGTCGGATTCGGCGGTTATCGGCTGGTGCTCGCGATCTTCTGGCGCCAGGGATATTTCGGCCCCTCTGGTCTCAAGCTGTCGAACTACGGGCTGGCCATCGCCATCGGTTTCACCCTGGCCATCGCGGTGGCGGTGAGGGAAGCCCGCCGCAGCCCGGCCCCACCGACCGCCGGGCAGGTGCTGGATCTCTCCTTCTGGATCCTGGTGTTCTCCATCATCGGTTCTCGGCTGTTCTTTGCCCTGGTGAACTGGAGGGAGTACCTGGCGCTGTGCCTGGCCCCTGGCCAGGTGGAGGGATCGGAGGGGACCGCCGACTGCCTGGCCGTCCTGAAGTTCTGGCGAGGAGGCATGGTCTTCTATGGCGGCGTGGCCGGGGCGTTGCTGGCGGGGATCATCTATTGCAGGCGCCACCGTATCGGGTTCTTCAGAACGGCGGATGTGCTCATCCCCAGTCTGGCGCTGGGTCATGTCATCGGCAGGCTCGGCTGCCTGGCGGCGGGATGCTGCTTTGGCCGGGTCTGCTCCGGCCCGCTGGGGGTGCGGTTCCCACCGGGCTCACCGGCATTCGTGGCTCACCATCACCAGCTCATGGCAACGGACTGGCAGGGGGCTGCACAGCTGGTGGAGCAGAGGGCCAGCCTGCCCGTGCACCCCACCCAGCTTTACGAAGCATCGGCCGAGCTTCTCCTGTTCGTGGCGTTGCTGCTTTTGCGCACCAGAAAACGGTTCCACGGGCAGCTTCTGGCGATCTGGCTGATGGCCTATGCCGTGGTGCGGCTTGTGATCGAACTCTATCGCGGAGACAAGGTCCGAGGATTTGTCTTCGAGTGGACCCTGCCGGCACTGAACCGGCTCTTGGGGTTTCCCCATGGCGAGCCGACCATGCTGAGCACCAGCCAGGCGGTAAGCCTGGCCATCGGTGCGCTGGGCGTCGGGATGTACCTGGTGCTCCGGCGCAAACAGCGTGTAGGGACCACGCCGGAGGACCCCTCTCCTCCCCCGAGGCGGAGCCCGGAGGAGGTGTCGCGGAGCGACGGAGGGGGCGATCCTAGTCTCTGGCCGGCCTCTCCTCCCCCGAGCCCTGACTCTTGATCACATCTCGGGTCACGACAACCGAGGGGGGTAAATCCTTCCGAAAAACACTGGAGTTGGGTGTCGCCCCTTACGGGGCTTGGTCTGCACAGATGCCATACACCCCGGGCTTTAGCCCGGGGTAACAGAGGAGAACCGAAAGGCAAGCCCCGGAGGGGCGACAGGAGGCCATCACATTGCACTTGTAGCCAAGGTCCTCCACATCCTTTCCTGACCGGGAAACGGCTTGAAAGATCCTGAAGCCAACCCGTTTGGTGTTCGGCTCTGGTCCTACCCGGATTACACGAACCAACAGCGGCTAATCGCCGCATTTACAGCCATACTATAGAGAAGCGGCAGATGTGAACAAGAGTCAGGGGGGTCGGATCAGAACAGAATCGGGATGTTGACCTCGGTTTCCTGTCCACCCTGGGTGGGGGGAGTGGGGGGAGCCTCGATGGTAGGAGCGGGTTCCTCTTCTGCAGGTTCCTCTTCTGCAGGTTCCTCTTCTGCGGGTTCCTCCGCTTCCTGGTTCGATCGTTCCGACCGGGTTGACCGATCCCGGCTGGATGGTTGGGTGGGTTCGGCGCGAGGCGGTTCGTCTTCAAAGTCGTCGATCAACCCGATGCTGGGCCGCTGGGGTGGTGGCGGCGCCGATGGTTCTACCGGGGTCGGTGGCGGTTGCTGCTCCACCGGCTCCTGCTGCCTGGCCGTCTCTTGGGCCGGCTGTCGTGGTGGGCGCGAGGGGCCTTGGGTGGAAGTGGCAGCCGGGGTCTCGCGCTCCCGGGTGGTCCGTTCCCGCTCCCGGACCCGTTCCCGCTCGATCGGGACCAGGTTGACGGTATCCGGCATGGCCGGCTGCGTGAGGTCCACGGTGACGGTGGCATCCCGGTAGCCCTCCAGTCGGACGGTGATGTTCTCCGCGTTGCTGCCCGCGGCCACCTCGGCGTTGAACGGAGTGGTTCCGAGGTAGGTGTTTCCGCGGTAGACCCGGGCGCCCGGCTGGTTGGTCAGCAGCATCAACCGGACCTGTCCAGTCGGCGAGGTGGAGGTTTCCCCGCCGACCATGCAGATGCGGTTGGCGGTTCGCCAGGCCTCCTGGCCGAATATCCTGGCCTGGTCCATGGCGGCCAGCTGCTCGCTCGTCACCAGGGGAGCACCGGCGGCCGCCGCGCTTGATGTCGAGGGGGATCCGGCGGTTCCCTCGATAGAGGGCCCACTGGAGCGATTGGTCAACAGCAGTGCGCCGGTGACCCCCGCCCCTGCGAGCAGCAGGAGAACCAGCAGAGCCGGCACCAACCGGGAGCGTTTCTTCTCGACCGGTTGAGGCCGGGGGGGCGCCTCGGCCGCGATCTGGCCCGATGGCGGTCTCTTGACCGCCTGGGGGCCGGCCACCTCTTCCACGACGGCTCGATACTCGCTGGAGGTCAGCGGTTCCGCCCGGTCCATGGTCTTGAGCATCTCGATGG
This sequence comes from Bradymonadales bacterium, assembly GCA_016931535.1. GTDB lineage: Bacteria > Myxococcota_A > Bradymonadia > JAFGEP01 > JAFGEP01 > JAFGEP01. The sequence continues at coordinate 30,969 of JAFGEP010000137.1, forward strand.
CGGTCTTGAACCGGCGGGCCAGGCTCTTGGTGGTTGCCCTGCGGATCACGGAGCCCAGCGGGCTTCGCATAACCTCTTCCTGGATGGGCGGGTCTCCCGGCGACAGCTGGGCCACGATGATGAGGTTGGTGTTCTCGCCGTGGAAGACCGGCTTGCCGGTCAGCATCTCGGCCATGATCAGCCCCATGGCGTACAGGTCGGTGTGGGGGCCGATATCCTCCCCCCGAAGCTGCTCGGGGGACATGTACTGGGGGGTGCCGATGATGGTCCCGGTTCGGGTCTTGAAGTCCTCCTGGTGGTCGGCGAAGGCGCGCGCGATGCCGAAGTCCAGGACTTTCACGAAGTCGCTCTCGCCAAAAACATCCACCAGCATGATGTTGGATGGCTTGAGATCCCGATGGACGATCCCGTGGGCATGGGCTTCGGAGAGGCTTTTCAGGACCTGGGTGGCGATCCGCTTGACCCGTTCTGCTGGCATCGGACCGTTGTTCTTGAGCTCCTCCTCCAGCTCGTGCCCATCCAAGAGCTCCATGGCGATAAAAGTGAGCCCGTCCTCGGTCTGTCCGTAGTCATAGAGCTGGATGGTATTGGGATGGGACAGCTCCTTGGCCAGCATGGCCTCCCGCCGGAAACGGGCCGCAGCGCCCTCGATGGAGGCCGCCGCCGGAAGCAGCACCTTGACCGCCACCTCCTTGTTCAACCCGCGCTGGTGCGCCTTGTACACCGCTCCGAACCCCCCCACACCCAGCTCGGAGAGGATCTCGTACCGACCGGCGAGGACCTCGCCGATCTCCGGAAGACTCATGCGGATCTGCGAATCCCGTGACTTGCTGGTTGGCGGTCCCTTGACCTGACCGCTGTCGTAACCCGGGCGGTCGCCCATCGACTGGGGGAGAGGCGTCGAAGATCCGGGATAGGGCTGGCCACTCGGGGGATAACCGGGATACTGCTGGCCGGTCGAGTAGCCGGACTGGCCGGGATACTGCTGGCCGGTCGAGTAGCCGGACTGGCCGGGATATTGCTGGCCTGGTGGGTAGTACGCCGGCCCGGGAGGATATCCCGAGGCCTGAGCAGGCTGCGGAGGGTAGACCGGTGGAGGGGTATTGGGGGATCCTCCCCCCGGTGCCGGGTACTGGCTGGAAGGCGGGTAATAACCGGGCTGGCCTGGCGGGTAACCGTAGGACTGGGCCTGCGGGTGACCTTGCGCCGGTTGACCACCCCACCCCTGCTGCTGAGCGCTTTGTTTCTGGTCCTGGCCGGTCTGGTGCCCCGGGACGGCAGCGCCGGATTGCTGCTGGCCGACGGCCCGCCTCATGACCGTGGGCTCCATCAGGTCTTCGTCCAAATCGCCGCTGTTGGCGCTTCCAGACGCCAATTGGGGCTTTGGCGGTCCTGGATGGGAACTTGACATGGTCAACCTCTGCGATAGGCCTGCAAACGGATCGCCAAAAAAGAAAAGGTACACCAATCCAACAACCGGTGCCAACCAAAACGTCCCCTGATCCCCTCGGGACCAGGTCAGACCGATCGACTCCGGATCAACGGCTGCCTCTTACATAAAGATAGTCTACTCAGGGTCGGTCCAACTGGCAAAGGGTACAAGGCCAACCAACGCAATCCAAGGCGGTTGCCTGTAACGGCAGGACTACCCTACACTACTACAGATCGCTGGCCGAACGAGGAAACGGCGCAACCTGCTCTGCATGGAACGCCATCGGCCTTGGGAGAGTGAAAAGGGAACATGGCAGTACTGGACATCTCGCTATACCCCGACCAGGTCCTCACCACACCGGGATCCGACGTGGAAACCGTCGATGAAGACACCCGACGTTTCATCGACGACCTGACGGAAACCATGTACACCCTCAACGGGGTCGGACTGGCTGCCAACCAGGTGAACGACCTGCGAAGGATCTGCGTGATCGATACCCGCCCCGGCGACCAACCAGGGGACCGCTCTGGCTTGCTGCAGCTGGTCAACCCCAGAATCGTCCACCGCCAGGGACATGTCCGCTGGGAAGAAGGCTGCCTCAGCTTCCCCGACCTGTTCGAGTCGGTGGACCGGGCGGCCAAGGTCCGCGTCGAGGCGCTGGATCGGGAGGGTAAACCGATCACCGTCGAGGGAGAGGAGCTGCTGGCGGTCGCGCTCCAGCATGAGATCGACCATCTCGATGGTGTCGTCTTCGTCGATCGGATGAGCCGACTCAAGCGGAAGATGGCGCTCAAGCGCTACTACCGCACGCTCGAGTCGATCAAGAGCGGCGCTCGTCCCGTTCATTCCGAAGGCAAAGGCGTCCTGTGACCCCCTCGCGGATCCTGTTCATGGGAACCCCCGATTTCGCCGTTCCCACCTTGACGACGCTGCTTCACGGGCCCGACCAGGTGGTCCTGGTGGTCACACAGCCCGATCGACCCAGCGGCCGAGGACGAACCCCGACACCTCCTCCGGTCAAGCGGGTCGCCGACGATCACGGGGTCAAGGTCCTGCAACCGGAGCACCTCAAAGGCGCCGAGGTGTTCGAGGAGGTGGCCCGCGCTCAACCGGACGTCTGCGTGGTAGCCGCCTTTGGCAAGATCCTGGGAAAACGGTACCTGGCCTTGCCCCCCCTGGGATGCTTCAACGTCCACGCCTCGCTGCTCCCCCGATGGCGTGGTGCGGCGCCCATCAACTGGGCCATCCTCGGCGGGGATCGGCGCACCGGCGTCACCATCATGAAGATGGACCCCGGCCTGGACACCGGACCCATCGTGCGCTCCTGGGCCACCGAGATCGGACCGACAGAGACCGCCGGTGAGCTACACGATCGACTGGCTCTGGCCGGGGCGCGGCTCATGGCAGAGGTGCTCGACGATCTGAGGGCCCGTCGCGCCATCCCCCTCACCGAGCAGAATGGCGAGCTAGCCACCTATGCTCCGATGCTCGCCAAGGAGGACGGTCCGGTCGATTTCACCGCATCTCCCGCCCGGTTCGTGGCCCATGTCCACGCCATGACCCCCTGGCCGGCAGCCACGTGTCTCACCCCTCGCGGACCCTTGCGGCTCTGTCGGGCGGAGGTTGCCGGCGATGTCGCGACCGCTCCGGCAGGAACGGTGGTGGCCGCCGACCAGAAGAACGGATTGCTGCTGGCCGTATCCGGCGGAGTCGTCCGCATCCTGGAATGCCAGCGACCCGGCAAGCAGGTACACCCTGCCTGCGAATACCTCAGGGGCCTGCAGATCGACCCGGTCGGCGAACGGTGGAGTGGGCGCACCACCGATCTGCCGGCATCGGGCGAGGGCTGAGCCGCAATGCCGCGAGAGGCTGCCATCCGGGCCATCGAGGCGGTCGAGATGCGACATGCCTTCAGCAACATCGCGCTCGACTCCCAGATCCGCAAACGCGGCCTCCACCCACAGGACATCGCGCTGGCCACCGAGATCACGTACGGCGTCCTGAAAAACCTCCGGTTCCTCGACGAACTGCTGAGCCCTTTCCTCAGGCTCCCGCTGGAAAATCTCAACTCCTTCTGCCGATCGGCTCTACGAGTCGGCGCCTACCAGCTTCTCTTCCTGGACCGGATTCCCGACCACGCCGCCCTGTTTGAAACCGTCAATGCGGTCAAGAGAAACCGCCATCGCTACACCGGCCTGGTCAACGCCGTGCTGCGACAGGTCGCTCGCCGGGCCACCCCCTTGAAAGAGAGCCTGGAAGGCCCCATCACCAGCATCTCCCAGCTGGCGAGCCGATACAGCCTGCCGGACGACCTGGCCGCGGGCATCGTGGACCGTTTCGGCCTGGAAGAGGCGACCGCCTATGCCCAGGCGTTGCAGGAACGTCCCCCCGTCACCCTGCGGGTGCGCGATCCGGTCCGAAGAGCCGAGGTCGTCGAAAAGCTCCGCACGGCCGGCATCTCGGCTGTTCCCACCATCTATGCCCCCTCCGGCATCCTGATCACCCAGGGCGGGGCGCCCGCCGAGCTGGAGGCGGTGATCGAGAGGCAGGCCGTGGTCCAGGACGAGGCCTCCCAGCTGGTCGGCTGGTACTGCGCCGCCCAACCAGGCGAGCAGGTCGCCGACCTCTGCGCCGGCCGTGGTGGAAAGAGCTTCCACCTGGCCGACCTGATGAACAACCAAGGGATGATCCTCGCCACCGACCTGGCTACATCCAAGCTGGTACAGTGCCGAAACACGGCCAGACGCCTGGGCTGCACCATCATCCACACCTGGCCCCCGCTGGCGGAGGACAGCCGGTTGCTGGAAGAACCGGCCGACGGCAACCTCGACGATCGAGCTTTTTTACCACCCGACCCGTCTCTGGCGGACGCCAGCCACCAGTGGAGCCGTTGGCCGCTGCAGGACCTGGTCCTGCTCGATGCTCCCTGCAGCGGGTCGGGGGTCATGCGACGCCACCCGGAGATCCGCTGGCGGTTGAAGCCCTCCCGGCTGGAAGAGCTGACCCGGCTGCAGGCGGTGCTGCTGGAAGGTGCGGCCCCCCTGGTACGACCAGGCGGACACCTGGTGTACGCCGTGTGCAGCGACCTCCCTGGCGAAGGGCTTCGGCAGATCGACCGTTTCCTCTCGCTCCATCCCGAGTTCCAGCGGGATCCTCCTCCCACCCAAACCATCGACTGGGCCGATCTCACCTCGGATCGGGGTGATCTGGTCCTGCTCACTCATCGTCATCATACCGACGGCTTTTTCGCCTGCCGGCTGGTCCGGAACGACTGAAGATCGCCCGGGTGGCACGACTGGCCGCTCGACTGGCTCGGCTCGCCCCATCCCGATCGCATGCGTACGGGCCGTGGCGGACCATCATCGACCTGTTGGTGCTCTTACGAGGGCGGTAATGAGCGGGGCCCGACTTCGCTGGACACCTTGTGGCAAGCCCGCTCGCCTATTGGCCCGTTGGATGGTGCAGCCTCCGGATGACCGATGCGTAGTCCGAAGAGCGGAACACGGCGTTGCCCGCCACCAGGACGTCGACCTTGCGCTGGTAGAGCGCGGCCGCGTTGTCCGGCCCTACCCCGCCATCCACCTCGATCAGCGGGCGATGCCCCAGGCTGTCGAGCAGGGTGCCCAGCTCCTCCAGCTTCTGCAAGGTGTGGGGTAGAAAGCGCTGCCCACCGAAGCCTGGATTGACCGACATCACCAGGATCAGGTCCAGGTCGGCCGCCAGCCAGCGAAGAACCTCGACCCCGGTGGCCGGGTTTACGGAGACCCCGGCCCTGGCCCCAGCCTGGTGTATCTGGGCGATGATCCGATTCAGGTGGAGGCAGGCCTCGGCGTGGATGGTGACGATGTCGGCTCCGGCCTCCACAAATTCCGCGATGTGCTGCTCCGGCTGTTCGATCATGAGATGAACGTCCAGCGGAAGGCGGGTGACCTTGCGAATGGAGCGGACCACCGGCGGTCCGATAGTGATGTTGGGAACGAACCGTCCATCCATGACGTCCACGTGGATCCAGTCCGCTCCTCCCGCCTCCACCGCCTGGATCTCGGCACCCAGCCTGGCGAAGTCGGCCGACAGGATGGATGGCGCGACCAGTCTAGCCGGGGACTGGGGCAGGTCGATCACGGCTCGTCTCCTGGCGGGCCGGTTTCCTCCCCAAGGGGCTTCTGTTGGGTGTCGGCAGGCTCTTTGCCTTCAGTCATGGCGCCGGCCTGGGGTTCCCCGGCCGATTCTTGGGAGCCGCTGCCGGAGTGCTGGGTGGCAGCTGCCCTCTCGGCCATGATGCGCCGGACCTCGGCCAGGGCGATCTCCAGGTTGTGCACGTCCTTGCTCAGCTTCTCGATCTTCTGCTGCGTCAACTGGTAGACGTGCTCGGAGCGCAGGGTACCGATGTGCTTGTCAACGAGCTTCTCCCGCTCCTCTCCGGTTGCCTTCATCACCGCCTTGATCAGCCGTGCGATCGCGTCATCCGCTGTGGTCATCATCTCGAGTGTTCCTTGGTAGAAGCCGGTCCCAATGAGAGGGGCACTATCCTCTGTCCGATGCTCCTCGCACTGTCCATCGACCGAGCGTCCTCTAGTCGGCGGTCAGGTCGTCGTCCTCCGCTTCGGATATGGTGTTGGATGTCGAGGGAGTTTCTTGAGGTTCGCCCTCGGCCGCGAGGTCACCTTCTGCCGATGCACCCGGAGGGGTCTGGGGTTGTGATTCGAGACCGGTTGTCTGCTCCACGCTGGCTGGCGCCCTCTGGGACATTCGGGTCTGTGCCAGCTCGCGGGTCTTGTTGAGGTTCACGACGATGTTGCCGATGACCGTGAGGTGGCCCATTCGCTTGAAGATCCCCGAGGCGGCCTTCTCCTCTCCGGCATCCCGCGCTTTTTCCATCTCGTTCTGCAGGATGGTCTGAAAGTCCTCGCCCAGGATGAACGGATAGCGAGCCACCACGTCGAGGAAGTGGTCGGCCTGCGCTGCCGTGTTCAGCTCCGCCACGGCGGCGTCGATGTCGCCCTCGGCCTCCTGCTTCTTCACGACCGCCTCGACGATGCGACGGATGCCGTTGAGCACATCCAACCGCAGCTTGGCCACCTTGGGCACATTGTGCTTGCCGAGCCGAGCGCCCTCCTGGCCCATCTCGGTGAAGATGACGTCGAACGCCTCGGCCAGCACCACCGGGTTGGCCTCGATCAGCTCCAGGAGATCGCGCAGCGACTCCGCCTCCAGGATCCGGGTGACCAGGATGCGGAGGTTGTCCCGGTTCAGCTCCATGCCCTGGGCGGTGGCCAGGTGGATCATCTGCAGGTTTCGCAGCCGGTTGGTCGCCAGGCTGGCGGTATAGCTGTCCCCCATCTTGGCCGACTCTTCCTGGAGCATCTTGAGGGAGATCAACATGCTGGATGAGAAGACGATGGGGTAGTTCTTGGCCACAACCGCCAGCTCGGCCACATTTTCAGCGCGGAGGACCGACTGGGTTGCCGTCTCCAGGTCATGGCGCATGTCGGCCTGCTTCTGCCATCGCAGGTTGTCTACCAGCGCATGCATGCCGTTCCAGCGGTTCAGGGCCCGACGCCGCGTATCCAGCCGCTCGATCAGCGCGTTCACCCCCTCGTCCGTGGCCAGCTGATCGGCGTATCGCCCCACCATGCCGCGCAACGCATCGCGGTCCGCCACCGTCTCCAGTATCTTGAAAACCTCGTTGAGTGAAAGCTGCATCTTTCTCGCTCGCGCTGGGGGAGAGCCGCCGGCCCGGTCTCGGCCCCATCCGGGGCAGGAGTCCATCAGGCTCAAGTACCGGATCCTCTTCCCATGTCCCCTGAGACCTGGCCCAGCGTTACCCGGAATCTCACCCATTTGCAAGACGCAACACTCGATCGGGTGTGATTGGAAACTGGCAACCCTGGGCGACCAACCGGTATGGATGGGATCGGGCTTGGACCGACCTGGGCCATCGCTCGCCTGGAACACCTGCTCGCCGGCGAGCCACCCGGTGATCACCGATTCAGCGGTACCGCTGTTCCGGCCGGTTCGCCTGCCGATGGGCTTCCGATCGGGCCTAGCCTGCCCCCCGCACGTCCCCTCCATACACCACCGCCGCTGCGCAAGCCGACCAGTCGTTCCAGCTGCCACCTGCTGCTGCCGGGCAGCCACACCCCGGCGACGATCCAGTCCCCCTCGCTCGGCCTCCCCGGCAACAGCAGCGCCGGAACGGACAACTGGTGGTAGCCCGTCTCCTCGTCCCCGACCACGATCACGGCCCAATCCTCTTCGAACCGGTCGATCCAGCCGGTCACAAAGGGGGCCACAGGCAGACAGCCCGCCAGCAGTAGCCCCAGGATCACCAGCGCCGGCCAGAGCCGCCTCACCGGACGACCCGGGGTCGCCGGGTATCCGATCCGCTCAACATCGTATCCATCCGCCCCCCCTCCGATCCCTTCGCGGGCGGTCCAACAACTACGGTGCCACATCGAAATCTCCCTTCGCTCGCCGGAGGTAGGTCGCAAGCTGCCCAACCATCATCGGATCGGGCCGCCTTCGCCTTTTGCCTCGACCTTGGAGTTGTCGATTGCATCCGGAGGTCGTTGCAGGTACATGAGCGGCTGGCACACCTGGTCACCTTGCCGCCGGTCGATCGGGAAGGGGGGGTGATCGTCACGGAGAAGGGGGAAAGCCGATGCAGAACTTCGCCCTGATCGGCCTGGCGGGGTTTATCGCCCCGCGGCATCTGCGAGCCATCCGGGACACCGGGAACCGTTTGATCGCCGCAGTGGATCCGCACGATTCGGCGGGGGTGATCGACAGCTTCTTTCCGGAGGCGCGCTTCTTCACCGAGATCGAACGGTTCGATCGCCACCTGGAGAAGCTGCGGCGCCGATCCGAAGATCAGCGGGTCCACTACGTGAGCATCTGCAGCCCCAACTACCTGCACGATGCCCATGTCCGGCTGGCGTTGCGGGTCCATGCCCACGCCATCTGCGAGAAGCCGCTGGTCATCAGCCCCTGGAACCTGGACCAGCTCCAGGAGCTGGAGCAGGAATCCCAAAGGCGGGTGTTCACCGTGCTGCAGCTTCGCATGCATCCCTCCCTGATCGCGCTACGGGAACAGCTGGCAGGGCAGAGCGGCAGGGGCCGAGCCGAGGTCTGTCTGACGTACATGACCCGACGAGGCCGCTGGTACCATATCTCCTGGAAGGGTTCCCAGGAGAAGTCGGGCGGACTGGCCATGAACATCGGCATCCACTTCTTCGACCTGTTGATGTGGCTGTTCGGTCCGGTGGAGCACAGCGAGGTCCACCTGAACACCTCGGAGAAAATGGCGGGGGCGCTGGAGCTGGAGCGGGCCCGGGTGACCTGGTACCTCTCGGTCGACGGCAACGACCTGCCTGCCGGGTATCTGGAACGGGGCAAATCCGCCTTCCGCTCCATCACCATCGACGGGCAAGAGGTGGAGTTCTCGGAGGGGTTCACCGACCTGCATACCCGCGTCTACGAGGCCTCCCTGGCCGGGAACGGCTTCGGGATCGAGGATGCCCGACCTTCGGTCACCCTGGTGCACCAGATCCGAACCGGCCAGGTGGTCACGCCCACTTTGGCCCGGCATCCCCTGCTGACCTAGTTTGGCCGGCCCGAGGCTAGAGTCGCCCCCTCCGCCCGCTACGCGGGCACCTCCCCCGGGCTCCGCCTCGGGGGAGGATTGCCCCGCGTGGAGCCTGGACTTTCACCGAGTCCGTAGAGTGGACGCCGGGACCCGCCGAGCGGTTGCCACAGGGCAACCGCCGGGGGGTGGCGGAGTCTCGGAGGCGAGGGGAAAGCCCAGGCGACACGCTTACGGCAGAACTGCCATCGTGTGGCGGACGGTCAATCGTTGTAGTAGTAGTCCCAGCCCAGGTGGGTGATGAGCTCTTCGCCCGCCATGTAGCGCAGGGTGTTCTTGAGCTTCTGGAGCTGGATGAACAGGTCGTGCTCGGGGTAGAGCCCGGCCGCTGCCTGGGGGCTCTTGAAGTAGAAGCTCAGCCACTCCTGGATGCCGTGCATGTCGGCGCGCCGGGCGAGGTCCATGAACAGGGCCAGATCCAGCACGACAGGGGCGGCCAGGATGCTGTCCCGGCAGAGGAAGTTGATCTTGATCTGCATGGGGTAGCCCAGCCACCCGAACAGGTCGATGTTGTCCCACCCTTCCTTGTTGTCGCCGCGC
>JAFGEP010000014.1 GCA_016931535.1 Bradymonadales bacterium
CCTGGTCTCGGTAACCGAAGCGCTCGACGGCATTTCTGCCTGATTAGAAGCAAAACGTCGATCTTCTGGATGCAGATCCAGTGGGCTGTGCAAGCGGGGGAGGTGGCGGCGCAGCCGCCGGAGGGGGCCGGCGCGCAGCGCCGGAGGGGGCGATCCTAGCCTCTGGCCGAGCGATCCTCCCCCGAGGCGGAGCCAGGGGGAGGTGGCGGCGCAGCCGCCGGTGGGGGCGATACTCCCCCGAGGCGGAGCCAGGGGGAGGTGGCGGCGCAGCCGCCGGAGGGGGCCGGCGCGCAGCGCCGGAGGGGGCGATCCTGGCCTCTCACTCATCCCGTCGACGGGAGCCCTCCCCCTCTGCTACATTCGCGGGTGAACCGACCCATATTGGACGAGCCATGACCGACAACCCCGCCATCAACCCGTTCGCCTTCCCCTCCAACGAGGCCTATCTCGGCTGGGAGATGACCCGATTGATGCACCGGGTGCAGGCGCTGATCGGCGTCAAGAGCGACCCCTCCACCCTTGTGCAGTTCCACGAGCTGGTCAACCTGCTGCAGTCGACCCGACCGGCCGCCATGGAGATGCGACATGCGGCATACCAGGCGGGTGTGGACATCCCCTTCGACGCGATCTCCAGGCGCTTCCACCTCCGACCGGAGGATGAGGAAATCCTGATGATCTGCATGGCACCTCACCTGTCGAACTACGTGTGGGGACTGCTCTTGCATGCCCAGGGGACGGTGCTCAAACCCTACCTGGAGGTCGGCTTCATCGCCGACCTGTTCCAGCCCTCCACCACCCTGCTCACACGGCGAACCTGGTGCGAACCGGATTCTCCGTTGATCCGACACGGACTGATCGTACTGGACCAGCCTTCTCAACCGGGCGTTCCCCCGGTGAGCCTGCTGGCCCATTCGGTCCAGGCTCCCCACTACCTGGCGGCCGCCGTTACGGGGCGGCCGGTGCTGGACGAGCGGGTGGTCCCTTTCTGCAGCCTCTTTCAGCCCACGGTGGAGCTGTTTGACATCATCCTCTCCCTCAACAACCGCCAGCGGGTGGAGGAGTTCGTCAGGGGGTTCTATCGGCGCAGCACCTTGCTGGAGGTGGATCAGAAGTGCTGGACGCTGATGATCTCCGGCCCTGCCGGCTCAGGCAAGAGCCGACTGGCGGAAGGGCTGGCCCGGGCCTTCAACCGCCAGCTTTTCACCGTCTACCTCAACCGACTGGCCCGGATCGAGGAGTCGATCATCCTGCTCAACCGAGCCTTCCAGAACGCCCAGTTCCTCAACGCGCTGCTGCTGTTGGTGCAACCGGAGCAGCTCCTTGCCACCTATCCCGGCCTTCTGGGCCCTCTCCTCAACCTGATCAGCTCCTATCATGGCTTGACGGTCCTCGAACCGCGCGATGTCGAGCAGCTTCCCCCTCTGTTCGAGTCGGTCATCCACTTTGCCATCGACATCGAGCGGACCGACGCCGAAGAGCGCGAGCAGCTCTGGGAAAGCCTGCTCCCGCCCCAGGCCTCTCTCGGCCAGGGCGTGCGCCTGGTCGATGTGGCCAGCACCTTCGAGCTCACTGGGGGTCAGATCCAGTCGGCCATCGCCTGGGCTCAACAACGGGCCAAAGCCAGGGGGGATGATCTTCAGCTGGACCATGATGACCTGGTGGCGGGAGCCAAAAGCCAGATCCGCTCCAAGATCGGCACCCTGACCGAAACCAGCAAGGTCCGCCTCACCATGGACGACCTGATCCTCAAAGAAGACGCCATGAAGCTGGTGCGCGAGTTCCTCGACGCCTGTCGCAATCGCCAGCAGGTCATGAACGAATGGGGATTCGCCAAGCGCCTCATCACCGGCAAGGGGCTGGTCGCGCTCTTCACCGGGGAGGCCGGCACCGGAAAGACGCTGACCGCCGAGATCCTCGCCAACGAGCTGGACCTCCAGCTTCGCGTCGTCTCCATTCCCAAGGTGGTCAGCAAGTGGGTGGGCGAGACCGAGAAGAACATCCGCGAGATCTTCACCCACGCCCGAGCCCAGAACTCCATGCTGCTCTTCGATGAGGCCGACAGCCTGTTCTCTACCCGCGTCAAGGTCGAGCGCGCTCAGGACCACTACCTCAACATGGAAGTGGACATGTTCCTCCAGGAGATCGAGCGCTTCGAGGGGATCGTCATCCTCACCACCAACCTGGAGGCCAACATCGACCGCGCCTTCCAGCGCCGCATCCTGTTCAAGATCGACTTCCCCGTCCCCGACGAAATGGAACGGGAGCGGATCTGGAAGACCCTCATCCCCAAGCAGACCCCGGTCGAGGGCGAGATCGACTACGGCTTGCTGGCCGACGCCTTCGAGCTCACTGGCGGACAGATCAAAAACGCCATCATCCGGGCCGCCTACCGCTGCTGTTCCGAAAACCACGGGTTGAACCAGCAATACCTCGAGGACGCCGCCCAGCAGCAGAGCAAGGCAGCCGGGCGCCTCATCAAGCCCATCGACGAGCTGCGAAAACAGCGCGCTTCTTGGATCAAATCCGGATAGCCCAAGCCCGGCAACCCGAAAAAAGACCGGGCAGTCTACCGGCTGGCCGCTGGGAGCGGTCGGCTCCCTGCCACCAAGGGCTGACGACTACCCGAACAGCATGAGAACGGAGAAGGCCAGAGACAGGATGGCGTAGAACTCGACGATGACGGCCAGGAGCATCGCCTGACCCATGGGCAACCGATCCTGGTTGATGCTCTTGATGCCGGCCGCGCACACCACCCCCTGGTACCAGCCCGAGAACAGACAGGCGATGCCGGTGACCAGGCCGCAGGCGAACACCATGAAGTACTGGTTGCTGGCCAAAAGCGCCAGCTCGGCCGCCTCCTGCCCCACGGCGCTGACTGCCTGGATGGATGCCTCTCCCGCCTTCTGGATGGCACCGAAGCACAGAAAGCCCACCGCAAAGGCGTAGAGGCCCTGGGTTCCCGGAAGCAGCGAGACCACCAGCGCCGAGTTGCGCCGCTCCGGTCGGCATCCGGTCACGGCGCTGCCGGAGATGGACAGGCCGATCGCGGAACCGGACAGGCCAAGACCCAACAATCCCAGCCCCAAGTACGCCAGGACCTGCATCCAGTTGATATCCATAACCTCATTCTCCTTGCAGCTTCTTGAACGGAGAGTAGGCTCGACCTCCCCCCTCGAAGAACTTCCCGAAAAACTCCAAAAACTGCAGCCTCGCGGAGTGGACCACCGACCCGATCAGCGCCATCACGAAGTTGAAGGTGTGGCCGACGACCAGGATGATGACCGCGAAGATCCATCCGACCACCGGGGGACCCCCGGCCACCGACATGGCGATGATGTTGACCACGCTGGCGATGATGCCCGATGACAGCCCCAGCCCGAAGATACGGACGTAGGACATCACGTCCCCGAACAGGCCCGAGATGTTGTACAGCGCCCATGCCCCTCCCCCCAGTCGCCGCGCCACGCTGCGATGAGGAGAAGCGAACAGCAGGATGAGCACCCCGCACCCGATGGGGATCAGGGCGCTGCCCATCCAGATTCCCAGGCCGATGCTGGGCATCAGCAGGAGCCACCCCAGGGTGCCCACCGCCATCTGCCACTGCTCCCGCCTGATCTGCCGTACCAGGCGCAAGGTCATGCCCAGCATCAGCTGGATGACGCCGAAGACCAGGGAGGCATAGAAAAAAACCGTGGGGTCCTCGTTGAGCTGGAATAGCAGCCAGCCGGTCGGCAGATCGAAAAGCTCGTAAAGATTGATCCCAAAGAAGTTGCCCAGAGAGCCGCCGATCACGATGGCCGACACACCGAACACGGCCAGCATCTTGAAGGCCGTCCGGATCTCTCCCTTGGGCTGGAACCGGCGCAGAACCGCCAGCGCGATCCCCAAGAGCACCACGCCGTACCCCATGTCCCCCAGGCAAAAACCGAAGAAGACCGCCATGAAGGGGGCGATGTAAGCGGTGGGGTCCAGCTCCCGGTAGTGCGGGATGTTGAACATCTTCAGCAGAGGCTCGAACATCCTGGCCAGGCGGCCGTTCTTCAGGGCCACCGGCACCTCGTCCTCGGGCAGAGGATCCGAGACCATCAGCACGACCGGCCGACCGGTCGTCAGGCGCTCCAGCTCGTCGAGCTGGTTGGCCGGACACCAGCCGGACAGCGCGAAGATCTCCTCGTCCCCTCCCAGCCCTGCTCGCACGGTGGCGTAGTTGAGACGGTCCTCGAGGCTCTTGTCCAGCCGGTGGATCCCGGGCAGCCGGGTGCTCAACTCGGCCAGCTCCTGCTGAACCTGCTTTTGCTCCTGCTCGATCCGACCGATCTCGCTCTCGATCTCTGCCAGCGAGGCGGCAGGAAACACCATCGGCTCCAACCCCGCCAGCTCGACCGGACGGTCCAGGGTGAGCACCAGAAGCCCCATCCCCTTGCCCCGCTTTTTCAGCGGGACAAAGCAGTGGTAGTCGACCGCCGTCAGATCGAGGCCCGCCCGTTGCTTCGGCGTCACTTCGTACAGCTGGAGATGAGCGTCGTGTTCCCGCAGCATCTCCAGGTCTGCCGGCTCGAACTGGCCCCAGGGGGCGACCTGCTGCTGCTCCTTGCGCAAAAGAGCCAGGCGGTTCTCCAGCTCGGTCCGCCGGGACAGGTTGGCCTCCACCTGCTTGATGACCCGCTCCGCCTCCGCCAGCTCCCCCTGCTCTTCCAGAGGTGGGGCCTCCTCTTTCGCCTCTCTGCGCGCTTGCTCCAGGGTGCGCACGACCCGCTGGAGGGCGAGGCGCCGCGACACCAGCTCGGCGGGGGGCTCGATCGTCTCGACCAGGCTGTCGGGGTCCACCAGGGCGGCCCCTTGGAGTAGCTCAAGAAAGCTATCCTTGAGGTCTGCCGGCCCCACCACGCCGACCTTTTTCATCTTGACGATGGCCACGCTACCCTCCCCTCACCTCGGCCTGCAAGGCGGCGACCTTCTGGACGATCTTGGCCTTGGCGATCTTGGCGCGGCATACCGCGGCCGTTTGCTGGTCGCCCAGGTATACCTTGATCCGGCGGATGTTCTCCCGGGTCTGGGGGATCAACACCTTCTCGTACAGGTTGATGCGTTGGGTTGTCCGCGTCAGCTCGCTCTCGATCAGCGCCACCTGTTTTTCCATGACCGCGATCTCCTCGCGGTGGGCCACGGCCCTCTTGAAAAACCCGATCACCGCGTCATGGGCGGGGGTGGTGGCCAGCAGCGAGTAGCCGATCGGCTTGAATACCACCCGTTGAAACAGCGGAACCTTCACGCCGGCGATGTTCCCTGTCTTCAGCTCCACCTCGTCGATGACCACCAAGGGTCTGACCCAAGGCAAAAGCTTGTTGGCCAACCCGCTCCAGGGGGCGGCACTCTGGAGCAGCGAGGCCAGAGCCGCCCGCCGCTCTACCAGGGCGGCGGAGAGCTTTCTCAGCTCGGTCTGCAGCTGCTGCTTGCGCAGCTCCAGCGTGGGCAGAAACTCCAGGTAGAGGCCGAGCATCTGCTTCTGCTCGCGCAGCGTATTCTTGTTGAACTTGATCTTCTCGGCCATGTCCCGTCTCCGTCGAAGGCCGCTTTAGCTCTCCGCCGAAGCCTCACTCGTCGACTTGGGCCAGTACTTCTCCAGGATATCCCGCTTGATGTTCACCTCCTGGGGCGAGAAGCACTCGGCCATGGTCTGCCAGCCGTAGTCCAGCGCCTGGTTCAAGGGGATGTCCACCTTGAGGTCCATGAACCGCTGCTCGAACAGATCCCCGTATTGAAGGTACTTCTCGTCGGTCTCGGTCTTCTCGAACCCCATCGAGATCTTCTTTTTCGACTCCAGGGCCCTGGCGTACAGCCGGATCATGGAGTTCATCACCGAGTTGTGATCCTCCCGGGTGACCTTGCCGATCACCAGCTGCTTCAACCGCGACAGAGAGCCGAAGGGGTTGATCACCCCGTTTTTCAGGTAGTACTGCCCCTCGGTGATGTACCCGGTGTTGTCCGGCACCGGGTGGGTCACATCCCCGCCGGGCATGGTGGTCACCGCCAGGACGGTGATCGAGCCCGCCTCCTGGAAGTCCACCGCTTTTTCGTAGCGGCTGGCCAGGTCGGAGTAGAGCGAGCCCGGAAACCCCAGGTTGGAGGGGACCTGCTCCATGGCCACGCTGATCTCCTTCAGAGCGTCGGCGAAGGCGGTCATGTCGGTCAACAGCACCAGCACCCTTTTTCCCCGGATTCCGAACTGCTCGGCACAGGCCAGGGCCAGATCCGGCACCAGCAGACGCTCCACCACCGGATCGGCCGCCGTGTGTACGAACATGACCGTCCGGTCCATCACGCCGCCGTTCTCGAAGGTCCGCCGGAAGAAGATGTACTCGTCGAACTTCAACCCGATTCCGCCGAAGATGATGATGTCCGCCTTGGCCTGCAGCCCGATCCGCGCCAAGAGCTCGTTGAACGGCTCCCCGGCCTCCGAGAAGATGGGCAGCTTCTGGCTTTCCACCAGCGGGTTGAACAGGTCGATCATCGGGATGCGGGTCTCGATGAAGTTGGCAGGGACCACCCGCCGCACCGGGTTGACCGAAGGGCCGGCGATCTCGACCGCTGGCGCGCTCTCCAGCGGCGGCTTTCCGTCCATCGGTGCTCCCGAGCCGGTGAAGACCCGTCCCAACAGCTGGTCCGAGAACCGCACCTGCATCGGATGCCCCATGAACCGCACCGTGGCCTGGGTCGACAACCCTTTGGTGCCGGCAAACACCTGCAGCGAGACCTTCTCGCGGTCGATCCGGATGACCTGGGCCAATGTCGACTCCCCGCTGGGGTTCGTGATCAGCGCCAGCTCCCCGAAGGCCACCCCGGTGGCGTCCAGTTCGGCGATGTCGCCGATGATGTTGGTGATCCCGGTGTAGGTCTTGATCATGCGGGACTCCCTGAAGCCAAGAGCTCTTCGATGCGCGCCTGGTAGGAGGCATATTCGTCCGACCCGAGCGCGCAGTAGTTCTTCTGGTAGAAGGCATCCTGCAGGTTGGCGAAGAACTGCCGCGCCTTGGGCTTGGTGTCGAACTCGAAACTGGTAACCACCGCCCTATGCATCAGCTTCAGATCCTTGATCTGGCGCTCGATGGAGGAGGAGGCGTCCACCGCGTCGAACGCGTTCTGCTGCAGGTAGGCCGCATCGAACATCTCCCCCTTGAGGTAGGTCACCAGGTCGTCGATGGAGATCCCTTCCTCCCCCACGACGGTCATCATCCTCCCCACCTCCGCCGATTCTCTGAGGTAGCGGGCGATCTGCTGCACCATCTCCACCCAGTTGGGATCGAGCTGGGCATTCAGGTCGTCGTGCAGGTGCTCCATGTACAGCGACCAGGAGTCCAACGGATCGATGGCGGGGTACTTGCGTTCATCGGAGCGCTTGCGGCTCAGCCCCAGAAACGCTCCGACCACCTTGAGGGTCGCCTGGGTGACCGGCTCCTCGAAGTTGCCGCCCGCCGGAGAGACCGTACCGATCATGGTGATGGCGCCCATGTCTCCCGAGCGAAGCTGGACCAAGCCGGCCCGCTCGTACAGGTTGGCCACCCGGCTCTCCAGGTAGGCGGGGAACGCCTCCTCGCCGGGGATCTCTTCCAACCGCCCCGACATCTCCCGTAGCGCTTGCGCCCATCGGGAGGTAGAGTCGGCCAGAAGCAGCACGTCCCGTCCCATCTGCCGGTAGTACTCGGCCAGGGTGATGCCGGTGTAGACCGAGGCCTCCCGCGCCGCCACCGGCATCGAGGAGGTATTGCAGATGATGATGGTTCGATCCATCAACGCGCCGCCGGTCTTGGGATCCACCAGGCGGGGGAACTCGTAGATGGTATCCACGACCTCGCCGGCCCGCTCTCCACAGGCCACCACGATGACCACGTCCACCGAGGCGTAGCGGCTCACCAGCTGCTGGAGCACCGTCTTGCCCGCGCCGAAGGGACCGGGGATGCAGGCGGTTCCCCCTCTGCCCACCGGGAACATGGTGTCGATGATGCGGATGCCGGTCGCCAGCAGCTCTCTGGGGTAGATCCGCTCCGTGAACGCCTTGATCGGTTTCTTCACCGGCCAGGTCTGCAGCATGGCGATGTTCTGGGTCCGCCCCTTGGTATCCTCGATCACCGCCACCGTGTCCTGCACGGTGTACTCCGCTTCCGGCTGGATCTCCTTCACCTTGGCCGTGCCGATGAGATCCAGCGGAGCCATGATCATGTGGGGATAGTGCAGCTCCTGCACCCATCCCAGCCAGGAGCCGGCACGAACCGTATCACCCGGCTTGACCTTGGGGTGGAACAGCCACTTCTTTTCCAGGTCGACCGCTGGCAGGTACTGGCCCCGCACCAGGAAGAAGCCGTCCCGGTTATTGAGCTTGCGCAAGGGGTTCTGCAGTCCGTCGTAGATCATGCCCATCAGACCCGGGGCCAGCTCCACGCTCAACAGCTCGCCGGAGAAATCGACCGGCTCGCCCACCTTGATCCCCTTGGTGTCCTCGAAGACCTGGACATTGACGATGTTGCCCTGGATCCGGATGATCTCCGACTTCAGGCGGTCCTGGCCGCAGTGCACGTAGACCACCTCGTTCTGCATGGGCTTGCCCGAGGTGACCTCGACCGTCACCATGTTGCCGTTGATGCCGATCACAACCCCTGTAATGCTGTTGCCGTCGTTCAACCGAACACCTCCAACATCTCCGCCATATCCGCCGCCTGCTCCAGATCCCACCGGTCCAATATCAGCAAGGCGGCCAGGTAGGCCAGGACCGCATCCGCCGAAAACGGGTCGATCCCCGAGATGGCCTCGATCTTCTTCAACCGTCCCCGGTCCAGCACCCGCTCCCCTTCCAGGGGGTTGGACGCCTCGGCATAGGCCGACAGCAGGGTCAGGTGGCTCTCCCCTTCCTCCGTCAACACCCCACTGAGCCGCGGCTCCCCTTTCTCCCCCAGATCCTCCGCCCGCAAGAGCACCAATGCATCCCGCAGCGTGATCTCGAAGCCGGCCCACTCCTGTAGAAAGCTGCTCCTGGCCTCCTCGGCCACCCGCAACAGGTGACCAAAGTAGGCCCGCCACAGCGCATCGAACGGATAGCTCTCGGCAATGGCCCCCGATTCGTACAGCTCTAGGAAATCGGTCATGTAGGCCGGGAGATCCACCCGCTCCTCCAACGCCGCCCGACTGAACACCGCCCGGTCGTCGAAAACCTCAACCCCCTGCAACCGCGCCTCCAGGTTGCGGCAATCTAGAAACTCCAGAAGCGCCACGACCCCTCTCCGATCGGCCTCGTCAACCGCCTCCATGATCTGGTCGACGGCGGCCTTCAGCTCGATGGGGGGGACATCCGGAACCTCCGGTAGCTTGAGCATAATGGACATGAGGCGGTAGTATTTCATCTCGTCTGTTCAACCCCCGCAGCTCGCCTCATCACCTCACCCGCTTTCGCGTGGAACGCCATGTCCCGGCCCGGACCATCCAAAGCTACTCCTCCTTGAAGAAGTACTTGCGGAACCGCGGCGCCAGAAACCTAAGAAGGATCTCCCTGAACCCATCCTCCGTGAAGTCGAACAGGTATCCCCCCCCCGAGGGAGCCATCTTGAACCCGAAGGAAAAATCCTCGTCGAACTGGACGGTGACCCCGACTCCCGACTCCTTGCGCAGAGCCTGTAGGAACCCCCCTTCCAGCTTCCCCCGCTGCGCCTCCGGCAGCAGGAGATCCAATTCTTCGACCGCCCCTCCCGACTGCGTGAAGCCCCTCGCCGCCTCGACCAGGATCTCCTTCAAGAACTCCGGGCGCCCCAGCACCTCTGCCATCTTGCTGTCCAGCTCGGGGACCAGCATCGCTCGTTCCACCGCCTGCCGGAACGCCTCCAGCCCCACCGCCGAGGCCTGGCGCAGCTCGGCAGCCAACTGAGTGCGCGTCGCCTCCGCATCGTTCTTCGCCTTGTCGCGGACTCGCTGCGCCTCCTCGTTGGCCTCTGCCACGATCTGGCGCGCCTTGGTCTGAGCCGCGGCCACGATCTTCTCCCGCTCCTCCTCGCCGGCTTTGATGCCGCGGTTTTTCAGCTCGGCAATTACCTCGTCAAGACCTTGCTGGCTCATGCGCTCCTCCAAATCGAACCCGCGCCCCGAGGCGATCCCCGTCGAGGGCGCCGGAAGGCCTGGTTACTACAAACCATCGGGATTGGACAAGAGTGTTCGGGCCCACCGGCGACTAGTTTAGTAATTTCAGGTTTTGCTGTGCAGAATTATGCGGACAACCGACAGCAGTCCTGGCCCTTCTTCGGGCTGCCGGAAAACGCCCGGGCGGCGTAGCCAGCCGATAGCGGACAGCGGTGTGCCTCAAACCAAAAACTAACAACTAGAAACTAAGCCGACTTCTTCCGTCCCACCAGCCGCCCCAAAAGCGAATGAAGCTCCTTTATCCGCAGCAGGTAGGCAGCCAGGAGGTACAGGGCAACCGCAACCGTCAGCCCGCCCGCCACCAGCACCAGGTTGACCAGGCTGGCCGGTCCCCTTTCCCATTGCCCCAGAGAGCGGACGGCCACCATCGACAATCCCACGGGTATCGTCGCCAGCACCATGCGCCCAAAGGGCCTGACCAGCCCGCTCAGCCCCAAGGCGATCTTGAGCCGAACCCGCAAGATGACCAGGTAGGCCACCAGCTGGACGGTGGCGCTCACGGAAAGCGCCCAGGCCAACCCCACGATGTTCAAGGGGTGGATGAGCCACCAGCCCAGCCCACCCGTCACCGCAACCCCCAGCGCTCCCACCGCCAGCAGGGAGTTGCGGTCGTCCAGGGCGAAAAAGGCCTTCTTGACGATGTTGATCCCGGCAACGGCCAACAGGTAGGGCACCAGCACCAACAGCGTCCTTGCCGTCCAGGTCACGTCTTCGACGCTGTAGCGCCCGTGCCTGAACACGATGGCGGTGATCGGCTCGTTGAAGGTCAGCAGGACCATCGCCACCGGTAACAAGGTAAACCCGGCCAGACGCAACGCCCGGTTGAGGTCCTTCCGGAAGGCGACCAGGTCTCTTTTCGCCACCGACTGGGTGATCATCGGCAGCAACGCGCTGGCGATCCCCACCCCGATCATCCCCTGTGACAGGTCCACCAGGCGGTTGGCATACCAGTAGCGGGTGATGGCCCCGTCCCCCAGGATGGCGGCAAATTGCCGCAACACGATCAGGTTGATCTGGGCAAACCCCCCGATGGCAACCACCTTCCCCATCTCCCTGGCCAGAGACAGAAAACGGGGCGTTCGAAAGTCCCATGACAGCCGGAGCCGACCCCAGCGCTTCAGGAGGACCGGGACGTTCACCAACAGGTGGAGCGCCCCTCCGACCAGCACCCCCACCGCCAGGGCATACTCCGGGACCGAGAGCCGGCCGGCCAGCAGCAATGCCGATCCGCCCAGGGTGAGACAGACCAGACCTGGCGCGATCTTGGGGATGAAGAAGTGCATCCGGTGGTTCAGCAGCCCCTCGAAGAACGACACCAGGCTGACGAACAATAGAAAGGGGAAGAGCCAGCGGGTCAGCGTCACCGCCAGGGCGAACTTGGGCGGATCCTTCGTGAACTCGTAGGCGAAGGCCTTGACCAGCCACTCGGCACCCGCCATCCCGGCCACGCAGAGCACGAGGTTGGCTATGAGCAAGGCGGTGAAGGTGACATCGGCCAGCTGCCTGGCGCGGTCGGTCCCCTCCTCCTGCTCCGCCTTGGAGACCGCGGGAATCACCGCACCCGTCAACCCCTCGTCCGCCACGAACCGACGGAACACGTTGGGAACGGTGTAGGCCACCCAGAAGGCATCCGACCCGGCTCCCGCGCCGAATACCCGCGCAATCGCGATGTCCCGGAACGCCCCCGCCACCCGGGACAGCCCCGTCCCCAGCGCAGAGGAGAGAAAGGCCCGCACGAAACCGCTCGATCGGTCCCGACCAGCCGCAACCGCCACCCCTTCCCCTCTAGAGCAGGTGCCGTCCGGTTCCATCACCCAACTTCCTGTTCACCGCCGATATCGCCCGATGAACTCCTCCACCTCGGGGAGCCCGCCCTGGAGTATGAGGTAGCCGTCATGTGGCTCCCGCAGGGTGATCTCGCGGGCGATCGGCGTGAGCATGATCCGCTGGACCTCCTCCCGTTGGTGGCTGTGGCCCAGCGCCCAGCAGAGCTTCATGTAGGCCACCTCGGGGAGCATGTTGCCGGCCGGGATGACGCCCAGATCCATCAAGTCCCGCCCGGTCTCGTAGACGTACATCTGGACGTAGCCCCACAACGTCTGCACCGTCATGAAGACGTGGACGCCCATGTCGCGGGCTCTTTTGAGCACCGGGTACAGCGGTTGGTTGACATGCCCCAGCCCGGTGCCCGCGATCACGATCCCCTTGTACCCGTTGTCGATCAGCGACTCGATGATATCCGGTTTCATGCCGGGGTAGTAATAAACGATGGACACCCGGTCGTCGAAGGCGGGGTCGATGGTGACCTGGCGGTCGGCGCGGCGCCGGTTGTAGTCGGTGCGGATCGGCTTGACCCCGTTGCGATCCACGCGGGCCAGGGGGACATCTCCGATCGTGCGGAAGGTGGACCGATAGCTGGAGTGCATCTTGCGCACCCGCGTCCCCTGGTGAAGCAGGTCGTAGAGGTCGGAGGTGGGGCCGAACATGCACACCATGACCTCGGCGATATCGCTCTTGGCAGCCGTCAAGGTGGCGTTGACCAGGTTGCTGGCGGCATCCGACGAGGGGCGGTCGCTCGAGCGCTGGCTGCCCACCATGACCACCGGAATGGGCGGGTTCTGCACCATGAAGCTCAAGATGGCCGCGGTGTGGTGCATGGTGTCGGTGCCGTGCCCGATCACGACGCCATCGGCCCCCTGTCGAATGGCCTCCCCCACCTTGCCCGCCAGGCCGACCCATTGCTGGGGCCCCATGTTCTCGCTGAACACGCTGTAGAGCTTCTCGGTCCGCAGGTTGCAGATGTCGGCCAGCTCCGGTACCGAACCGTACAGCTCCCCGGGTGAGAAGGCGGGGATGACGGCGCCCGTCCGATAGTCCAGCCGAGAGGCGATGGTGCCCCCCGTACCGAACAGCACCACGTTGGGCTTGGACTCGTCGCGGGGGAACTCCCGCTCCGGGATCTGGTAATGGGCCTCCCGAAAACCCCTCTGCACGATGCGGGTGATGGTGTCCGCCCGGATGCCGACGTTGTATCCCGACGCCATCTTGATGACCACGTGGTATTGATCGGCGTTCTCTGACCGGGGCAGGATGATCCCCGAAAAGACCCCCTTGGTGGAGTGGATCTCCACGTCGCTCCACACCTGCACCCCCTGGGCGGCCAGCAGTTCCCGGGTCTTCCCCCGGTAGCCCTTGTATCGAGGATCCGCGTTGGAGTTCATCGATCCCCCTCCTCCCCCGCCGCCGAGGCCCGGGCATGCAGTCCGCCGGTCATCTCCTCCAGGATCGCGGCCACACCCCGCCCCGGGTATCGCCCCCGGACCCGGGCCATGACCTTGCCCATCAACGCTTTCCACCGCCTGCGGTCCATTTGCAGCCCGCCGCCCTCCTGGTCCAGCACCTGGGCCACCAGATCGCGCACCTCGACCTCCCCCGCAGGCTGGATGCCCAGATCCCGCAAGGCGATATCGGCGCTGACCTGCTCGTGCGCCGCCAGGTACCTCACCACCTCCTTGAGCGACTCGTACTGGAGCCGACCTTTGTGTAGCAGCCGGATCAGATCCAGCATCTGCTCGTCGCTGACCCGATCGACCGGGATCCCGGAGCGGCGCCGCCAGCCGGTCAGGGTAGCGGTCAGCAGGTGCGCCACGCGTGCTGTAGAAATGCCGGGAAAACTCTTGATCGCCTGCTCGAACAGACGGCGGCGAGGAGAGAGGATCAGCCGGTCAACCAGGTGCTCCGGCACCCCCATCGCCCGGTATCGCTCCCCGAGCTCCCAGGGCGGCGCATCCACCCGCAACCGGGCCTTCTCCACCCGATCATCCGGGATCGGGATGGGCGGCAGATCGGTATCGGGGTACATCCGGTCCGGTCCGGGCAAGATCCGCTCGAAGCCGGTCACCCCCGCCGTCCCGTCACCCAGCACCTGCCGTGTCTCGGAGGGGATCCCGACCAGCGCCTCGGCACAGCGGATGCCGATCTCTTCGGCGGCGGTTCGCACATCCTGCTCATTTCCCCAGACCAGCACCAGCCCGTCCCCCTCCTCGGCGGCCATGGCCGGCAGCACCCGCGACCAGATGGACGGATCCAGGCCCGGATCGGGCATGTGCCGGTAGATCAGGTTGGGCAGCCGGTCCAGGCAGGCGATGACCCGCACCCGGTCGGATACCTCGGAGCTGAAGGGCCGCCCCGGCTGGGTCATGGTATTCATGGCGTCCCCGAAGCCGGGCAGCACCACCGCCCGGACCCGGGCCCCCTGGTCCAGCGCCGCCCGCAGCGGCGGATAGGTCGCCCGGTACACCGCCCGCGTCACCTCCTTGTGGCGCGGATGGAAGGTGTCGGGGGAGAGCCCCGCCGCCAGCAGACCGTCGCGCAGCCGCAAGAGGGTCACCTGCCGGAAGGCCTCGTAGTGGACCAGCGCCGGGATCAGCGGGATCCGACAGACCCCCTTGATCTCCACCCGCGTCCCCCCGGCCACGCTCACGTTGACATCCTGCCTGCCCGCTCCCGCCCCGGTGCGGACCTTGCCGGAGCTGCGCGTCAGGAACCGGATGACCTGGTTTGCCTGTGCCACCTCCTCCGGCGTGGTCAGCTCCGGCTCGGTCACCACCTCCACCAGGGGCATCGACAGCCGATCGGTCAGGTAGGTCCGGACGTGCCCCTCGTCGCTCACCTCGCGGCAGGCATCTTCCTCCAGCCCCAGCTGTCGCACCCCGATCCGCCGCCCGCCCACCAGGATATAGCCGTCCGTCCCCACGATGGTGGTCCGCTGGAAACCGGTCGGGATCGAGCCGTCGAGATACTGCTTGCGGGTGATGTGTAGCTCCCCCACGATGTTGCAGTTCAACAGGTGGGCGATCTCCAGGGCGTGGTCCAGCGCCTCGTCGTCCAGCAGAAACGGCGGCGCGTCGTCCATCTCGTAGGTGCAGACCGTATCGCGGTGCAGCCGGTAGATGATCTCTTTCTTGGTCTTGAACTCCATCAACGCCGTTCCGTCGTACTCCCCGAGCTCCGACAGGGTCGGCCGCATGTGCCTGAGGATCTCGGCGTGGTACACCGGGCTGTACCGCCCGGCGGGACAGCGGCAGAACAGCTTGTTCTGGGTGAAAAGCTGTTGGTGAACCTCCAGCCCCGACCGAAAACCGAGCGCCCGATAGTCGTCAGGACTCAATGTACCGTAAGGGGGGATGGTCATGGACACCTCGACCAACAGAAAGGGCACTTACTGTAGCCTCGGGCAGGCAGGGCGTCAATCGATGGAACAGTACCCGCTTTGTGCCAGTATCGAAGCCAGATCCGCCTCGAGACCCACACAAAAACCCGGTATGTTGTTCGACAGCCCGCAGCTGGTTTACAAACTTACAGGTCATCAAAATGGCGATTTTTATACTTGACCTTTTAGGTGTGTCGATACCTAATACTATTTGAATAATCTTGGCGTCTATTCTACCCGACACCGAAGGAGACCTTAGTAAGTCATTTAGTGGCTATGACGCCCCATGCTGTAGCCATTATTGAAAGAAATAAGCGGGGCATATATTCGTATTTTTAACGATATAGAAGGGACCAAATATTCGGAAAAATAGTCAACCGATTATTGCATCTACTTGTGCATCCAATATGCACAAAGATGTACCGACAACCGGATGGACATGCCTGCGCCAGAATCGAAACCGCACCCCACCTTCTTTCTCTCCGCTGAACCACCACCCTCTCTGGGGCTTGCACCTCCTCCCCAAAAAACCTATCTTCTTCCCGCTCCCTGGCGGCATCTCCGCCTCTTGGAGATCTCATGAACCACACCGTCGCCGTCATCTTGGCCGCTGGTCTCGGCACCAGGCTGCAGCAAGGACACGAGGTGGTAAAGCCGCTCGTCCTGCTGGATGGACAGCCCATCCTCCTGCGCACCCTCGATACCCTGGCGCGGGGGGGCGTCGGGCGCGCCATCGTGGTGCTCGGCTTCCGGGCCGACGACATTCGCCAGGCCCTCGACGCCTATCATCGCCCCGACATGACCGTGCAGACCGTGCTCAATCCGCACTTCCACAAGGCCAACGGCCTCTCGGTACTGGCGGCCAAGCCGTTGCTGCCCGATCGATTCCTGCTCACCATGTCCGACCACCTCCTCGACCACCGGATCATCCGCCTGGCCGGCGAGTCCGACCCGGGCCAGGGGGTCGTGCTCTGTGTCGACCGCAAGCTCGACACCATCTTTGACATGGACGACGCCACCAAGGTCCTGACCCGAGACCAGATCATCCTTCGAATCGGCAAGGAGCTCACCGAATACAACGCCGTGGACACCGGCGTCTTTCATTGCTCTTCGGCCCTACTCGACGCCCTCCAATTCGTGTACCTCCAGCGGCAGGACTGCTCTCTCTCCGATGGCATGCAGGCCCTTGCTGCCAAGGGGCTGGCCAGGACGCTCGACATCGGCGATCTCGGCTGGCAGGACGTGGACACCCCCCAGATGCTGGAAGAGGCGGCTCGAAAGCTCAAACTCGAACTGGAGATCGGAGTTTCATCCGTCGATGGCCGATATCCGTGAATACGACTCCCTCAGAGTAACCTCGTCTTCCCACTCCTACCGGCCCATGGCCAAGCAGCGCCTCGCCGGGGGTCTGCAACCGGATTCGCCAGCCTACCACCACGCGGCGACCCGCCCCGACCGGGCTATCCACCCCCTGTGCTCGCACCCGGACCTCTTCCGGGCCACCTGGTGAACCGATGAACGGACCCAAACCCACGGTCGCGCTCTTCTCCACCAGCTTTTTGC
The DNA here is from genome assembly GCA_016931535.1 of Bradymonadales bacterium. GTDB lineage: Bacteria > Myxococcota_A > Bradymonadia > JAFGEP01 > JAFGEP01 > JAFGEP01. Next base: position 16,955 of record JAFGEP010000014.1, read on the forward strand.
AGTACAGTCAGACCTTCATCTACGACGAGATCCGGCACCACCGGCGCTATCGGGTCGAAGTGTTCTGTCAAGAACGGCTCAACCCTGCGCAGTTTCCCTATCAGCCGGTCCACCAGCTCAAGCCCAGAGGAGGATGGTTGGGCGAGTTGGAGGCCTTCTCGCAGAAAGCCACCACCTGGAGCCCCCGTTTCCACCACCGCCTGGCAACGGGTGACTTCCGCCTCCTCCACGCCCATTTCGGCCCGGGCAGCCTCTACGCGCTACCCTACCGGATCGCGCTGGGCCTCCCGCTGGTCGTCACCTACCACGGCTACGACGTACCCATCCTGATGAGCCGATCGCGCTACTTGCCCCGATACCTCCGCTACTGGATGGCCTCCGGCCTCATGTTCCGCTTCGTCGACCGGTTCTTGGCAGCCTCCGAGGAGCTCGCCCGACTCCTGGTCGAACTGGGCGCCCCACCCCACAAGGTCGAAGTCTGGCGCCTAGGCATCGAGATCCCCAAGGCGGACCCGCCCCCCCGTTTCCCCGACCAACCGTTGCACATCCTGATGGTCGGCCGCTTCGTGGAAAAAAAGGGCTTCGACTACGGCCTTCAAGCCGTCGCCGAGGCGATCGGGCGGGGTGTCGACCTCACCGTCAGCATGGTCGGCGACGGTCCCTATCGATCGGCCTATCAACGGATCACCAGGCAAGGCGCCATCGCCGACAAGGTACGCTGGTTGGGAGTCCTTTCTCATGACCAGGTGCTTGACCTCATGGGCCACGCGGATCTCCTGCTGGCCCCCAGCGTGGTAGCCAGAGATGGCAACCGCGAGTCGGGCATCCTCGTCGTCAAGGAAGCCAATGCCAGGGGAGTCCCCGCCATCGGCACCCTCCATGGTGGAATCCCCGAGATCATCGAGGACGGAGCAACCGGATTCCTGGTCCCAGAACGGGATCCGGGCACTCTGGCGGAACGGATCGTCACCCTCGCCACCCACCCGGTGATGCGATGGGAAATGGGTGAGCGCGCCCGCCAGAAGATGATCGAGGAATACGACATCGTTCGGAGGGTCGAAGCGCTCGAGGACCACTATGACGCCCTGCTGTAAGGTCACTGCCATCCGAAATCACCAGGGCTCCTTTCGGTCGGATCCGCCAGACCACCTGTCCGGCGATTTTGGGGACGGATCATGAATCGACAGGCCGCAACCCCAGACGTCCGGGTCAGCGTGGTGGTGCGCTCCTACGATCGCCTCCAACCGCTTCGCGAACTCTTGGAGGTGCTCCTCGACCAGGTTCACGACTCCTTCGAGATCGTGGTCGTGGAGCAGACCCCCGACTTCGACCGGAAAGCGGATCCGCGACTGCAGGCGCTGCTGGATGACCCCAGGATCCAACTGCTGAGACGACCGCCGCTGGGTGGCGCCGCCGCGCGGAACGAGGGCGTGCGCCACGCCTCCGGTGAACTCGTCATCCTGATCGACGACGACGACCTCCCCCTCGGTCGGGACTGGATCGCCTCCCACGAGGCCCACTTCGCCGACCCGTTGCTGGTCGGCCTGACCGCTCGACACGTCCGCCAGATCGGCGAGTCTCCCCCTTATGGTCCAAAGTGGCTCCCCACAAAGCTTTGCATGCGCTACTCGCCGCTGATGACCCCCTGGACCTTCGCCCGGTTGGATGTGGATGTGGCAGGAGTCGACTGGATCCACGGCACCAACGCCTCCTTTCGCCGGCAGGCCATCCTCGATGCCGGTCTCTGGGATGAGACCGTCAAGACCCAGGACGAGCACTCCCTGTCCATGAAGCTGGCCCGCTCCCTGGCCCCTGGGCAGTACCTCGCCTTCAAGGCTACCCCCCCAGCCCTCCGCAGAGTGGAGTTCGCCGGCGGGCTTTCCAAGCGCCGGACCGACGTGGCCGGAGAGCTGGACAACCACCTCAATTTCTTCCACCAGGTGATCGGTACCTACCATCCCCTCCGCTACTATGGCGCGTATCCCGCCTACCTCGGCGTCGCCTGGCTGAGGACCGTCCTGTGGGTCTGGCAGGACACCGGCCGGAAATACTCCCTGTGGACCAACCTCCGGCGGACCATCGAGGCTTCGATCAGGCTGCCGATCAAGGCCGTCGAGGTCCTTCGCCGTTCCCGGCCTTGACGTGGTCCACCGGGTGTCGCTCCTCCCAGTCCAGAGCAGCTCGCGGATTGCCGTCCGCGAGGAGCTGCCCACCCCCGACCAGCAACAGTCGACGCCTCACCCCCTGCTGCCGGCCATTTCGGAACGCTACCGAATGTCACCACACCGCCCCCGTAATGCCGGGTAGCCACCTGATCGGGGGTTGCCATCCTTTCGGGCTTCTTCCCCTGGATACCGGCATGCGGCCAGCGGTTCCTGGAGGCTTTGCCACCCTTGCCGCCTGGATGCTTCTCGGGCAGTATCCAGCAAGAACCCGCGTCCGGCAGCGGATCGGCGTCCTGCCGGCGCACCCCCGAAAGGGCTGGACCGGACCGACCGGCCCAGAGACGATTGGCGGAACACGATGGGATCTCGACCTCTCCAGGTTACGGTGTGGGCCACCACCTTTGGTGCCGACCTGCTCAGCTTGTGCCGTTTTCTGGACCGGCGGGAAGAGGTCCGCCTGACCATTTTTCTCCAGAATCCCCGCATATTCCGCAAGGAGGCCGTCTTCAGGCTCTCCCCCTTGCGAGCCCCCTTGCTGAGACGACGCCGCTTGCCCCTCCACCTGGCGTTTTCCTCCCGGGCGGACGTGACCATCGTCGACAACGGGGTGCCCCTTCTCAAATCCTCCCGGACCTTGTTCGTGCTCTGGCACGGTTTCGGCTGGAAGGGACCGGACGACCGCAACGCCTTCGCCTTCATGCGCCAGTGTATCGCAAGGCACTGGGGAGATCCGACGCAGCCAAACCATCGCTTCCTGTGGCAGTGTTTCGGAGAGTGGGACCGCCGCTTCCGGGCCGAGGTCAGCGGGTTCCATCCCGATAACCTGGCGGTGCTGGGCTCGGCCTTTCACGACGAGGTCGCCGACCCGCTGGACCGGGCGGTAGTGGCCCCTTTCTACCCCTTCGATATCCAGAAGCGGAAAACGGTCCTTTTGGCGCCTACCTGGCATTATGATGGGATCTTCAGCCAGTGGGGCCGTGAAGCGGACCTCTTCGAGCAACTGCTGTCCCGGCTGGAGGCCCGCGGGGTGAACCTCATATTACGGATGCACGACCGGTGGCGGTATCCTGCGTCCTACCTGTCCCACATCCGAAAGCTGGGCCGCCGCTACCCCGGCATGCTGGTCAAGTTCAAGGATACCCACCAGGACAATACGGTGGACCTTCGGCTGGCCGATGTCCTCCTGACCAACTTCAGCAGCATCGCCAATTACTTCTACGCCACCGGACGGCCCACCATCCATATCTACCCGGTCCAGGATGCCGACCAGCCCTACCAGCTCAAGCGACTCTGGGCGGGCTCGGTCCGCAAGATCCCGATCCCCAGCGCCCGCACCATGTGGAAGCTGCCCCTGGAGGAGAACGGCGGGCTGGTCGCCACCAGCTTCCCTCAGCTCCTCGACCACCTGGACCGGGCGCTCGACGAGCCCGACTGCTGCCGGGAGAAGAGCAAGCAGTTTCTCACGACCTACATGTTGGGCGCCGATGGAAACAGCCGGCAACGCATCTTCCAGGCGATGAAAAACCTGGCACAGTACCCGTGACCTCCCAAAGCCCCTGCCCACCATGACCCTCGAGAACCCTCAATACCACATCAAGCGCGGCCTGTTCTGGCTCGGTTCGGCAAGCGCCTATACCCGAGCCTTCAGCTTCGCCAGCACGCTGGTGGTCATGTGGTTCTTGACCCGCGAGGAGATGGGGCTGGCAGCCATCGCCTGGAGCGTCTCCGTCTTCCTCGAGGCCTTCAACGGCCTGGGCGTGGGAACCTCCCTGATCCAGACCCCTCACCTCGCCCGCCGGGAGAAGCACACCCTCTTCTGGTTCTCCACCGGCCTGTCCCTTCTGCTCATGGCGGGCATCATGCTGGCGGCACCCCTGATCGCCCGCTTCTACGGAAACCGCCTGCTCACCCCCATGATCATGGTCTCGGCCGCCAAGCTGCTCTTCGTCGGGGTCGCCCTGGTCCCCCTGCAACTCCTCAACCGCAACCTCTCCTTTCGGGCGGTGGGCACCATCCAGGCAGCGGCCACCACCCTGGCCGCCCTGGTCAACATCGTGCTGGCTGCCGCAGGCGCCGGCGCCTGGGCCCCCGTCATCTCCAATGTCTCCACCGGCCTGGTCACCCTGGTGGGCGTCTATCTGGCAGCCCCTTTCTGGCCCCGTATCGAGTTCGCTTTCGCCGATCTCAAACGGCACCTGCTCTTCGGAATCCGCGTGGCCACCTCGGGGATCATCTATCACTTCTACCGCAATGTTGACTTCTTCATCCTGGGCAAGATGCTCGGAATGGAGGCGTTGGGGGTCTACCGGGTGGCCTTCGACCTGGCCATGGAGCCGGCCCAGGTCATCATCAACGTGGTCAACCGGGTGGCCTACCCGGTGTTCGCACGGATCGCCGACAAGACCGACCAGCTTCTGGCCACCTTCGCCCAGATGACCCGCTTCAACGTCTTGCTGGTCGGCCCCCTGGCGGTCTACATCTCCTTCGTCGCCTACCCCCTGATCAGCGTCGTCACCAACGATCGCTGGCTGGTCGCCGCGCCGGCGTTGTCGGTGCTCTGCTGGGCCGGTCTGCTCCGTTCCCTGGTCCAGATCTTCCCTCAGCTCTACCACGCCAAGGGGGCTCCTCAACTGGCCATCTATGACTCGCTGGCCTCCCTCGTCGTGATCTCCGGGACCATCTACCTGGGCCTGCTGCTCTTCGGCGACTCGTGGGGCATCTTGGCCGTCTGCTACGCCTGGCTGGTCAGCTACCCGCTCCTGTTGGCCTTCCAGATCTACCTGGCCCGCCGGGTCGTGCCGCTCGATCTCGGCCAGTACCTGCGCTCCCAGCTCCCGGTCTTCGGCGGGCTGGGGTTGGTGGCCCTCCTGTTCTGGGCGCTCTCCCCTCTGGACCGGCTCGGTCTGGGGCACCTGCCCTACTTGTTGATCTCGGCAGCTGCAGGTCTGGCACTCTATGCCGCCTACCTCCGGATCGTCCTCGGCATCCGCCTGAAGGACGCGCTCCCCCGCAAGCAGGTGGCATCATGAGGGGCCATTCCAACGACCCGCGCCCAACCGATGAGAAACCGGCGGCCGCCACCGAAGCGGCCTTGCCCCCGGTATCGGTCGTCATTCGCTCCCTCGACCGCCTGGATGCCTGCCTCGAGCTGATCGGAGCCGTGCTGGACCAGGACTATCCCAGCTTCGAGGTGATCGTGGTCGAGCAGAGCAGAGCGGTCACAGCAGAACAGCAGACCGCCCTGCAACGCCTCTGCGCCGAGCACGACAACCTCACGGTCCTCCGTTGCTCGCCGCTCGGGCCGGCCGGTGCTCGCAACATGGGCTGGAGAAATGCGAACAACCCGATCGTGCTGTTCATCGACGATGACGACCTTCCGCTGGGCACCGACTGGATCCGCAAGCACGGTGAGCAGTACCTCGATCCCGACATCATCGGCGTCTCGGGACGGGAGCTGAACCGGCCCGACGATCCCGGCGGCTACTGGAACCACGAACGGGCGGTGCGAAACTGCCTGTCCTACAACTTTCTGGCCTTCCCCTCCGTGTACTGCCGGCTCGGACAGCGGATCGACCCGGTCCAGTGGCTACACGGCGGCAACGCCTCGGTTCGCAGGGAGTGGATCGAGGCGGCCGGCGGTTGGGACGAGAACCTCGTGGACCACGAGGAGCATACCTTCGCCTTTCGCCTCCGCCCCCTGCTCGAGCCTCCGCAGCGGTTGATATTCGATCCGGGCCCCACCATCATCCGCCGGAGGAACCTTCCCGGGGGGATCGATCGGCGCAGCTCCGGTCCCTTCGCCATCTATCGGCGTCAGTTCGACTACTTTCACCGGGTGGTCGCCCGCTATCGACCCTGGCGGCTGTTGTTGTTGTACCCGGTTGTCCTGGTCTGGATGGTCGCCTGGACGATCCGTTGGTTCTTCAAGGACTCTCGAAGCCACGCGCGACTTTCCTCGAGGTTGGCGGCGACGATGGAGATCCTGCTCTGCTGGCCGATATGGTACCTGGCCTGCTGGATCCTGATGATCGGCAAGGCGCCGCGCAGAAAAAAAAGGGTGAAACCACCCGGATGAGCCCCTTATCTGTCGCCCGTTGGCAAGACGAAAGGGGTGATCAAAGGACAGGGCGAAACCAGGGGCTTCAAACCGATACCCACCCACTGTACACTCCCCCCTCGCCTTTTCGAGCCAGGGGAACCGCCATGCAACTCATCGAATGCGTACCCAACTTCAGCCAAGGACGGGACCACCGTATCATCGACGCCATTGCGGCCGCCGCGTCCAGCGTGGAGGGTGTCCGCGTTCTGGATGTGGATCCCGGTGCAGACACCAACCGCACCGTATTGACCTTCGTCGGTGCGCCACAGGCCGTCCTGGAAGCTGCCTTCCAGGTCATCCAGAAAGCCACCGAGCTCATCGACATGCGCCGCCACAAGGGCGCCCATCCCAGACACGGGGCGGTCGACGTCTGCCCCTTCGTACCGGTCTCGGAAACGACCATGGACGACTGCGTGAAGCTGGCCCACCGGCTGGGAGAGCGGGTTGGCAAGGATCTCGAAATCCCGGGTTACTACTACGAACATGCCGCCCTGTGCCCCGAGCGCCGAAACCTGGCCGCCGTTCGCAAGGGCGAGTATGAAGCCCTGCCCGACAAGCTGATTGACCCCGCCTGGAAACCGGACTTCGGACCGGCCCGATGGGACGACCGGGTGGCCCGTACCGGAGTCGTCACGATTGGCGCCCGCCAGTTCCTGATCGCCTACAACATCAACCTCAACACCAAGGACGCGCGTTACGCCAAGGACCTGGCCAACCAGATCCGCGAATCGGGCCGCAACAAGCGCGAGGGCAACATCGTCCCCGCCTATTTCAAGGGCACCATCGTCCGCTACCGGCCGAAAGAAGGGATCATGCCTTGCGGGCTGTGCGAACATGTCGCCAACAGCCTCGAAACCCTGGACGGCCACTACCAGGCCCAGCACCAGGTCGAGCTGGCCCAGTACCTCGCCCAGTTCGACCAGCAGCCCGACAAGCTGGAGGGCCAGCCGGTCAAGAAGCCCGGGTTGTTCACCCACTGCAAGGCCACCGGCTGGGTCATCCAGGACTACGGTTGCGCCCAGGTCACCATGAACCTCACCGACTACCACGTGACCCCCCCTCACCTGGTCCTGGAGGTGGTCCGGGAGCAGGCCGCCAAGATGGGTATCGTGGTCACCGGCAGCGAGCTGGTCGGGCTCATCCCCTTCGATGCCCTGCTGCAGGCCGGCAAGTACTACCAGCGCCGATATGGGGGATCGACCGGCCTCCCCTGGCGCGATCTCTTGCAGATCGCCGTTCGCTCCATGAAGCTCGACGATCTCGCCCCCTTCGACATCGATAAGAAGGTCATCGGGCTGCCCGAGTGGCCCGCACGCTGCCTGGCTGCACTGCCCTGCAGGGATTTTGTCGATGAGGTCTCCCGGGACTCCCCGGCCCCCGGCGGCGGCAGCGTGGCTGCACTGGCGGGCGCTCTGGGGGCCGCCCTGGTCAGCATGGTGGCCAATCTGGCCATCAACAAGAAAGGGTACTACGACCAGTCCCCCCCGCTGGACGGGATCTCGGCCGTCGCACAGACCATCAAGGATAGGCTGGTTCGCGCCGTCGACACCGACACCGAGGCCTTCAACGCCGTGATCGCCGCCAGGCGCCTCCCCTCGCGCACCCCCCAGGAGAAGGCGGACCGGGAGAAGGCACTGCAAGAAGGCTACCAGACCGCCTCCCAGGTCCCCCTTTCGACAGCCAAGCTCTGTTTGGAAGCGGTGCAGCTCGCAGACCAGGTGGCCCACCTGGGCAACCCCGCCTCGATAAGCGATGCCGGCCTGGCCGCCCTCATGGGCTGCGCCGGCGTGGAAGGCGCCGTCTACAACGTGCGCATCAACCTGCCCTTCCTCTCCGACCCGGCCATTCGGGCGGAGCTGGAGCAACAGCTGGATCAGGTCGTCGCCGAGGCCCGCCGGCTGCGCGACCAGGTCGACGTCCTGGTGCTCGAAACCATCAGAGACCGGTGATGTCCAAGGGGCCGCGATCGATGCAGCGACAGCGTTCACCGGCTCCCTCGATCTGCCATCTCCGGGGCTCGAACCCTCTTGCCCCTTACAGGGGGCCGCTCCCTGGTCCGGTGGTGGATTTTGGGGATGCCGCCACCCGACCGGTTCCGGTGAACCTGTCGAACCTGGAGAATCCAGATTCGATGCCTCTCTTCGAGGGCCAGAGCTAGCGAAATGACCATGGAAACGCAACTCGTCCCAGGTAAGCAGATCGCCGCCTCCTTGCTGGATGACCTCTCGGCCCGCGCTTCGACCCTCATCGACCAGGGGATCCAGCCCCTGCTGGCCTTCCTTGTAGTCGGCCAGGACCCCTCCACGCTGTCCTATCTTCGCGGCGTACAGAAAGCCGCCGATCAGGCCCGCATCCAGCTTTTGCGAGTCGAGCTGGCGGTCGATGCCGACCAGGCCCGGCTGGAGTGCGCCTTGCTGGAGCTCGCCAACGACCGGGCGGTCCACGGGATCATCCTGCAAAGGCCCTTGCCGGTTGGCCTGGACGCGGTACAGGCCAGCCACTGCATCCCCCTCGCCAAGGACCTGGACTGCACCAGTCCGGAAAGCCTGGGCCTGCTGTTTTTGGGAAAGGCCCGCCACCTCCCCTGCACGCCGGCCGCCGTCCTGGAGATCCTCCATCGGGCGGGGGTCCCAACCGCGGGCCGCCATGCCGTCATCATCGGCCGCAGCCCGGTGGTCGGAAGACCTCTGGCCCACCTGCTCTCCGAAAAGGGGGAAGGGGGAGATGCCACGGTCACCCTCTGTCATAGCCGGACACCAGACATCGGGAAATACACACGCCAGGCCGACATCCTGGTGTGCGCCGCTGGCAGCCCCGGCCTGGTGCGGGGCGACATGATTCGACCAGGTACCGCCGTGGTCGACGTCTCCACCAACAGCATCGCCGACCCCTCGACCCGCTCCGGCTTTCGCCTGGTGGGCGATCTGGTTGCCGAGGAGGCGATGGGGCGCGCCGCCTTGATCACACCGGTCCCGGGTGGCGTGGGACCGGTCACCGTCGCCATGTTGCTGAAAAACGCGGTGGTTGCCGCCCAACAGGTCGCAGAAAGCCCAGTGGCCAAGATGGCGGACACGCCATGACGGAGTGAACCGCACTTGATGGAAACCAGCCGCCGGTGCCGATGCCACGGTGCCGGGAGATCTGGTAACAATCCGCAATACAAGATCCGAAAATGGAGCGTTGCGATGAACCCTTTGCTCAACGATCTGAAACCAACGACGCTTTGGAACCACTTCGACCAGCTGACCCGGTTGCCACGAGGCTCCGGTAATGAGCGCCTTGCCAGCCAGTACGTGCTCTCCATCGCTCGCCACCATCACCTGTCGGCCCAAGTCGATGAGCGTGGCAACACGGTGGTCTACCTCCCCGCCAGCCCGGGCCATCAATCCGCACCCACCGTCATCCTCCAAGGACACCTCGACATGGTTTGCGAAAAGAACGACGAGGTGGCCCACGACTTCACCACCGATCCCATCCGGCTCCGCCGCGACGGGGAATGGCTCATGGCCGATGGCACCACGTTGGGCGCCGATAACGGGATCGGCGTTTCCGCCGCGCTGGCCTTCATCGATACCCCCCAGCTCGTTCACGGACCGCTGGAGCTGTTGTTCACCGTAGAGGAGGAGACCGGCCTGTACGGCGCTGCCGCCCTCTCGCCCGACCTGATCCATGGCAAGATCCTGCTCAACCTCGACTCCGAGGAGATCGGGGTGGCCACCATCGGCTGCGCAGGGGGCCGTGATGTCTCCGGCTCCCTGTCGGTCCGCTGGTTGCCGACTCCCGCCGACCGGATCGGCCTCGAGGTTCGCGTTGGCGGTCTTCGAGGTGGACATTCCGGGATCGACATCCACCTCAACCGGGGTAATGCCATCCGGATCCTGGCCGACCTGTTGAACCGCGCGCTCGAAATGGAGCTCCGCTTCGAGCTGGCCACCCTGTCCGGCGGAAACCAGCGCAATGCCATCCCCAGAGAGGCAAGAACCCTCCTGGCTCTGCATCCCGACGACCAGCAGCCCTTCGCCCAGCTGGCACGCGAGGTCCAGAGCGACGCCCGTCTCATCGCCTCCTCGGCCGATCCGGAGATCTCCCTGTCTACCTCTTCGGCCTCCTCTCCCGGCCAGGTCATGGACAACACCGCCTCGCTGGTACGGCTCCTGGCCGCGATCCCCACCGGGGTGTTGGCCATGAGCCAACAGATACCGGGATTGGTCGAAACCTCCAATAACCTGGGGGTGGTCACCACGGAGTCGGAGTCAATCTCCATCATCTGTGCATCTCGATCTTCGGTCGCGCCGGCCCTGGCACAAACCACCCGCTCCCTTGCCGCCATCCTGCGGCTGGCCGGTATCCAACCCGTCTTGTCCAACGGTTATCCGGGATGGCGTCCGGATCCGGACAGTCCCCTGGTCCAGACCGTGGCCGATGTCCACCAGCGGCTATTCGGCGCGAAAATCAAGCTGGAGGCCTGTCATGCCGGCCTCGAATGCGGCCTTCTGGGTGAGAAGCTGCCGGGACTCCAGATGATCTCCCTGGGTCCCACCATCTGCTCGCCTCACTCCCCCGATGAGCGAGTTCACCTCCCGTCCGTGGAGGAATTCTGGCGTCTGCTCACCGCGGTGCTGCAGGCTCTCACCTGACCAACCCGTGACAGCCGCCCCCCCTCTGCAGGAAGTGTCCAATAATGGACACCCCCTCTTTCCTGTCCTGCTCTTGTGGGAGCGCACTCTTCCTATCTGTGCCACCCCTGTCCAGAAAAGTGGACTGTACCCAAGGGACTTGCAGGTGGTTGTGATCGTGAGCGAGAAAAAAGGCCGCTCGACCCAGTCACTCCACGAACCTCCATGGCGCTCGGATTGTTGAGTATTTGACGGGGTGTCCAAAAATGGACACACGATCCCGCTTGCCAATTATCGTCCGGATCGCCTACGTTGCACCCGGAACAGTCAACCACCAGCCAAGGATGTCCCGGTTCTTCATTCGATGAGGTACACCATGACCACCTGCAGACGTCTCTGCCTTGTTCCCTTCCCTCTTCTGGCCTTTTTATTGGGCAACGCTGTTCTGGCTCAACCTCTGGCGGAACCGTCGACCGCGCCTGCCCAGGAGGAACCGGCGATCCAGCCGTCCACCATGCCTGCCCTGGAGGAACCGACGGTTGAACCGTCGGTCGCACCCGTCGAGCAACTACCTCCGGTAGAGCAGACGACCACCACCCAGCCGAGTACGACCCTCGATCCCATGGCCGGCTGTCTGGCCGAGCTCGACACGGTCCAGGCCGCCATCCAGGAGGAGGACAGTGGGCGCGCGCTGGTTCTGCTCGACATGGCCCAAGGGGCCTGTATGGAAGCCCGGCGGGTCTTGATCGAAGCGGCCACCGCTCCCACCGCGCCCGACCCTTTGGCCCCGGTCTCGCTATGGCGCATGGAGATGCAACGAACTCGATTGCTGGTCCAGCTGAATCGTTGTGATGACTCCAGGAGGATCTTGAGAGAGGTCAGCGCCCAGGTGGATCTGCCCGCAGAGCTGCGGGACGAGTTTGCACAGGTCGCCCATTTGGCGCTCGCCTGCGGGCCTCGACCCGGCGAGCCGAGTGGAGGCACCTTGTCGGTGACTCCCGGCTTCACCGATATCGTCGTCGCGGGTACCACCATCACCGAGCAGGATGCCTACCTGATCGGCGACTACTGCGCAGGTGCCATCCCCACGTCGCCCAACTATATTCTGGAGGTCACCGAAGGGATGCAACTGGGGATTACCGCCTACTCCTATTCCGGTAACGACCTGGTCCTGGTGGTGACCGATGGGACCATTACCTTCTGCAATGACGACTGGGATGGACTCAATCCCGGTCTGAGCGAGTTCTTCCCCGCCGGCACGTACTCCATCTACGTGGGGCAGTACAGCTTCTCCGGACAAGCCACCGACTTCAACCTTACCGTTTCCAGCAATGCGCTCATCCCATCCTACCTCTCCCCCGTCTACGGCACTGTCTATGTAGGCCCCGGCTATCCTCGAAGCACGATGTCCGGCAACATCTGGGGCGTCAACGACGCCTCCACGGTCTTCGACCCTTCCATGGCGGGTTGGATCGCCTCCGATCCCGACTTCCAGCTATACGTCGAGGGAACGGGCGAGGTCTGGATCACCGTGAGCGCCCTTCCGACCAGCGACCTCACCCTCATCGTCGACGGCCCCGGCGGACGGTATTACAACGATGATGCCGACGGCCACAACCCGGGGCTCAACGCCGTCATGACCCCTGGCACATACAATGTGTGGGTAGGCGACAAGGCGGGACCGGGAACAGGCGTCGCCTATGGCATCCAGTTCTCGAGCTACAATCCGATGACCACCTTGGGTACCGAGCCAACCTTCGGGGTGGCCACGCCCTCCGTCGGTTCGGCCCCCGTCCAACTGAGTGGAACGAGCCAGGGGGTGTTACCCGTCTCCGATTTCTTCGGCCAGTCCTGCTACGGCAGCATTCCCGTCAGCCCCTCCCACAAGCTGGTCGTCTCCGAGAGCGGCATGTTCGAGATCGTGGCCCGATCGGCCGACTCCAGCGATCTGATCATCGCGGTCTCCGGCCCGGCCGGATACTACTGCAACGATGACTACGAGGGGCTCAATCCCGGTATCCGCCGATGGTTGTCGCCTGGCGAGTACCTGGTCTTCGTCGGCCAGCTCTCCCCCTCGGCGATCGCCACCACCTTCACCACGACCTTTACCGCCACGGGGGGCACCCCTCCTCCGGATTTGACCGCCTTTTCCACGGGAGCCTTTGGCTCGGTGGCCATCAATACCACCGCCCAGAGCACCACGCTGTCCGGCATCTCGGGTGGCCCCAACAATGCTGCGGATCTCGACGCCAGCTGCCGTGGCTATATCAGCCAGCAACCCTCCTACATCCTGGATGTGGTCGACTACATCAACGTCTCCATCATGGTGCTGTCGGAAGGGGACACCACCCTGGTCGTGATGGGATCCGATGGCACCGTCTACTGCAATGACGACCTGGTCGGGTTCAACCCGTCCCTCTCCGAGTACCTGGCTCCCGGACGGTATGGTGTATGGATAGGAAGCTTCAGGACCGACACCAGCTACCCGTTCATGATCAACTTCAACCCGATGGGCTGGTACTGATCGCGTCCATCCCGATCAACGGTCGGGATACAGGCGCATGATGTCGCGGACTTCGTCGAAGGAGCCCAGGAAAAGATCCAGAAGCTCAGGGTCGAAGTGGCGTTCCCGCCCTTCACGCATGATCTCGATCGCCCGGTCCACCGAGAAGGCATCCTTGTAGATCCGTTTGCGGGTCAAGGCGTCGAAGACATCCGCGATGGCGGCCACCCGCCCTTCCAGCGGGATCTGCTCGCCCTTCAGCCCCTGGGGATATCCTTCGCCATCGAAGTGCTCGTGGTGGGTCAAGGCGATACTGGCGGCCGTCTCCAGCAGATGCACACCGGAACCGGACAGGATCCGGTATCCGATCTCGGCGTGCTGCTTCATGATATCGAACTCTTCCGGGGTCAGCTTGCCGGGCTTGAGCAGGATTCGATCGGGCGTCCCGATCTTGCCCACATCGTGCATGGGGCTGGCTGTCCGGATCAGCTCCACCTGGTCCGCATCCAGTCCCAATCTCTTTGCCAGTAGCTCACAGTATCGACTCATCCGCTCGATGTGATCCGCCGTCTCGATATCGCGGAACTCGGCAGCCTTGGCCAGACGCCGGATGACCTCCTCACGGGTGTACCGGATCTCCGCATCTGCTCGCTGTAGCTTCCGGATCGCCTCCTGGAGATCCTGGGTCCGTTCCGCAACCAGCTGCTCCAGCTTCTCCCGGTGTTGGCGGTTCTCCATCTCCAGCTTGCGCCGCCGGAGCGCATTATCGATGTTGATCAGGATCTCGTTGAGCTCGAACGGCTTGATGATGTACCCGTAAGCCCCCAGGGTCAGCGCCGCATTCGCGATGGAGGGGTCGTCCACGCCGGTCACCATGACGGTCGCCATGTCCGGATACCGCTTGCCGATGGTCCGAATCAGCTCCAACCCGGAATCACCCGGCATATTCACGTCACACAGCGCCAGCTCGAACTCCTCATCCTGGAGTCGAACCAGCGCCTCGTTCACATTGCTGGCCAGCACCCCCAAGTGGCCATTTCGCTCCACCAACCGTTTCAACATCTGCCGGATCGGCGCTTCGTCATCAACGATCAGGATCTTGGCCATCCGCACTCCTGTGATGCGTGGTCAGCTGTTGGTTCCCTTCGGTTGGCTTCGTGCTATCGGTTGGGCACGATTCGAGTGCAGCCAGCTGCAAGCTACCAAACCTGTTCGATAAAAACCAGTGAACTACTTTACCTGTGGATCCTCTTGACCCTGTTGCCCAGTCGAGGTCGATGAGCTATTAGACGGCTCTGTCCGGCCCCGACCGCCAGCGGTCGCCAATCGGTCGGCTGAGGAGTGAGGCTCCATGTTTGCCTATGTAGATCCCACCATTCGCGATCGCCTGGTGAACGCCAGAAAGCTGCTGCGAATCGACCCCCAGGGGAAGTTGATCGGCCCGGACAACCACGCCGATGAGCATGCGTTCACCTTGAACATCCTGGGACCGATCCCCTTGCCCCTCGACGTCGGCCAACGGCTGGTCATCTGGGACTGGTACACCTTCGTCCGCCACACCGAGCTGCTGAAGGCCCGCGAGATCGCGGCCATCCTTCCTCAGCGGGGAGACCAGCGGCTCCTGCCGCTGTTGAACACCTACATGGCGGTCAACAGCGTACTGGTTCATGGAGACCTGGCAAAGGCCAGCCTGCCGTTGGTTCGGGTTCATTCCTCTTGCCTCACCGGAGACGTGTTCGGTTCCAAGCGATGCGAGTGCGGTCCCCAGCTTGACAAGGCGCTGGAGGCGATCTCTGGACAGGAGGCGGGAGCGTTGGTCTACATGGCCGGCCATGAAGGTCGAGGGATCGGCCTGTGGGCCAAGGCCATCACCTACCTGCTGCAAGATGCTGGCGAGGACACCTACCAGGCCAACCGCTCCCTGGGATTGCCAGAAGATTGCCGAGACTTCCACGATGCAGCGGCGATCCTCCTCTACTTTCTGGGAGGGGACCGCCCCTTTCGCCTGCTGACCAACAACCCCAAGAAGCAATCGGACCTGTACGACAGTGGCTTGACCGGCTTCCAGGTCGTCAAGCACCTGACAGGGGTCAACCCCTACAACCGCCGCTATCTCCTCGCCAAGCGCGATTGGGGACACCAGCTGGATCCGGAGGAGCTCCAGGGATTGGTGGCCGAAAGGGCCGATGTACCCCCGCCCTTCAGCTTGTCCAGTGACCAGCTGAACAAGGGGCGAGAAGACCACCCCATGCCCAGTCTGCAAAGTGGGGCGGAACCGCTGCCTGGCGGCCATAAATCCTAGGGGGACGACCGGTGGCAAGCCACCGTGACCGGCAGAGGTGCCCCGCGTTCCCCGCCGGCGGACCAACCCTGGATGTCCAGCCGGCAGGCGACCACCGGATGCCGCATCGGCGCAAGTCAAGAACCGACGGGGTGGTGGAGGTTGCCAAGGCTCCAATGGAGGGCACCAGCAGATGGCTAACCTGGAGACGCTGCTGAGACGCGGTCGGCTCATTCGTGCCGTGGGGATCGACGATGCACCGTTCACCCGCGGCCAGCGGCGGTCCGTCCTGGTTGTTGGCGCCATCTGCGCCGGCACCCGCTTCGAGGGGCTGCTGACCACCCGGGTGCGACCCGACGGGTTTGACGCCACCCGACGGGTGATCGCCATGTTGCAGAACAGCAAGTTCCTGGAGCAGCTGCACCTGTTGTTGCTCGATGGGATCACGCTTGGCGGATTCAACGTCCTGGACCTCCAGGAGCTGAACCGCCGTCTCGACCTGCCGGTAGTGGCAGTCACCCGCCAGCTCCCCGATTTCGACGCCATCAACCGGGTGATCTCCACCTTGCCCGAGGCCGCCCGGCGCCAACAGCTGCTGTCCCATGCCGGCCCTGTCCACCGGGCCAGAAGCGTTCACTTCCAGGTTCACGGTACCTCGGCCGAGCTGGTCACCCAAGCTCTGGAACGGTTGACCGATCGCGGGGCGATCCCGGAGCCGCTGCGCCTCGCCCATCTCATCGGAGGAGCCATCGTGAACGGAGAGAGCGGTCGCAGAGCTTGACCACGCCCGGTCTCACCTGTGATCTACGACCGGTGCAAGGCGACCTGTTCTGGCTATCCTTTATCCACCAGCAGAAACCGGCTTGGCGGTGCGTTACCCTGCCTTGATGATTCCCATTTTCCCCTCTTTGCCGCAGACTGCACGCAACTGGGCCGACTTCTGGCTGCCCCCGCCACCGGATCGCCCGACCACCCACCTCTCTCGCGGAGTATGGCATGTCTGAGCTGACCGTCTTCATCCTCGCCGCCGGCCTCGGAACCCGGATGAGATCTCGCCGCCCCAAGGTGCTCCACCACATTTTGGGCCGTCCCATGCTGGTGCCGGTCGTCGATCTCGCCCTGGCGTGCCAGCCCAACCGGGTCATCCTGGTGCTGGGACACGGGCGCCAACAGGTCGAAGCCGAGTTGGCACAGCGCTACCCGGACCTGGCGTTTCAGGTCGCCCTACAGGAGGAACAGCGAGGGACCGGTCACGCCGTTCAATGCGCCCTGGCTACCCATGATCGGCTGTCGGATGGCAACTCCGGGGAGATCCTGGTTCTCTCCGGCGATGTGCCCAACCTGACGCTACCAACGGTACAGCGAATGGTGGACCATACCAGGGTCCAGAAAAGTCCCCTCGGCTTGTTGACCACGACGCTGGCCGACCCTACCGGCTACGGCCGTGTCCTGCGCGATGACAGCCAACGCATCCTCGCCGTGGTGGAAGAGAAAGATGCCTCTGTTACCCAGAAGGCGATCCGCGAGATCAATGGCGGCATCTACCTTTTCGACGCCGAATTCCTGAGAGAGGGGATAGCGGGACTGGAAGCTGCCAATGCCGCTGGCGAGCTTTACCTGACCGACCTGGTCGCCCGCGCTCACCAGGTTGATCGACCGGCCGTGGCCACTGCCGCGCCGGAGCCAGAAGAGGTGCTCGGAATCAACGACCGGGCCGACCTGGCCCGGGCCGAGGCCTTTGCCAGAAAACGCCACAATGCCAGCTGGATGCAGCAGGGGGTCACCATGACGGACCCCGAGCGGACCTATCTCGACGCCTCGGTGCGCCTCGCCCCGGATGTCCTGCTGGGGCCCGGAGTCGCGCTACTGGGTGAAACCGAGGTGGAAAGCGAAGTGGAGATCGAGTGCGGCTCGGTGGTGAAGGACTGCACCATCGGCCGAGGTGCCCGCATTCTCGCTTACTCCCACCTGGAGGGAGCCACGATAGGCCCCCTGGCGCAGGTGGGCCCATTCGCCCGTCTCCGACCCGGAACCCGCCTCGGCTCTCGGGTTCGCATCGGCAACTTCGTCGAGGTCAAGAACTCCACCATCGCCGAGGACTCCAAGGCCAACCACCTGACCTACCTGGGCGACGCACGGATCGGCCGAGCGGTGAATGTGGGCGCAGGCACCATCACCTGCAACTACGATGGCAGACAAAAGCACCCCACTACCATCGAGGATGAGGTCTTCATCGGCAGCGACACCCAGTTCGTGGCCCCCGTAACCGTCGGCCAGGGTGCCATCATCGCCGCCGGGACCACCGTCACCAACCCAGTACCCGCCGGTTCGCTGGCCATCAGCCGGGTCCCCCAGCAGAACCTGGAGGGGTACGCCCACCGCCGCCCAGAGAAGGGCTGAACCGAGACCAACCGGTAGCCCGCTTTTCACCAGCCTTGCCAACGACTATCCTGAGTTGTCGAACTGAGGTGACATCCATGCACGCAATGACCCGTACCTGTCGTTGGTGTCCAGCCCTGGCCTTGCTCTTGCTAGTAGGCTGCCAGGGCGAGGGCTGCGATTCCCAGGCCATCGAAGTGGGGGGAGACTACCAGTTCCCCAGGGATCAAGCCCTCGAAAACGCCCTGACCCTGGTGCTCACCCAGGAGGGTCTGCAGACCATCCAGCAGCAGGCGATCGCCATTGCCGCCCAGCTATTGGAGGCGTCGGACTACCACTTCGATCTCTCCGAGTTCGTCACCGAGTACCTGGAGCAGCATCCCATCACCGTCTTCGATTATTCGGCCCGCGACATCGAGGTCGTCCTCTACCTACCCGACGGAACCGACTCCCTGGAGCTCACGGTCCTGGCAGACCCCACCCGCATTCGAGTGCACATCAGCCGCCTGTGGATCTCGATCTGGGCCACCGTCTACGACGACGAAGGGGAGGTGACCGCCGCCTGCCGCATCGCCCCCAACGCAGACGTGGGCATACTGGAGCCGTTCAGCCTGGTCCTAGAGAACACCGAGTTCGAGATTGCCCTGGGCACCACACCCGATGGCCACCTCGATCTCTCGACCGAGCTGACCGACCTGGGACTGGTCCAGACCGGCGTTTCCGTCATCACCGACTCCTTTCACCCCGACTACTACTGCAACCTCGAGGAATGCCTGGACGGGTGCGGAGAATGTCACATCTTCTGCACCGGCATGGAGATCCTCATCGAGGTGGGCGAGTTCTTCGTCGCCCTGTTCGAGGATCTGCTCGACGACGTCCTGGAGCTGATCACCAACATTTTGCTGGAGCAGCTCGAGTTGATCGAGGGACGGATACACCCCGCCCTGATCGCCGGCGATGCCGTGCCACCCCTCTACGATGCCCACTGGTTGGGCTTCTTGCTGGGACCGGGTGGAGGCGGCTTTGTGGCCCTCCCCATCGAGGGGGTTCCCACCAGCCTGGCCAACGACCTCTTGCTGGGAATGGCGGCCGGACTCGAATCCGACGCACACCCTTGCATCGGCAAGGATCTCTCCGATCCGGCCTGGAGCCCGCCCGTACCCTACGAGCTGGAAGCCGATGACCTCGATCCCCATATCGTGCTGGCGCTGGCCGATACCCTCATCGACCAGGCGGTCTGGGGAGCCTACAAGTCCGGCTCGATGTGCCTGCTACTGCAGTCCGGGCTGATCTCCCGTTTCACCGACCGCTTCAACCTGAGCGCTGGCCTCTTGTCCTTGCTGCTTCCCGGTCTCGATCGAATCGCCGCTCCGGACGCCCCTTTGTTGATCTCCATCCAGCCAGCCCTGGATGCCTCCGCCTTCCCCCTGGTGCAATTGGAACGAAGCCAGGATGGGGAAACCCTCATCGGCTTCGCCCTGGATGCGGTGGACATCGGTTTCTACGCCTGGGTGCAGGGGCGCTACCTGCGGTTGTTCGAGGTGCGCACCGCGGTCTCCATCCAGGTGGTGCCCACGCTGTTGCCCGACAACCAGTTGGAGATCGCCATCGCCGACCTCGGCGCCACCCTGATCGAACAACGGTACAATGAGCTCTTCAGTGCGGTGGACCTGGTCGGCCTGGTCAACTTCGCCCTGGAGCTGGCGACCGCCACCCTCATCGAGAGCGGCCAGGGGATCACCCTGTCCATCACCGACCTCGTCCAGGGGGCCACCGGCCTTCCGATCGTCCCGCGGGTCCTGCGCTTCGGGGCATCCGCCGCCAACCCGCACTGGCTGGAGCTGCTACTGGCGCTGGAGCTTCCGGAAGAGAAGAGCCTGGCACCTGACCCGGTGCAAACCGAGCTGACCGTTCACTCGATCTCCCCTGGCGAGGTGACGCTGGAGGTCAGCGCAGCCGGTCTGGCCCAAGACCAGATCGAGTACCAGGCGCGCTGGGGGTTCGGTCCCTGGACCGATTTCAGGCAGGGCGGCGAGGGCACGCTTTCCTCCTCTTTTCTGCTTTTCCCCGGCGAGCAGCTACTGGAGGTACGAGCCCGCGCCCGTGACGACTATCGTACGCTCGACCTCTCACCGGCCACGGCCTCGATCGACGTCCCGGTCTGGGAGCAGATGCCGCGCCCGGCGGAGCCCCGGTTCACATCGGAAGCGAGGAACACGGATACAAGCGAACGCCAGACCGGATGTACCCTGGCACCACCCAACCCGCCCTTTGTCTGGCTGGTCATCGCCTTTCTGCTGCTGTTGAGGCGCATGATCGGGCGCGCCGGACCGACGGAAAGCAGGGAGTCCGGCCAGGTGGACAGACCATGAAGATCACCAAAGAACACCAGGATAATCCGACCGCTCGCAAAACAGAGCTGGCCTCGACAGGATCCGCCCGAGAGTTGCAGATGCCAGAGCACGGCGGACAGCCATCATGCCTGCAGGAACTGCCCCCCTCGCCCGCTGGAGGCGGAGGAGGGGATAGGGGTGAGGGCGCCTCGATCCGCACTGGCTGGCTGCCGGTCCTACTGGCCCTGACCTGTGTGGGAGCTTGGCTGGCGGCCTGCTCCGACGATGCCCCCGACTCCTTCACCGTCTCCTGCGTGGATACCCGCGACTGCCCCTCCGGCCAGTACTGCTTTTGTGGCGGTATCTGCGTGACCCCGACCCGTTGCGAGAACAACGGAGACTGTTGCGACAACGAGAACTGCCAGAGCGGTCTTTGCCTTCAGCAGAACATCTGCTCCAACGACAACGAATGCAGCCGCAAACGGACCTGCCAGAGCTGCTTCTGCGCTCCCCGCAGCTGCAGCACCGACGAACAGTGCGATCCGGACGAGATCTGCGACGGCGGCGCCTGTCTCGACGCCCAGGAGTTTCCCTGCCTGGGTGCCTGTGACGGCATCGAAACCATTTGCGCCCCCGTGCGCGACGCCTGCGTGCCCTTCCCGGAGAGCTGCCGGCAGCTCACCTGTGGACCCGGCGAAACCCCCATCCTCGCTGGCGTCTCCGAGCGGCTGGGCCCCTCCTGCCAGCAGCCTCCGCGTTGCGTCTGCGGCCGATCACGCGAGGTTCCGCCCGGCTACCTCGGCATGGAGTTCTCCGCCCTCTACCTGGGCGGCCTCTCCTTTGCCGCGCTGGCCTACGACCTCCGCTATGGCGACCTCGTCTACCTGGTGTTCTCCGGCACCGAGATCGCCGGCCAGCCCTTCTACCTCGACGGAGTCCCCGCAGTTCCCCCCAGAGGCAGCCTCGACGGCCGCCGCGGAGGCGTGTACGAGCCTGGACCGGACCGCGGTCGGATGCCCTCGGCCGCCGCGGGCTCCGGCACCCTGGCCGTGGCTTATCGCGACGCGACCGACGGCGACTTGTGGTTCGCCCAGAGCTCGACCACCGGTCAGTGGCAAACTTCCCTGGTCGAGTTCGCTGGCGACACCGGCTACTACCCCAGCCTAGCCCACCGCAACAGCGACGGCTGGTCTGTGACCTTCTTCGCCCTCGACGCGGGTCAATCCGCCCTGCGGCTGGCCACCACCTCGGTCGAATCGCCCTCCGGCCCGACAGACTGGCTGGTGAGCACCCTCGATTCCGGCCCGGGCGAGCTCCTCGCCGGAACCGATCTTCCTCGGGGCACCGGCCTCTTTCCCTCCCTCGCCATGGTCAACGGCGAGCTGTTCGTCGCCTACTACGATGGCCTGTGGGGTGATCTCCGCCTGGCCCGAGTCGACACGGCCGGATCGGCGGAAACCTTCCTGCTGGACACCGGTGCCACCCGTTCCTCCATCGCCGACGCCGGCGATGTCGGCATCGCCATCGATCTGGAACCAGCTCCCGACGGAACCCTGAAGATCGCCTACGTCGATCGCATCTCCAGCGAGGTCTGGTTCGCATCCGTCGATCTCTCCCAACCCTCCACCGAACCGCTTCAGTTGACCGAACCGCCCGAGCTGGTCGATCCAGGGCGCGACGCCTCTCCCCCGCTCCTGGTCGGCGGGGGCGGCATCGACCTGGCCTTCGACGGTCAGGGCCAACCGATGATCGCCTACCAGGACAACACCAACGGAGATCTCATCCTGGCCACCCGCTCCGGCCAGGGTTGGGTCCGAAATCCGATCGCCAGCGAAGGGGTGGCCGGATTCTCTCCCCACCTCTTCCCTGGCGTGGAGGGCCAGACCTGGATCCTGTTCGGCCAGGTAACCGACCTGGGCGGCGGGGAGCTGGTGCAGAGCATCCGGGCGGCCCAGGTCAATTAGCGGTTGCACGCCGGGACCCGCCGTTCCTCCCCCGAGGCGGAGCCAGGGGGAGGTGCCCGCGTAGCGGGCGGAGGGGGCGATCCTAGCCTCTGGCCGAGCAATCCTCCCCCGGACTCCGTCTCGGGGGAGGAGCGAACTGTGCTCAGTTCGATCGGGCTGAGCGCTGATTATCTGGCAGCCAGACTCCAATCAGTACCAGGTATCCGGGATCAGACTTGGATCGAGGTTCTGCAGGTAGTCCACCAACAGCTTGTGGGCGGCGTCGCCGGGCGTGGGGTAGGCCGCAATGGTGGTCAAGGTGACACTTCGAGAGAAAGTGGCGAACTTGGGAGTTCGCGCTGCCCCGCCATAGGCCTGGGTGATCTCGGTGCCGAAGGTCTCCATGAACTTGGAGGAGACCTTGGACCAGTGGCGGAGGTAGAGGGTGCGCTTCATGATCCCCTCGTATTTCTCCTGTTCGGCGCCCAGGCGGTAGGCGAAGTTGCCCACCAGGTTCTGGAGGGAGGTGTAGAGCTGGTTCAAGGCGGTCTGGTCGATGTTCCCCTGCTCGAAGGCGGCGTTGTAAGCCGACATGCCGTTGTCCACCAGCGCCTTGAGCGTGGTGAAGTCGTAGCCGGCCTCCTCGCTGGCGGTGTCGTAGCTCTCCTGGCCCTGGTTGTCGCGGGTCCACAGGGCAACGTGGGGGTCGTTCTTGCCGCCCCGGGCGGCGACCTGCTTGCGGCCCTTGTCCATTGCGCCCTTGTCGAGCTTGCCGCGGGAGCCCTTCTCCCACTTCTCGATGTGGGGGTTGGTGGCCGGTGCCTTGGGGGAGTAGCCCACGTAACCCCAGATGCTCTTCAAGTTGGGGAACATCTGGCGGTACTGGTCCAGCTTGCTCATCTGGGCGGTGTTGCAGGCCGACAGCATGAGGTCCTCGACCTGGCCGTGGGCGATGGGGAAGATGGAGGTCAGCTGGCCGAGCTGGGAGAAGGAGATGTAGGTCTCGTTCTCGTTCTCGCCGCTGATGCTCCAGCCCCCGCTATGGCCAGAGAGGATGACCCGCTTCATCAGCCTTTTTCCGGTCTCGGTCAAGAACAGGACCTGCACCCACTGGGACAGCTCGTCCCGGCTGCCCTCGCTGGCCCTCTCCAAGAAGCTCTTCAGCTTGTCCTTCTTGCCCGGATCCAGCCCGGTCAGGGAGTTCAAGTAGGCCTCCAGCCCTTCCTCGGTGGTCAGGTCGACCTGCTGGCTGCCGACCTTGGTCGTGTCCTGCTCCTTGGAGCCGGTGACGCCGGTCACCCCCTTGCCGCCGGTCACCTTGGTGAGGTGGGCCATCTCGTACTTGCGCGAGTCGGGGTTCAACCCCATGTAGACCACGCTGTTGTCGGTGAGGTAGTCTTCCAGCCCCTTGCCGCCGCTCTCCTGGCTGAGCCACTGCAAGGAGATGTTGCCTACCATGCCGTCGGCCCCCAACCCCTTGGAAGCCTGCCAGGATGCGATGGCGTTGACCAGGTCGGCATTGATGGTCCCTGAGGAGGCCGAGACGATGCCGCCAATCTGGTTCCATACGTCGGCGGGCAGCTTCCGGCCTTTGTTGTAGCCGATGGCCGAGTTGACCTTGGCCGCCGTCAGCAGCGGCTCCTCCGGCTCCATCTGAACAGCGGGATTGAGCTGCATCCCTCCACGGTCTCCCAGCAGATCGGCGGCCGTCTTGCCCTGGACCACCCGATCGGCCACCGCGTCCGCCTGCCGTTCGTACGCATCCCCGGCGCGGCCGACACCGCCGGCCAAGGAGACGCCCGCCCGTTGCTGCACCACGTGGGCCGCCTCGTGAGCCGCCGTGTGCAGGTTAGGTTGTGCACCGAAGGCCACCCGGTTTCCGCTGGCGTAGGAGCTCGCCCCCATGGCCTGGCTCGCCTGGGAGGCGGCACCTCCCACGTAGGCTTGCACCCCGCTCAGGTCGTGAGAGCCAAACGCCTGCTGCAGCTGATCGAGATAAGGCAGGCTCTGCGGCGTCCCGCTGAAACCCTGAGCCGCTACCTGGCGCGCGCGCTCCCCATTGATTGCACCCTGCAGCTCCTTGGCCTGCAGGACGCTGGGGATCGCTCCCGAGGCATCGAGCTGAGCCGACGCCTCTTGGCCCTGATCCCCGCCCATCCCCATGGCGCCCCGTAGCTCCTGCGACTGGCGCAAGGCGCAACAGGGATCTTGTGGGCCAACAGCCTGATCGATAGCCGCCTGCAAAGGTGGCATCTCGGCCTGGGTCGCCTGCTTCTCCCCCTTCTTTGGCTGGATCGTCTTCATGTCATACCTATCTCGTCCCCCGGTGATGCACCAGGAGACATGAGGGTCGGCGCCCTTTTCGTTCGGGCGGTTCCGGCCAGTGCTCTGAACAAACCTCCACATATAGGCAGAGGTCACCAGTCAAAATCTAAAGACTGCGATCCCAACTGGCAATTCGCTCGGCAAAAAAAACCGCCGGCTCCACCCCTGAACTCTGGCCCAAACCTTGCAATTCAGCCCCAAACAGGCCAGCCAGTCCCCTCGGCAAGCCACAGCACAGCGGGTACCGACACCCTCCCCAACCGGATGTCTACCGCGGTCTGGGCACCTCGGACGACCTAACGCTGGACCGAAAGAGGCGCACCCGGGCGCACCCAGAACTCTGAGGTGTCATCCTCAGGTTTTTGAGACGGGAGGAAGCCATGAAGAGATGGATCGCGTTGTTACCCCTGCTGCTGGTCGGAGGCTGTCTCATTCCCAACGACTCGGAGGGACCCCCCTCCTTCACCGCCCCCTTCGTCCCCGGTCAGAGCCTGGCCGCTCTGGTCGGCGTGGAAGGCTGTGACCAGCTTTTGGTCGAGCTGCAACAGCAGTCCATCGCCCTGATGGAGCAGCAGGTCGACACCAATCTGGCCCAGGCCCTCCAGTACGGCAACGGCTGGTGCATGAATGACTATATGGAGGACGGTGTCCCCATCCCCGCCTCCGGCACCGGTTCGGATCCCGGTCCCAGCGAACGGGCCGAGGAGTACTCCGAGACCAACACCCAGGTGGCCGGGGTAGACGAGGCCGACTTCATCAAGAATGACGGCGCCTACATCTATATATTGGCCGACGGTCGCTTCCAGATCATCGACGCCTGGCCGCCGGAGCAGGCACACCTCCTCTCCGACTTCCCCATCACCGGTGCACCCCGAAAGCTGTTCGTCTACGGCGACCGCGCCTTGATCTACTCCTCCGGTGCCTCGCTCGGCAGCCAGCAGTCAGGCCCCTATGACTACTACTACGGCGGCAGCGGCGAGAACTACGACGAGTGCACCTACGGCTACAACTGCGACTTCACCGGCGACGGCCGAGCGCTGAAGATCACCGTGCTGGACATTGGCGACCGGACCAACCCCGTGCTGGTCCGCGAGATCGAGCTGTCCGGTTCGCTGGTGAACGCCCGTCGGGTCGACCAGGCGGTCTTCACCGTGGCCAGCTTCCCGCCCACCGCCCTGGGCGGCGTCACCTACTGGCCCCAGGAGATCTGGAACGACTGTTATACCGACCGCACCGACGAGGAGATCACCGCCCTGTTCGAGGCCCTCAAGGAGACCAACCGCCAGATCCTCCTGGCCACCACCATCTCCGACTGGATCCCGGGTGCGGTGGACACCCGCTACTTCGACGGCGAGGCGCTGCGCGAGGAAGGGCTGCTGGTCTCCTGCGAGGACTTCTACCTCACCCAGCAAGCGGACGGGCAGAACTTCCTCTCCCTGCTGGCGCTCGACATGACCGCGCTGGGCGTCATCGACGTCACCACCATCTTCGGCCGCCCCGGTGCGGTCTATGCCTCGGCGTCGTCCCTCTACGTGGCCGCGCGCCACCAGTCTCCAGGTGGAGAGCCCTGGTTCTTTGCAGAGGAGAGCGGGATCACGGAGGCCACCACCGTGCACAAGTTCGACCTGTTGCTGGACAAGCCGGCCACCTTCTACGCCGGCAGCGGGGTCGTCAAGGGCCGGGTTTTAAACCAGTTCGCCATGGATGAGTGGAACGGCAACCTGCGTATCGCCACCACGACCGGTCATCTCCCCAGCCCCGACGTGCACAGCACCCTGACCGTCCTGGAAGAGAACGGCGGTGCCCTGCAGGCCATCGGGTTGCTCGACCAGATCGCCCCCACCGAGGACATCCGCTCGGTCCGCTTCGACGGCCCCCGGGGCTTCATCGTCACCTTCAAGAAGACCGACCCCCTGTTCGCCATCGACCTGTCCGACCCGGAGCATCCCGCCATCCAGGGAGAGCTGCACATCCCCGGCTACTCCACCTACATGCACCTGCTCGATCAAGACCACCTGCTCTCCATCGGCTACGACTCGCAGGATGAAGGCAACTTCGCCTGGTTCCAGGGGATCCTGCTCCAGATCTTCGACATCTCCGACATGACCCAGCCGGCGTTGCTCCACCGCGAGGTCATCGGCAGCCGCGGCTCCACCTCCGAGGCGGCCACCAACCACCTGGCCTTCACCTACTTCCGGCCCCGAAGCCTTCTGGCCATCCCCATGGTGGTGTGCGAGGGCGGTCACGACGGCAGCTACGGCACCCAGATGACCTTCGGCGGCCTGATGGTCTACCGCGCCGCGGCCGATACCGGCTTCGAGTTTTTGGGCGGCGTTCCCCACCTGGAACCGGAGGCCGAACAGTCGCCCTACAGCGTCTGCGGCAACTGGTGGACCGACTCCAACTCCTACGTCCAGCGCAGCCTCTTCATGGACGACTACGTCTTCTCGGTGGCGGCCAACTCCATCGAGATCGCCCTGTCGGAAAACCCGGGCGAGGTGCTGGTGTCGGTGCCGCTGACGGAGTAGAGCCCGATTGCCTACCCTGAGCCTGCCTCGCTGCCCAGGCCGTCGCCGACACCGCCTGCGTTGGATCACCCCAAAGCCTGGTCGTGTCCCGCAAGTCTGCCGAGCCGGTTGGCGTGAAGGCCCGAATGCTGCTACTTTGTTGCAGTGGATCAAGACGGCCTGTCACCCCCTTTCTGGGTGATATGTGCCCGGGCGTCCGCCATGTTACCCGACATCGTCGACCGAAACTCGAGAGGGAGCCATGAACCAGGTGTTTCAGCCGACCTGCAGATCAACCTTGTTGGCCGCCGTGACCATCAGCCTGGCCTTCGGTCTGCCATCCTGGCCAGCATTCGCTCAAGAACACATCTTGCGCTTCGAGACCACCACCGAAGGCGCCATCACCATCACCGGCAACACGCTGGGGCTGAGCCACTACCACGATGGAACCACCAGCCAGAACGGGCAAGGGGTGACCGACGCCATCGGGACCTTTCTCGCTGCGGAACCGGCCTCGCTCGATAGCTCCCCCGCACCCACCACCGCCCCGCCATGGCCCGCCGGCACCACCAGCAGCTGGCAGGGCAACGGCTCCTCGGCCGTGTTGGATCTTCCCGCCGACAAGGCGTTCGAAGTGCTCTACGCCGAGTTGCTCTGGGGAGGGAGCTGGGCCTATGCCAGCGAGGACGTCTCGGCTCACCTCTCTGCACCGGTGACCCTTCGGTTCGAGGGTGGGGAGAGCATTTCGGTAAATTCCGATCCGGCCACCGCGATCAAGCTCGACACCCCGGCCACCGGTTTCTATGCCAACTACTACGTCCGCTCCGCCGAAGTGACCTCCTTCATCCAGGCCTGTGGACCAGGCGAGTACACCGTCTCGGGGGTTCCCGCTACCCAGGACCATGCCAACCGTTCGACCAACGCCGCCGGCTGGACGCTGGTGGTGGCCTACCAGGCCTCCTACCTGCCGGCCCGCAACATGGCCCTCTGGATCGGTGCCCAGTGGGTGGACGAGGGGGCCACGGTGGACTTCTCGGTCGAGGGGTTCTGTACACCGCCCACGGGGCCGGTCACCGGCCAGGCGCTCATCAGCGCCATCGAGGGCGACGCCAACCGGCCCGGCAACTCGGCGTTGATCAGGACCTCCGGCGACCAGTACCTGGCCTTGAGCGCTCCCAACAACCCCTCCGACAACTTCTTCTGCTCCCAGATCAACAACAGCACCGGTGTGCTCGATACACTGGGAACCTTCGGCGACCGCAATCACAACCCGGCCACCCGGACCAACGTCACAGGAGGTCGCCAGGGCTGGGACATCACCGGTGTCCTGCTCAGCGGAGCACACCTGACCAACAACCAGACCTCGGCCACCCTGCGAGCCACCAGCACCGGCGGCGCGGCCGACGACTCCTACGTCGTCACCGTGGTGGCCATGACCGTGGACGTGAACGCACCCGCCTTCGACCTGGGAACCGACGCCTTCACGGTCACCCCCGACCAGGCACGTCCCGGCGACACCGTCACCTTCACCGCCAGCCTCACCAATGACGGCACCGCCGTTGCCCGCTCGGTCCGCTTTCACCTGCCGCTGCCGGAGGGATTGGCCTTGACCTCCTTTTCCATCGACGGCGAGCCGGGAGATGTCGATGGAAATACCGTCTCCACAGCCCAGCTCACCTCGCCCGGCGTCGAGATCGGCGACATCGCCCCCGGCGAGACGGTCGTGCTGGTCCTCCAGGTGGAGGTTCTCGCTGCGCCAGCCCCGCCCGCAGAGGGCCTTTTTACCACCCAGGGCCGGATCTCCTACGAGTACCAGTCCTGCGCCGGCGATCCGGCCATCGTGACCGAGATCGCAAGCGACGTGGACCTGGCGATCCGCGTCCCCCGCCTCGAGACCATGCTCTCCTCCCTGCCGAGCACGCTGACGCGGGAGGCCAACGCCACCTGGCGGGTCAGGGTGAACAACACCGGCACCGCTGCCGACGGCCCCGTCACACTGCTCATCGGGCTGCCGGTGGGGGTGACCTACCTGGCCGGCTCGACCCGGCTGAACGGATCGTCTGTGGCCGATGTCTCGGGCCAGATGCCCTTCAGCTCGGCGAGCGCCATCGCGGGACCGTCCGGCCCAGCCAGCACCATCGCGGCAGGGGAGACCGCCACCATCGAGCTGGTGGTCTCGGTGGACAGCGACGCGCCCGACCAGCTGACCTTCCAGGCCTCGGTCGATCCCGACGGATCCGGTCCCCGCCCCGCCGTGCCCGCCTCGCTCGTCCTGAACGTCAGCGGCTCCGGAACACCCGATCCCTACTGCGGAGACGGGAATATCGATGAAGGCGAGGAGTGCGACGACGGCAGCGACTACGACGGGGATGGATGCAGCTCCAGCTGCACGATCGAGCCCGGCTGGATCTGCACCGAAGAGCCCAGCATCTGCGTGCTCGAGCAGGTCGAGGTCGCGGAGTCGGAGCCCGATGTCGTGGAGGAGCCGCAGCACACCGAGGAGCCCGATCTCGAGCCCGACACCGAGGACGACGCCGACGCAGGCGGCGCCACCGTGACCGGCGCGGAGGCTTGCAGCTGCTCGGCGGTGGGCTCCCCGCCGGGCTGGGCGCTGCTGTTTGCGCTGACCGCCCTGGTGCTGCGCCGACGTGGGCGGCGGTAGCGGCAGGCCAGCACCAGGAGAACCCATCCGAACCAGGCGTCCGTCAACCGCCGAAGCGGACATCGAGGATCTATACCTGGTAAACGGTGGACGGGCGACGCATCGATCGCATCATCTTGTTGCCCACGGGCAACGCCATCACCGTGAGCAACGGCGAGCGGGGAGCAGGCGACGCCTCGATCGCACCTGCCGGCAGGGCTCATGGACCCGCCGTCCGGGCGGGGCGAAAGCCCATGTTGTAGTAGGCACCAGGGCGGTCATGGTTGCGGCGTGCGGCCCGCACATTGCGGGCTTCATCGCCCCAGTTGCCACCCCGATTGACCCGTTCCGAGCCGGTAGCGGCACCGAGGGGATCGGTCACCGAGGTCTGCGGATAGGGTCCATATAGATCCCAGGTCCATTCCGATACGTTGCCGAGCATGTCATACATCCCCCAGTTGTTCGGCTCCTTCCGACCCACCGGACTGGTCGAGTATGCATCCTCGTTGTAGTACCAGGCGATGGAGCGCAGACACCTCCGCTCCGAGCCGCAGTACCTGGAGGTATCGGTACCTGCTCGAGCCGCATACTCCCATTCCGCCTCCGTGGGCAGCCGATATCCACGGCATGACAGACCCGAGAAGGTGGCCGAAGAGCAGGTCATCCCCCGGCCTGGCCGACCTCTGCACCCTTCGAGCTGGTAGCACTCCTCCAGATCCTCCGATCGGGAGAGCGCGTTGCAGTAAGCCAACGCCTCCCACCATTTCACATTCTCTACCGGACAGGAATCGAAACAGTAATCTTGCTCGGACGGGTTGTTCCCCATCAAGGCGCGCCATTGCTCCTGCGTGACCTCGGTCGCCTGGAGGTAGTAGTCCCGTGAAATCGTGACCCGGTGCTGATTCTCGTCCGCTCTCCTGCCCGACTCGGATTCCGGCGAGCCCATGGTGAAGGATCCTGCCCGGATGAGCACGAACCACTCGGGGGGAGGGGTTGGAGGGATGACAGGCTGGGCCGGTACTGGTGGGATGATCGGTGGTTCTATCGGAACGACCTCGTGCTCTTCGGCGGGTCGTTCCCGTTCCGGCCGGAGGTCCAGGGATTGTCTTTCCTCTGTAGCCGGAGCGGTGTCGGGGTCCGCCGTCCGTGCAGGCCGGAAGCCGAGGTCGCTGTAGCGGGTGCCGGGCTCTTCTCCGCCGCGGTAGGCGGAGCGCACGTGGCTGGCGAAAAGGCCCCAGCCCCCTCCCCGAACGACCCGTCGTGTTCCCGAACCTGGCCCCAGCGGGTCGGTCACCGGGCTGCCAATGGAGTACTCCCCGAACCGGTCCCAGGTCCATTCGAACACGTTGCCCAGCATATCGTAGAGTTCCCAGGCGTTCCCCCTCTTTTGTCCGACCGGGTGTGTGCCACAGGTATCCGCCGGAAGCTGCCGCTCCGGCCAGTCTGAACAGGGGAACCCATCCGGGTAGCTCACCTGGCTGTTTCCCCCATACCAGGCGATGGGATTCAACGCCGGGGCATTGTTCTGGCCGTGGATCTCGAGGGGACCGCTGTACAACGCCGTTCGCGTCCCCGCTCGGGCCGCGTACTCCCACTCCGCCTCCGTCGGCAGGCGATACCCGGGACAGGACAGGCCTGCGAAATCGACCGACGTGCAGGTCATGCCCTCGCCCGCTCGGCCGCTACAACCGTGCAGGGTGTAGCACTCGGTCAAACCCTCGAGCCAGGACAGCTCGTTGCAATAGGCCAACGCTTCCCACCAGTTGACCCCCTCGACAGGGCAATCCTCTCCACACGAGGAAAAGGTCGACGGGTTGTTTCCCATCAACAATCGCCACTGGCCCTGGGTCACCTCGCTCGCCTGCAAGTAGAAGTCCCGCGCAATGTTCACCTGGTGCAAAGCCTCTTCGATCTCCCTGCCAGGCTCGGAAGAGGGGGATCCCATGGTGTAGCTGCCCGCACGGATCAAGACGTACTGACCTGGCGAAACGGTTCTCGGCTGCTCGGATGCCCTCGTTTCGGCAGAAGCGGTGTCCCGGCTCATCCCCTGATCAGACGAGGCCACCCGCTCCTGAGAAGGAACCGGTCCTGCATCCGCTGGATGTTCCTCGGCGATCTGGTTCTCCTCTCCATCGCCTGCTCTTCCTGCCAGCAGGGCGATGGCCGTCACCATGGCCACCAACGAAAGAGCGCCTATCGCGTAGATCAGCCGGTTTCTATGCCGGCTTGAGGAACCGGTCGGAGCTGCCGAAAGGTCCTCTTCTGGGTCCATCCTGACCAGTGTGGCTGGTAGACCCTGCAGCGTCGGCAAACCGGCGCCAGGGATGGCATCGGAACCGGACGGCGCGGAGCCTTCGGGCTTCCTGGCCGCTTCCTTTCCATCCGGGCGCAGGGCAGGCTCCGGTGGCGGAAGGTTTGGACCAGGCTTTTCCAGCTTCCGGAGATCGACCAGCATCTGGTCGGCATCCCGGTAGCGCTGGGCTTGCTCTTTGGCGATGGCCTTGCGGATCACGGCCCCGATGGGCGCCGATTCGATCGCTGGCGGGAGCGGATTCGGCCCAGGATCTAGCTGTCTGATGATGATGTCGGATGGAGTGGTGCCGGTGATCGGCGTGGATCCGGTCAGCATCTCGACCATCATCAGGCCCAGCGCATAGATATCGGTGGCCGGTGAGGCCCCCTGCTGGCGCAGCAGCTCAGGTGCGGCATAGTTCGGCGTACACAGGACCATCCCTCTCTGGGTCTCGACCATCCGAAGGCCGGGCTCGAACACCCTGGCGATGCCGAAGTCGATGACCTTGACGAAGTCGACCTCGTTCTTCAGTTGGCAGACAAAGACGTTGGCCGGCTTCAGATCCCGATGCACGATCCCCTTCTCGTGCGCTTCGCTCAGACTCTTGAGAATCTGGACGGCGATGTGCACCACCCGCTCCACCGGCATTGGCGCTTCCCGCTCGATCAGCCGGTTGAGCGGCTCGCCGTCCACGTACTCCATGATGAAGAACAGGCAGCCGGTCTCGGTCACACCGACGTCCCAGATCTTGACCGTGTTGTAGTGGGTCAGCTGGCGGATGACCGCCACCTCCTGGTTGAACCGGTCCTCCATCCGGTCCTCGGCAGAGCGCATCAGATCGATGACCTTCATCGCCTGCCGCCCGAACCCCTTCCGGTCCTCCACCAGGTACACTTTGGCGAATCCGCCGGCACCCAGCTCCTCCAGGATCCGGTACCTCTCGTTCACGAGGTCGCCCACCTGGGGCATTTCGTAGGTGAACAGCTTGGTGGGCTGGTGGCTGGTCGCCCCCGTGATCTCTTCCAGATCCCTCAGCATCTCCTCGGCGCGCTGGTAGCGCTGGGCCCGATCCTTCTGCAAGGCCCGCTCGATGACGCTCCCCAGCGGTTCGTTCGCCAGCGCTTCCGGGATGGATATCGGCTCGCGGGAGATCTGCAGGGCGATGAGATCGGCCTCCGAGTCCCCCGATATCGCCGGCATCCCGGTGGCCAGTTCCAACAGGATGAGACCCAGCGAGTACAGGTCCGACGAGGGGTCCACCTCCTTGGCGCGCAGTAGCTCCGGCGATGCATAGGCTGGCGTGCACATCGGAAGACCGGTCCGGGTCTTGACCGTGGCCAATTCGCCGAACACCTTGGCGATGCCGAAGTCCAGCACCTTGACGTGGTCCGGATCGCCTTGCAGCTGCTGTACCTTGATGTTCTGCGGCTTTAGATCGCGGTGGATGATCCCCCGGCTGTGCGCCTCGGCCAGACTCGCAAGGATCTGGCGGCCGATGCGGACGACCCGCGCCACGGGCAGCTTGCCCTCCCGACCTGCGAGTTGAGCCAGATCCTCGCCCTCGACGTGCTCCATGACCATGAAGTGGCAGCCCTTCTCAGTCTGGTCGACGTCGAACACCTTGACCGTGTTGTGGTGGCTCAGCGAGCGGATGACCCGCACCTCCTGGCGGAACCGTTCGACAAAATCCTGCTGACTGCCCTTCTCGGGATCGAGCACCTTGAGCGCCACCTTGCCGCCAGCATCCCGGTCGTTGGCCAGGTAGACCACGCCGAAACCTCCTTCCCCCAGGACTTCGAGAATCTCGTAGCGGCCGAGCACGCTCGACCCGATGCGCGGCATACGCGGATTGTTTGCAATGATGGATTCGGCCACGGTTCCTCGCCATGGAAAACGGCTTGTTTCAATCACCGGCAGGGGAATCTAGTCCGACTCAGGGTGGCTGGCAATTAGAGGATGCTACCCCGCGCAACGCCTCCTGATCATGCCCAAGCCACCCAGATGGTGCCGATCACGGGAAGGTCTGTCCGAGAAGATGGCGGCGTCCTGGAGTGTGGTATACTGGCTTCGATGGGATCACAGGCGAAAGATCGGGGCAACCTTCCGGAAGAGTGCCGCATCGCGGAGGCATACGGGATCGATCTGACCCTCCTCATGGCGAACCTGGAGCGTACGCCGGCAGCCAGATTGGCTGAGCTTCAAGCCATGATTGCACTGTGCGAGCAGATTCAGCGCCGGACCCTGAGCGAAGAGATCCTGACCCGTCGAGAGGAGCTGGAGCTGGCCGAAACCCTGCGGCTCTTCGGACCACTCGAGAGGAGCTGACATGGCGCCCCCTCCTCAGCGAACGGACCGCCTGCTCGAGCTGCTCCTGGATGAGCAGGTCCAGTTCGTGGTCGTGGGAGGTGTGGCCGCCGTCGCGCATGGAGGTACGACGGTGACAACGGACCTCGACATCGTTGTGGCCATGACGGCCGAAAACCTCGACCGGCTCATGACGGCCCTGGCCCCCTTCCATCCCAGGCATGTCACTCGCAGAGACCTGGGGGTGATTACCCAGCCAGGCGAGGAGCTGGCATCATTTCGGCTGCTCCTGATCGAGACCGACCTGGGGCGGCTCGATGTGCTTTCGGAGCTGGAACCGATAGGTCCCATCGGCGCCCTCGATGTGGAATATCTCGAGCTGCTGGAAGGCCGCCGTTTCCCCGTGCTGAGCTTGGAGCAGCTCATCACCGTGAAGCAACACCTGGGGCGCCCCAAGGACCTGCTGGTGGCAGCCGAGCTGAGAGCCATTCGAGCTTTGCAAGGGCCCAACACGGACGACGAGTAAGGAACCGTGCTCCTGCGCCCCCTCCCCCGAGGCGAAGCCCTCAGGATCATATACATCTCTGTGGTTCATCTTGACGGCATCACCACAGGATCCGACCGCCGACTGCCTGCAAAGGCCCAGCCGCTGGAAAGTGAAACGAATCCCGGTGGGATAACGCTCGCGGTTCCAGGGCGTGGTAACGGTCTGTCGGAGTAGTAGGGGTAGGGACGGCCGGTGTCCTCCACGACACATCAGCCTGCTCGTAGGTCCAACACTGCACGACCGATCTCGACCCGCGCTGCAGAGAGGTGTAGCCTTCACCAACCCCGAACTGTCCTGTGGATCTCTACTGGATGAAAAGGTCTCGTCCGAGCACCGGCCAGGTGGTTCCTGATTCCGGTGGGGATGGATCTGAGTGAGGCCGGTGATAGCAGCCACCTCGGGACAGAAGTGGCACCAGAGGAATCGTCTCCCCCTGGTTCTGTCCCCAAAACCGGCGGCTGGAGGGGCTCGGCGGACCA
>JAFGEP010000015.1 GCA_016931535.1 Bradymonadales bacterium
CCTGGTCTCGGTAACCGAAGCGCTCGACGGCATTTCTGCCTGATTAGAAGCAAAACGTCGATCTTCTGGATGCAGATCCAGTGGGCGCAGCGCCGGAGGGGGCCGGCGCGCAGCGCCGGAGGGGGCGATCCTAGCCCCCAGAAGCCTTGATCATCTCCCGCTTTTCCTGCTTAAATGCTGGTCCGAGAACGCATCCCGTCAACGGTCCTGCCCGGCGGTTCTACCCCGGGCCGGCCCCCCTTTTTCCGTGCGGAGGAACGACCAGCATGACCTGTAAAACCAGCCAACACGCCGACTCGAGCTGTCTTACCCTGCAATTGGCCATGGTCGAGGCCCAGCGGTGCCTGCTCTGCTACGACCCCCCCTGCAGCAAGGCCTGCCCGGCAGGAACCGAGCCGGGAAGTTTCCTGCGACAGCTTCGGTTCCTCAACCTCGAGGGGGCCAGCCGGACGGTGCTCGACAACAACCCCTTCGGGGGGGTGTGCGGCGCGGTCTGCCCGGTCTCCAAGCTCTGCGAGGAGGCCTGCACCCGGGAGGCGCTGGAAAGGCCGGTCCGCATCGGCGCGGTCCAGTCCTTCCTGCACGCCTACGGGATCGAGCACCAGCTGGAGCTTCCCCCCGTGGCCGCCACCAACGGCAAAAAAGTGGCGGTCATCGGCGCCGGCCCTTCCGGGCTCACCGCAGCCCGCGAGCTGGTGCGCCGGGGTGCAGCCGTGACCGTCTTCGAGGCCAAGCCAAAAGCCGGCGGCACCCTCCGCTACGGCATCGCCCCATCCCGCCTGGGCGACGAGCTGATCGACCAGGAGGTGGCTCGGATCGAGTCCATGGGGGTCGTCATCAAGACCGATAGCCCGATCGCAGGCGAAGAGGGGGCCAAGCGGTTGCTCGAACAGGGCTATGACGCCGTCTACCTCGCCTGTGGCCTGCCCAGAGGCAAGACCGTCCCACTGCCGGGAGCCGATCTCCCCCAGGTCCAATCCGCGTTGCAGTTCCTCCATTCGGCCAACACCGAGGGAGAAGGCGGTCAGACCTACCGGCTGGTCCACGGCCGGGAGCTGGTCGTCGTGGGCGGTGGCTCGGTGGCCATGGATGTGGCCGTCACCGCCCGACGCTATGGCGCCGCCAAGGTAGCCGCTGTCAGCCTGGAAGGCCTGGATGAGCTGCCGGCCGACGCCGAGGAGATCGCTCTGGCCCAAGACCATTGCGTCGTGTTCAGGCCCCGGACCCGAGTCACCCGGATCTTGGGGTCGGACGGCAAGGTGAACGGAGTGGAGACCATCGAGATGGAGTGGAAGGAGCCGGGGCTGTTCATCCCGTCCAACGCCCTGGATCGGGCCGGCACTGAAGGCCGCCTGCGGGCCGACGCGGTGGTCTTCGCCGTCGGCCAGGGGTTCGACGAGGCCGCCATGGGGCTGGTACAGAGCCTGTCCCGGACTCAAGGCGGCTGGATCGAGGCCGACGAGTCCACCCAGCAGACCTCCGTCCCCCGGATCTACGCCGGGGGTGACGCCACCAATGGCGGCGCCACCGTGGTGGGGGCGGTGGCTGCCGGCAAGCGGGCTGCCCAGGCCATCATGCCCGGGGTGGACGCTCCAGCCAGACCGCTGACCCCCTCGCTTCAGACCGAGTTCTGCGGCGTCCTGTTCCCCAACCCCTTCTGTCTCTCCTCCTCGCCGGTCGGCAACCATGCCGAGATGTGTGCCCGGGCCTTCGACGCCGGCTGGGGTGGCATCTACTACAAGACGTTGGGCCTGGAGACCAAGCACCGGGTGTACCACCCCTCGCCCCGCCTGAACGCGCTCCACTACGAGGGGGTCCGGGCGGTAGGGCTGCAGAACGTCGAGCAGATCACCGATCGGCCACTATCGGACAACCTCAAGGATATCGAGTGGTTGCGCAAGAACTACCCCGACCGGGTCCTGTGCGTCTCCATCATGGGGTTCTCCCAGGAGGACTGGGCCTTCTTGGCCCGGGTGGCGGAAGAGGCCGGCGCCCAGATCCTCGAGCTGAACTTCTCCTGCCCTCAGATGGCGGTCGAGGGCGCCGGCCATCGGGTCGGGCAGGCGACCGACCTCATCGAGCTGTTCACCGCCGCGGTCAAGGGCGCCTGCTCCATCCCGGTGGTCGCCAAGATGACCCCCAACATCACCGACATGTTGCCTACCGCCCTGGCCGCCAAGCGGGGTGGTGCCGACGCCATCAGCGCCATCAACACCTTGAAGGCCATCACCGGGATCGACCCGGATGGCCGGCAGCCGCTGCCCAACATCCAGGGCCACTCCTCCATCAGCGGCTTCTCCGGGACAGCGGTGCGACCCATCGGCCTCCGCTTCATCGCCGAGATGGCCTCCTCTCCCGACCTCAAGCTCCCGCTGTCCGGTATCGGCGGCATCACCACTTGGAGGGACGCCCTGGAGTACCTGCTGGTTGGCGCCTCCAACGTCCAGGTCACCACCGCCATCATGCGCTTCGGCTATCGCATCGTCGAAGACCTGGCCGACGGCCTCAGGAACTACATGCGACGGGAGAACATCGCCTCCGTCGCCGAGCTGGTGGGCGCGGCCATCCCCAAGCTTGTCGATCCCGCCCAGCTGGATCATACCACCGAGGCGGTATCGGTCATCGATCGGGACCTGTGCATCGGCTGCGGCCAGTGCTACTACACCTGCCATGACGGCGCCAACCAGGCCATCAAGCTGGACGAGGAGCGCAAGGCGACGGTGGACGAGGAGCGCTGCGTCGGCTGCCTGATGTGCAAGCACATCTGCCCGGTGGAGGGCTGCATCAGCTACAAGATTCGGACGCGGGCCGAGTTCGCCGGCTAGACGAGGTCAGTCCAGGTAGAACTCCTCGGGCGTCTGACTGCTGAACAGCCCCTGGTACTTCCCCTCGCCGGCGATCCGCTGGAAGATGAACTGGCAGATGGCGGTCCCGGGATAGACCCTGAGCGGGATGGGGCCGAAATTGCTCATCTCCAGCACCTGGTGGTTGGAGATGCCGGGCTGCATGAAGCTGGAGGAGACGTGCACCAAGAGCCCGACCCGGGCGAAACGGCTGCGACCTTCCAGCCAGCCGCAGATGTGGGCGGCCGTCTCAACCCGCTCCATGGTGATCCCCAGCACGGTCTGGCCAGGTTGCAGCAGCAAGTAGTTACCGTTAGGGACCTTGAACCCCTTGGTCGCCTTGCGGAAGTTGGTCTCGTCGGTGACGTCCAGCTCGCTCGGCAGGTGCACGAACACCCGAAAGACGTCGCTCAGGTGGAGGTCCACCGAGGCGGGACCGATCATCTGCTCGTCGAAGGGGGTGATGCGGATGTTGCCCAGCTCGATCTCCCGGAGAATCTCGCTTCGTCCCAGAATCGTCATGTTCGCCTCATGTTTGGCTGGCCGGTGAGGGCCACCTGGTTATCGCGCGGATGGCAGCCCTCCTGGCGGTTTGCGCCGCAGTGACCCGGTCTGGGGACCGCGCGGAGGAAAACCCTGCCGCGACAGTGACCCGGTCTGGGGACCGCGCGGAGGAAAACCCTTCCCCGTCGCGACCTGGATACGCAGCGCCTCTTGTTCCTCCCGCTGCTCCTCCTGATGGCCTGGTCGAGAAGCCCAGGAGAAGTCCCGTGGCGATCGGCGCTCAGCCGGTCTGTCGTGGCACCTGCTCGCCCAGAGCCCGATTGTCCCGGGCCAGCCTGGTGAAAACCCGCTCCACGCCACCCAGGACATTGGCCGCCACCACGGCCGCATCGTCGAAGAAGCGGGACGACTTGTGCTCCAGGTCGATGAGACCGCCCAGTGCCTGCTCCAGGCTATCCGGCACCTGTTGGACCGGAAGGTACTGCTCGCGCAGCATCCCGGAGATCGGCTGCAGGACCACCTCGTTCAGCCGCTCGCGCCTGAGCTGCTCCAGCTGTTGTCCGCGCCTGGCATGCCGCTGCGAGGAGCCCTCCAGTAGCTGCTGCACAGGCGTGTCCGCCGCCAGGCGGGCCGCCTCGGTGTACAGGGCGGTGGCCGCCTCCTCCAGGGCCAGCGAGAACTTCAGCAGCGTGCCGAAGGAGGTCAGTTCGGGGAAGTAGACATCCATGGTCAGACCCATCGGGTGATCACGACCTTGCGATCGGTGCAGAAGTTGATGCCGTCCTTGGCCTGGCCGTGGAGGTCGCCAAAAAAGGAGTCCTTCTGGCCGCCGAAGGGAAAGAAGGCCATGGGAGCGGCGATCCCCAGGTTGACGCCGATGTTGCCGGCGTTCACGCGGTAGCGGTACTGGCGAGCCGCCTTTCCGCTGGTGGTGTAGATGGAGGAGGCGTTGCCGTAGGGGCTGCCGTTGACCAGGTCGATCGCCTCCGCCAGGCTCTTGACCCGCAGGATGGTCACCACCGGCCCGAAGATCTCCTCCTTGACGATGGGCATGTCGGGGGTGACCTGGTCGAAGATGGTCGGGCCGACGAAGGCGCCTTCGGCGTAGCCTTCCACCTTGGGATTGCGGCCATCCAAGAGGAGCTTGCCGCCCTGGGCCAGCCCCTGCTCGATGAAGCCGAGGATCCGTTGCCGGGAGCGGTGGCTGATGACCGGCCCCATCTGGACCGTCTCGTCCAGGCCGTACCCCATGCGGATCCGTCTGGCGGCCTCCACGAAGCGCTCGACCATCCTGTTGGCGCCGTCCCCGACCAGGACCAGGTTGGCTCCCGCCAGGCAGCGCTGGCCGGTGTTGCCGAAGAAGGAGCTGATCATGTTGGGGAGACAGGCGTCCAGGTTGGCGTCGGGCATCACCGTCACGTAGTTCTTGGCGCCGGCCTGGCACTGGACCCGCTTGTGGTGGGTCGATCCGGTGTCGTAGATGATGCGGCCCACCGGCGTAGAGCCGACGAAGGAGATGCCGCGGATCAACGGGTGGGTCAACAGCGCGGTCACCGTCTCCTTGTCTCCGTTGACCATGTTGACCACGCCGTCGGGGAAGCCGGCTTCCTGGATCAGGCGGAAGATGTAGTTCTGGGTGATCGGCACCTGCTCGGAGGGCTTGACCACGTAGGTGTTGCCGCAGGCCACGGCCGCCGGCCAGAACCAGAAGGGCACCATGGCCGGGAAGTTGAAGGGGGCGACGCAGGCGAACACGCCCACCGGCTGGCGGATGACCTCCTCGTCTATGCCGGCGGCGGCGCCATCTTCCAGTGTCTCCCCCATCATGAGAGAGGGGATGGAGCAGGCGAACTCGATATTGTCGATGGCGCGGCGAACGGAGCCCCGGGCCTCGTCGATGACCTTGCCGTGCTCCTGGACCAGCACCCGCGCGATCTCCTCGTAGTTCTTCTCCATCAAGACCTTGAGCCGGTAGAAGGGCTGCGTCCGGTAGTGGGGCGGCGTCTCGCGCCACTCCTCGAACGCCTCGGCCGCCGCCTGGACCACCCGGTCGACCTCCTCGGCCGTTGCCAGGGGGACCTGGGCGATGGTCTCGTTGGTGGCCGGATTGGTGACATCCAGGTGGCGCTCGGCGTCCGATTCGACGAACTCGTTGTTGACGAAGTTGGTGATGCGCCCGTAGTGCTTCTTCACCTCGGGCAGAAGGTGCGGATTGTCGCTCATGGTTCGGGTGTCCTCCAGTGTTTGCCGTTGACAGCGAGCCGGCACATCGGATCGAAAACAAACGTGGCGGCGTCAGGCAGCCGGATCACCTTGCGGCGGATCACGGCAGCAGCTTGGTCATCGGGTCGTAGGTCTCGGGCCGCCGGTCGCGGTAGAACTGCCAGGTGTTCCGGACCTCCAGGATCTGTTGGAGGTCCAGGTCGGCCACCACCAGCTCGTCCTTGTCCTCGCTACCTTCGGCGATGGTCTCGCCGCGAGGGCTGCAGAAGTAGCTGGTGCCATAGAACTGACCGATGTTCCAGGGCGGCTCGACCCCCACCCGGTTGATGTTCCCCATGAAGTAGCCGTTGGCCACGGCATGGGCCGGCTGCTCCAGCTTCCAGAGGTAGCGGGAGAGGCCCGCCACGGTGGCCGAGGGGTTGAAGACGATCTGGGCGCCGTTCAGGCCCAGGATGCGGGCCCCTTCCGGAAAGTGCCGGTCGTAGCAGATGTAGACGCCGACCCTGGCGTAGGCGGTGTCAAACACCGGGTAGCCGCCGCTGCCCGGCTTGAAGTAGAACTTCTCCCAGAAGCCGGGGGCGACGTGGGGGATGTGGTGCTTGCGGTAGCGGCCCAGGAAGGTGCCGTCGGCGTCGATCACGGCGGCGGTGTTGTAGTACACCCCCTCCATCGCCATCTCGTACAGCGGCACCACCAGGACCATGGCGTGCTTGGCGGCCAGCTCCTGCATCATCCGGGTGGTGGGACCGTCGGGCACCGGCTCGGCCAGGGCGTACCAGCGCGTGTCCTGCTCGGCGCAAAAGTACGGACCGTAAAACAGCTCCTGCAAGCAGAGGATCTTCACCCCCTGGGCGGCCGCCTGCTCGATGAAGGGGAGGTGCTTGGCGATCATGGCGTCGCGGACCCGCACCACCGGCTCGCCCGGATCGAGAGCGTTGGAGCACTGGATGAGCCCGCATCTGACTGTGTTGTACATGGGATCTCCTGCTGGTTTGAGGCCTTCTCTTCAATCAGCCCCACCCGCAGCCTGTCTCGGTCGACCCGAAGGGTCTGGCCTGCCTCGGCCACGGGCGGGATCGGTCATGCGATCAGGGAATCGGTGTACTCCAGCGCCCGGTCGATGATGGCCACCGACTCGTCGATCTGCTCTCGGGTGATGATCAGGGGCGGGGAGATGAACATCAGGTCCCACTTGGCAAACAGGTAGAGCCCGCCGGCCAGCAGCCGCCGGTTCAGCTCGGCGGAGACGTTGCGGATGGAATCGTAAAAGCCGGCCAGGGGAGCCCGGGTCTCCTTGTTGGAGGTCAGCTCGATGCAGGCCCACAGCCCCTGGGCGCGCACATCGCCGACGGACGGATGGCGGTCGCGCAGCTCCACGAGCTTGCCCAGCAGGTACTCGCCGTCGTGGGCCGACTTCTCGATCAGGTTGTGCTGGCGGTAGACCTCGATGTTGGCGATGCCGGCGGCGCACCCCAGAGCGTGGCCGGTGTAGGTGAGCCCCCCCACGAAGGGGTGTTCCTGGAAGTAGTCCCACAGCTTGCGGTTCCAGGCCATCATCCCCAGCGGCACGTAGCCGGAGGTGAGCCCCTTGGCGGCCGTGATGATGTCGGGCACGACCCCGTGGTGCTGGATGCCGAACCAGTAGCCCGACCTGCCCCATCCGGCCATGACCTCGTCGGAGATGAACAGGATGCCGTTCTCGTCGCAGAGCTGGCGGACGCCCTGCATGAAGGCCTTGGGCGGGACGATGATGCCGTTGGTGCC
The DNA here is from genome assembly GCA_016931535.1 of Bradymonadales bacterium. Taxonomy (GTDB): domain Bacteria; phylum Myxococcota_A; class Bradymonadia; order JAFGEP01; family JAFGEP01; genus JAFGEP01. Next base: position 7,335 of record JAFGEP010000015.1, read on the forward strand.
GACGATCGGCTCCATGATGATGGCGGCGATGCTCTTGGGGTTGTCGAGCATGACCTGGGTCTTGAGCTGCTCCAGGCAGGCAAGCCCGCAGGTTTCCTGGCTCTCGTACCCCAGGGGACAGTGGTAGCAGTAAGGACCGAAAAACTTGACCGCCCCGGGCATCCCCGGCTCGACGGCCCAGCGCCGCGGGTCCCCCGAGATGGTCATGGCGCCGTTGGTGGCGCCGTGGTAGCTGCGCCAGGCGGAGTAGATCTTGTGGCGGCCGGTATACAGTCGGGCCGACTTGATGGCGTTCTCGACCGCCTCGGCGCCGGCGTTGGTGAAGAAGATGTAGTCGAGGTCGCCGGGGGTGACCTCGGAGATCATGGCGGCCAGCCGCGCCTTGACCTCGGTGCCGAAGGCGGGGCCCACGTAGGTGAGCTTCTCCATCTGCTGCCGCATCGCCTGCAGCACGTGCTGGTTGCCGTGGCCGATGTTGACGCACAGCAGCCCGGCGCAAAAGTCGATGAAGCGCCTGCCGTCGGTGTCGTACATGTAGATCCCGTCGGCCCGATCGATCATGATGGGATCGACGCCGCCCTGGCTCCTCCAGCTATAGATGACATGCTGGCGATCCAGCTTTTTCAGCTCCTCTGTTCTCATCCTTGCACCACCTTGCCTGTGACCGGGTCAACCCCGTGTTCTATCCTAAGGATCGGTCGCAAAACTCCCTCCGACAACCGCTGCCGGAGACCAGATGCCGCCTGGATGCTGCTCGACCCGCTCGGACCGTTTGTCCGATCCGCGCCAACATCAGTGCTGCACCGGCGGATCCCGCTTGATGTACCGGCCCCAGCCGGCCTCCCCCACGAACTGGCGATCGCGCATCACCACCTTGCCGCGCACCAGGGTGGTCAGCGGCCAGCCGATGACGGTCATGCCGTCGAAGGGGCTGTAGTCGCAGTTGGTAGCCAGCTTGTCCGCCGAGATGGTGATCTGGTGGTCGGGGTCGAACACCAGGATGTCGGCGTCACTGCCGACGCTGATGGTCCCCTTGCGGGGCCACATCCCGAACAGCTTGGCCGGCGCTTCGCACACCAGCTCGATCAGCCGCCCCAGGTCGAAACGGCCCCGGCGAACCCCTTCCGAGTAGGCCAAGGGCAGCATGGTCTCCACCCCCGGCATGCCGAACGGGATCTTGCGGTAGTCGCCCTGCCACATCGCCTTCTGCTGGCTATTGAAGGTGCAGGTGTCGGTGGCCAGCACCTCCAGGGTGCCGTCGGCCAGCCGCGCCCAGAGGGTCTCCTGGTCGGCCGGCTTGCGGATGGGGGGACAGGTGCCGAAGTGGTGCCCATCCTCCCGCTTGAAGAGCTCGTCGTCCAACAGCAGGTACTGGGGACAGGTCTCGGCATGGACGTCCACCCCCCGGGCCCGCGCCTCCTTGAGGATGTCGGCCGACCGGCCGGTGGACATGTGCACGACGTACAGCCGCCCGCAGGCCGCCTCGCACAGCTGGATGGCCCGAGAGACCGCCTCGGTCTCGGTGACGGTGGGGCGGGTCAGCGCGTGGGTGTAGCAGCCGGTCAAGCCCTGCTCCTCCGCCTCCTTCTGGAACAGCGTGATGAGGTCGTCGTTCTCGGCGTGGACCCCGATGTGGCCGCCCAGCTTGGCCGTCTCCCGCAAGGCGCTGTAGAGGGCGCCGTCGTTGGACTGCCACCCCTCCGAGCGGTAGATCATGAACATCTTGAAGGTGGTCACCCCGGCCTCGAACAGCGCAGGGAGCTCGGCCGCCCGGTCCTTGTTCCAGTCGGTGATCCCGGCGTGCAGCCCGTAGTCCACCACCACCTTCCCGTCGGCCTCGGCCCGCCGAGCCTCGACCGCTGCCATGATCGGGTTGGGCTTGGACTGGATGGCGAAGTCGCAGATGGTGGTCACCCCACCCATGGCGGCGGCCCGGGTGCCGGTGAAGAAGTCGTCGGCACTCACCGTGCCGCAGAAGGGGAGCTGGAAGTGGTTGTGCACGTCGATGGCGCCGGGCAGGACCAGCTTGCCGGTGGCGTCGATCACCTCGGCGCCCTCCAGGTCCAGCCCGATGGCCGCGATCCGCTCCTGGGTAATGGCCACGTCCGCCCGGGTCGTCCCGGTGGAGGAGACCACGCGTCCACCCTTGATCACCTTGTCGTATCTCATCGCTTTCGCCTCCGTTCTGCTGGTGCCGCCCCATCCGCACCGGGGGGTCGAGGTAGGTCAGCGTCCTTCGCATCGCCTGGTTGACTTGGGCGGTATACATCATCGGGGTCGCCCCCGTCAAAGGGCGAGGGACGCGAACCTCCTGCCCGTGAACCTGAACGTGAACCAGATCGTGAACGTGGCCGTGATCGTGACCGTGAACGGGATCGGGACGCTTACTGGCCAGGGTCGTCTTCGTTCTCGTTCACGGTCAGGTTCACGTCAACGTCAACGTCAACGCAATGATCGTGAACCTGAGCGTGAGCGACTGAGCGTGAGCGCCCCCCCTTTTTGCGCACAGGGCTCTGGCCTCATTCCACAGCTTCACGAGGCTCGGTGTGATCGAGGGATTCTAGAGGTCGACAGAGAAGTCGAGGTAGATGCCGTGCAGGTTGATGGCGTAATCACCCGGGTGGCTGCAAGGGATGCAGGGATACTCCCGATCGGCCACGTCCTCCGCGGTGATGGTGGTGGAGCCGAAACGGTAGGCGTAGGCCACGTTCACCGCGAACCGCTCCAAAAAGGAGTAGCCCAGACCGCCCGTGATGACCTGGGTGTAGGTCGGCGGTGTGCCGAAGGCGGTGGGGTACTGCTCGTTGGAGGTCTTGCCGTCGAAGATGTAGCCCAGCCGGCCTCGCAGGAACGGCAGGAACGGGTACTCGAGACCGGCCCGCACCGTAACCGAGTCGGACCAGCGGAACTGGCTGGGGATGCGCAGCGACTCGCCACCGGTCAGGCTCTTGGCCTCGATGGTGGACACCTCGTTCTGGCTGTTCATGCCGTACTCCACGTCCACGGCCACTCCTAGCCCAACCCCGGGGATGTCGGCCCGCACGCCCAAGCCCATCTTGGTGGGCAGGGTGAAGGTCATGGTGGTCTCGCCCCAGTCCTGGTGGACCAGCATGGAGCTGTCATTGGAGACCTCGGTCTCGGTCTGGTGCCGGTAGACGAACCCCACCTGGAGCCAGGGGAGCGGCTGCCACTGCACACCCGCCTTGAACCCCAGAAAGCTCCACCCCGACAGTTCGATGTCAAACATCGAGGTGGTGGCTCCCTCGGCCGCCTGCTGGCGCCGGGTAAACTGGAGCAAGGTAGCCCGGTAGGCCAGCCCCAGGTTGACGTTCCCCGGCAGGTTGACCGCCACCACGGGCGTCATCTCGATGAAGGCCAGCTTGGTCTCGTCCTCGATCTCACCGGCTTGGGCCTCGTAGATGTACATCCCACCGGAGGAGGCGACCGGGTAGGCCCCCACCCCCAGGGTCAACCAGGGGAGGACCCGGAAGGAGGCGCCTACCAGGAAGAAGGGGGCGAAGCTGAGCTCCGTCGTGTCGTTGATATCCGATGTCGGGCTGGCCTGGATGCCCCCCATCACCGGGGAGAAGTCCCCCAGGATCGAGATGAAGCGGGTGTGGCCCAGACCGGCCGGGTTGTGAAAGACCGCCGAAGGGTCGTTCACGTAGCCGATGGCCGCGCCCCCCATGCCCATGTGCCGGGCGGAGTACAGCATCGGCGTGTCGTACCCGCCCGCCAGGGCGGAGCCGGCCATGGCCAGGATGCTCGTGACAATCAGGATGCCGGTTGCCTTTCTCATATCACTCACTGGGCGGCGTGAGGCCGCTGCAGGCGTAGAACTCGGAGATGCAGTTATGCTCCACCTGGCAGTTACGGCAGTCGTCACCGGCCGGATCGCTCGCACAAGGGATCATACAATGGGTGGCAGAGCACAGGATGGTGTCGGCGTAGCAGCCGGCGCAATCTTCTGATACCCCGGTTTCGTCGACGATGCAGTCGATCGAGAAGTCTCTTCGTTCTGCCTCCGGTTCCCCCAGGCTCGCCAGCCCGCAGTCCTGGGCCTCTGCCGTCACGTCGATGGAACCACCGCCGATGATCGCCAGGTCGGCCGTATTGTCACAGTAGCCCGCCGGCTCCACGTCGGGGGTGACGTCGGGGGTGACGTCGGGAGTCACATCCGGAGTGACGTCGGGAGTCACATCCGGGGTGACATCGGCCTGGCCATTGTCGTCGTCATCGTCGCCGCATCCGGCGATGGGGAGAGCAACCAGGAAAAGTCCAACGAGCAGGATAAACAGACGGTGTTTCATCGTTCTTTCTCCGATCGGAAAATGGGTTCTTTGCTGAAACCGTGATGGCCTTCCTTACCAGATAGTTCCGGTAACAGTCAATATCCCACAGGAAAAATGTACCCCAACGGACCGCCGTCGGTGGGGAGCCGAACGTCCAAAGCCCACTCGAGGAACCCACTGATCCTCAGAAACTCTGTAGTCACCCCCCCCTCGATCGGGCTATAGTGACCCACAGATGAGCCCGATTTGGACCGGGTCCCAGGGAGTATGGCCATGGAAGCGTTTTGGACCTTGGAGGATGAGCGGGAGATCCAGACCTATTTCCCCGACCAGGAGCTGGCAACCCCGGGAGAGGAGCATGTTCGGCAGGTGATCGCCGCCACCCGGCGGGCGCTTCAACGGGTGGCTTCCGCCTACTGGAACCATTACCTCCAGGAGGTGGACCTTCGGGGGCTTCTGTTGCGCCTCGATCCAGAGACTCCCGGCTTTTCAGAGCAAGCCCAGGGGTATTACCTGGTCGTCGACCGGGCAAAAGGAGATCGGACCGGCGAGGCGGGAGGACAGAAATTTACTCTGTGCGAGGCGCTGCAGCACACCTGGGCCATCCCCCACGATGCCGTTTTTGCCGAGCTGTCCGACCGGCTGGACCAGGTCCGGTCGAACCTGCAATGGACCGCTTCGACCGAACCGGACTATATCGGAGCAGTGACGGGGACGATCACACTGGAAGAGCCGGGGAGGGAACAGGTCCAGGCCTTGGTGCTCAGGCTGAAGGCGGCCTGGATTCCGGGGTTGGTGGCGGCCTTCCTCCATCCCCAGAAAGGGTGGCGCTTCCCCGGTCTGCAAGCCGCGCTGGACAAGCTGGCGCTGGTTTCCGACCAGCAGAAGGCCCTCACCGTCGCCGATCCCAGGGATCTGCTGCGCCGCCTCTGTACCACCCTGGTCGAGGACGACCTCGATACCTTCAAGAACCTGTGGGTATCCAACCTCTCCGATACCTATCACAAGCAGCGGTTCACCCAACTCAAGCGGACCTACCAGGAGTCCAGAGGCCAGGTCGATTTCGCCGGCTACGCCTCCGGCTATTCGCCCGACGACTACCCCGGCTGCGGGAAGATCCGCATGCTGGTCAGTCGGACCACCCCCACCGGGGAGCGGGGTCAGAACGTCCTGGTCTGCATCCAGGAGCAGAACCAGTGGCGGCTGGAAACGGGCACCTTCTGACAGAAGGGTCGAGCGCCTCACGGACCGCCACGGAGTCCATCCCGATGTCCACCCTCCTGGTCACCGACTCGCCCATCGAGACAACCCGATTCCTGGAGGAAGGTTGCCTGTGGGCCCCCCTTTCCCCCGAGCTCACTCGGCCGGAGCTGGTCGTACTGGCCCGCAGGGCCGGTACAGCTGCCGAGCTGTTTGTCTCCTCCTGGAGATCGGGCAGCGCGGGTGGTGCCACCGATGACCCTCCACCCCGCGATGCTCGCACAAGGCCGAGCTCACCCGACCGGAAGGAGCCCTCTTTTCCAGGGGAACCACCGCCGATGGACCCGCCGAGTGCCCTACCCCCCGTCGGCCAGTTGGCGGAGCTTGAACGGCCCGGAGCCGCCACTGCCGACGGCCCGGCCGATCCGTCCGGATCTAGCTTCTGGTCGCTCCTCTTCCTCACGGCACGAGCGCCACGGTCCCAATTCGATCTCCTGAAGGATCTGCCGGAGCAGGACTGGACCTTTCCCGGTCCCGTCGCCTGTCTCGCCCTGGCCGGAACCGGATTCCATGGCCAGCATGGCCGAGAGTGGGAGACCTCCCCTGGCAATCTCCACTTGAGCATCGGGATCAGCTGCGACCTGCCGGTCCATCGCACCGGTCACAACCTTGTCCAGCTTCCGGCCGTAGCCGCCCTGGAAGCCCTCCGCCAGCTCGTCGATGCCCCGAGTGAGCTATCCATAAAGTGGATCAACGATCTGATGATCAAGAGGAAGAAGGTGGGGGGAGTGTTGACCGCCGCCCGGATGGAGGGCGACCGTATCCGCCGTCTGGTCTGCGGCATCGGAATCAACGTGTCCAGCACTCCCGCCATCCCGCCTACCCCCTTCGTACCTGCCGCCGGGTGCCTGGCTGATCTCGATCCCTCCCTGGCCCACGCCTTGCCGAGCCTCCTCTGGGCCCTGCTGGACACTCTGGCCTCCCAGTACCAGCGACTGGTCGATTGCGGCCCGGAATCGCTGTTTGAGTCCTATCGAAAGAACTCCTCCATCCTCGGTCGCAAGGTGCGAATCTACGGGGTGGATTTCGATCCGCAAGACCGGCGGACGTGGCATCCGCCCATCGCCTCCGGGCGGGTCCAGGAGATCCGTCCCGATCTAACGCTCGTCCTGGAGGGGGAACACCCCCCGATCCTCAACGGTCGGCTGGCGTTCGAAGAGGACTGCCTGGCCTTCGGGCTCTGAGAACCAAGCACCTCATGTCCTACACTGTCAGGGTGTGCCCCGCACTGATCTCCCGTTCCCAGAGCGCCACTGTGGTCTGAGGAGAACGCCCGGTCGGCACCGACAGCCAACAGCCTACAGAGCTCCGCCTATCACCCGTATCTCTCCTCATGACAGGGCAGCGGGCAGACGCCAAGGGCGCGGCGGAGATCCCTTGTCGGGTTCAGAATCTACTGGCCCAGCAGCCTGTCGATCTGCCCGAAAGGTACCGTTTCGACCAGCTCCACCCGGTGGGAGACCCGCGGTCGTCGCAGATCGATGGCAACATCCGCCGGCCGGTAGCCGTCGGCCCGCAGGGTCAGGGAGATCCGAGCCTCGGGAGAGGTCAGGACCTGGTCGAAGGGGGTTCTCCCCAGCCTTTCTCGGCCCAGCCATACGCGAGCCCCACTGGGTGTGGAGGTGATGCGGACCTGGCTGGAGTATTCGGCTGGATCGACCTGTAGGGCGTCGTTTGCTCCTTCCCCTGTAGCGGCCTCCAGATCCTGGGTGACGGCCTGGTCCTCCTCGACGACCTCCGGCGTCGATTCCGCAGCCTCCTCGGAAGCCTGGATCGAGACGGCCTGCTGGTAGAGATCCTCTCCCAGGTCGCTGAGCAGGACGACCTGCTCCCAGCCGAAGGCGGTATCGGAGAGCAGCGGTTCCTGGCAGCCGATAAAGCGAGCCTCCACCTGTTCCAGGCTGCCTGGCACCTGCAGGGCGAGAGAATCCCCGCGAGCTTCCTCGATCTGCAAGCGGGCTGCCGAGCAGCGCCTGGCCGTGGCCAGGGAGGTCACGATCTCGGCATGCAGCTGGAAGAGCTGTCCAATCCCCTGCGCTCGGAGATCCTCGGATAGCAGACCGCCAAGAAGAGCTCCCTTGAGTTGACCGATGGCTTCCCGCATCAGGGACACCCCCCGGACCAGAAAGGCGATCCGTTGCTCGCTGTTCTCCTCCGGCATGTTCTGCCCCATCGCGCTCAGGTTGGCACCGACCTGGGCCAGCTCCAGGTATCGGAGTGGATCCCAATCGGCGAGCGGTTGGACCTGTTGGGCATGACACGCGTCCACGCGAGCCCGATAGGAGACCAGGTATTCCGTCCAGTCGGCTGTATTGGCACCCAAGGTGTCCTCGATCTCATCCAGCCGGAGTCCGGCGGTGGTGCACATGCCGAGGTCGAGCAGGACCGAGATCAGCCTCCCCCCGACTCTGACCAGGTTGTCCAGCACCTGCTGCCTCTGCTCCTCCGGTATGGTTCCGGCCCGCAGCGCATCCTGCAGCATGCCGAGCGCCCGAGCCTGGACCTGGGCGCTCTCCGTGAGCAGAGTCAGCCGCTCGGCCTGCGGGGTTTCCGCCACCTCGATCATCCGGGCCAAGGCTTGAGGATCGCCCCCGCGTTGGGCGAGGGTGTCGTCGGTGGAGGGGTCCAAGGCCGCCTGGTGTGCCGACCGCTCCGATTGCCCTCTGTCGCCCATGGCGTCGGGGTTTTCGCCCCGGTCCACTCCCGATCGATCCAAGCCCTGAGCGCCCAGGCCCGATGGAGACGCCCCCTCCATCTCGGCGTCCAGGGAAAACGCCAGCAAGCTGAAGGTGGGGGCGGTGTAGGGGGGCAGCAGATCTCGCGGATCGGGATCGGTTCCAGGGGAGGATGCCGGAGAAAGGAGCACCTCGGGGCCGGCGGTCATCTCTGCTCGGTCGGAAGCAGGATTCCGGGTGAAAGCGAAGGAAAGGGCGACGGCAACGAGGGTAGCCGTCAACATCAAGAGTAGTGCCAGCACCGTCCTGCGACCAGACGCTCTTTTCGACTTGGCCGGCGATGGACGCCTGGCGGTAGAGGCCGATCGAGGAGAGGCCATGCTCGCCGGGGTCGCCGTTCGCAGAGCCGCCAGCATGTGGAGGGCGTCGGGATACCGCTCCGCCGGGCTCTTCCGGGTGGCGACCGACACGATCGATCCCAGCGGCCCTTCCATGAGCTGAGGCGGGAAGACCAGTGGGCTTGGCTGGAGCTGTTGTGCGATGACCGCTGCCTCCTCCAGGCCCTCGAAAGGAGATCGACCCGTCAAGATCTCGGCCAGGATGAGCCCGACGGCGTAGACATCGCTGTGCGGTCCGATATGGGACTTGAGCAGGATCTCAGGCGGCGCGTAGCGGGGAGTGCACATGACCAGGCCGGTCTTGGTGTTCACCTGGGAGAGATCGGTGTTGACCGCCTTGGCGATGCCGAAATCCAGGACCTTGACGAAGTCGCTGCCCTCCGCCAGGGGGGAGACCATGATGTTTCCTGGCTTCAGATCGCGGTGGATGATGCCCCTCTGGTGTGCTTCACCCAGGCTCTGCAGCACCTGGCTTACGATCAAGGCCGCCCGGGCAGGAGGTATCGCTCCGTTGGTCTGGAGCAGGGAGGCCAGCGTCTCCCCCTCGACGTACTCCATCACCATGTACAAAAGGCCGTCATCCGTAGAGCCCAGATCCCAGATCTTGATGGTATTGGGGTGGCGCAGTTGCCGGACCAGCATCACCTCCTGGCGGAATCGTTCGGCAAAGTCCTCTTCACCGCTCCGTTCCGGTCGCAGCACCTTGATGGCGACCAGCCCGCCTGCTCGCCTGTCGGAGGCCAGATAGACCGCCGCAAACCCACCCTCTCCCAGCACCCGGATGATCTCGTAGCGACCGACCAGGCGGTCGCCGATATGCAAAGACATGGCCGACATCGAACACCTCGAGCGAGGGCGGCGCCGAATTGGAAATCGTCATGGCGGTACACCCTCGGATGAGGATCAGTCCTCTGAGCGGGATACCTGTTACCCTGCAATTTGGGGGCTTCAACGGGATCGGTTCCTGGCGCCAGACAGCCGTCTAGAATCCGCCGGCCATCATCCGCCAGCAGACCAGCTTGTCGTGGATCTCCCGAAGGCGGCGGGCCATCATCTTGCAGAGGGCAGCGAGAAAAGGCAGGTCGGTTTCGGTGGCCCATTCCAGCTCCTCCAGGGAGGCACGGCTGAAAGCCAGGAGCAACACGGGGCCTTCGTGGGCGGTACAATCGGCGGACCGGAGCGAGTCTTCCGTGGCCAGCGCCATCTCCCCGAAGATCTCTCCTGGGCCGAGAAAAGCCAGCGCTTCCTCACCGATCCCGGGCATGACCTTGCTGATGCGGATCTCCCCGTGCAAGATGAAGCACAGGCTGTCACCGCGGTCCCCCTCCCGAAACAGCCTGGCACCGGCCGGCAGCGTGATCTCCTTCCCGTTGAGTAGCAACAGGTTGGTCTCCTCGGGCGTCAGCCCGATGGACTCGAGAACCTGATACTTCTTTTGGGGATCGACCTCCATCCCCGGATGGCCGGTACCGGAAAGAAGATCCTCGCCGGGCTCCATCACCGGCCCAGGTTCCTCACCAAATAACCTTCCTTTCCGGCCTCCGCTTTGAACGCCGGTGAGCTGACTGCCGAACAGCTCTTCGACATACTGGTTGGCGCGGTGGATCTGCTGGGCCAGGGAGCGCCAGAAGGCACGGTAAAAGGGAAAGACCAGAGACGGCGATCGTCGGAAAAGGTCCTGGAGGCGTGCTCCATCGATCTGCCAGATGGTGGCGAAGCTCCGGGCCTGAGCCTCGCCGGAGCGCGCCCCCCCATCCAGCAAAGGCAGCTCGCCAAACAACGCCCCACCGGACAGTTCGGCCAGAGGTTGCGGTCCGAAGGGGGTCTCCCGGTAGATCCAGGCCTCCCCCTGCTCGATCAGGTAGATGTCCTGGCTTTGGTCCTCGGCGGTGTAGATGGCATCTCCCCGCTGGAAGCGCCGTTCCCGCATCAGGGTCGCGACCTGCGCCAGTTGTTGAGAAGCCAGGGTGGAGAGCAGGGGGATTTTCCGCACGCCGGTTCTGGGTCTGTCAAACGAGCTGAAGGGAGGCTTCATGATCCCGCCAAAGTGATGAGGACCTACCCATAGTGATCGAACGGTCTTATAGTATCGTTACCGGCGTGATGTTCAAGGTAGACACCCTACCCCCGATCGCGGCAGGTCATCATGGAATCTCCAGACCGGACAAAAAACAAGAGGACGATGCGGTCAGAGTCCACCTTGGAGATGAGCAGCCCAAGCCTGATCGTGGCTCCCTTTCGCCAACCCTGTCTGTTGTTTTTGACCGGTCTCGATGCCGGTCGGATTTTGCCCCTCGGTGATCTGCATAGCCCACTGTTGATCGGTCGCAGCGAGGATTGCGACGTGACCGTCGATAGCCCGGAGATCTCGCGGCTGCACGCCCAGATCGAGCGCAACCAGAAAGGGCGGCTGGTCATTGTCGACCTGGATAGCGTCAACGGGACCTTCGTAAACGACGAGCGGATCAAGAAGGCGGAGCTGGGGTACGATGACAAGATCAAGATTGGACCATACCTGGTCCTGAAGCTCTCCTACCACGACCAGGAGGAGATCGGTCACTTCCAGCAGTTTTTCAACCGTGCCACCACCGACCATCTGACCGGGCTGGTCAACCGGCGGTTTTTCCTGCTCACCCTGCGCCAGGAATGGTCTTACGCCCGGCGGCATCACTATCGCCTGTCGCTGGCCATGCTGGACATCGACCATTTCAAGCCGATCAACGACACCTTCGGGCACTTGGAGGGTGACAAGGTCCTGGTGGAGTTCGTCCGCAGGGTGCAGGAGCAGATCCGTCTCGAGGATCTTTTCTGCCGCTTCGGTGGCGAGGAGTTCATGCTGCTGCTACGGGAGACCGATGAAACGGGCGCTGTTACTGCTGCCCAGCGGATTCGACGGGTGATCTCGAAGACCCCCTTCCAGCTCGACCAGACCCGGGTGCCGGTGACGGTCTCCATCGGCGTGGTGGCCTACAACGCCATCGATATCGAGACCAAGCGGGTGGAAGATCTGATCGGCGAGGTGGACAAGGAGCTCTACCGAGCCAAGGCTGCGGGACGCAACTGTGTGATGGCCTCCTCCTTCGACTGAGACCATCCTTCGGATAGAAACCCACTCGATCTCCGCAACGGTTCTCGACCAGGCGACCGGCTGTCCATCCGGCAGTTTCGGTTTCGAGCTGCCCTGGGGGTTGATCGTCACCTCGAGGTGGCCGGCGCCATTCTTCACTCGATGGGATCGAGACAGCAACGAAAGCCGGTCTCGTAGAACCGGAACGGATCGGCATGCGAGGTGACGGCGCTCTGGCAAGTGCGCGATTCGGCCCAGTATCTCCCCTTCAACGCCCCGGTGTAGTCGGTCCCCGAGCCGCCATCCCGGCGTCGCGTCCACTCCTCGATGTTGCCGCACAGGTCGAAGACCCCTTCGGCGCTCATGCACCCGCTGTTCTGGCCCCCCGGCTCGGCCTGGTACAACCACTGGACGTGGTCGGCAGCCGCCGAGGCAGCTGCGCCCAGGTTTCGCGCCACCGACAGCTGCTCCGCGAAAGAGTTGACGGTGGAGGCGGAGGCGGCTCGCGGCCAGCCGTTGAGCAACTCCTGGTCGTACGAACGCCAGGTCTCCTCGTCGTTGCATCGGCCGGCGATGCGGGTATCGCCATAGGGGTAGGAAAGACCATCAGGACCGCCGCAGGCTCGCGTCCATTCGTCGTCGTAGCACAAGCGCTTGCCCCTGGCGGTGCACCAGGCGTGGGCGTCCAGCAGCGAGATCATGACCAAAGGCGTGCTGCCTTCGATGTTGGGCGCCTCGTACCGATCGATGCAGAAGTCCGCCACCGACACCATGTCTTCTGGACAGGGGCCTGTCGCCGTTTCATCGCCCCCGTCGTGGGGCGTCCTGTCCACCAGGTAGATGTCCAACTGCCCCTGCCCGTCGGGAGTGCCATCTGGCGCCAACAGGTCCTCGACGAGATCGAAAGGACCATCGTTCGCGTCATCCGAGGCAAAATCCTCGACCCCACCGGCGTCCTCCTGGCCGTTCTCCTCCCCATCCGGCTGTACTCCATCGGGCACCAGGTCCACGGGTTGAGCCTGGTCGGCCGGATCCCCCTCTTCAAAGGGAGAGGGGCTATCGCCTGGTGTGCCAGCCACCAGACAACCGGCGCCACCTCCGAAAAGAAGCGGGAGGCAAAGCAGCACCCCGAGAAGCAACCAGGCGGAACAGACGCATCGCCCCCGCTGCATCGCCGCCTGGGACATGGTGACCAGCCTGGCAATTCGAATGGAGATCCTGATCACGAGACCGATCCTCCCCGCAGCCTGTCCCGCACCATCTATGACCCAGAACAGGGTACTGCGGTGCCGGCCCACGTCAAGGGTAGGGGTGGTCTGCTCATCCCGGGTAAACCAGCCGACGCAGTTCCCTTTCCGCGTGCGGAACCTGCGGTACGGTCTTCTGGTCACCGTTCGAGACTGCCGGTAGCATCTTCGAATTCGACCGCTAATCAGGTATAGCTTGTGAAGAATGCAGCGAAGCCTGGTGGAATCCCAGATTGTGACCAGAATCCCATAGCGGCCGGTCATGACCGGCATCCTGTTGACAGACCACCTGTTGTGGAGCAGCCATGTCCATGGATCTCGATCAAGCGTGCGGGATCATCGAGGAGTTACTCGATGATCCGAGCCGGACCCGAAAGGTGAAGCCAGCCATCGAAGTGGTCATCGCATCTCAGGATGCCGACGCGCTCCAGCTGGTGACCGATGCGCTGGCCTGGATGCCGGATACCGATCACCTGGAGCCTCTCTGGCAGCTGGTCAACACCGCGACCGCGACCGAGGAGGCGAGAGTCGAGGCCATCCGGTCGATCGCCACCATCCTGGATGTTGCCGGTAGCAGGTTGGCACAGACCGAGACGGAGCTGGAGGTGCTGCTGACCCAAAAAGAGGTGGAGCAGCAGATCGAGCAGCTGCTCGACCTCCATCGCCAAACCGATCTTCCCGACCTGCTGCGACGGAAAGCCCTGGAAAACGCCGCCAGCCTGGCGGTCACCCCGGCCATCCACCAGGCGGGCAAGGCCGCGCTGGACAGTTTGGATCCCGCCTGGGTTGCCAGTGGCCTGTACGTGATACGCCAGTGCGATCCGGAGGGAGCCTTGAAGATCCTGGAGCGCTACCTCACCCACCCCAGATCGGCGGTTTGCCTGGAAGCGATCCAGGGGTATGCGACCCTGGGCCACAGAAAGGAGTACAAAAAGCTGGCGGATCTGCTCTACAACTCCAAGGGCAAGCGGCAGGTGATCGTGTTGGCCGCCCTGGCTGGAGTTCCCCGTAAAAAGGCCGGCGAACTCCTGCTGGAAACTGCCGAGTGGCTAGACGGAGAGGCCGGTGCAGAGGCCAACGCCGCCTATCGCCACTGGGTGGAAACCATCGCCGATTCCATCCCGGAGGAAGCCCCCGAGACCGAACCGGAAACCGAGGAAGCCGCATCGGTCGACGAGGAGGGGTTGACCGAAAAAGAGCGCCGAGACCTGGCCACTGAAGAGGGATACTGGGTCGACGTCGGAGAAAACACCGAGCACGACCTCGACGATTGACCAGACGGCCTGCTGGACCATCCGGTAGGTCTTGGTTTCTCACCCCCCGCATGGGGATGCCCTGGTGGATTCGGTCGTTGCGTTCCAGGGTCCAGGAGGGGCCGCTCCATGAGACGCCTGGCTGGCGGCTTCGCTCGTGGTGGAGCTGCCAAACAGACGATCCCCGCACTCACCGGCTCCTCTCGGCCACTCCCGCCAGGCCGATGGCCAGGGTGCCGGGCATTTCGTTTGTCAATCTTCCATCGACTGTGATATTCATCCATTACGCAGCACAGTTGGGGTGCCCCCATGACCACCGTAGAGGTTCTGTCGATCTTGGAGCCGATCCTGGAAAACTCCCGGATCGCCATCACCATCGTGGACGAGCAGGGAAACCTGACGCTTTTCAACAGCGCCGCGGAACGGTTGACCGGCTACAGCCGAGACGAGGTCCTGGGAAGCCCTATCTCCCGGTTCTACAGCTCTCAGGAGGAGATCGCGTCCATGCTCGAGATCGTCCAGCGAGAGGGCAAGCTGGAAGACTACGAGACCACCCTGGTTGGAAAGGACGGTAACCGCATCCCGATCTCCATCCTGATCACCCCGTTGGTGGAGAAGGAGGGCCGACCGCTGGGCACTCTCGGCCTGACGGTGGACATCTCCCAGCGCAAGCAGCTGGAAGCGGAGCTCCAGGAGGCCAGGAGACAGGCGGTATTCTACAACGACCTGATGTGTCACGACATCCGCAACTTCACCCAGACCACCATCGGCTTTCTACAGATGCTGATGGGGAAACGGTTCGGAGAGCTGAACGAGGAGCAGACCCGACTGTTGCAGATCTGCTTCCGCCAGGTGCAGCGGACGCGCAATCTCATCGAGCGGGTGCAGACGCTGAGCGAACTCCAGTCCAAGGGAGGGCAGGAACAGCAGAGCATCTACCTGGCCCCCCTGCTGAGAGAGGCGATCCGTGCGGTCGGAGAGATCTACCCCGACCGCAAGGTCTTCATCCAGCACTCCGTTCCTGCCGACTGCCGAGTGCTGGCCTCACCCCTCCTGTTCGAGCTCCTGTACAACCTCATCTCCAATGGCGTGGCCCATAACAGCGCCGACGACCCCCGGGTCTGGATCACGGTGGAAGAGGTCGAAGTGGACGGACCGCAACGTTGGCGGATCGTGGTGGAGGACAACGGTCCCGGAATCACCGACGATCGCAAGGAGATGATCTTCGATCGGTTCACCCGCCTGGAGTCGCACGGTTCCGGGATCGGGTTGTCCCTGGTCAAGGCGCTGGTATCCTACTTTGGCGGCAGCGTCTGGGTGGAGGACCGGGTCAAGGACCACCAGGACCAGGGAGCGCGCTTCATCACCGAGCTACTGGGGGGTCAGTAGCCTGTCGGCCTGCCGGAGCCCGGCCCGGGCAACACCGTACCACTCATGCGGGTCCGGCTTTTGGCGGTACCTCCTGGAACAGGTTGAGCTGGCTCGCCTCCAGAGGTGCTGCTCCCCTCTCGTGGACCTTTCCGGCGGCAATCGAAAACTGAAGCAGGGGACCGGGCACCCGCGGCGCTGCAACCGCCACCCGCGAACGGGGCAGCAGCTTGAGTGCAGGCGCCAGGTCGGTGAGCGCCTGTCCTGGGGAATTGTTGACCTCGCTGAGGTGAACCAAGATGAGCTGCTCGACGTGGGGTCCTGCGACCGCCCGCAGGAGCTCGGCGGTCTGCTGGTTGGAGAGATGTCCCTTGCCCGACGTGATCCGCCGTTTCAGCCTGTCCGGATAGGGTCCCTCCCGCAGCATTCGGCGGTTGTGGTTGGCCTCGACCGCCAGCACCCGACAGGCGGACAGCATCTCCACCACCGTGGGGGTCACCGTCCCCAGGTCGGTGGCCAGGGCGAAGGAGAGCTCTCGGCAAACCAGACGGAATCCCACCGGTTGGGCGGCGTCATGGCTCACTTCGAAGGGGGTGACCTGGACCATCCCGAAACAGGTGGACACCAGCGGCTCCAGCTCGATGAAGGGAAGGTTCCACCCGTAGAGCTCCCGGCAGGCGTTGATCGTCCCCAGGCTGGCGCAGATCGGCAGCCGAGGGCATCGCTTGATCAGGCCGGGCACCGCCTGGATGTGATCGACGTGCTCGTGGGTGAGCAGCACCGCGGTCAAGCTGGATAGGGCAAGGCCCATCTCCGCCAGGGCCTTGACGATGGCACGGGTGCTCAAGCCGGCGTCGATCAGCAGGCGAACCTCTCCAAGAGCCAGGTATAGCGCGTTCCCGGAAGAACCGCTGCCCAACAGGCGGAGTTGAGCCAACCCATCGGGTTCGGTCACGCGGGCCGGGCTTGGTTCGACGATCGGACGATCCGGGTGGGTGGCAGGGAGATCTAGAGGTGGTAACGCCACTCGGTCACCGTCCTCAGGAAGCTGTGATCCAGGTACTCTCGCTTGATGACCTGGGCCATCTCCTCGACATCGTGGAACTCGTTGTACTTGACGCGGATCAGCGGGATGACCCGGGAGATGTCGCTGACGAAGTTCTCGTATTCGGCGTACAGGGCGCTCAGATAGCTCAGGGTGATGCCGTCCTCCACGTCGCGCCCTCGACCGCGGATCCGGGCCAGGCTGGTCTCGGGATCCACGTCCAGGTAGACGATCAGGTTGGGCTTGCACATGAAATTGGACATGTGCTGAAAGAGCTGCAGGTAGGTGCGGTAGTCGCGGGGATCCATCAGGCCGGTGTCGCTGAGCATTCGGGCGAACACGGCGTCCTCGTAGATGGTGCGGTCCTGGATGGCGGGCCGCCCCCGCCAGATGATCTCCTGGTGCTGCTGGAACCGGCGGTTCAGCAGGTAGATCTGCATGGCGAAGCTGTAGCGGGGCGTATCCCGGTAGAAGTCGGCCAGGTACTCGTTGTCCTGCACCGGCTCGTAGTAGACGTCCAGGCCCAGGTGTTCCCCCAGCGCGGTGGCCAGCGTGCTCTTGCCGGCCCCGATCATGCCGGCCACGCCGATGAACAGGTTCTCCACCACCGCCAGACCGTTGCCTTTCGTCAAGGAAACCATGCCCATATCGCACCTCCCTGGTTGACCGATCGACCCGGTTCTTTTGCGTCTCCAGGCGATTCAGTCGGGCTTCTGAGTTGGGGCGGTCGGAGCCGCCTGTTCGAGCGGTATGGCAAACTGCGCCTGGGGCTCCGGATCGAAGCACCGCCGGCACCGAGCCTCGTACATTCCGCTGGCACCCACGACGATCCGCTCGTCACTGGCGATCAGACGTTGACTGCGGTTGGCCGGTGCCCCGCAGCGGGCGCAGACGGCCAGCGTCTTGGTCACGTATTCGGCGATCGCCATGAGCTGGGCCACGTTCTCGAAGGGCACCCCCCGGTAGTCCTGGTCCAGACCGGCCACCACCACGCGCAACCCCATGTTGGCCAGCCGGTTGCAGACCTCCACCACCCCGCTGTCGAAGAACTGGACCTCGTCGATCCCGACCACCTGGGTCCGATCGCCCAGGTGGTCCAGGATATCCGCCGATCCCCGAGTGACGAACGCCGGGATCCGCTGCTGGCTGTGGCTGACGATCTCGTCCTCACCGTAGCGATCATCCAGGGCCGGCTTGAAGATCATCACCCGCTGGCGGGCGATCTGGGCCCGGCGCAAGCGGCGGATCAACTCCTCGCTCTTGCCGCTGAACATGCTACCGCAGATCACCTCGATGTGGCCGAGGGGGCTGTAGTGATATCCGTTCATGACCAGGCGCCTTATAGCATGACTGTGGAGTGGGAAAAAGCAGAAATCCGAAAATCCGGCCCCACCACTACCGTGGTGTTTGTCATCCCTTTTCCCCGTCAACAGTGGCGGCTCAAAGCCGCGTTCTCACGGTTCACCGCCTTCCCCCACCACCAAAGGAAACCGACCAGGCGCATCCCAGGGGTGCGACCCCCTGGGACAGGACAAAAGCACCGGCCCAACCCCTACTCGAAGAGCGCCGGTGCCCCGGTGGGCAGGTAGACTCGATCGGTCGGCCGCTCGTGCAACAACCGGATGACCAGGTCGATGGCCCGGTCGCTGGTGGCGAAGTTCAGGTCGGTGGTATCGATGGAGGCCAGAGGCGCCTGCCGGTACTGCTTGAAGAACTCCTGGTAGACCTCGCACAGGTTGGCGATGTACTCCCGTTCCATGTCCCGCTCGTAGGGACGGCCCCGATCCTGGATGCGCTCCATCAACACATCCAGCGGGGCGTGCAGGTAGATGACCAGATCGGGGGTGGGGATGGACCTGGAGCAGATCTGGAACACGTGATCGAACAGGCCAAACTCGACCTGGGAGAGCGTTTGCTTGGCAAACAGGCGGGATTTGTCCCACAGGTAGTCACTGATGGTGTAGGGACGAAACAGGTCGGCCTGGGAGAACTCCTCCTGTTGCCGGAATCGGCTGAGCAAAAAGAACATCTCCGTCTGGAAGGCGTACCGATCCCGATCGCTGTAGAAGTCGGCCAGAAAGGGGTTTTCCTCGAACACCTCGTAGCAGGTGCGGCATCTCAGCCGCTCTGCCAGACGCTGGACGAGCGTCGTCTTCCCTACCCCGATCGCCCCTTCGACCACGATATAGTAGGTCCGCTTCATGGCCCTGTTCACCCGCTGCCCGTTTATCTCTTACTTTCGCCGATCAGACCGGGAATGTGTAGGTCTCTTTCAACTGTAAAAAAACCACATTACATCGGCCAGATACACCCCACCACCGGGATCGATCTCCGATGGTCGTCCCCCTCACCCGCCTGGCAAGCCCAGCCCGCGTGATTCAAAGAAAAACCCAGACCGTACGCAGGGTTGCCAAATAAGGGTCCACCCTTCGGAGGCCCGGGGAGATCTTTCTGGAGAAACAGGAGGAGAAGAGGATCCTGAGCTGCTGCTCAGTAGACCAGGAATGGGCGGTCCAGCACCGCCACCGCCAGGCTGCCGCTCTGAACACCGGGAGCCGGCGCCACCGAGGCCACCGCCACCGGAACGATGGCCTCCCCAGGTCGCAGAGCGGTCATCAGGATGTCCAGCTCCCGGCCGCTGTGGCCCTCCAGCTCGAGGACCAGGCGAACTCCGCTTTCCGTCTGGAGGTAGCTGTCGATGAGCCCCCGTTCCCGCAGCCCATCCAGCGATCGGAGATCGATCTCGGCATTGGATGGAGGGGCCAGATCGAGGTGAACCCGCTGTGGCCGGCCCAGGCTGGATTGCAAAGTCAACAGGTAATGGGTCAGCTCTCCCTGCTGGGCCCCGTTCCCTTCGATGGTGGACTGAAGGCTCAGAGCGGTCGCCACCAGCTGCTCCGCCTCGCCCCAGTGGCGCACGGTCAACCTGGCGTCGGCCTGCAACGATCCATCGTAGACGACCACCACCTGGCTCTCCCGACCCGCGGTCAGGTAGGGGGTCAGATCGACGGAGCCCAGGGCGGTAGCTGTCGACAAGAAGGGATCCTGGGGATCGATGGCCACCCGGATGACCTCCCGTCCATCCACGGTCACCACCGTGCTGCAAGGGCCTGTCTCATCGGCCGGCTCCAGCGCCAGCAGCCCTCGGATGGCGGCGGCCGTTCCGCGGAAGTTGTGCCAAGATCCCCACTCGTCCCGGGTCGAGAGCAGATAGCGCACCGCATCGCGCTGGTGGGTGGCCAGCAGCTCCTGCTGCCCCAGCTCCCGGTACAGCTCCAGGACCGCGACGGTGGCCTCGATCGTGCCTCCGTAGGCGTTGAACCAGCTCGGCTCCCAGTAGCCTGTCTGGCGCAGGCGGTCGAGACGGCCCGCCGCCTCCACCAGCCGGGCCGGATCCAGCTCGACGACCCCGGCCTGGCTGGAACGGTAAAGACCCAGCAGGGCATTGGCCTCGGTCATGACATCGGGTGAGGGGAGGTCGAGATACACCAGGTGTGTCGAGGTCAGCCGCTCGGTCAGACGGCGCCAGGTCGGCGTCCGGCCCCGTCGCGGCAACTCCGCCAGGATGGCGAAGATCTCGGCGGTCATCCCCCGCTGGACGGCCTCGCTGTTGCCCTCCCAGAAGGCGATGGCCGTCATGTCGTAGAGCCCGTCCGACCCCAAGACTCCGGCCAGAAACTGGACGGACCGATGGTAGGCCTGGGGGGGCGCGTAAAGGTCGGCCCGCTCCAGCGCGATCAGCGCCTGGAGGCAATAGGCGGTGACGTAGGGGTTGGAGTCGTAGTCCCAGTAGAACCCCCAGCCGCCATCGGGGCGTTGGGTCGCCAGAAGGTCTCCCCGCGCCCTGGACAGAGCGGCCCGCTCCCGATCGAGCTGGGTCGGGTCTCCCCCTTGATGGCGGTGGTGGCGGTACAGCAGGGCGGCCGAGATGACCTCTCCACCCAGCCCGAAGGCGTCGGGCGAGGTGAGCCGGGACCGCATGGCGGCCAGCCCGGCGAAAGCGGCGGTGACGGCGGGAAAAGTCAGGTTGAGGGTGACCGTCGTCATCTGGCCGCCGCTCGGCACCCCAATGGCAAAAGAGGCGGGATGGGACGACGTCAGCTGCTGCCGCTCGCTCACCACGGTGGGGACCCCCAGCGGTTGCACCCAGATCTCCCGCTGCTCGCCGTCCTGGTAGTCGGGGCTCCAGGCCCGGGCGGCGATCCGGTGGCTCCCCACCCGAACCGGTCGAACCGTGAAGGAGGCCACCCCGGTGCCTTGGGCGGGCACCTCCAGGCGAACCAGCGCGGGCGATACTTGGAGGTCCTCGCTGGTCAGGGCCACCTGGAGAGAGACCGGTGCCTGGGTGGTGTTCTGCACGCCGACCCGGGCCTGAACCTCATCTCCCAAGGTGAGCCGATCGGGCAGGTCGGCCTGCACGAAGAGCGGTTGGGTGACCTGCACCGGCTGTCTGAGCACTCCGATCCGCCCCTGGCGATCGGAGGCGACCAGGGTGAACTGCTGCATGGTGATGCTGTCGGGCACCTGGCCATCGAAAACCGCGCTGCCGTTGGAGGCTTGGAGGAAGGGGAGCCACAGCGAGGTCGCCTCGAAATCGGTGCGGATGATCAGGGTCGGCGGCTCCTCCAGTTCGGTGCGCCGGTCGTCCCAGGCATAGTCGGAAAGGTCGTCCGCTTCCTGCCCGGGTTCCTCCTCTATCTCCCCCTCCTTGGCCTTGTCGGCCAGCGCGGCCACGATGACCCCACCGGGACGAAACGGGAAGGGTGGCAGGGCGACGTCGCGGCGCGAATCCCCCCAGTTGCGGCTGACCACCGGCCAGGTGAGGATGGAGGAGCCGGTGGTGGACAGGACCCGCAGGCGGGGGTTGTAGAACAGGTCGATCGGGCTGATGCGCAGGGGGTCCTTCAGGCCGATCACCGCCAGGTCGACCACCGAGGCGCCCAAGGTGGCCTCCACCGGGTTTCCCTGGCCGTCGGTGACCTCGATCCGGGCGGTGAACGGCTCGCCCGGCCCCATCTGTTCGGGGACACCGTCCAGGTGGATGGATAGCTGGCGATCGGGATGCACCACCAGGTTCTGCCCCTCGGTCAACAGCCCCAGCATCGTCTCCCCAGGATGGCCGGGCTCTCCCGCTGCCTCGTCTCTGCCCAGGCAGAACAGGGTCAACAGCATCGATCCCCAGGAGGGCGCGATAAAGCTGCCCTCGGCCAGGTAGCGCCCATCCCGCTCGATGATGGGAACCAGGACCGACTGGACCAGGCCCCCCGAGGTGTCCACCACGTCGACGTGGACCACCCGCTCGGCCGGAACGAACCGGCCGGGAAAGCTGACGGCGATCTGCACCGGCCGCTCCTGCACCACGATGGCCTGCGCGATATGGCTGCGCATGGGGGTGGAACCTTCCAGGGCCAGCCGGGTGGAGGCCACGGGGAAGCCGACGTCCTCCAGCATGAGCTGCACCTGCAGCTCCCGCGAGGGCATGACCAGCGAAATCTGCGCCGTCCCCTGCTCATCGGTGGTGGCCACCAACAGACGGTCATCGGAGAGCAGCAGAGAGACCTCGGCATGGCGGACCGGAACCCGGTCCCGATCGGTCAGCCGGACGACCAGCTCCACCGGATCGCCCGGACGGTACTCGTCGCGATCGCGCTCGATGATGGCGACATAGGGATTGCGGGTGTAGACCAGCTCGCGGGTCACATCGTCGGATCGACCGTACCGATCGGTTACCCGGATGTTCACCTCGACCAGGTCGTCCTCGGCGAGGCCCCGCCGGATGGCGGTCAGGCTCTCGCTGTCCAGGGTGAGCCGGTGTGGGCCCGCCGAGAGCACCTCCTGCTCGGTGCGAAAACGGCTGCTGCCTTCCACCAGGAACTCGACGATGAGACGGCCCGAGACGAACTCGGCACCGGTAAAGTAGCCCAGCGTCACCTCGAAGCTCAGCTCCGGTTGGTGCCCGGTGAAATAGCGCCCCAGCGTATCCTCGATGCGGATCAGAGGCGGGGTGAAGCGCATGACCCGCAGCCGAGCCTGGGTGGTCGTGCTCTCGTAGCTGGCCTCGAGTTCGTAGAGCCCTTCTGCCGCCTGGGTGGGAAGCGGAAGGTCGGTAGCCCCGATGCCATAGCTGTCGGTATGGACCTGGCCGGCGGCCACCACCCTGCCCTGGGGGTCGGTCAGCACCAGCTCCACATCGGCCTCTTCCAGCGGTTCGTAGTCCGAGGCCAGATGCCAGGCGATGGTGCGGACATGGATGGTGTCGCCTGGATTGAAGACACCCCGGTCCGTGTAGACGAAGATCTGGTCGCTGGCGAAGGAGCTGGTCCTCGAACCGGCCCGAAAGCTCACCCCGCCTCCCCACTGCCAGCCCCCATGCTCCCAGCGCACCTCGATCCGATTCCTTTCCCGCCGCGACGACCCCTCGGATCGGTCCACACCCCAGCGGAAAACCAGGGTCCCGTGGTCGTCGGTCCGGCCCACGCTGCTGCCGTCCAGGTAGACATCGGCGCCCACCGCCGGTTCGCCAAGGGCGGTGAAAGCCGCCACGTGAAGGAAGCTCCCGGTGCCGGTGAAGATCTGGAAGGGGCTGTCGATCACCACCAGCAACGGCTGGGTCGGCAAGAGCTCCGACAGCTGGTGGGAGGCGACCGGCTGGCCGATCAGGATCTCGCCATCCTGGAAGGACGAGACCTCAGAGCGGGTCGGCATGGGCCGAAAGACCAACAGGGTGATCACCATGACCGCTCCAACCAACCGGCGGAGGCTGGGCTTCTTCCCTGTCCGTGAGATGTCGATGGCGAGCGGTCCCGCCAACGGCTCCCGATCCGGGCTCGTGGCGTGATACGACCGCATCCCGCAGCCGCCGGGGTGTCCGGTCCGGGTCGCGATGGGCCGACGGGGCGGTGTGGTGCTACGGTGGTTCCGAAATTGCGGTGACATGGCAAGCCTCCCTGGGTTCGGATGGGAGCGATGACCGCCCCCGTAGGCCAGTGCTGCAGTTTCCGCACCAACCAAGTAACATTCTGGATTTGCTGGACTTTACCCAATAGACCGCTCCCCTCGCCCGCCATTGATCTGCATTTCTGAGATCTAGATATCGTATTGATAGATCTCCTGGAGACCCGGCATCGAGAGGGGACCGCCTCGGAAGGTGTGCAATTTTCTTCCAACCTGGGAGCCGAAATGGGCTACACTGAAGCACCGGCCTGGATGGTGCCCCTGTATCGGTTCGTTGGAGAGGTGGTTCGTCTGTTCCGGCCACCCTCCTCTTGCCGATCGGGGGGTACCCCGACATCGGCTGGTGGGAGGGTTGGCCATGGTTTCGCACCGACTGGTGGCTGCATGGGGCTTGTTGGCCGTCGCCCTGGCGATGGTGCTGGCTGGCTGCTCGGACGAGCAGAGAACGGGCGACAGCGGCTGTACACCCGGCAGTCCGGGTTGCCCCGACCTGGTCGAAGACGACGCCAGGCTGCGCCGCGACCTGGAGGAGGAGGACACCGGCGACCTGGTCGCAACCGACGCCGAGGATCTCCGGGATCTGGCCGAGATCGGAGACCTGGAAGACGCCGACCTGCCGAGAGGGGGGAGCCTGGTTCCGGATCCGGCCTCCCTCTACCTGATCCACCCCGGTCCCGCCGGCGTCGTGGAGCAGGTGATCCTGGTGCACAACCAGACCGACCGGGAGGTCCTGTTCCAGAGCGCCGAGGTGCTCTCCGCCACCACCGGCTTCACCTTGCGCGATGCCCCGCTGAACGCCGTGCGCCAGCCGGGGCAGTCGATCGGCTTCACCTTGCGCTTCCAGGCTCCCGACGACCTGGACGCCCTGGCCGAGGTCGCCCTCCACCACGACTTCGAAGACCAGCCCCTGATCATCCCGGTCACGGTGGCCCACAAGGCCACCGGCAACGCCTGTATCGGCGTCAACCCCACCTCGCTCAACTTCGGCACCGTGGTGCGCGGGGAGCCCTCGGTCAGCCGCAGCTTCACCATCTCCAACTGCGGGGATGCCCCCATCAGCGTCCTGCGCCTGGACCGCGGCCGGATATTCGGCTTCCTCTCCACCCCCGACAGCTTCCAGTGGACCCCCTCCCTACCCCTTCCCATCGCCCTGTCCGTCGGCCAGACCGCCACGGTCGAGGTCGTCTATACCGCCGGGCGGGCGGGCTCGGAGTCGGGGATCATCAACGTCATCTCTAACGTGGAGGGCTCCCAGTCCATCTCGGTCAACCTGTCGGCCCGCGCCGAGCCGCCGCCCCTCTCCGAGCTGGACCTCCACCTGGTGTTGACCTGGGATGCCAACCACTCCGACGTGGACTTCCACTTCTACCCCCAGTCCAGCGAGATCTTCTCCTGCGATGACTGCTACTTTGCCAACATGACCCCCGACTGGGGAACCCAGGGGGACATCCTCGACGACCCCTTCCTCGACTACGACAACGTGACCGGCTACGGCCCCGAGAACATCAACGTCGATGAGCTGGGGGACGGCTCCTACCTCATCGCCGTGCACTACTACTCCGACGTCGGCTCCGACGGCGGCTCCTCTGATCCCGGCGTCTCCCCCACCGCCGCCAACGCCACCGTCCAGGTCTACCTCGGCGGGGTCCTCACCAGCACCTACGGCCCACAGCTCCTCGACTCCACCGACTATACCTGGTTTGTGGCCCGCCTCGACTGGCCCGCCGGCACCCTCACCGACCTGGGCACCGTCACTCGGATCAACCGGAGCGACTACACCTGGTGCCGGGATTTCTTCTAGAGCCGCGATAGCAGGAGAGAAGCGGAGGGGGCGATCCTGGCCCCTGGCCTAACCTTCCTCCCCCGAGGCAGCGCCCGGGGGAGGTGCCCGCATGAGCGGGCGGAGGGGGCGACACTAACCTCTGGCCGAGCGATCCTCCCCCGAGGCAGCGCCCGGGGGAGGTGGCGGCGTAGCCGCCGGAGGGGGCGACACTAGCCTCTGGCCAAGCGATCCTCCCCCGAGGCGGCGCCCGGGGGAGGTGCCCGCGTGAGCGGGCGGAGGGGGCGATCCTGGCCCCTGGCCGAGCGCCGGAGGGGGCGACACTATCCGCAGATACCAGGGCAGCACTGTAAGTCCACGGCGGTCACGGCGTTACTTGAGCAAGGAACCGACCGCAACCGACTGGACGAAAGTACGATGGAAACACTGCGACTGGCGAATGCAGGGGTCTCGATTGAACGGCGCACATCCCGAACAGCAAGAAGCTGGCGGCGCAAGGCCTCTCCTATCAACCTGGCTGCAGCGGTAGCCCTGGCCTGCCTGGTCACGCTGGCCGGCTCGGCGAGTGCGCAGAACCTGCCACCCCTGCGTGAGCTTGCCGATCTGGACTACTACACCGCCACCTGGGTGGGACCCAAGGCCGACGATTGGTTCAGCCTGGCTTTTCTGGCAGGCGGGCTGGGAAGGTTGGATCTGCAGCCCGACCGGGAAACCTCTGGCGGACTGGCCGGCTTCGCCCGATTGATGGCCAGCGCCGGGTTGTCCCCTACCCTGGAGCTCCATCTCGACTCCTCGGCCCAGGTACCGATGAGCCTGGACGGAGACCGGGATTCGGTCGACCTGGACAGGTCTCGCCTGCTCGGTCACCACCGGGCCTGGGGTCGGTTCGGTCTGGGCCGGATCGACGAATCCAGGCTGGGTCTGGATCTCAGCCTGGACTATCGCCTGGATCACACCGGCGGCGCCACCCCGATCGTCCGGCCCGAGCTGTTACCGCACGGCCTGGTCGACCAGTCCCTGGAGGCCGGAATCTGGCTCCGGCGCGGCATGAATTGCGGCATCGCTTTCGTGCTCCCCTTGCGGTACCGCTGGCGGCGGGTGGACTATCTCGACGCCGCAGACAGCCGGCAGGAGTTCGTCACCCACACCTTTTCAAGCGGTTTTGGACTCAGGAACTACTTTGGAGGGCTGTCGGACGGATGGCTGGAGCTGGTCGGCATCTCCTGGTCTCACAGCGAGCTCGATTCTTCGCCGCCAGGGCCCAATAACCTGGGCGGCGAGACTACCGCCGGGAGCGATCCCGATCGGATAGCGGCGGTGGGAGGCCCACCCCTGCCATCGATCGAACAGCTGGACCTCCGGTTCGGCAATACCGACAAGCTGGTTTTCCTGGTGTCGAACCACGTGGCGCTCTCCACCGTCTTTTTCCTGGGAGCGAGCTGGATCTGGAACGACCTGACCAGCCAGCGCGCCAGCCTGTTCACCTTCGGCTACGGGGTCGAAGGGCGGTTCGGCAACGACGCCCACCACGGAACCGCAGGAGTCTCCATCACCCGCCATCCCGGCTGGACCCCATCGGGGGAGCGGCTGGTGGCCAATCAGCACCTGGAGCTCATCGGTGAGTTCGTGTCCGAACGATGGGGAGTGGGTGCCCGTCATCGCTCGCTTTTCGACTGGTTCTCCCATCCCGAGATCGAGGTGATTACCCCCCTGCCCTCACCGGTACCGGCCATGACGCTGTACACCGAGTGGTTCATGGAGATGTGGCGGCTCGAGCTGGGGACCTACCATCGAGCCCAGTACGGCAACGGTGCCGACGATCCGGCCTCGGATCCGTGGGAACGGAGCCGGGGGTGGTCCCACGAGTTCGGGCTCTTCCTTCGATGGGGTGAATCGTTCGGGCTGGGACGAGACACCATCCATCTCGCCCGCGATTGACGCCATTGAACCTGTCGCCTGTCTCCTCCGATCGCGATCGGTCGAGTGACCCCTGGATCGAGGGTACCCGACGGGGGAGACCCAACCGCCGGACTCGAGAGATCGAGATGGTTGATGCGCCGCTGTCCCATGAGATTGACAGGAATCGGGGTTTCTACAATGCTGTCTCCGCCCGGAACACTGCCAACAGGAGATAGCCCATGCGCAATCTTGTGGTCCTACTGTCTTCGGTCTGCCTTACTCTGCTGGCCTCCCCTCGGCTCGACGCCCAGGTATCCGCCGACAGGGGCGCAGAGGAGGGCACCGAGGTCACCTACACCGTGGAAGGCTCGATGCTGCGGATCCTGGCGGTCGATGGCAACGCCCGGGAGGTTGCTCTCCCTTGTCACGGTCACGCCCTGGCAGCCGGAGAAGATACGCTGTACGTCGCATGCGGTGAGGCAGGCCTGTTGCTCTTGAGCCTCCAGGACCCGCTTGAACCGACCGTGGCCGGCTTTCGCGACCTGGGCGGATCGGTGACCGGCCTCTTCGTCGCTCAGGACCGAATCTGGGCCCAGATCAGCCGGATCGAGGCGCGACCCGTGGAAGCCGGAACGACGGTGCCCACCCCCTCCCGGGTGCAGGTCACAACCAGCGGGGAGACTCCGGAACTCCGCGAGCCATCGGCCACGGTTTCCCCTCCAGTCGCCGAGACGCGTACGGTGGGGGAAGTGATCGAGGTGCGGGCTGGGGAGGTGGTGGTCAACCTGGGGACCGACCAGGGGATCGCCCGGCGAAACCATGTCGAGCTGTTCGTGGAAGAGCAAGTGGACATCGGCAGTGGTTCTGCTGCGGTCACCGAGCGACGGATCGCCGTGGGGGAGGTCCGCGCCCTGACCGAAGATCGGGCCCAGGTCGCGCTCGGCATGAACGAGAGGGTCCCCTCCCACGCGCGGGCCAGGCACACCGATCTGGCGCTGACCAGCAACAACTGGCTGCCTCCCCGGGTCAGCGGCCTGTGGGAGATCGGGTTCATGGCCCGCCCCTTCCTGGCGCTCGGCACCATGGGCGCCGGGATGGTGACCGACCTGGAGGTGGCCTATCGGTTTCCCGAACCGGTCGTGATCGAGCTGATGCTGGAACCGCTCGGCATCGGGTTTGCGGAAGAGGGCAACGTCATCTCCCTGGCGGGGAATCTCTTCGCCTCCTACGACACCCCCGCCTTCCAGGTGGGGCTGGGGTTGGGGTGGACCGTGGTCAACGACGACCTAACCGGCGACATGGTTGGTGATGCGGACAATGGAAGGGGGATCGACCTGACCTTCGACGAGGTCTCCCATGGCCTGTCCATCGCCCAGATCGCACGGCTTGGCGCCCGCGACGGCCTGCACCTGTTGGTGACCAACCACTTCGTCTTGCACGAGGAAGAGTTCAAGTACGGGGGAACGCGCGGAACCATCCAGGTTCCCCTCCCCACCGGAGATACCCGCACCTGGCTGATCGCCAGGGGTGGCGGCGGCACGGCAGGCTACGCCTTCGGCGAGATCGGCCTGAGGGTCATGCTGCGCGGCAACGGAGACCGGGGCTCCCTGTTCGTCACCCCCACCATCGGTGGAGCCTACCTCCAGGGCCAGAAAGAGGTGGACTGCCAGATCTGGGACTACGAAACCAACACCACTGTACCGGGCACCTGTACCGAGAAGATCGACTACGGGGGACCCATGGTCGGCTTCGGCATGGAGTGGCGACTCTGACCGATCCACCACCTTTGGCCCTCTTTTATCCTGCCTCGCCCACGATTCCTTGACAATCTTTACCTCCACCGAAACAGGGGACCGACCGATCCGAGCTCCGAGGCGTTCAGAGACCGCTCCACCGGCCTGACCCGATCCGCCGACGGGCCGGCACACCCCCCGAGCGGGTCGGTGCTCCGGACAGCGGTTGGGAATGGTGCGACGCGCGGGGTAACTCGATCCGCATTTGGAACCGAATTGGCCGTATGGGCACGAACCCGTGGTTGCGTCGCCCTCCCCACCAGGCACAGCAGGTCGATCGGGCTTTCGCCGTGTCCGATACCGTCAGGTGGCGAGGGAACGCAGGCAAGTCTGGACGCTGACCTTCACCCGCCGTACAAGTCTGGTAACCAAGGATTGCCCCACAGGAAGACACTCCATGTCGGAAATCCCTCTGCTCAAGGAGCTGGCCATCATCGCCCTGGCAGGTGTGTTGGTGACCGCGCTGCTCGCTCGGCTGCGCCTCCCCACCGTCGCCGGGTTGCTGGCAGCCGGCGCCCTGCTCGGCCCATTCGGGCTCGGCCTGGTCAGCAAGGTCCACGACATCGAGCAGCTGGCCGAAGTGGGCGTGGTGCTACTGCTATTCACCATCGGGTTGGAGTTCTCCTTCCAGCGGCTGCGCCATATCTTTCGGCGGGTTGCCCTGGGAGGAGTGATCCAGGTGCTGTCGACCATGGCGGTGACCGCCGGATTCGCCCTGCTATTTGGGGAATCCCTGCCGCGAGCCGTGTTCTTCGGGTTCGTTGTTTCCCTCTCCAGTACCGCCATTGTGCTGAGGGCGATGGCAGATCGCGGGGAGCTGGATGCTCCCCATGGACGGTTCATCGTCGGCACCCTCATCTTCCAGGATCTGTGTGTGGTGCCGATGGTGCTACTGGTCCCGGTACTGGCGAGTGGCGGCTCTGCGGGGCTGGTCGCCTCGCAGATCGGGATCGCGCTGGGCAAGGCGGTGCTGGTGGTCGTGGGGGCCTTGTTGATCGCGAGGCTTCTGGTCCCGCGGTTGTTGCGCTGGGTGGATGCGAGCAGGAGCCGGGAGTTGTTCATCCTGGCTCTGCTGGCCATCTGTGTGGGAACCGCCTGGCTCACTTCCCTGGTACAGCTTTCCCTGGCCCTGGGGGCCTTTCTGGGAGGGATGGTCATCGCCGACACCGAGTTTCAGCACCGGGCCATGGGGGACATAATCCCGCTTCGCGATGCCTTCGTGAGCGTGTTCTTCGTCTCGCTGGGCATGTTGTTCGACATCCGGTTGCTGTTCGAGCACCCGTTGCGGGTGGGGCTGTTGCTGGTGGGATTCGTGGTCGGCAAGGCGGCGCTGGCGGCCCTTTCCGCCGCCTTCATGCGCTTCCCGGCGCGCGCGGCCTGGCTGGCGGGAATCGGCCTGGCGCAGTTCGGCGAGTTCGGTTTCGTCCTGATCACCGTGGGCGAGTCCGCTGGACTCATCGATCGTGGCTCCACCAACGAACTTCTGGCAGCCGGAGTCCTCAGCATGTTCATCACCACCCTGCTGATCCGCCTGGCCCCCCACATCACGGCGGGCGAACGACTGCTTTCCGGTCTGACCCGCCTCCTGGGCGTTCGGGGGATCGAGCAGGCGGAGCAGCCGGAGAAGCTCGACCAGCACGTGCTGGTGATCGGGTACGGCATCGCGGGCAAGCTGGTGGCTCGCGCCCTGGAAACTTGCGGGCTCAAGTACATCGTCTTGGAGCTCAACGCCGACACCGTCCGCAAAGCGCGGGCAGCCAGCGAACCGGTCTACTATGCCGACGCGACCAGCACCGAGGTCCTGAAGCATGCCCACGTCACCACTGCCCGGGCGGTGGTGGTGCTGATCAACGACCCCCTGGCGGTCCAGCGGGTGACCGACACCGTCCGAAGGGTCGCGCCGGAAGTCCCCCTCATCATCCGCACCCGCTATCTCGGAGAGAGAGCCGCTCTGGAGTCCCTGGGCGCCAGCGATGTGGTCGCCGAGGAGGTCGAGTCCAGCGTCGAGGTGCTGGCCCGCGTCCTGCGGCACCTCGAAATACCCCGCAACCTCATCGAGTCCAAGATTCAGCAGGCCAGAGAGGATCTGCAGACCTCCCACCGCAAGATCACCCTCCCTCGCGCCCTTCTCCCGGACCACAAAGCGCTGGCCGACCTCAAGATCGACAGCATGCTGGTCACACCGGACAGCCACGCGGTCGGCCGCACCGTCAAGGAGCTCGATATCCGCCAGCGAACCCGCGCCCTGATCATCGCCGTGCGACGGCAAGAGACCCTCCTCGATCACCCAGATCCGGACCTACCCTTCGCCGTCGGCGACGTGATCTATCTCGTCGGCCTGACCGACGCCGTCCGCCAGGCCATCGACCTGTTGCAGGGTATCGAGCCAACGAAGCGGGCAGCCGATAGCGAACCACCGACAACAGACAACCCATAGCGAGCAGCCCATTGCCGAGCCTTGTACGGGCCTTCCTTCGGCTGCCTAAAGCGGCGCACGGGGTTTTCCGACGACGGTGCTCCCTCTGCCGGGACCCGGCGCGCCGCTTCTCCAAGAACGGCCGCCGGGTGGCAGAGTGCACCCAGGAGGAGGAAAACGCCCGGGCGACGCCGGCAGCCGACAGCGGGCAGCCGAAAGCTGATCGCTGCTCTCTGTCAGCCAGACACCAACACTAAAAACGAATCACTAGAAACTAACGACACCGCCCCGTCCGGATCGCGGTCCACCAGGATCTACTTGGTGAACTGCCCGCCCAGGTCGATGATGGTGCGGACCTCGGGATGGCGGCGACCTACGGCCGCCGTCCGCATCGAAAAGCGCCACCTTGAGGTTGACCGAACCCAGATCGATGCCCATCCGGCTCATCGCATACTCTTCGCCGTCGCTGTGAAACAAGAGGTGCATCAAACACCTGGCCAGACCGATCGAGGTTTGACCCTCGCCACAAGCCCTACGGCTCCGGCGGAGTGGGCCTCAGTCCCCCATATTCTCCATCTCCCGCCGCCCGGGCCAGTGATACAGCATCAGCGCCACCGCCACCGCTGCGAAGGGCGCCACGATCGCCAGACCGCCGCCCAGCAACCCCAGGATCAGCGCCACGATGACCCCCGTCTCGATCAGGACGTCGGTGGCCAACGTTCTCAAGAAAAAAGAGGAATACAGGCCCGGCCTGCCGGTGGCTTCCTCGAAGTGTTTACGAGAGAAGAACCGCTTGATGATAAAGTCCGGCAGCAGGAAGGAGGCGATGAAGCAGAGCACGGCCACGGCGATGCCGGCGGGCAGCACTTGACCGTAGAGCTCCTCCGGCATCGGTTCGAGCGCGGCGCCCCGCTCCGCCAGCCACACGACCAGCACGTAGATCGGGAAGGAGATCAGGATGGAGGCGTGGATCAAGAGGAGGCTCCGCATCCGGGGATCCGGTTCTGGTCGAGAAGAGTCAGGGCTCACGAGGTTTCTCCTCCTTGGCCGCTTCCCTGGCGGCCTGGCAGGGACCGTTCTTGGCCACCGGCCTGTCCAGGCAACGGCAGTACAAGGCCAAAAAGGTCCGGCATGAACCGGATCCGTCCAGCGCTCCCCCGGGGGGGAACCCCGCGTAGGGGCAGCTCAGATCGCACC
This sequence comes from Bradymonadales bacterium, assembly GCA_016931535.1. Lineage (GTDB taxonomy): Bacteria > Myxococcota_A > Bradymonadia > JAFGEP01 > JAFGEP01 > JAFGEP01. The sequence goes on from JAFGEP010000015.1 coordinate 39,979, forward strand.
AGTCGGGAAAGGTGAAACCCTCCCGGATCGGCTCGGCTTTTCGCTTGTCGTTCCCCTCTGTCATCGCTGCTTCGCTCCGTCAGCCCTCCCAAACGCCACTGGTAGCGTTCTGCCGGGTTCCCGCCTGCCTGGTGGCCAGTCCAAGCTGCCTGGTCCAGTCAGCCCGGTCTAGCCGGGATCTCCATTTCAAGCCCCCTTCCGACCGGCCATGCTGCCGGCGGCGGTCAGGGCAGCACCACGATCGTCTCCTTCAAGCCGATGACCGCCCACAGGGCGTCGATCCCACCATCGGAGATGGCGATGCAGCCGGCGGTCCAGTCGCTGGTGCCGCCTCCGCCGTGGATCTCGACCAACCCGCCCAGCGCGGTGGTTTGCGGGGGCTCGGTGCAGCCGTTCTGGGCGTTGATGATGTTGGTCCGCTCGGTGGAGGAGATCTCGCCCAGGGCATAGGCCCGTTCGGCATCCTCGATCTCGGGGTAGCTCAGTAGGAACGCCTTGTAGTAGCTGGAGGTCGGCACCAGGCGAGCCACGTAGAACACCCCCTCCGGGGTTCGGCCGTCCCCCTCCCGCCGCTTGTCGCCAGCCGGGGTGAACCCGAGCCCGACCTCCCAGCTGGAGACGGCGCTCCCCTGGTTGCACAACGCCAGGTTGCGTGCACTCTTGTTGACTACGATGTAGTCGTCCGGGGTGGCGTCGCAGGGGGATAACCCGGCGGCCCAGACCGCCGCGCAGTCTGCGGCCGAAACACTGGAATCCCAGGCAGGGCGAGTGTAGTCCGGCCAGCAGGTGTCGTCCGCATCGCACACGTAGCTCTCTTGCGTGCGGCATTGTCCATCCTGCGTGCAGCTCTTCAGGCAGGCGGTCAGATCGCTGGCCTCGAAGCTGAAGCACTCCGAGCCCGAGGGGCAGCGAGCCCAGTCGCACATGGTCATGACGCAGTAGCCGTTGGGCAGATCCATGCAGTACAGGTGGCTGCAATCGCTGGGCAGCATGCAGGACTCCCCGATGTCGAAGGGCCGAGGCGGCTCGTCCGGCCAACCCTGCGGCTCCCAGGGGAGGCAGACGGGAAAGATGGTGTTGGGCTGCCCGTATCGCTGGCGCAGGACACAGATGTAACCGGTGCGGCATCCGGTCGGCGACTTGGTGAAGTCGCACTGGCTCACGCATCGGGCCAGGCTGGTGCCGGTATCGATGCATCGGCTGATGGTGTTCATGGTGGTCGGACCGTAGTCGGTGTCGGGGCAGATCCATACCTCGCCCGACTGGCTGCAGGCCTGGCTGCACATCCCCTCGGGGAAGCCATCGGTCAGGCAGATGGGGGCCGAGTTGGTGCAATCGGTCGGCAGGCTGCAGGCTCCACCGATCCACCCCGGGTTGAGGTTGGCGCCCTCGGGCGGAGGTCCGATCTCCTCGCCGGTATCGGGGGGCGTGTCGGCCGCCACATCCGAGGGGAGATCCGCCGCATCGGCCGCATCCATCTGCTGGTCAGGATCCGCCGCATCCGGGTCCTGTGTGACGACATCCTGGACCGGAAGATCCACCGGGGAGGGATCGGAGGGCAGGTCGAAGGGGGCGTCCGGCTCCTGCTGGCCGGCATCCGCCTGCGGATCCTCCTCTCCGGGAAGATCCGTGCCGGGTGCCCGGTCTTGGCGCCACGTGTCGCCCGGCCCCAGATCCCGGTCCTGAGACCCCGCCGGATCGACACTGGGGCAGGCGACCAGCCAGATCGACAGGATGATGAGGCTCCCTCTCATGGTGACCTCCGAGGTGGCCTTGCCGCCATCTGTTAACTCCTCTTCCCCGACCAAGGTGGCGGCACCCCACATCGGGAAGAGAAGACCGGCAGAACCGATCGCCGATCGAACCCGCACAGCCAATGTACCAGAAGTTTCCCTCGGGGGGCAGGGGGCCGGCGCGCAGCGCCGGAGGGGGCAGTCCTCCCCCGAGGCAACGCCCGGGGGAGGTGGCGGCGTAGCCGCCGGAGGGGGCGATCCTAGCCGCTGGACAAGCAATACCGCGCAGCGCCGGAGGGGGCGATCCTAGCCCACCGTCAGGGCTGGGCCGGTGCGGTGCCCTGGGGCGCAGGCGACTCCACCGGTGGCGGCTGGGGAATCCCCAGGCGCTCCGCCTCGGCGGGAGCCTGGCGGCGCAGCAGCTCGAAGTTGGCGTACTGGGTGATGATGTTGAAGGCGCTGATCCTATTCGCCACCTCGTTGTCCATGGGCCGATAGTGATTGACCGCCTCGGTCAACCATTCCACCCCGCCGAGCTGCTCCTCCGCTTCGGACCACAACACCCTGGTCAAAGCGCTGTCCGATGCCGCTCGTCCCGCCTCGTCCAGCGCTTCCCGCTGATACCCGAGAGAAACCAGGAGCTGGACATTTCGCTCGAAGGTCTCATCCAGTTGGGGGCGCAACTCGTCGAGGGCCGGCCGAGCCGTCACCAGGTTCTTCAATTCCAGCATGGCGGCGATGTACAACCGTCCCATCTCCCGTCCCAGCTCGGCAGGGCTCGTCGTCGCCGGCTGCTCCGCAGGCTGTTCTGCCGCACCCGCGGTGGTCGCCTCTGTCGGCCCGCCGCCTTCGGCTGGCTCACCCCCTTTGTCACATGCGAACAGCAGCAACCCGAAAACCGCCAGGCAGGCGGTCGTCCATGAGATACAAGGTCTTTCCAACATGGCTCTCTCCTTGGCTTACATCCTTCCAACCGCTTCCGGATACCGTGACTGTACCCCATCTAGCACGGGTCTGAGTAGACGGTTGTGCCGGCTGGACCAACCTGCAACTTCGCCCGAGCCGTTTCTCCAGAACTGGCGCAAGGCGGTCTTGTCAGACCTGGGAGCTGGCGCCCTGTTTTTTTCTTCAAAGGTGGCAGAGATCGCCCCCCCCGTTAGGGTGCGGTCAATTGGAAAATCCCGGCAGCGGTGATATCCTCCAGTCTTCCAAGGCACTGCCAATTCTGGAGGAAGCGGTGAGACGGAACATCATGAATCGGCCCGGCGAAACACGACCGTTGTACATGGCCTGCTTCGCGGCCATCGTCCTAGTCGCAACCAGCTGGCTGACTTGCAGTGAAGAGCTCGAGCCACCCGTGGCTCGGATCGTCGGACCCTATACCGCCCTGGTTGGAGCGGTGGTTCAACTGGATGGTTCCACCAGCAGCGATCCGGAGGGTGGTTCGCTCTTCTTCTCCTGGACCTTCAAGCAGAAACCGGCCGACAGCCGATCGGTCTTCAACGACCCCTCGCTGGTCACCCCCGCCTTCGTGGCCGACCGCGAGGGCCAGTACCAGGTCGAGCTCATCGTCTCCAACGGCCTGCTGCAATCCTTGCCGGTCACGCATACTCTCCAGGTGGGGCCCTGTGGAGGCCACCCACCGGTGGTGGCTGCCATAGCGACCGATCCCGCCGTGCCGGTGGTTGGCGATACCGTCCGCTTCTCGGCGCAGATCACCGACGAGGATCTGTCCGATTCCTGCCTGCTGGCCCAGACCTTCGACTACGACTGGAGGCTCTTCACCGTGCCGGCGGGCAGCTCGGCGGTGTTGGCCGACAGCGCCCAGAGCAACCCCTGGATGGTGGTCGATCGCTCCGGAGTCTACGCCCTGGAGCTGGTGGTGACCGACTCGGCCGGCTGGTCCAGCGAACCGGTTCTGTTCACCTTCAATGTCTCCACCTGTGGCGAGGCTGCGCCGGTCGTCGAGGAGATCGTGGCCAACCCGCCCAATCCCCCGTTGGGAGAGCTGGTCGTCCTGTCGGCCACGGTGGTTGACAGCGACAACGACTCCACCTGTAACCTGGGCCAGCAGCTCAGCTATCACTGGCAGCTGACCGAAGTTCCGGTGGGAAGCCTGGCGGTCATCGAGCGCTCCGACCTGGAGGTGACCTGGTTCTGGCCCGACGTGTCCGGGAGCTATGTCGTCACCCTGGTCGTCACCGACTCCACCGGGCTCGCAAGCCAGCCGGCCCACCTGGAGCTGACCGCCGGCCCGTGCGGCGATTTCCCGCCGGTAGTGGAGTCGATCCAGGCCGAGCCGGAAGATCCGGATGTCGGGGAGATCGTCACCCTGACGGCCGATGTGTACGACCCGGACAACGAGGAAGGTTGCGACGCCAACCAGGAGCTTTTCTTCAACTGGCAGATCGTGGCCGGTCCTGCCGGAACCCTGTCCCGTATCGAGGAGCCGACCTGGGAGGAGACCTGGTTTCTACCCGATCTCCCCGGCGACTATCTCATCCGGCTGGTGGTAACCGACTCCACCGGGCTGTCCAGTGATCCGGCGGAAATCCTGGTGACCGTCGGGGTCTGCGGCTCCAGGCCGCCGATCATCGAGGGGATCTCTGCCGATCCGCTGGCGCCCAACACGGGTGACATGGTGCAGCTGCGGTTGACGGTGACCGACGAGGATACCGAAGATCCCTGTGACGACGTGTCTCAGTTCTATGCCGAGTGGTGGTTCCAGGAAAAACCGGGCGGGAGCCTGGCCGCGCTCTCCGACCCGCGCCTGTCCAACCCCACCTTCGTGGCCGACATGCCCGGCGACTACGTGATCAACGCCCGGGTTACCGACCCGCGCGGGTTGACCAGCCAGGTGGCCCAGCTGGTCGTCACCGCTTCCGAATGCGGCGCCGCGCCGCCGGTGGCCACCCTCACCGCCAACCCCTCCGCCCCGATCATCGGGCAGCAGGTGCTCCTGCGGGCCGAGGTGGTGGATGCGGACATGGATGACGGCTCCGAGGATGACACCTGCACCCTGCCGGAAAGCTTCACCTACCTGTGGCGGTTCGTCCAGGTTCCAACGGAAAGCCTGAGCGAGATCCGACTCGAAACCTCGCAGAACGCCTCCTTCGTCCCCGACTCGCCCGGACTGTACGTCATCGAGTGCCTGGTGCACGATGCCATGGGACATCGGAACGTGGCCGGAGAAGAGGGCGACCTGGTCGTCCAGGTCCAGGTGGCCGACTGTGGTGACGCTCCTCCGGTGGTCGAGGAGATCGCGGCGGTCCCGGCCCTGCCGTACACCGGCGATATCGTGCTGTTATCGGCCGACGTGACCGATGCCGACCAGACCTGTGGAGAGGACCAGCTTTTGACCTACGACTGGCGCATCATCCAGATGCCGTCGGGCTCGCTGGCCCAGCTCAACAACCCGGGGGGCGAGAACCCCTGGTTCTCGGCCGACACCCCGGGCCCCTTCATGGTTCGCCTGGTGGTGACCGACTCGACCGACCGTTCGAGCATTCCCGAGGATATCACGGTCGAAGTCAGCCCCTGCGGAAGCGCCGCCCCGGAGGTCACCAGCGCGGTTCCCACCCCCAATCCCGCCAACATCGGGCAGCGAGTGGAGCTCGAGATCGAGGTCAACGACGTGGACAACAACATCGGCGGCTGTGAGATGGGCCAACGCCTCGACACCGTCTCCTGGTTCGCCTCCCGGCCCTCCGGCTCCAGGGCGGAGTTGAACCCGCCAGAGGGGTTGCACCCCTCGTTCATCCCCGATGTCCCGGGTGTGTATGTCGTCCGGACCCGGGTCACCGACGACACCGGGCGCTGTACCGAGTCCGACGCCCCCCCCGTGACCGCCGCCGAATGCGGGGGCGCGCCCCCCTTCATCGAAGAGGTGACCGTCACCGTCGAGGACCTGGTCCCCGAGCAGTACGATGTCGGCAACCTGGTCACGTTGAACATCACCCCTTCGGATGCCGACAACACCTCCGGCTGCCTGGGAGAGGACGTCCTGCAAACCCTCACGGTCACCTCCTGGTTCGTCTCCCTGCCGGCCGGCTCCACCGCCGCCCTGACTCCCGCCGAGGGCTTGACCCCCAGCTTCGTGGCCGATGTCCCCGGCACCTACCTGGTCCGCAGCCGGGTGACCGACGATACCGGCCTGTTCGGCGAGAAGGACACCTCGGTCCTGGTCGACACCTGTGGCAGCAATCCCCCCATGATCCAGGTGGGCCACCCGACGATCCCCGACGCAGAGCTGATCTACCCCACCGGGGCCCGGGTCGAGCTGCTGGTGCAAGCGGATGACCTGGATGTCCTGCTGTGCAGGATGGACCAGACACTCACGGTCACATCGGGGTTCGTCAGTCGGCCCGCCGGTTCCCGCGCCGAGCTGGCTCCGGCGGAGGGCATCCACCCCTCTTTCGTTGCTGACGTTCCCGGCCCCTATCTCCTCCGGAGCGTCGTCGACGACGGCACCGGCCGCACCGCAGAGGTCATCACCCCCATCGAGGTCACCGACTGCGGTAACGCCACCCCCTGGGTGGAGGTCGACCCGTCGGGTTCTCTGAATATCGGCGAGCCGGTGATCCTGGTGGTCACCCCCCATGACGCCGACCTCCCGGACGAAGGGGACTGCGAGCTGGAGCCCCAGATCCTCACGGTCCACTCCGCCTTCGTCTCCCGTCCGGCGGGCTCCACCGCCAGGCTGGCTCCAGCCGAAGGGTTGACCCCTACCTTCGTACCCGATGTTCAGGGCCCGTACATCGTCCGCACCAGCGTCGACGACGGCACCGGCCGCTCCAGCTTCAAGGACACCACCATCCAGATCCTGACCTGCGGGGGAAATCCCCCCCAGATCGACGAGTCGATCATCATCACTCCGGCGGTTCGCAACGTCGGCGACCTCGTCACCCTGACCCTGACTGCATCGGATGAAGATGATGAATGTGGTCTGGATTCTACCCGCACCGTGCACAGCACCTTCCTCAGTCGCCCGCCGGGATCGATCGCCGTGCTCTCGCCGGCCGAGGGGCTCCAGCCGGCCTTCGTGGCCGATCGAGGAGGCGACTACCTGATCCGGGCCACCGTGACCGACGCCACCGGTCGATCGTCGTTCAAGGACATCCCGGTCTCGGTGAAGGTCTGTGGCGGCCAGGATCCCGAGCTGACCGTATCGATCCTGTTGAACGGCGTCCCTTACGATCCGGACGTGGACCAGGTTAACGCCGGCGACCAGATCACCCTGCTGACTGTCGCCACCGATCCCGACAATGCCAACATTGCGCCGGACAACTGCAATCTCGGCCAACAGCTGACCATCCACTCCGAGTTCGGACAGCGGCCCCCGGGTTCGACAGCTACCCTCATCCCCGCCGAGGGAAGCGAACCCACCTTCGTACCGGACGTTCGGGGTTGGTATGTCATCCAGACCACGGTCACCGACCCGACCGGAAGAACCGATCTGGAGATCACCGGTGTGGAGGTCTCCGACTGCGGAGACAACCCGCCCGTCATCGAGCTGGTCGTAGTGACCGCCGTGGGTGGAGATCCGGCCAACATCGATGTGGGAGACCTGATCACCCTCGACATTACGGCGACCGACGATGACACCCTGGAAGGCTGCGCGGTTCAAGGACAACCCCAGCTGTCCTCCCAGTTCATCCAACGCCCATCCGGCTCGCTGGCGGCGCTCAACCCGAGCGAGGGCTCCGAGCCCGCCTTCGTCCCCGACCGATGGGGTACGTACATCATCAGGAGCACCGCGGTGGATGCCACCGGCCGATCTGCAACCAAGGAGACGACCGTGTCGGTGATCGAATGCGGCGATTACTATCCCGAGGTGAGCATCATCGTCACCGTGGAGGGGGTGGAGGTCCCGGCCGATGAGGTCAACACCGGCGATCTCGTGACCCTGGAGGTCACCGCCATAGACCGGGACAACTACGCCTGTGAGTTCGATCCGCCCCAGGTGATCACGCTGAGCTCCGCCTTTGTCAGCCGACCCGCCGGGTCCCAGGCGGTGCTCGTCCCCGCCGAGGGGAACCTCCCCTCCTTCGTGGCCGACGTCTCTGGACCCTTCTGGATCCGCACCACCGCCGACGACGGCACCGGCAGAGCCACCTCGGTGGACACCGAGTTCAACGTGAGAGATTGCGGCGATCACGTTCCCACCTTCGACCTGATCACCATCATAGTCGGCATGATGGAGCTCATTCCACCCGACATGCCCAACACCGGAGATCTGGTCCACCTGGCGCTGGTGGGCATCGACGAGGACAACACGTTGATCGACTGCTGCCCGACCCCTCCCTGTCAGACCTTGACCTACGACTCCTGGTTCCTCTCCCGTCCCGCCGGCTCCTCCACCGAGCTGACCCCCGCCGAGGGGACCGAGCCGGCTTTCCTGGCCGATAGACCCGGCACCTACCTCATCCGCTCCCAGGTCGAGGACGGGACCGGGCGATCCTCCTTCCAGGACACCACGGTCCAGGTCGGCGTTTGTGGAAGCCATCCCCCGGTGGCGGTCATCGAGGTGATCCAGCCGGAGAATCCGACCTACGTGCCGGGAGAGCCCTACCTGGTGCCCTCCGGTTCGACGGTGGTCCTGAACGCCTCCGCCTCTACCGACGGCGAGGAGGGGTGTCTGCCCGAGCCGCAGCCGTTGTCCTTCTACTGGTCGCTGCTCCAAACCCCTGCCGGAAGCACCGCCACCTTCCTGAATCCGACGCTGGTTCAACCCTACCTTGTCACCGACATCCCTGGGAGCTACGTCGTGCTCCTGTCGGTGAACGACGGCCGGGACAGCGGGACAGCCCAGCTCGAGCTGGTGGCCGATCCGGCCGATGCGCTGGTGCCAGGACAGGGGCTCAGCATCACCCTGGTCGATGGCGGTTCGACCCTCTGGAACCAGCCCGAGGGGATCGCCTGGGATGGCGGTACTGACATCTACGTCGTCCAGAACGGATCCGACATGGTCACCCGGACCTACCTGGATGGAGGCGCCTGGGTCACCGAGCCCTTCTCCACCGGGCTGTGGCTGAACAATCCACACGATATCGTCTACTATCCGACCTCTTCCCTGTTGCTGGTCTCCGATGAGACCGACAACGCCGTCATCAGCCTGAACACCCTCACCGGAGAGCAACAGCTCTTTACCACCGCTGGAGCGGTGAGCCAGCCGTCCGGAGTCGACCTTGTACAGATTGGCACTACCAACTACCTGGTGGCTGTGGACCAGACGAGACGCGCCCTGGTGCGATTCGAAATGCTCGCCCCCAACAACTACAGCGACATCGACCTGGAAGGCGGGGACTCCTTTATCAACCCCTGGGGCGTCCAGGCGGAGGTCGTCTCCGGTACCACACGCTACTGGTCCACCAGCACCTTTCTGGGCTACCTCCGGCGGTTGACCCCCGCGGGAACCGGATACGACCGGGTTGAGATGACCACCATCCTTTCCAGCCCCCACGACATCCTGTACTCAAGCGATGTCGACGCCCTCCTGGTGGCGGATAGCGGCTCAGGTCGCATCCTGTGGGTCGATCACTGCCCGAATCCCACGCCGATCTACCCTTGCCAGGTGGTCCCGCTTGTCTCCGGGCTGGTCCGGCCCTACGGGCTGGCCTTTGGCCCCGACAACTCCCTGCTGGTGACCGACCGGGGAACGAACAACCTCTACCAGGTCACCTACACCACCGGCGACTGGTGGTGATCCAGGCCAGAGGCTAGGATCGCCGCCTCCGCCATCCGGCCATGACCAGCGCCAGGAGCATCAGCCCTGCGCCAAGACCGTGATCAGATCCCTCAAGACTGCGGCAGGAGCCACATCCCGGCTCCTTGGGCGGAGGTGGAAAGTCGTCCTCGGGATTGAGGGGGTTGGTGCCTTGTCGGTGCTCGGTACCGTCGCCGGCACCACCGTTGTCGCTGTCGGCCAGGTAGGGATCGCTGCCCCACCAGATCTCGAAGAGATTGAGCAAGCCGTCTCCATCGCAGTCGTCGATGATCAGGCAGCCCACATCGTCGCGCGGATCATTGGGATCGGTCTCCCCCGGGTCCACCCGGCCGTTGGCATTGAGGTCCTCCTGGCCGTCCGGGTGGCCTCCACCATCGGTATCGGCCAACAGCGGGTCGGTGGTGGTGGCAGGGTTCAGGTCGGGGGTGAAGAGGGCCGGATCGGTGGTATCGCTGCTCACGTGGAAACGGTCGATTCCCGCCTCCAGACCATCCATCAGCCCGTCCGAATCGCTGTCCGGATCGGTCGGGCCCGTTCCGAACTGGTACACCTCTGCGCCGTCCAGCAGGCCGTCGTCATCGCTGTCGGCATCGTAGGGACTGGTTCCCGATGTCAGCTCGTCGCGGTTGGACAGGCCGTCTCGATCGGTGTCGGTCAAGTGATCGTCGTGCCGATCGGCGGGATCGGTCTCACCCGGGTCTACCCGACCGTTGGCGTTGTCATCCTCGTCGTTGTCCGGCACCCCGCCGCCATCGGTGTCGCGGAGCAGCGGGCTGGTGATGGTGGAGGGATCCCGATCGGCGACGAACCAGCCGGCTGACGCATCGGTATCCGGATGCCGGTCGACCTCGGTCACCCCCGACTCCAGGCCGTCGGGCAGTCCATCGCCGTCGCCGTCGGGATCGAGCGGAGAGATGAGGCCGTCGCCGTCGGTGTCGGCCGCAGGGTCGTGCTCCCGCCCGTCGATCAGCCCGTCGTCGTCGCTATCGGCGTCGGTCGGCGAGGTTCCCAGGTAGGCATCGAGGGCATCGGCCAGGCCGTCGCCATCGGTATCGAGGGGCGGCTCGATCACCCCCTCATCCCAGGTGGGATCGCGCTCACCCTCGTCCACCGCTCCGTCCAGGTCGGTGTCCTCGTTGCCGTCCATCACCCCGTCGCCATCGCTGTCCCGGTCGATGGGGCTGGTGGTGGTGGTCGGATCGGCATCGGGGATGAAGAAGCCGGCCTCGACGTCGGTATCAGGGCCGATGTCGCCCTCGGTCAGCCCCATCTCGGTGCCGTCGAACAGGCCGTCGTCATCGCTGTCGGGATCCACCAGGTTGATCGCGCCATCCCCATCGCAGTCTTCGGCCGGATTGGGTTCATCACCGTCCGCCAGGCCGTCGTCGTCGCTGTCACCATCTTCGGGATCGGATCCGATCATCCGCTCGAACGCGTCAGGCAGGCCGTCGTCATCGCTGTCCACCACAGAGCTCGGGTCATCGTCTGTGGGATCTTCGGGGTCGGTCTCGCCCTCATCGACCATCCCGTTGAGGTTGGTGTCCTCGAAGCCGTCGGCAACGCCTCCGCGGTCGGTGTCGGCCCGCAAGGGATCGGTGGTGGTCGCCGGATCGGCATCCTCCACGAAGCGGCCCTGCCGAAGGTCGGTGGCATAGGTCAGATCGGCCAGGCAGTACCCCATCTCGGTGCCGTCGAACAGCCCGTCGTCATCGCTGTCCGGATCCAAAAGGTTGATGAGACCGTCGCCGTCCGTATCCTCGTCGCGGTTCGGCTCCAGGCCGTCGGGCACCCCGTCGTCATCGCTGTCGTAGTCGAACGGATCGCTTCCCAGCGCCTCCTCCAGCCGGTCAGGCAATCCGTCCCGATCTGAGTCGGCTCGACCGTAGTCGTCGGCCGGGTTGTTGGGATCGGTCTCGGGCCGCAGGTAGGCGCCGTCGCGGTTGGCATCCTCCAGGCCGTCGGCGACCCCACCCCCGTCGGTATCCGGGTTGACCGGGCTGGTCGTGCTCCGCGGATCCAGGTCAGAGAGGAAGGCACCGGCATCGAGATCGGTATCGGGGTGGCGGGTCGTCTCGGTGACCCCGGCCTCCAGCCCGTCGGGCAAGCCGTCGCCGTCGCTGTCGGGATCCAAAAGGTTGATCACGCCGTCGCCGTCGGTATCTGCCGAACCGTTGGGCTCTCGTCCGTCGACCAGGCCATCGTCGTCGCTATCGGCATCGAAGGGATCGGAACCCAGTGCCAGCTCGAGTCGATCGGGCAGACCGTCTCCATCGCCATCCTCCATGCCGGCCAGGTCGTCGTCCGCCGGATCGGTGGGATCGGTCTCGCCCTCGTCGATCGCGCCGTTCAAGTTGAAGTCCTCGCTGCCGTCGAAGACGCCGCCGAGGTCGGTGTCGGGATGCAGCGGGCTGGTGGTGGTGGTGGGATCGGTGTCGGCCACGAAGGCGCCCCTCGACAGGTCGGTGTCCGGCCCCAGGTCGGCAGCGGTCAGGCCCATTTCCGTCCCGTCGAACAGGCTGTCGTTGTCGCTGTCGGGATCCAGGGCGTTGATCAACCCGTCGCCGTCCCCGTCGTCACGGTAGTTCGGCTCCAGCCCGTCGGGCACCCCGTCGTCGTCGCTGTCGGCGTCGTAGGGATCGGTGCCGATGGCCCGTTCCAGGTCGTCCGGAAGCCCGTCGCCATCCCGGTCGTCGATAACCACCGACAGGTCGTCATCCCCCAGGTTGGGGTCGGTCTCGCCTGGGTCGATCCGCCCGTTGCCGTTCCTGTCCTCGATCCCGTCGGGCACGCTGCCGTTGTCGGTGTCTGCGAGGAGCGGGTCGGTGGTGGTGGTCGGATCGGCGTCGGGGACGAACCGGTTCCGGCTGAGGTCGGTGGCTCGGGTCAACTGTCCCGTGACGACACCCAGTTCGGTCCCGTCGAACAGGCCGTCGTTGTCGCTGTCGGGATCCAGGGCGTTGATCAGCCCGTCCAGGTCGCTGTCCTCCAGGCCGGCCGGCTCCTCCCCGTCCAGCACCCCGTCGTCGTCGCTGTCGGCGTCCAGGGGATCCGTGCCGTAGGAACGTTCGATCAGATCGCTCAGGCCGTCGCCATCACGGTCGATCAGGGACGCGTCGTCCGCCGGATCGTTGGGATCGGTCTCGCCCGAGTCCACCGACCCGTTGCGGTTGAGATCCTCCTCTCCGTCGGCCAGGCCGCCGCCGTCGGTATCTGGGTTGACCACGCTGGTGGTAGTCGCCGTATGGGCGTCGGAGCGAAATACCCCTGCCGCCAGGTCGGTGTGGGGATGGCGGGTCGCATAGCTGACACCACCCTCCAGACCGTCGGGTAGATCATCGCCGTCGGAGTCGGGGTCCAAGAGGTTGATCACCCCGTCCCCGTCGGTATCCAGAGCCGCATTCGGCTCCTGGCCGTCCAGCAGGCCGTCGTCGTCGCTGTCGGCATCGTCGGGGTCGGAGCCCAGCAGGATCTCCAGACGGTCGCGAAGGCCGTCCCGGTCGGTGTCTCGAGGGGTCGGATAGTCGTCGGCGGCATCGTTGGGATCGCGCTCTCGACTGTCCACAGCGCCGTTTCGATCGGTGTCCTCGTTGCCGTCGGTCAGACCGCCGCCGTCGGTATCTGCCCGCACGGCGCTGGTGGTCGTGGTGGGGTCGTGGTCGGGGAAGAAGGCGCGGCTCATCCGATCGGTGTCCAGCGTGAGATCCAGTTGGGTGACCCCCAGTTCGGTTCCGTCCAGGATGTGGTCGTTGTCGCTGTCGGCGTCCAGCGGGTTGATCAGGCCGTCGGTATCGGTATCGTCGCTGAAGTTCGGCTCGTGGCCATCGAGAACCCCGTCGTCGTCGCTGTCGGCGTCGTGCGGATCGGTGCCGAGCAGGGTCTCCAGGGCATCGGGCAACCCGTCGTCGTCGCTGTCGGCAGCCGCAGGTAGATCATCGGATGGATCGTCGGGATCGCTTTCCAGCCGGTCCACCCGCCCGTCCAGGTTCAGATCCTCCAGACCGTCGGCCACTCCCCCGCCATCGGTATCCGGATCGAGCGGATCGGTGGTGGTGGTCGGATCTCGATCGGAACGGAAGTGGCGCTTCGTGACATCGGTATCCGGGGTGAGATCGGCCGCGGTCACTCCCATCTCGGTGCCATCGAGCAACCCGTCGTCATCGCTGTCTGGATCCAGGGCGTTGACCAGTCCATCGCCATCGGTATCGGTGTTGTAGGCCGGTTCCAGGTTGTCCGGCACCCCGTCGTCGTCCGAGTCCCGATCGAAGGGATCGGTGCCGATCGACAGCTCCTCGGCGTCGGTCAGCTCATCCCCGTCGCTGTCCAGCCAGGTCAGGTCGTCGAGGCCCAGGTTGGGGTCGATCTCCCCCACATCCACGGAGCCGTTGCGGTTGGTGTCCTCGATACCGTCGGCGATGCCGCCCCGATCGCTGTCGCGGTTGACAGGACTGGTGGTACTGGCGGGGTCGGCGTCCGAGATGAAGATCCCGGCCTCCAGGTCGGTATCGGGATGTCGGGTGGCCTCGGTGATCCCGACCTCCAGGCCGTCGGGAAGATGATCGCCGTCGCTGTCGGGATCGAGCAGGCTGATCAGGGCGTCCGAGTCCCGGTCGCCGGCGGGATCATGCTCCAGGCCGTCGATCAGACCGTCGTCGTCGCTGTCGGCGTCGTGGGGATCGGAGCCCAGGGTGAGCTCCAGCGCATCTACCAGGCCGTCGCCGTCGCTATCGGGGCCGGCCAGCCCGTCGTCCTCCGGGTCGTTGGGATCGGTCTCCCCCTCGTCGACCGCGCCGTTCAGGTTGGTGTCCTCGTTGCCATCGATCAGACCGCCGCCGTCGGTATCGGCGTGGATGGGGCTGGTGGTGGTGGTCGGATCGGTGTCGTTCGAGAAGTGACGCGCCGCCAGGTTGGTATGTGTCGATAGATCGTCCGTCACCAGCCCCATCTCGGTGCCGTCGAACAGTCCATCGTCGTCGGAGTCCGGATCCATCGCGTTGATCTGCCCATCCTGGTCGGAGTCGGCCCGGAAGTTGTACTCCTGGCCGTCCAGCACCCCGTCGTCGTCGCTGTCGGCATCCAGCGGATCGGTTCCGATCTCCTCCTCCAGGCGATCCACCAGGCCGTCGCCGTCGGTATCTCGATACAGCTCCAGGTCGTCTCTCGGTTCGTTGGGATCGGTCTCCCAGAAATCGATGGTCCCGTTCAGATTGATGTCCTCGTTGCCGTCGATCAGACCGCCGTCGTCGGTATCGGCGACCAGTGGATCGGTCGTGGTAGTGGGGTCCACATCCGGCTGGAAAAGCCCTCGACTCAGATCGGTATCCCGATGCAGATCGGCCGCGGTAATCCCCATCTCGGTGCCGTCGAGCAATCCGTCGTCATCGCTGTCGGGGTCCAGAGCCCCGATGAGCCCGTCCCCATCGACATCCAGGTCGTACCCGGGCTCCTGCCCGTCGGGCACCCCGTCGTCGTCGCTGTCGGCATCGTAGGGATCTGTGCCCAGCAAGAGCTCTACGGCGTCGAACAGCTCATCGCCGTCGCTGTCCAGCAACCAGATGTCGTCCGTCGGATCGTTGGGATCGAGCTCGCCCTCATCCACCGCACCGTCCAGGTTGGCATCCTCTTGGCCGTCCCAGACTCCACCCCCGTCGGTATCGGGGTTGACCATGCTCGTGGTGGTAGCGGGATCGGCGTCGGGGAGGAACCAGCCAAAACGCACCTCGGTGTGGGGATGGCGCGTCTCCTCGGTCACGCCGGCCTCCAGCCCGTCGGGAAGGCCGTCGCCGTCGCTGTCGGGATCGAGCACGTTGATCAGCCCATCGCCGTCGTCATCTGCGACGATGTTGGACTCCAGGCCATCGAGCAGCCCGTCGTCGTCGCTGTCGGCGTCCAGCGGCCGTGAACCGATGGCGATCTCCAGGCTGTCGGGCAACCCGTCACCGTCGCTGTCCAGAGGAAGATCCAGATCGTCGGAGGGATCGGTCGGATCGGTCTCCCCCTCGTCCAGGGCTCCATCGAGATCGCTGTCCTCGGCACCGTCCGGCACTCCGCCGCCATCGGTGTCGGCCACCAGAGCGCTGGTGGTGGTGAGTGGATCGGCGTCGGCCACGAAGCAGCCGGCCGACAGGTCGGTGTCGACCCCCAGATCTTCCGTCGTGACCCCCAGTTCGGTCCCATCGAACAGCAGGTCGTCGTCGCTGTCGGCATCCAGGGGGTTGATCAACCCGTCGCCGTCGTCATCGGCCGCCGGGTTGGGCTCGTCGCCGTCGAGCACCCCGTCGTCGTCGCTGTCGGCATCCGCCGGATCGGTACCCAGGTAGAACTCCACCGCATCCGGCAGGCCATCGCTGTCGCCATCGGCAGGCGTGAGGTCGTCGTCGGGATCGTTGGGATCGGTCTCGCCCTCATCCACCGCGCCGTTCAGGTTGGAGTCCTCCATCCCGTCGGAAACCCCGCCGCCGTCGCTGTCGGCATCCAGCGGATCGGTGGTGCTTGCCGGATCGGCATCCCCCACAAAGGCGCCGGCCAGAAGGTCGGTGGCCTCTGTCAGGTCGGCCGGCGTGTAGCCCAGCTCGGTCCCGTCGAACAGCAGGTCGTTGTCGGAATCGCAGTCCAGCGCGTTGATCAGACCATCGCCGTCGCTGTCCACGTCGAAGGACGGTTCGAGACCATCGGGTATACCGTCCTCGTCGCTGTCGGCATCCAGCGGATCCATCCTCAGGCCGACCTCCAGCCCGTCGAGCACCCCGTCGTCGTCGCTGTCGGTGTCCAGCGGATCGGTGCCATGGAGCAGCCGCTCCGCACCGTCCAAAAGACCGTCGCCGTCGGTGTCGGCCTGGTTGGGGTCGGTCTCTCCCTCTCCAATGGTCCCGGTGCCGCCGATGCTGTTGACCACCGCCCCGTCGCCGTTATCGTCCTCCTCGCTGTCGGACAGCCCGTCGCTGTCGGTATCGGCCTGGGTGGGATCGGTCGTGGTGAGCGGATCGGCGTCCTCTCGCCAGCTCGGCGAGAGCACGTCAGTGCCCTGGAAGGGAAGATGCTGGACGTCGCTTTCACCGGCCGCTACCGGCTCGGTGATGCCAGCCTCCAGGCCATCCGGCAGCCCGTCGCCATCGCTATCCGGATAGGTGGGGTCGGTGGAGCCGTAGAGCGCCAGGGGGCCGGTCCCCTCCACCTCGACCCCGTCCGGCAGGCCGTCATCGTCACTGTCGGCATCGATCGGGCTGGTGCCGTAGGCCAGCTCCTCTCCGTCCAACAGCCCGTCGCCATCGGTGTCGGGATCCTGGGGGTCGGAGCCGATGGCGGTCTCAACCTCGTTGTTGAGGCCATCGCCGTCGTAGTCGAACCCCCGGTCATCCCAGGGGGCGTCGACCGGGTTCCGCTCGCCCAGCTCTGGCTGGTAGTAGCCATTGTGGTTAGTATCCTCCTGCCCGTCCACCTCGCCCCCGTCGTCGGTATCGGTGTCCACCGGGTTGGTCAGGGTGTCCGGGTCGGCATCGGGGATGAAGACCAAAAGCCAGGTGTCGTCGCCTTGTGGGGCGGTGAACCCCAGCTCGGTCCCGTCCTGCAGCCCGTCGTCGTCGGTGTCCCGCTTGAGGGGGTCGGTCTCTCCCTCTCCGGTGGTCCCGGTGCCGCCCATCACGACAATGTCCACGGCGCCGTTGTAGTTGGGGTCCTCGTTGCCATCCAGGATGCCGTCGTTGTCGGTGTCATCGTCGAGCGGATGGGTGACCGAGGCGGGGTGGCTGTCCGGCTGCCAGGACGGTTGGAGGACGTCGGTGCCCAGGTACTCGGTGGCGTTGCCGTCGCTGACGTCACCCGGTATCGGCTCGTGAACGCCGGCCTCCAGGCCGTCGCTCAACAGGTCGTCGTCCGAGTCCCAATCCAGCGGGTCGGTCGTCACTCGAACCACCGTCCCACCGCCTCCACCCGAGCTGGCCCCACCGATGTCGGTCAAGGGTCCGGTGCCTAACACCTCGTCCCCGTCCAGCAGCCCGTCGTCATCGGTATCGGCATCCAGCGGGTTGATCGCGGTGCTCGAGCTGGGGCTCGGCATCCACCCGTCGGCCGCAATGTCGGTGCCGCTATAGGGGATGTGCAAGGTGGCGCTGGTTCCTGACGGGATGGGGGTGGTCACCCCCACCTCGTAGCCATCGCTCAACAGATCCTGGTCGGTGTCGGGATCGAAGGGATCGGTGGGGCCGAATGCGGCCAGCCGACCGGTCCCCAGGAGCTCCTCGCCGTCCGACAGGCCGTCGTCGTCCATGTCGGCGTCCAGCGGGTTGGTCTCTCCGGTGTCCACCACTCCGTTGGCGTTGAGGTCCTCGCCGCCCAGGCAGAGATCCTCCACCGTCTGCGGACCGTCGCATAGCCCGTCGTTGTCGCAGTCGGCGTCGGCCGGATCGGTGCCGCGGGTCAGCTCGAGCTGATTCTGCAGACCGTCGCCGTCATAGTCGAATCCGAAGTCATCCCAGGGAACCGCCACCGGGTTGCGCTCGTCCAGCTCGGGCTCGTAGGCCCCGTTCCGGTTGCCATCCTCCGAACCGTCCCCCTCCCCTCCGTCATCGCTGTCGATGTCCAGGGGATCGGTCCTGGATTCGCCGAAATCGGCATCGGGGACGAACACCTCCAGGTTGGTGCCACTTCCCTGCGGAGTGACCAGCCCGATCTCGGTGCCGTCCTGGATCCCATCGCCGTCGGTATCCGCCACGGTCGGATCGGTCTCGCCCGACCCGGGCCCAGCGGAGTCTCCCAGGGTGTAGTCGGCGGCGCCGTTGCGGTTCGTGTCCTCGTTTCCGTCCAGGATGCCGTCGTCGTCGCTGTCATCGTCCAGCGGGTCGGTGGTGGTGGTCGGTTCGCTGTCCGGCCGCCAGGCGGGCGAGGTGAGATCGGTCCCCTGGTAGGGGGTCGAGTTGAACTCGCTGGTGCTGGCCACGGGCTGTTCACCCTCGGCCACCCCCAGCTCCAGCCCATCGGAAAGGCCATCGTCATCGGTGTCCCAGTCGTCCGGATCCGTCAAAAAGACCAGCGTCTCGTCGCCATCGGAGAGCCCGTCGTCGTCCAGGTCGGCATCCAGCGGATGGTTGATGTTGCTCGGATCCGGGTTCAACGCCCACTCGGAATCGGGATCGGTCCCCTCGTAGGGCAGTTCCAGGCCGTCAGAGACCCCCGATGGGATGCCCTCGGCCACTCCCACCTCGTAGCCGTCGCCCAGGCCGTCCTGATCGCTGTCCCCATCGCCGGGATCGGTCGGTCCGAACGGCTTGAGGCGACCCGTGCCGCGCACCTCGACGCCGTCCGGAAGGCCGTCGTCGTCGGTGTCGGCGTCCATGGGATCGGTCTCAGTCAAGGGATCGTACTCGCCGTCGGCGCCCACCTCCGCAAAGTCGCTCAACCCGTCGTTGTCGCTGTCCTGATCGGCGGGATCGGTGGTGTTGGCAAGCTCCCGCTCGTTGGTGATGCCGTCGCCGTCGTAGTCGAACCCCCAGTCGTCCCAGGGCGCGTCGACCGGGTTCCGCTCGCCGTCATCCACCTGGCCGTTGTGGTTGGGATCTTCCGAGCCGTCGCTCTCGCCACCGTCGTCGTTGTCGCTGTCGAGCGGACTGGTGGTGGTAGCTGGATGGAGATCGGGCTGGAAGGTGGAGCCGGTATCGGTACCGGTACCCTGCGGTTCGACGAGCCCGATCTCGGTGCCGTCTTGCAGGCCGTCGGCGTCGGTGTCCGGGTTCATGGGATCGGTCTCCCCCGATCCAGTGCTGCCCGTAGCGCCGATGGTGTTGTTCACGGCGCCGTTGCGGTTGGTGTCCTCGTTGCCATCCAGGATGCCGTCGTCGTCGCTGTCGGCGTCGGTCGGGTCGGTCTGGGTGGTCCGATCCCGATCCCACTGCCACCAGTAGGAAGCGGTGTTGGTACCGACATAGGTCATGCGGGTCACGTCGCTCCTGCCCCCGGCGATGGGCTGGCTGACCGAGACCTCCAGGCCGTCGGAGAGCAGGTCGCCATCGGTGTCCGGGTTGAGCGGATCGGTAGGGCCGTAGGGCGCCAACGGGCCGGTCCCGTTGACCTCCATGCCGTCCGGCAGGCCGTCGTCATCGCTGTCCGCATCCCGCGGGTGACCGCTGGGCTCCTCTGTGGGAGCGTTCATCCAGTCATCGGCCGTGCCGGCGTAGGGCAGATGCAAGGCTCCATCGGTATAACCTGAGGGGATCCCCTCGACCACCCCGACCTCGTAGCCGTCATTCAACCCGTCGTTGTCGGTATCGGGATCGAACGGATCGAGCGGACCGATGGCGGCTAGCGGCCCTCTGCCCAGGACCTCCTGGCTGTCGCTCAGGCCGTCATCATCGGTGTCGGCGTCCAGGGGGTCGGTCTCGCCCCTGTTCATCGCCCCGTTGGCGTTCAGATCCTCACCGCCCACACAGGTCCCGGCGACCGTCGCCGGCCCGTCGCACAGGCCGTCGTTGTCGCTGTCCGGGTCATCCGGATCGGTAGGAGCGGGGATGAGAGGATCTTCCGGGCTCATCCGCCCCAGCTCGACCTGGTTGGCCAGACCGTCACCGTCCCAGTCGAATCCGTAGTCGTCCCAGGGGGTGGCCACCGGGTCGCGTTCTCCCAGCGCCGGCTCGTATGCGCCGTTGTGGTTGACATCCTCCGAGCCGTCCCGTTCGCCACCGTCGTCGCTGTCCCAGTCGAGCGGATCGGTCTCGGTATTTGGGTCCTGGTCCGGGATGAAGAACCGCATCGAGGTGTCGTCGCCCTGGGGCTCGAAAACCCCCATCTCCGTACCATCCTGCAGCCCGTCCCCGTCGGTGTCGGCCCGTGTCGGATCGGTCTCGCCCAAACCGGTGGTTCCCGTGCCGCCGATTTCGTTGGTTACGGCGCCGTCCCCGTCGTCATCCTCGAAATCATCGGTCAGGCCGTCGTTGTCGGTGTCGTCGTCGTTCGGGTTGGTCTGGCTGAGCGGATCGGCGTCCGGGATGAACCAGCCCTCCTCCTCATTGGTCCCGTAAAAAACGTACCCGTGGGGGTTGGTGCCGCCGGACACGGGAAGGACCACCCCCGCCTCCAGCCCGTCGGGAAGGGTGTCGGCGTCGCTGTCCGGATCGAACGGATCGGAAGGACCAAAGCGGTACAGGTAGCCGCCTCCACGAACCTCCATGCCATCCGGCAGGCCGTCGTCATCGGTATCGGCATCCAGCGGATTGGTGCCGGTCGTCAGCACCTCCTCCCCGTCTTTCAGACCGTCGTCGTCGCTGTCCGGATCGTTGGGGTCGGTCTCACCCGGGTCCACATATCCATTGGCATTCGCGTCCTCCTGGCCGTCGGTGAGGCCGTCGTAGTCGCTATCGTCGTCACCCGGGTTATTGGGGTCTGTCTCACCGGGATCGATCCGGCCGTTGCCGTTGATATCCTCGATCCCGTCTGGAGCGCCGCCTCCGTCCGTATCCGGGTCGTTGGGATCGGTCTTGTGGATGCCGTTGTCGTGGTCGGGCACGTAGTAGTCGGCCGAAAGATCGGTGTCCGGGTGGGGTGCGGTGAGCCCCACCTCGGTGCCGTCAAAAAGGCCGTCTCCGTCGCTATCCGGATCGAGCGGATCGGTCGGCCCATAGGGAGCCAGAAGGCCGGTCCCGTAGACCTCCGTGCCGTCTGGCAAGCCGTCGTCGTCGCTGTCGGCGTCGTGGGGATCGGTGTAGGTGGTATTGGTCTCATAGGAGTCCGAAAGACCGTCGCCATCCGAGTCGTTAGCCGAGACGATGGCGGTCCAGGCCAGGTTACTGTCCACCTCGTCGATCTCGAAGGCGCCCACGGTGGCGAGCCCCAGGATGCGGGTACCTACTGAAAGGGCGCTGTTGGTGCGCACCTTGTAAGTGAACTCGAACCAGCTCGAGGGGGTCATGGCGCTCAGCTCGACCCGGACCAGCCGCTCCGCCGACAGGTAGGTCCCGGTGTCATCCTCGTCTTCTGCGTCGGTGAGAGGGGTGAACGCACCTCCGTTGAGCGAGAGCTCCATGGATTCGTCGACATAGGTGGTGTTGTCCGGGATGACCGCCTCGAGGAACACCGTGTTGGCGGTGGCGGTCCCCTCGTTCTCCACCCGCACCGTGTAGGTCATCTCGGTGTCGGCCTGGATGTAGCGTGGCGCCGACAGGATCGGCTCCAGCGACGGCGCGTTCACGATGGCGGTGGCCATGGGGGTGATCAGCTCGGGGTTGTTGTCGCTGGTGACCCGGCCATAGGTCTGGATCCGCCGCCCCAGCGGTGTACCCCGGATCACCTGGGCGGTGAGCTCCACCGTGGCCGAATCGCCCGGCTGGATAGTGCCCAGCTCGTAGGTGACGCAGTGGCACCGCCCCTGGTACACCTCCTGGGGATCGGGAGGGGTGTCGGGCACCTGGACGGTGTCGTCGGGCAGCGGGATCACCACGGTCACGTTGTCGGCCGGGTCGGTCGGGTGGATGTTGGTCACGATCACCGAGAAATCCAGGGATTCCCCGGCCAGCACCGCCGGCTGGTTGACCTGGAAGAACGCGTCCAGGTTGGAGCGGGTGACCGTCAGGCGATCGCTGGGCGTCAGGCGATAGTCCAGGTAACGCCCAGTCGCCCGGGCCACGTGCTGACGGGCGTCCGGTACCGAAGGTTGAGCCTCGGCCCAGAACTCCAGCACCAGCCTGTCGGCGGCCGCCAGGGTCGTCCCCAACGCCCACTCCAGCAGGTTATCAGCCCCCTGGTTGGTCTGGGTGGGCTCGGTCTGGAAGGTCACCCCGCTGGGCAGGGTAATCTCGGTGGAGTAAGGGATGTACAGGTACCCCGGCGGCAGCAGGTGGTTCAGGCTGACCTGGGTGATGGGACCGTACTGGTAGGCGTCCAACGTCAAGGTCACGCGGATATCGCCCCCATAGGTGGGCAAGATCTCCGGCTCGGCCTGCAGGTCGATGGTGAATACCGGCGCCAGGTAGGAGATGTCCTGGGGAACCACGTTGTAGCCCTTGTCGTGCACCGGATCGCTCGGACCGGCCGTCTCCGAGTCCTGCCCCCAGGCTGCAGCGAACCGGGCGCTGCCCACGATCCGGGTCCCGGTGTTGTCGCAGTTGCCACCAGGCCACTCCTCAGGAATGGGATCGTAGATCCGCAGCGTCTCGAGGGTGTCCACCACGTAGCCCTGGTCTCCCGTCCATTCGTCCAGTTCGTCATCCATGTCGCGGTCCACCCGGTCAAACACCCCGTCTCCGTTCAGATCGACCTGGATCAAGGTGTTGTCCAGCGTGGGCGAGACCCACACCGGGCTCCCCTCGTTGGGACAGCTGTCGTCCGTGACGTATCGTCCGGGCGCCCAGCTCATGGTGACCGAGTCGCTCAGCAACCGCACCGGAACGATGGTATAGCCCCAGTCGAAGGCGCTGTCGGCGAAATCTACCGCGGCCAGACTGGTGAAGTGGCGATCACTGATCAGCCGTACCGTGCTCCTTCTCGGGACATAGGTCGAGTTGTCGGTACCATAGGGGATGGTTCCGTGTTCCGGGATCGTCAACGTCCGCCCGTCCGGCAGATGGGTGGTATCGTAGGCCTTGACCTCGATCGGCTCGGCGTTTGGATTGACCAGGTAGAGGTTCTGCTCGTGATCGCCGTTCAACCAGTCGTAGTCACCGTACACCGCGGAGACGTAGTCGTTGCCCAGCTGCTCCTGGGGCACCAGGGTGAAGAAGCGGTCCTGGTAGGTCCCGTTGCTGGCGGTCACCAGCAGCGCTCCCACCGGGCCGCTGGCGTTGACCGTGGTGCCCGCCAGGATCGGCAGCGCCAGGTTGGAGTCCTGGGTTCGATCGATCCATCCCCTGCTCGACCAGGACTGTCCCAAGCCCAGGCGGAAGGAACGCACTCCATCCGACTGGCCGTTGTCTACCCGGATGTCCACGTTGTGGTCGTAGCTGACCAGCTGGAGAAAAACAAACCGGAAAGGAGCGTAGGGGCCATAGGCTCCCTGGTTATTGCTATAGGAATCGGTCCCCACCGGCACGACGTAGCTGGAGGCGCTCCCCAGGACCGCTCGCGGATAGACCACGATCGACTCGCCGATGTACTGGCTGGTGGGATCGATGGCGTGAACGATGGCGGCCGGACCTCCGACCGTGATGATGCGGTCGGCTGCATCGAACAGGATGTCGGAGATCAAGCGGTCACGATCCACGTAGTCAAAGAAGCTCAGGGCACTGCCCGCGCTCAGCCGGTCCCCGACCATCCCCCCGTATTCTGCGGCATCCCCGTTGGAGGTGTTCTCGTCTCCAAAGATCCGGGTGGTCGTCTGAGAGGGATCGAGCACGTCCACCTCGAACCCGTCCTCCCAGTGATCATAGATCACTACCTGGCCTTCCGTGGTGGCAGTCAGGGTGATGGTGGAGTTGGTCCCCGGATCGTATCCGCCGCAGTCCGGGTCACCCGTTCGGTCACACACGTAGGTCAGTATGTCGTAGATCTGCCTGTCCTGACCCAACAGAAAGTACTCCTGGGTCCCGGTCGGCATGCTCTGCGACCATGCTGCGCCACCGGATGAGAGGATCAAAACCGACAAGAAAAGCGATAAGGGGTACTGATGGCTTCGCATCATGACTCCGTCGGATCTCGCGCTCATACCTGCTTCACACAAGCTCAGATCGGCATGGTATAAAAAGGCCTTGGTAATCATACCCGCAAATCGGGCGACATCCCAGTCCTCCTTGTTGACCACGCGATGTTCTGACACAATGCCGCAGTCCTCCCCCGAGGCGGAGCCCGGGGGAGGTGGCGGCGTAGCCGACGGAGGGGGCAGTCCTCCCCCGAGGCGGAGCCCGGGGGAGGTGGCGGCGTAGCCGACGAAGGGGGCAGTCCTCCCCCGAGGCGGAGCCCG
>JAFGEP010000138.1 GCA_016931535.1 Bradymonadales bacterium
AAGATCACCCGGCCAGAGGCTAGAGTCGCCCCCTCCGCCCGCTACGCGGGCACCTCCCCCTGGCTCCGCCTCGGGGGAGGATCGCCGTGGAGGGGTGCACCGTCAGGTCAGCGGAACAGCGGCGGGCTCCGGCCTGGGCCGACCGACGCCTCCATCTTCCCGATCAGAAGAAGGGGATGATCGCCAGGATGGTGTCCCAGTCCAGAATACTGTTGGAGGATACCCCCAGGCTGGAGATGGCGAACAGGTAGTCCTCCACGAAGACCGACCGACGCATCTGGACGTACCAGGGGTAGTACCAGCTATCGCAATCGGACTCGCTGTAGCTGCCGTCCGGCCCACAGTAGGTCTCCTCGGCCAGGGAGGTGTGCGACACGCGGCCCACCTCGGTGATCCCTTCCGTGGGACTGATATGGAAAGCCACGATGCCGGAGAAGTAGGTCTCGGTCTGCCAGTCCTCGATGCTCACCGGTATGGTCAAGAGGTTGTGGCTCTCGTAGAAGGTGAACGCATGGTGATCGTGCTCCGCCTCCGACCAGGACCAGCCGCTCCCCGTGGATAGCACGGTCTGCTGGAGCCGAACCGGGGCCGACATGTCGGATACGTCGAAGAGCTGGACATGAAGCCCCAGCACCCGCCCGAACTCGTCGCCATCCCGCCCGATGGCCAGCAGGCACTCCGCCTGGCCGTCACCGTCGCAGTCGTAGGGGTGCAGGTAGCTCGAGTACCCCGTGATCTCCAGCTCGCCCATCAGACGCGGGTCGGCTGGATTGGACAGGTCCAGCGTGAACAGCGGATCGACCTGCTCGAAGGTCACCACGTACCCCTTGTCTCCCAAAAACCGCACCGCGTAGATCTGCTCGCCGGGCGCGATGTCCCGCACCGACCCGATCACCTCCAACAGCCCCTCGGACTGCTGCAAAACGAACACGTTGTTGGCGTCGATGCGGGGCTCCTCCGCCTCCTGGGGCTGCTCGACCACGACCACCTCGTCGGAGCTCACACTGCCGCTACCCGACCCCTCGGTGGGACCGGTGCCAGGCTCGGCGGTGTCGACGTCCACCTCGGCGGCCACATCCACCGGACCCCACAACCAGCCCCCCATGGTCTGGTCGGTGGTGGCGATGCGCAGGTATCCCTTGTGCTCCGACATGGAGAACTGGTTGAGCACCCAGCCTTCGACTCCGCCCGAGGCCTCGTAGGTGGGAGCGCCATCGTTCAGGCCGAACTTGTGCACATGGGTCTCGGTGTAAGGGGTCTCGTTGTAGTCCCAGAACCACCAGCGGCTGTCCTGGGCGACATACAGGTTGCTGTGGGAGCCATACACCGTCCATCCGTTCGCCAGCAGCGCCACCCCTCTCGGCTTCAGGACGGAAGCGGGGTCGAAGCCGATCACCGACAGCAGACCCAGATCCGACTCGTTGGCGGGCCGCATCACGTCGGTGCAGCTGAACAGGTCGGAACGCTGGCCTTCATCCAGCCGATAGTCCGGGATGACCAACTCCCGACCGCCATTGGCGATGAAGTCGGCGATGAGCGGCCGAACCGCGGCGCGCACCTCGGGCTCCAGCGCCTGGCGTTCTTCCATCGTCATTTCCCAGCTGACGGCGGGCAGATCCGCCTGTTCGAGGGCCTCCAGTACATCCTGAGGTACGCGGTCGAGGTAGCTGGACAACACCACGTACACCTTCCCCGCTACCAGCCGAGCATTGACGAAGCTCCCCTCGATATCGATCCTCCCGATCACCTGGGGATCGGTCCGATCGGTGATGTCGATGATCGAGATCCGGGTGCCGTTCATGTCCGAGCCGCCCACAGCCTCCGAAGGTTCGGCTGGCTCGGTGGTCTCGGATTCGTCTTCCCCCGCGACAGGCTCCACTTCGGTGGGAGGGGTAGAGGGGCGATCCTCGCCCTCATAGACGGTGTCGTCCCAGATCGAGGTAAAGGCCACCAGGCGATCACCCACCAGAAAGAGCGATTCCCCATAGCCGTCCAGAGTCAGCCGTCCCACCTCGACGGCGTCCTCGGGGTTGGGCCAGGAGCGGATGATATGCAGCTCGCCCCCCTGGGCGATGTACAGGTAGTTACCATCGGTCTTGACCAGGTCGGGTTCATCCACCCCCTCTTCCTGGACGTTGGTGGTGGTGTACTCGGATGGGGTGCTGGTTTCACTGTCTGAACCACCGGTTTCGCTGCCCGAGCTTTCCTGGTCGTTTGTTGGTGCGGGAACCCCCCCTCCGCGCCAGGATCCCCAGTAGCCATACAGGTAGGACCTGACAAAAATGTCAGTACCCAGATCGGTGAGGTACTCGTCCAGGCTGTCACAGGAGTAGAAGGACTGCAGCGCGTACTTGCCGGCCACCAGGTCATCGTGATCGTCCAGGCCGACGGTGCATCCGGCGACGGTGATCCCGATGACCAGGAACGCGAGGCTGAGAAATCCGAGTCCCCTGCCGTGCCTGCTCGTCAGTTTTCTGACTGTTGCCCTCTCGAAGTTCTGATGGTTCATGGCGTCCCCTTTGGTCGGTATTGCCCACTGGTCGTGGGGCTCATCGTCCGGTTCTGACTGCCGGGTGGTTGCCTCCCGGTATCGACATGTAGGATATTATACATGATCCATGCCAGTTCGGTTCCTCCGGCGATCAAATACTTTCGGGTTGTCAACGTCTAAGGTGCTTGTGTACGAATAGCTGGACACGCGGTAAGGATTGTGCAGCCGTTTTTGCGGCTTGGTTACGCTAGAAGGAGGATACCATGCGACACCGTTCCATTCGGATACTCGAGATCCTGGTCATCGCGACCGCTCTGGCCGCCTTGGCCGACTGCACCATGGGTAGCGAGGGGATCGAAGGAAACCTGTTGTTCTTCGACCTGACCCGCAAACCGGGCGATCCGCTCAACTTGTCTCAAACCATGAACCGACCGGTTGCCGAGGGCGCTTCCATCGACATCGAGATCAAGGACAACCAGCGGCTGGAGGCGGTCATCACCAGCGCCTCCTCCAGCAACGAGGCGGTCCTCACGGTACAGAACACGCTTAGAAACGTGGCCCAGCTGGCCGCCGAAGGGACCGGCAACGCCTTTCTGGAGGTGACCGCCGGTGGGCAGTCCGACAGCATCGCCCTGTCGGTTTCCGCCATCGCTTCCTCCGAGATCGACATCCTCCCCTGGGGCGAAGTCTTCCTGCTGCCCGCCTCGGTCTACGCCGGCGGGGTGGCCATGACCCCTGACAGCAACACCAGCCTCTTTCTTCGCCACCGCAACGCCAACGACCAGGTCCTGACCGGCTACGGCGCCCGCGCCCTGAGCGTGGAACCGGCCGGTGCCACCTTGACCCCCACAGACGGCAGCGACTTCTTCACCCTGAAGGCCATGAACGAGACCGGCACCGTCACCGTGTCCACCGACGATGCCCAAGAGCAGATCGAGGTCCTGGAGCTGTCCGCCATCGTCTCCGTCACCCTCAACGACGTGTCCGCCAACGGGCTGGTGGTTCCCTCTTCCTTCTCCGCTCCGGTGGGTTCCCGCTGGTATACGCTCGGCGCCTACACCGAGGATGGCCGCTTCGTGATCGCTCCCTTCGACGACACCTTCGAGGTGGACATCGAAGAGGATTCGATGATCCACCTGGAGCTGGTCGAGGTGACCTCCGAGCAGGGCAGCTACCTTTTAGAGGACTCCCGGGCCTTTTTCCTCGACTTCAAGCTGGAGGGCACCGCCTACTTCACCGTCCGCTGGCTGGATTTCGAGCTCCCCTTCTCGGTCCTCATCACCGCCGAGGAGACCGAGTAAACCCGCCCGGCCGGACGTATTGCGCTCACCCCGCCCCGGTCTCCTCGGCGACCAGCCGATGGAACGCCTGGACCAGCGCCTGTCCCAGCGGCCCCCCACCAGCCGCCGGCTGGTCGTCGATCTGTACCACCGGTGCGAGCTCCTTGAGCGTACCCGAGAGGTAGAGCTCCGACCAGGGACGGTCCTGGTGGATCGGCACCTGGTGGACCACCAATCCCTCGCGCCCAGCGGCATCCAGCAGCGCTCCCCGGGTCACCCCAGCCAAAAAGCGACCATCCAGTGGTGGTGTGCAGAGCTGCCCATCGATCACCGCGAAGACATTGGAACGGTTGGCTTCCAGGATGTACCCCCTGCGATCGACCAGGAGCACCTCGTCAACCTTCAGCTGCCTGGCGGCGAGCACCCAGCCGGCGCGGCTCCCGTGCTTGACGTGCCCCGCAAGCCAGTGTGGGGGCTCCCATTCTACCCGGGCGACCTTCATGGGAGCGCCGACCCGCCTGAGGTCGATCGGCATGGCGTCGCATATCCGATGCCCGCCCCCGGTCAGGGTGTAGCGGATCTGCACGTCGGCGGCCATCACCCGCTCGACCTCCGATTCGATCAACCACCGTTCGGGCACGGCGATCTCCAGGGCTTTTGCCGATTGCTCCAGCCTGTCCAGGTGAGCCTGCAGGCGGAAGGGCTGCCGGCCATAGGTTCGCAGGGTTTCGAATACCGTCAGGCCGAGCTGTAAGCCCGGATCATCACCGGGGATCCCCCGGCCCTCCTCTCCGTCCACCAGGATCCGTCTCATAGGCCGTCTATCCCTGCCTTCTGGCATACCGGGCAGTAGTGGGTGCTCCTTTGCGCCAGCACGATCCGCTCGATGGAGGCCTGGCATCGGCGGCAGGGCTGGCCGGTCCGCCCGTAGACGAACAGCTCCTCCTGGTTACCCCCGGCCTCCCCTCTGGCGTTCACGAAGTCCCTGAGGCTCGTCCCGCCAAGATCGATCCCCCGCGCCAGCACCGCTGGTATGGCCTCGAACAGCCGCAGCCGCTCCGGTCTGGTCAGGCTGGAAGCCACCCGGCGGGGATCGATTCCCGCGACAAACAGCGCCTCGTCGCTGTAGATGTTCCCCAGCCCCGCCACCAGGTGCTGGTCCAGCAGCAGCGCCTTGATCGACCGCTTTCTTCCCGCAAGAAGCCGCTCGAACGGCTCCAGGCGGTACCCCTCGGTGAACGGCTCCAACCCCAGCGACTGCAGCATCGGACTGCACATCCGCTCCTCCCGGCTCACCAGCCGGATCCGACCGAACTTGCGAATGTCTCGATAGTGCAGCCCGTTGCCGTCCTCGAAGCGGATCCACAGGTGCGTGTGCTTGTCGATGGCGTGCTGCCTCGCCCGCTGCAAGCCGGTCGATGGATGCCGCACAAATCCCGCGTCATCCTCGCGCTTCCGATCCCAGAAGGTGAGCTGGCCGGTCATCCCCAGGTGGACCAGCAGGCAGTCCTGCTCCAGCTCGATGATCAGCACCTTGCCCCGCCGCGACAGGGCCTGCACCGACTGGCCCACCAGGCGGCTCTTCAGCACCTCCGGGGGTCCCGACACCACCCGATCATCGGCCACCTCCACCCGCGCGATCCGGCGACCGATCGCCGTCTGTTCCAGACCTCGCCGGATCACCTCGACCTCAGGAAGCTCCGGCATCTCCTGCTACCTCCTCGATCCGGCCGGCGCCTGCGAGCCGGCATGGCCGCTCACCTGGTCGTTCGAACCAGGCTCACCCGCCTGACCCTACGTTGCACACGCGGCGACTCGGGAACGGTTCGAACCTGCCCGCCTCCAAGCCACCGGACCCACTGCGGGGACAGCCCAGAAGGCAGCCAAATGGACGCCGATGTCCGGTCCTCCCCCCTCAAACGTGGAGTACGAATCGATTCTGACCCCCTGTCTGTTGAGCTTTTTCAAACCCTTCCCACGATCGGGAGCAGGAATCTACACGGCAGCCATCCACCTGGGCTCGTGGCCCTCGGTTCATGTGTAGACAAAGGACTCCATGGTCTGGCTCTCGTCGAAGTCGTGGCTGTAG
This sequence comes from Bradymonadales bacterium, assembly GCA_016931535.1. Lineage (GTDB taxonomy): Bacteria > Myxococcota_A > Bradymonadia > JAFGEP01 > JAFGEP01 > JAFGEP01. The sequence goes on from JAFGEP010000138.1 coordinate 5,861, forward strand.
CCTGCCGCTTGCTGGAAAGCGCTACCGTCAACCACCACCGGGTACTTCAAGTGGCCGACCGCCCCGGGGGGAAGGCGGGGAAACCCGAAACGGCCGAGCACTCGGGTAAAAAACGGCTCGGGGATGGGGATGTTCTTCCTCCCCGTCGCTCGACAGAGCACCGAAAGCGGCACCGGAGAAGGCCCGGCGACATTGAAGACCCCCCGGAGCCTCGCCTCCAGGGCCGCCGCGATCGCCCGTGCTGCATCTTGCTCGTGCAGGAACTGGAACAGGGGATCGAATCCCAGCACCGTCGGTACTCTCGGACCCCGGATATAGTTGGCCAGCGTCCCCCGCTGTGACGGGCCCAGGGTATACACGATGCGCAGAACCGCCGTGGCCGTGTCGGGCCACCGCCAGATCCCCGACACCGCGTACATGTCGGCCGCCACCAGGTCGGTCAGCTCCGGGAAGGTCCATCCGGCCAGCGGGGGCTCGTCTTCCGTACGATAGAGCGGCACGTCGGGAGCCGCCCCGTATACCGTGTGGCGGCTGACGAACACCACCTGCTTGACCTCGTATCGACTGCAATAGGCGAACACCATCTTGGTGCCGCCCAGGTTGATCCGGTACCGCTCATCCGGACCGGTGGTCACATGGGTCACCGTGGCCAGGTGGATGCAGGCCTCCGGACGTTGCGATCGGAAGACATCCTCTGCCGGGCGCTTGCGGATGTCGGTGCGCACCATCTTGACCCCCCGAGGCGCATCTGGCCAGGGTCGCCGGTCGATCCCCAGGACACAGTGGCCATTGGCCAACAGGCGATGGGTCACCATGCGACCCAGCTCCCCCGATATTCCGGTGATGACGACTTTCACGATCCCTCCCTCGTGCCGTTACCGGTCGCCTCCCGCAACCCGTCCAACCAGGGCAGCAACCGCTTCCGATGCGCCCGCCCCTCCTCGATCAACAACGCGATCCGATTCCTCACCTGCTCGACATGACTGGAGATGACCTGGTCGCTCTCGTTCCCATCCCCCTCGAACTGCATCGGCTTGCCATAGTGGATCGAGCACTGGAATGGCAGCGGCAGGGGAATCCCGTAGGGCGGTACCGGCCAGTAGGGTGCGCCCACGGCGCGCGCCAGCTTCCGGAAATGAAAGACCGTCGGCAGCGCCTCCTCCCCACCGATAAAGGCCAGCGGCACGATCGGCGTCTGGGTCCTCATGGCGATCCGCATGAAGCCCGTCCCGAAGCGCGCCAGCTTGTACCGGTCCTTGTACAGCTTCCCCGTACCCCGCACCCCCTCGGGAAACACCATCAGCACCCGATCGTCCTCCAGCAGTCGAATGGCATGCTCCGGCAAGCCGGGTAGCTGCCCAACCCGAGAGAACCACTGCGAGACGAAGGGCCAGTTCTGCGCAAAATACTCCACCATCCCGTGGGCGTGGCGCGGCACCTCCGGCTCGAAAAACAGCGAGGCCAGCACCATCCCCCCGTCCACCGGCAACCCCCCCGAATGGTTGCCCACCACCATCGCTCGCCCCCGCAGCGGCACGTTCTCGATGCCGTAGCATCTCACCCGGAAGTAGTACCGGTAGAACCCATCCAGAAAAGTGTAGAACAGCCCCAGGTGATCCCGGGAGATCCCGTAGGGATCGATATCGTAACGGCTGAAGGGAAGCTCGATCCGCTTCAGCCTCTCCCGCACCCGAGAGTTGATCAGACGTCGCCACATGCCGCGCTCCACTGCCAGATTGCTGAGCTTTACAGGGTATCTCAGGCACGAGCCAAGTGCCAGAGGAATACTCAAACCGCCGAGAACCATCGGCGCGGACGTCCTGGCGACCAAGGCCGTTGTCATTGCCATTGCCGTCGCCGTCGTCGTTGCCGTCGCCGTCGCCGTTGCCGTCGCCGTCGCCGCGATCCCCTGCTCACCTCGGTGGTGAACGTTCTCAGCACGTGCGGGAGTCCGGAAACCTCCGATTACTAAAGGCCCAACGGCGCCTTCAGATTTCTTGCCGGTGGATCGGGGGAATTGCGTCAGGAGAGGGAGGAGTCCCAGATCGAACGAGGCAGACCAGGAGCCGACGGCCCGCCCATTCGCAACACCCAGGCAGACGCTCTGTCCTCAAAGCACCGGCCGCCGCTTGTAGCCGCATCGAGATCGGGCCAGCTCCAGTACCGGTCCGGCCACCTGGCGCGCCTTGGTCGCGCCTGCGCGCAGCACATCCTCCAGGTAGTCCAGATCGCCGCGGATCTGCTGGTAGTGCTCTCGGTAGGGTCCCATGTGGGCGTTCACCTTCTCGAACAGCGCCAGCTTGGCGTGGCCGTAGCCGTAGTTGCCCGCCCGGTACCGCTCGGCCATCTCCGCCTGTTCCTCGACGCTGGCAAACAGCCGATACAGGGCGAATACGTTGCATCTCTCGGGATCTTTCGGCTCCTCCAGCGGCGTGCTATCGGTCACGATCTGCATGATCCGCTGCTTGAGCTGCTTGGGAGGCAGCAGCGCCTCGATGGTGTTGCCATACGACTTGGACATCTTCTGCCCGTCGATGCCCAAGATCACCTTGACCTCGTCCCGAACCAGCGCCTCCGGAATGACAAAGGTCTCCCCGAAGAGGTAGTTGAAGCGACCGGCGATATCCCGCGTCATCTCCACGTGCTGGATCTGGTCCTTGCCGACCGGCACCAGGTTGGCCTGGTACAGCAAGATGTCGGCCGCCATCAACACCGGGTAGGCGAACAATCCGTGGGAAATGGCGCCCTCCTCCCCCCGATCCTTGGCCGCCTTGTAGGCATGTGCCCTCTCCAAAAGCCCCATGGAGGTCACGCAGCTCAACAGCCAGGACAGCTCCGTCACCTGAGGCACGTCGCTCTGCCGGAAAAAAACCGAGCGCTCCGGATCCAGACCAAACGCCAGGAAGTAGGAGGTGATGTCGTACGTCTGGCGTTCCATCGCCTCCCCATCGTGCTCGGTCGTCAGCGCGTGGTAGTCGGCCACGAAGTAGTAGGTCTCGTGCTGCTCCTGCAGCTCGATGGCGGGTCGCATCATCCCCAGGTAGTTGCCCAGATGAGGCACCCCGGTCGACTTGACGCCGGACAGACAACGCTTCCTGCTCTCTGGTTCGGACATGGATCGAACCCCGTTGTGAACGAAACAAAACTGGACCGCGCCGCGATTCGACCCGGCGGTCCCTTTCTCGACTTTTGACCCCTGCAGGGCCGCCCTCGATTACCATCCTCCCCATCGGCTGGCAAGTGCTGCCGGGTGTCTCGGATGGAGGGTCAGTTAAAGGCCGAGCATAACCAACAGGCTGGTGCCCTCGTGTCGCCCGGAACTTCCCCTTGAACCGCCCTTTGATCGACCGCCGTGCAAGGCCGATCTGGTGGTTCCTGAAGCAAAAACTGTACCGTCAGAGACACCAGGGGGATCACCAAAGCGCTCAGCCCGAAAATGGCCTCGCCGTTCAGGTATCCAACCCTGTCGGGGGCGAATCCCCCATGGCCACGACCCGCCCGACCAGGTCATAGGGATCGCACTGCTCCACCACCACCTGGACAAACTGCCCCGACCGGGGGAGCTCCCCCTGCCCGTCGTCGTCGAAGCTCAGGTAGACCACCCCGTCCACCTCGGGAGCCTGCCCGTAGTAGCGCCCCTCCAGCACATACTCGTGCTGCTCGCTGACCCCTTCCACCAGCACATCGAGCCGCTGGCCGATCAGAGCCCGGTTTTTCGCCAGGCTGATCTCCTGCTGCAGCTCCATCAGCGATTCCCGCCTCTCCTCCCGCACCGCCTGGAGGATCTGCCCGGGAAGCCCGGCAGCCTCGGTTCCTTCTTCCGGGCTGAAGGCGAACACCCCCAGGTGGTCGAACCGAACCTCCCGAACCCAGTCGCACAGCTGCGCAAACTCCGCCTGGCTCTCCTGGGGATAGCCCACGATCAAGGTGGTCCTCAGGACCATCCCCTCGATCCGGCGGAGCCTCTCGAGCAGCCGCTGCTGGTCCCGCTGCGTCACGTCCCGCCGCATGCTCCGCAAGATCCGGTCGCTGGTATGCTGCAGCGGGATATCCAGGTAGCGAACCACCTTGTGAGAACGCTCGATGATCTCTACCAGGTGCGCTTCGAACCGATGGGGATAGCAGTACATCAACCGGATCCACTCGATCCCCTCGATCCGGTCCAATCGCTCGATCAACCGCTCCAGACCTCGTCTGTCGCCCCTGTCGAGGCCATATGCGGTGAGGTCCTGGGCGATCAGCACCAGCTCACGGACACCCCGTTCCGCAAGCGCACGGGCCTCCTTTTCGAGATCCTCCAGATCCCGGGAGACCTGTGGCCCCCGCAGGCTCGGGATCAGACAGAAGCTGCAGCGCCGGCTGCAGCCTTCCGACACCTTGAGATAGGCACTACCCCCTCGGCCGATCGGCTGGCGTGGATCCATGGCCGAATGAAGGTAGCTTCCAGGAGAGGCAAAAAGGCGGTCCCCCTGATCTCCACCCGCCAGGGCGGCGATGCGGGGGATCTCGTTGGTGCCCAGAAAGTGGTCCACCTCCGGCAACGCCTCCAACAGCTCCGCCCCATAGCGCTGCACCAGGCAACCGGCTACGATCAGCTTGCGGCATCGGCCAGTCTCCTTGAGTCGCCCCAGCTCCAGGATGGTCTCGATCGACTCCTCCACCGCACTCTGCAAAAAGGCGCAGGTGTTGACCAACACCAACTCGGCCTGCTGCGCCTCCCCCGTCAGCTCGCATCCCTGCTGGGCCAGCAGGCCCGCCATCAGCTCCGAGTCAACCCAGTTCTTGGGGCATCCCAGGCTCACCAGATAGATCTTCATCTTAGCTCGTTCGATTTGATACCATAGCAACCGCCGGTTGTTTTTGGCTCGGCGGCATCGGGCTATCCCGATCGCCGGTTGTACCTGGTCGGACCCGCAGTTGCCAGCAAGCGTCATGGAACCCGCCCGGAAAAAGCGCTCCCTGCCGATCTGCCTCCTGCAGATCGGCACGGCATCAGTCCTGGCCTTGACGGCGCTGGCGCTTATCGCTTTCACCGCCTGCCCCCCCCTCACCGAGGTCTCCACCGGTCAACCCCCCGAGTACCCTGATATCCAGCCGTTGATCCTGAGAACCAGCCCCGAAAGGTAAACCCCATGACCCATCGTCGTTGTTGTGTTGAAGCCAAGCGGATCGTGATCAAGGTCGGCACCTATGTCCTCACCGGTGACGGCAGGTACGTGGTGGATCGCAGCGTCTTTGCCCACCTGGTCCAGTCCATCGCCCAACAGATCCTCGAAGAGAACCGCCGCGTCGTCCTGGTCAGCTCGGGAGCCATCGGCCTGGGCAGACAGCGCCTGGGAAAAAGGGGGGATATCAAGGACCTGTCCCACCTTCAGGCACTGGCCGCTCTCGGGCAGAGCGCGCTGATGCAGCTGTACGAGCACGAGTTCGCCTTCTACGACCTGCTCGTCGGGCAGATCCTCCTCACCCGAGACGACATCGACGACCGCCGCCGGTTCATCAACGCCCGCCACACCATCCGACTGCTCTCCGAGGAGCTCAACGCTGTCCCTATCGTCAACGAGAACGATACCGTCGCCAACGACGAGATCCGGCTCAGCGACAACGACTGGCTCGCCGCTCTGGTCGCCTCCATCTGCGAGGCCGACCTCCTCTGCATCCTCTCCGATGTCGCCGGGATCATGACCTCCAACCCCCGCGAGGACCCCAACGCCTCCCTCCTTGTCGAGGTCCACGCCGAAGATCACAGCCTCGACGAGCGGGTGGGCGGTCACGGATCCCGAGGAGGCAGGGGCGGGATGATGAGCAAGCTGAACGCCGCCCGGATGGCCGCCAAGACCGGCATCCCCACCGTCATCGGACCCGGCCGGGAACCCAACGTCATCCACCGGATCCTGTCTGGCGAACCGGTCGGTACCCTGGTCATCCCCCCCGAAGGCTCCATCGGCGCCCGCCGCCTCTGGCTCAGGCACGGCGTGAAGCCCGCTGGCACGCTGGTGATCGATACCGGCGCCGTGGAGGCCATCATCCAGCGAGGGACCAGTCTCCTGGCGCGCGGCATCCTGAAGGTCGAAGGCAAGTTCTCCGAGGGCGCCGCCGTGGACATCGTCGACCCCGACCACCGGCTGATCGCCCGCGGCCTCTCCTCCTACGCCTCCTCCGATCTCAAGCGGATCGCCGGGCACAAGAGCTCCGAGATCGAGGAGATCCTCGGCTTCAGAAGCATCAACGCCGCGGTGCACCGCGATGATCTGGTCCTGGCCGAGTGATGCTCGGGTGCTCGCGATCGGCTGGTCGCTGGCGCCACCGGCGGCAAACCCTCGCACCCTGGTGTGGATTGCGAATGGCTGGGTGGGTTCGCCCAAGGCCTGGGGTTTCCGGCTCTCCTGTCGTTCGAACGCTCGATCCCGCGGCCCATCCTCGCTCGCCGCTACGGGCACCACTCGTAGGAGGCGGATATGTCGTGGGGTGCTCCGTCACGCAATTGACCACAGGACGCCCCGTAGAAATGAATGGTCCGCGGATCGTCGAAATCCCAGCCATGGCTGTGACCTTCATCCCGAGGTACATCCTCTCCATCGATGCGGATGATCACACCGTCCTGGTCGACCGGCATCTCATCCAGTTCGTAGATGCAGGGCGCCACGCTGCCAGTCGCATCCGCCAGGGCCGCTTCCAGCTGGGGACCGTCGGACACCGCGTAGTGGTGGTGATCCACGTCGGTACCTCCCCGGATCGCCATGGCGTCCAGGAGCTCTCCGAACGGCTCGGTGCCCGGGATCCCGACCACGAAGGTCCTGATTCCGTTTTCGTAGAGCGCGTCAACCGCCTGCAAGGTGCGCAGGTCATCCACGCAGTTCTCGACATTGAGGGTACAGTCATCCCCCAGGCACTCACAGGTGTACGGATTCAAGTTGGCGTTGCATCCGGGCCCCCCGTCCGTCGCCAGTAGCACATAACCGGGGGGATCCGAACCGGTGTTCATCAGGATGTCCCGTGCCTCGTACAAAGTCATGGCGGTCGGTGTCCCCCCGAACGGGGTGCTGTTCAGGTGACTCGAGATCTCGTCGGCGTTTGAGGGACCCAAGGCGACTATTAGCTGCCCAGTGGCGCACTGACTGTACAGATCCACATTCGGCGGTGGAAACAGGATCAAGCCGAAATCGATCACCTCCTCCAGGTTGCCGGTGAGCTGTCGCAAGGCAGCGGTCATCGTAGGCCAGCGGTTCTCGTCGTTCATGCTGGCGGAATGGTCCACCACCAGCAGCACGTTGGGCACGCTGCCCCTTTCCGGCTTGAGCCAGAACTCCTGCCACAGGCACCCTTCCCCGACCTCGTGCCCCTCCAGCGGCTCCCAGTGCGTCGATCCGTCGCCCGGGATGTCACGGATCAGCCGCTCGTCTCCACCCCCGTCTTCTGCCGATGCCATGTCCAATTCTGTCCCCACTCCCGTCTGACCACCACCCGGTTCATCTCCCCCACAGCCGGACGAAAGGATGACAAGCAGAATCCAGACCAAGGACGGTCCTGCAAATCTCATGAACACACCTCAACTACTGCCAAGACGAACCCTGCTCAATATGCTACAAATCCATCCCATGAAACATCCCCCCTGCCGTCAGCTTTGCATCCTCCCGTTATCTGCCGCCTTCCTGACCTCACTGCTCTTTACGGCCTGCTCGGACTCCAACACCCGCCCCACCCCCACACCACAGGTCAATTCACCGACGGCGTCTCCAACAGACAACCCGGCGGCTGTCGATCCCATGGCGCAGCCATCGCCGGAAACAGCGCAACGGCTCGATCTGACGGATCTGGCGCCCGCAGAACCGGACCGGACACCCCTCTCGGTCGGGCAACCGAACAACCCGGAAGGGTCCCGTCTTTCTTCCCCCGACTCTCAGACAGACACCGAGCCAGCCGTTCAGGCTCCCGGCACATCCGAACCTCCGGACATCTTTGCCATCTTGACCGACGCCGGCTATGTCCTGGTGTCCGATCGCGATCTGGCTGACTACCTGCCGGTCCCTCCGCGCGCAACAGGACAGGTGGGGCAGTTCCAACGAGGCGACACCACCTTCTCCATCGCTCGGGTCACCTATCCCGCCGAACTCTTCGCCGATCCCCATGAAAACTGGATCCGGGAGCGGATGGCCCTCATCCCGGACTGTCACGAGCGCGTCGTCCGAATCGGTGCTACGGTGATCCATATCACCGCCGAGACCGACGCCGACGCCGATGCGATCGCGAGACTGGTGTCAGGACGGCTTGACTCGGCGAGCGCTTCCCCGACAGAGGAGCAGCCATGAACGATCACGGTGAACCCGAACCGAACTACCCGCTTTTGCTGGAGAGACACCTGGCCAGGCTCAAACTCCGCACCATCGCGAGCTTGGTCCTCTATGTCGCTTTTGTCCTGGTCTGTGCCTTGTTGTTGGTCCAGGGACGCAGCCTTGCCCTGGAGGAAGGTTTTACCTTCATTGCGTTGGGGTTGTTCGTCGCCTCCTTCCTGATGTTACCCAGAGACTATGTCCCCGCCTCCCTGGCCAGAGAGATCGACATCAACGAGTACGAAGAGCCGATCCTACGGATGCGAGGTTACCAGCGAATCGGGCTGATGCAGCGGATCACCTATGGATTGGTGGCCCTGATCCTGTTACTCCTGGTTCCCTGGCTGCAGGCCCGCTACGGCGCCTAGCCAGCCACTCCCCGCCGGCTTCATCCGCCTCAGAATCGGGGCAAGTGGCCTTACCTGAGATCGGTCTTTTTCAAGATCAGGACGCGATCTGAACGGCACTCTTGACCAAAAAGAACCTACGCTTCAACCCAGGCTGGAGCTCGGCGGGCCCGGATTCTCTTGATTACAGCCGCTCGCGGGCGATCTCGATATACCGCTGGGCGTTCTCATCGCCAGGATCGAGCTCCAGGGCGCGCTCCCAGGACCGTATCGCTTCCAGGTAGCTGCCCAGGCGGAAGTAATCCATGCCCAGCCGGCTGTAGTAGGAAGCGTTGTTCCGCGAAAAGGAGATGGCCCGACGATGGGCCCGGCGAGCTCCACTGAAGTCCTGCCGCTGGAAGTACACGTCTCCAAGACCCGCCTGCGCACGGGCGTTCCGCGGATCCAGGTCGATGGCCTCCGTGAACAGATCCTCGGCCAGGGAGTACTCGGTATTGCGCAGGGCTTCCTCCGCCTGCACCGTCAGCAGGCGCGATTGTCTCACCCTTTCGCGCTCGCTGTCCGCCGCCGTCTCGGTGGTCGTCTGGCCTTGCTCCTGCAGGCCCGCTTCGGGCACAGCAACCTGGCGCTCGTCGTCCGCAACGACCGCGATCTGTGGCTCCTCGAGAACCGGTTCCACAAGCGCCGCCTCCCGTGACCGCCTTTCCTGCTGGGTCGCATCCTCTTCATCAACCAGCGCCGTGATCCCTTCCAACATGGCAGGAGCCGATACAGCTGTCTGTTGCCCTCCGGAAGACTGATCGGCCATCGCCTCGTCCTGTAACGCCGCGATTTCGTCTCTGGCGGTCGCCGGCACAGCCGGCTCCTCGCGAAGCGCCGTGATCACCTCTGGAGTCCCCTCCTCGCGCTCGATCGCTTCCCCCGTTGCTTGATCGGCCCGGTCCCTTTCGCTGCCGCTCTCGATGGGAGCAGGCCGGACTTCTGCCGGTGGCGCCTGGCGGGCTACCGGCTCCTCTTCTGTCTGCCTGGGTGCAGCCGCTTGTCCCGCCCGACCCCCTCGATCGGGCTCGACCGTCTCACCACGCACAGCGACCGCCGTGTCGGGCGGTTCCAGCTCCTCCACCTCGGGAACGTCCGGCGGCGCCGCCTCCGATCCCGTTTCGGCTGCTGACCGCCTCTCCGATCGCTCGGCTTCGGTCTCATCCGGAGCCACCAAGGCCGAAGGCGCCTCTCGTTGGCTTCCATCTGCCAAAGCGCCCTGATCGGCCGCCGTACCAGAGGGTTGTACCCCCATGGTCGGCATCGCAGGGGTAGAGTTCATCGTGAGGCGATCGATCGCAAAAGCGCGCTCTACCTGCCGAGGTGGATCGCCCCCCTCGACAACCGGGGCGGGTTCCGTCGGATGGCTGTCCGTTGCCACCCCGGCAGCGATCTCCTCCCCCCTTTCTTCTCCAACCTGCTTCGTCCTGACGCTCGAGAAGTAGACAACCGCCACTACCGCCAAGATCCCAAAGATGATCAAGGGGACGATCACTCGCTTTCGCCAGCGGCTCGAATCGACAAATGGCACCTCGTGGGAGGCCGACTCCGCGAGCCGTTCCGCATCGACCCGGAACCATCCGACCAGCTCCTCCCGATCCCCTTCTTCGAACTCGACCGCCGGCGCCCTGTCCTCCACCCCAACCGGTGGACTGACAGCAGGAGGCGGTGTTGCCTCAACGGAAGTGGGTTCGGCCTGCTCGACGACCGGTTCGGGCTCTGAGAGGACCGCAGGCGAGGAAGGCGGTGTCCGGGCCATCAGCGCGGGAAATACCCCTGCTCCCTCGACACCTTCCTCCTTGCGGCTGAACAACATGGATCGAAGCGCTTCTCTTCGAGTCTCTGCCCAATCGGCCTCTCCTGCCGCTGCCTGACGAGCCGATAGCAATTCCCTCTGGGGATCTCCTTCGGTCATTGATCGGGTCCGATCCAGGCCGATCGCTCCAACCTGGGCCACCTCGGCATTTGACCTGGCCACAGCAATGGCGGGTTCGGCGCTCGGCGGCGGTTTTACTGCGGCCGCTCTGGTTGCCGCCAGCTTGGGCACCGGCTGTGTGTCCGCCGGCTTCGGTAAGGGCGCCTCCTCCAGCGGCCTCGGTGCTGCCAGGATGGGTACAGGCTGTGTATCTGCCACCTTCGGGGTTGTCGCCGGCTTGGGTGCTGTCGGTCGTAGCGCCGCCCAGGTCTCGGCCAGCTTCAATGCCGTCACCGCCTCTGTCGGTTGCATGTCGTCCGACTTTGGTGCAGCCCCGACGTCTGCCGTAGCTGTCGCCTCCACTGGAGCGGTTGGTGCCGATGCCGCCAGCTTCGGTGCCACCCATCCGTCATCCGGCTGTGCGGTAACGGGCTCGGCCGCCTCCGATCCCACCTCAGCAGGTGCAGGTTGTGCTGCTGCTTCCGAGGGCTTCGCCACCGGCGATCCCGCCGGCTCGGCTTCCGACGGCTCCAGGTTCGACGTGACCACCGCCGCCTCGAGCCCAGGGGCAGAAATAGGCGAAAACCTCTCGGGGGGTTCTGCAACCTCTTCTCTACCTGGGATCCGAGGTTCCCCTTCAGCGGTCTGCGGCTCCTCCGCCTGAGACGCTTCCAGGTCACTCAGAAGGCTCTCCTCCAGTTGTCCGAAAGCCTCCTCCAGCGCCTGCAACCTTTGGCTGGCAAGCTCCATGCGATCTTCGAGGTCTTCCTCGCGGGTGACGGCATCCGGCGGTTGCCCTCCGCTTGGCTGTGTCTCCACCCCATCGACCTTGGCAGCAGCTCCCGCACCGGGTATTTCCTGTGGTAGCTGAGCAGGCGGGAACATCGCTGCCGCCTGGATCTCCCTGGCGCTCGCGACGTCTGGGCGGTGCATCACCACACCGGGCGCCCGCCCCTCCATCCGGTTCGCCTCGACGGCGCCTGTTTCCCCGACCGTCACCTCCGATGAGGGAGCGGTCAGGGCCACCACAGCCATCCGGCGTGCCTCGCTACTGGAGGCGTCCTGGCGGTCGGGCGGTCGCCGGTGCAGGCGCGGATACTCCAGCGGAGGCGAACCGCTCGGGGTCGATGCCGGTCGGCTTTCCTCCTCCATGGCTGCTCGCTGGGCGACTGCCACGGCTTCTGCGGCAGCCGCCAGGGCGGCTTCCGCCACCTGCTCCACCTCGACGGCCGCCACACCCACGGCTGCCGACCGAAACAGCTCCTCCTCCAAAGCCTGCTCCGCTGTCTGCCGCTCACCCGCTGCGCCTACTTCGCTTGCCCCCAGGCGCTGATCCGGGAGCGGCTCCTCCCCGACCGGAGGAGCGGAGGCAACTGGTTCTCCGGTCAGATCGGCTGCGGGCACACCCCCCCCGCTGTGAGTCTCCTGTTGCAGCGACTCCGCCAACGCGCCAAAGGCCTCCTCCAGCGCCCTTGCTCCTTCCGGCGTGCTCCCCCCCCTGATTACTGTCTCCGCGCCAACCCCAGACTGCTGATCCTCATCCATCTGTCCGGGGATGCGAGCCATCGGCATCATCACGGTCTGCCGGGATCCCGGCGCACCCCTCTCGGCCGGTCGGCCAATGGTCGGAGGACGCCGGTCTTCCTCGAGGATCTCCACAATCTGCGGAAAGGGGATGGGAGAGCGCGCCTCGGCACCGCTCGCCAGCGAGTAAGATCCTGACGGCGCTGCTTCACGGGAGCCGCTCTCTTCGCGGGTAGGCTGACCCCAGGTCCCCGCCCCCGCGGCGATCGCACCGGGCGGAGTCAAACCGACGACGATCTCCCCTGTCGCGGCCAACCTCTCGCGGATGCCGAGCAGGGCGTTGCGCAACGCCCCTGCCGTCTCGAACCGTCCGTTGGGGTCTTTGGAAAGGCAAGTCTCCAACAAGGAGTCCACTTCCTGGGGGATGATCAGACCAGGTCTGACCAGGCGGGGGGGAAGCGGTCGCTCGTAGATCTGCCGCTTGAGGGTGGTACCAAAGCTGCTGGCTACAAATGACGGCTTGCCCGCCAGGATCTCGTACAGGATCACCCCCACCGTATACAGGTCGGATCGGGGTCCCAGCTGTTTACCCAATGCGGCTTCCGGCGAGTAGTAGGGTGCGTTCCCCAGGTACCGATCCGGTGTCCGCCGGCTAGTCAAGATCGGGTTGTCTACCCGCCACAGCTCGTACTGTCCCGGATCGGTCAGGTAGAGCCCACCGGGATCGAGACTGTCGGTCAGCAGGATCTTACGCGGGGTCAGTCCGCCATGGATCAACCCCAACTCGTGGAGGCTCGCCAGTATATCGACCACCCCGGCCATCAGCTCGACCAGCTGGTCCAGCCCTACCGTGTCGCGGCTCTTCAGGTACCCCTCCAGCGTCACGAACTCCTGGATCAGCTCGCTGGCAACGTAGGCCTCTGCTCGTTCCATCCGGTGGCTGATCAGCAGAGGCACGCCTTCAACCGGACTGCCCTTCAGTCTGTCCAGCGCCTCGCGGTACCTCTGCAGAGCCGGCTCGTGCTGACGCACCCAGTGATGAAACTCCTTGAGCGCGATGAACGAGCCAACAGCCCGATCCCGGGCCACAAACACCTCACCTAGCTCGTCTCGACCCAAAGACCGTAGCCGCTCGAACTCCTGGTCCAGGCGCTCGCCCGACCTGGTGGTGCCGGTTTCCTCCACAGCCACCAGGCGCGAGCCATCCGAAGGGCAAAAACGCTCGTCACCATGGAACTCAGTCTGGCACTTGGGACATCTTTTCACGCCATCTCTCCGACAGCACGCGTTCGGATCATCCGGAAGCCCAGGAGTAGAACAGATGAGAACGTCGCTTCATCCCGGCAATCGCAACGCATCGCGTTGAAATTTTACCACGCCTCGCGCCGGCTGGGCAACCAAGGGACCTGTGACCCCAGTCTCGATCGGCGACCGGCGAATCGAACCGCCATGACCGCACGCTCTTCGGGAACCTGCGTCGGCTGGTTCGCCCGGGGTGG
>JAFGEP010000139.1 GCA_016931535.1 Bradymonadales bacterium
AGAGCCAAAAGGCAAGCCCCGGAGGGGCGACAGGAGGCCATCACATTGCACTTGTAGCCAAGGTCTTCCACATCCTCTCCTGGCCGGGAAAAGGCTTGGAAGATCCTGAAGCCGACCCGTTCGATGTTCGGCTCTGGTCCTATCCGGATTTCAAGAACCAACGGCGGCTGATCGCCGCATTTACGGCCATATTACAGAGGGTCGGCAGATGTGAACAAGAGTCAGCTCCCCGGGAGGTCGGCGCCGTGCGCCGCCAGGCGCCGCCGCCGGGTGAGGGACGATCCAGGATATGAAGTAATACCGCACGCTCGAGCGGGCATGCGGGCGACGATCGGCGGCGACCGGCTTTGAAGGAGGTTCTCGATGAACAGGACCGTCATGCTATTCTCCATGGCAGCACTGCTTCTCTTCCCCGTCGCAGCGGCGACCCGCACCCTTTCAGCGCTCCTGGAGCCAGGCCACTCGGCCTCGAGCGAAACTGCGGAGTCCTCCCGAGATCCCCGGGTGGCTCAGTCGGGACCGGCAATCCAGCAGGCCGCGCCGGAGGTGGAGACCGCCGAGACAGGCCCCATCCCCGGCACCCTGCAGGGCCGATGGCTGGTCGGTGAGATCAGCGACGATCCCGAGGCGGTGCTGGAGGTCAACGCGTCGAACGCCAGGGTGCTCTCTCTCTCCGCAGAGACCCCACCCTTGCAGCTGGCGTTCGACCCCGGCTCGATCGCCCCACACTATCGGTTCAACGAGATAGGGCGCACGGATCGCGGCAGCTACCACCTGCACCTGCTATCCGATGGACTGGCCCTGGCCTGGGATGAAAGAGAGCACAACCCCGATCTGATCCTGGCGCGCAGGCTCGGCCCTATACCCGAAGCGCTGCAGGGCTCGTGGATGCTGGTCTCCCCCGCCGAACGGCTGGAGACCACCATCCAGTTTGGAGCCCACGAATACACCATCGCAATCGGCGATACCCCCCATACCGGTCGTGCCGAGGGCGCGGGAGAGGACGGGATGGGACCATACCTGTTCATGGACTTCGGCGACGGGAGGCCCCGGCTCATCCACCTCATCCAGGTCGAATCCGGCGTGATGCTGGCCAACCGCGTCGGAGACGATGAGTTTTTGGTCTTCTACCGCGCCGGATCGCGGCCGGACTGGGCCGAGCCGTTCCTCAGGCCGCGACTACCGGCCCCGGTACCTCCTGTCGGACCGGCGGGACCGTGAGCGACTGAGCGTGACCGGGACCGTGAGCGACTGAGCGTGACCGTGATCGCGAACGTCTACGTCAACGTCAACGCGAACGTCGACGTCGACGTCGACGTCAACGCCAACTTCACCCTCCTGACCGTGAGCGACTGAGCGTGACCGTGACCGTGAGCGACTGAGCTCACGCTTGCGATCCCGACGGCGCGGCCCCCCTTTCCTCCTGCGAGCTCTCCTTGGCGCACTCGCCCAGGTAGCTGTCCACCGCCGCCTGGTGCCCCACGTCCTGGCGGGCCTGCTCCGACAGGTACCACTTGTGCTCCAGCATCTGGCAGTATCGCTCGGCGGGGGTGAGCTCGCTTGTCAGGCCCTGGCTCAGCCGCTCGCTCGCCGGGAGGTAGAGGTGCTTGAGCCAGTGGTGGGAGGCCACGCTCAACGGGATGCTGCGGTTGTTCTTGCGCGAGAGATCGGCGCGCAGCTCGTGGATCTCGTTCATCATCTGGCGGGCCTGCTCCGCCTCCACCTCCAGCCCGGTCAGGCCGTGGAGCTGGCTCCGGTGGAAGGCCCGGTCGGTGACGATCGCCTTGAGCTTGAGCTGCTCCCCGTTCTCCACCCCTAAAAGCTCGATCGACCCCACCGAGAACCCCAACCGGTTCAGCTTGGCGATCCGTTCGCGGATGAGGTAGCGCTCGGAGGGGGAGAACACCTCCTCGCGGGTGACCTCGTCGATGAGCCGCTGGTAGCGGCCGGTAATCGA
This sequence comes from Bradymonadales bacterium, assembly GCA_016931535.1. Taxonomy (GTDB): domain Bacteria; phylum Myxococcota_A; class Bradymonadia; order JAFGEP01; family JAFGEP01; genus JAFGEP01. The sequence continues at coordinate 1,958 of JAFGEP010000139.1, forward strand.
GCTGCCGGTTTCGAAGACCGGGAAATCGTCGGGCAAGGCCCCCGCCGCCACCAGGTCGGCCAGCTCCCCGGTGAGGTTCTCCTCCATGATCTCCAGGTCGTGGGATCTCATCCGCTCGGAGAGCGTAGGACGGATCTCGGCCGTCTCGGCATCCACCAGGTAGGCGGTCAGGGCGCCGGCGTCGCGGCGGAAGAGGGTGTTGGACAACGAGCAGTCGCCCCAGAACACCCCGCCCAGGTGGAGCTGCACCAACAGACCGGCCATGGCGTCCAGCAGATGCTCCCGGTAACGCTCCAGGCTGCTGCGGATGAACAGCAGCCGGTAAGGCAGCGAATGCTCCAAATACTGGGTGACAAGCAGGCTGGTCCCCTCCCCCTCGGCCTGGGTGCGGGCGTGGCCCACCGGCCGCACCACCGGGATCTGCGCCTCGCTCATCTGCAGCAGGTGCTGGTGCTCCTTCTCGGCCACGCCGGGGGGAAGCTCCTTGATGGCGAAGATCCTCCCCTCCACGTCCACGAACACCACCGGGTGGCGCGACACGCCGGCGGGAAGCTCGACCAGGCAGTTGCAGTGATCACCCCAGGATTCGAGCGGCACCCACCAGGGCAAGCCCAAAAAATCCGGGTAACCGGACCGGACCGACAGAGAGAAGGGAACCGTCTGCATCACTTCACCTCCCTGGGCCCTACAGCGGGTTTCGTGGGCGTGTAGGAAGGAGAACGGCCGGATGAAAAGGCCCGACCGATCGCACACTGACCAGAAGCCCAAGGTGCCGGCCGGACGCGGTTCGCTGCCCAGGTTGGTGGCGCCCGCCTACTTCTTCCACACCCAGGGCGAAAACAGGATGATCACGCTGAACAGCTCCAGCCGGCCGACCAGCATCAAAAAGCTCATCACCCACTTGGCCACAGCCGGCAGGTGAGCCCAGTTGGCCATCGGACCGACCGCCGCCAGACCAGGGCCGATGTTGCCCAGCGCCGCGGCCGAGGCCGATGCCGAGCTGACCAGGTCGTAGCCGCAGCCGGCCATCACCAGGGCGCCAAGTACAAAGCACATCGAGTAGACGCTGCCGAAGGCCAGGATGTTGGAGATGATCTTGGGCTCGATCACCTTCTCACCGGCCCGCACCGCCCGGACCGCGTGGGGATAGAGCAGCCTGTGCAGCTCGCGCACCAGCACCTTGGCGTAGATGAGCAGCCGAGCCACCTTCATCCCACCGCCGGTGGAGCCCATCGACCCCCCCACGAACATCAGCAGGACGAGCAACAGCCGCATCAGCTGCGGCCACCGATCGAAGTCGGCCGTGGCATAGCCGGTGGTCGTGCCGATGGAGACCACCTGGAAGGTCACCACGCGGATCTGCTCCTCTACGCTCCCGGTGTAGGGGACGACAAACGCCCCGATGACGATGGCGCACAGGATCACCCCCAGGTAGACGCGAAACTCGGGGTCGCGCAGGTAGGCCGAGGGCCGGCGCCGCACGAGCTGGGCGTGGAGCGCGAAGTTGGCCCCCGCCACGAACATGAAGGCGATGACGATCCACTGGACGGCGGGACCGAAGTAACCAACCGACTCCACGTGGGGCGAGTACCCCCCGGTGGACATGGTGGTGAAGGTGTGGCAGAAGGCGTCGAACCAGGTGGTGCCCGCGATCTTGAGCGCGATCACCTCCAGGGCCGAGATCCCCAGGTAGAGGTACCACATCTCCTTGGCGGCGTCGGTGATGCGGGGCCGCTGGCGCTCGAAGACGATCCCGCCGGGCGTCTCGGCCTTGATCAGGCGGTACCCCCCCACTCCCAGAAAGGAGAGCAGCGCCACGCTCAGCACCACGATGCCCATCCCGCCCAGCCACTGGGTCATGCAGCGCCAGAACTGCACCCCGTGCGGGATGTTCTCGATCTCCGCCCCCGGATCGCCGAACACCGTGGCGCCGGTGGTGGTAAAGCCGCTCATGGTCTCGAAGAAGGCGTCGGTGACGCTGCCGGTCACCCCCGAGATCAAGAAGGGCAGCATCCCCAGCACTACGGCCGCGATCCAGGAGAAGGAGACGATGGCGAACCCCTCCCGGGCCCCCACCGCCTTGGGATCCCCCCGGATCCCGAAGCGCGCCCCCGCCCAGAGCCCGATCGCCAGGACGGTGGTGAGCGCGAAGCCCAGGATCTCCCGTACTTCGTGCGCATAGCCCGAGTCGAAGAACAGGGCGATCGCCAGCGGTGGTAGCTGGCACAGCCCCAACAACAGCACCAGGTAGCTCAGGACGGCGAGTACGGCGCGCCAGTTCATGGTCCAAAAAACCTGCGGCGGGCGAACAGCTTCTCGACGCGGGGGATCGCGTCCGGCAGGGCGTAGACCAACACCGTGTCCCCTGCAGCGATCTGGGTGTTGCCGTCGGGGATCATCAGGCTCCCCTCGCGCACGATGGCACCCACCAGCGCGTTGGCGGGAAAATGAAGGTCGCGCAGCTTGGCCCTCAAGGCCGGCGACCCTTCGGTCGCCTCCATCTCGATGATCTCGGCCAGGCTGTCCGCCAGGCGGGTCACCGAGTGGATGTGGCCCCGCCGGACATGCATCAGGATCTCACCCACCGTCACCAGACGGGGATTGACGATGATCTCCACCCCCAGGCTCTGCATGACCGCCAGGTACTCGGGCTGGTGCACCAGCACCGCCGCCCTGGTCTTGCTGTGCTTCTTGGCCAGCAAGGCGGCCAGCATGTTGAGCTGATCGTCGTCGGAGACGGCGCAGAACAGGTCGCAGCGCTCCAGCGAGGCCTCCTTGAGCAGGTCCAGATCGGTGGCGTCCCCCTGTAGCACGATGGTCCGCTCCAGCCGCTCGGCGATCTCCTCCGCCTGCTCCGAGTCCGGCTCGATCAAAAAGACCCGGTCCACCTTGGGCTCGATCGCCTCCGCCAGGGTGACCCCGATCCGGCTGCCGCCGGCGATGATCACCTGCTTGATCGGATCCACCGTCCGGTGGATCAGCGGCAGTAAAAACGGCAAGGTCTCGGTGGACACCACCAGGTGCACCTTGTCGCCCGGCTCCACCGTGTCGCTGCCCTTGGGCACGATGACCTTCTCCCCCCGATGGATGTTGAGCACCAGAAACCCGTCCGCCTCCCCCACCTTCCTCAGCTCGGCCATGCTGCGGCCAGCCGCCGGGCTGTCGGCGGTGATGAGGAAACCCAAGAGCAGCACCTGGCCGCCGGCCAGGGCGCCGAAGTCGATGGCCCCCGGGATCTCGATCATCCGGGTCAGGGCGTTGACGATGGTCGGCTCGGGGTTGATGACGTGGTCGATGCCGAGATCCTTGAGGGGGAGCACGCTGTCGGCGCCGGTGTACTCCCGGTTGCGGATGCGCACGATGCGGTGGGTGACCCCCATGCGGGCGGCGAACATGCCCACCACCAGGTTGATCTCGTCCACGTCGGTGACGGCGATGACCATGTCGGTGTTCTGGATCCCGGCGCTCTTCAGGACGCTGGGCATACCGGCGTTGCCGCGCACCGCCAGCACGTCCAGCTTGTCCTCCAGCTCCTGCACCTTGCGCCGGTCCTGGTCGATGACCGCCACCTGGTGCCCCTCGGAGGAGAGCTGGTCCGCCAGGGACTCCCCGACCACCCCCGCACCGACTATCAAGATCTTCATCGTGCCTCTCCGCCAGGAGGAATGTACGGACAGAGGCGGGAAGGCGTCAAGGGAGAGGGGGGGGTGGCGGGATCACCGGTTGTCTGGTATGAGGACCTGGAGGTGTCTGGAGAAGAGATGTTCTATCCTCTGAGGTTGCTGGCACACAGGCTGGAAGCACCATGATTGAAGATCATGGCACCGTTCCCCCGTTGGTGAGCATCGTCACTCCCTGCCTGAATGGCATGCCCTACATCCGGGATGCCATCCGTTCCGTCGAGCGGGAATCCTCCTACGTGTGCCTCGAGCACATCGTCATGGATGGGTTGAGCACTGACAACACTCTGGAGCTCTTGGAGCAAGCGCCCAAAGTCATCTACCAGTCCAGGAGGGACAGAGGTCTCTACGATGCCTTGAACCAGGCCATCAAGCTCGCGCGCGGACAGTACGTGCAGTGGCTGAACACGGACGACGAGCTGGGTAAGGGGTTTTTATCCGAGGCGATCGAACTGCTCGAGAGGCGTACCGATCTCGCCTTCGTTGTGGGAGATACGCTGTTCGTCGACGCCGGAGGTGCTCCGCTCTGCCGCTGGTCGTACACCACCGAGCGGATCATGGATCCACGCATCCGGGCGCAGAGGTTCTTCTTCAATATCAACTCGATGGTCATCCGCAGCGAGGTGCTCCGCCGTGTCGGCGAGTTCGACCAGGATCGGTACACCCTGGCCGCAGACCGTGACTTCGAGCTGCGGCTCATCCTGTCCGGTGCCAAGGGCGTGGCGATACCCTGGGTCGCCTATCGATTTCGCCGTCATGATGCCTCCTTGACGGCCAGTGCTGGAAGCAGCCCGAACACGCTTCTGGAGACCTCCCGCCTGTTCCGGCACTGGAGCGGCGCAAACCAGCTTCCAGTTAAGACGCGCAGGATGTTCGCCAGGGCGGCGCTCGAGCTGGAGATCGGATTGGCCCTGAAACACCTCCGGTCCGCCGCCACCCGCCGCGAAGGATTCGACCGCCTGAAAGCCTGTCTGCGAGAGGCGCCTCTGACAACCGTCATGCATATGCCCCGGTGGTTCTACCAGCGGTACCTTAGCGACAAGCTGCCGATGGGGATGGATCCGATGAGGGTGAAACGGTGTTCGACAGCGTGATGGGCTGGTCCGCAGCCTTGTTTCCAGCACGACCAGCTGGTGTTCCTCCTTGCAGTTTGGCAGGATTGATATTCCAGTAGGCTCGTGGTACTGCCCTTTCTCGGAAGTCATTTTCACGAGGAAAACCCACGCGTAACAAGGTCTGGCCTACCCATGGAAAACCAAAACGCCACCTTGAACCCTATTGACGATAATTATTGCCGCACCTGGAGCTGGGGCAGTGCCATTTCTGCCTACACTGCATGCGCATTGCCGGTCATCGCGGTGACCGCTTTGAAATGGGAGTACAGTAATGTAGGACCATGGCCGGTCATCCACGCCATAGGCATCAGGCTGCTCATCTGGTGGATACTCGTCATCATCCTTCGCCTCTGGGTGGGAGTGAACCGGAATATTCTTCTGCTGGTCCAGAGGATTGGCCATGCAAAAGGAACGGTGAGAACGATTGTCGTCAACGTGGTCGGAGGACTGTTGACATTCGGCGTACCTGCGTTTTTGGGCTACGTGCTCGTCCTTCTGCCGACCAAGTACGGGCACAGGTTCGTCTTGACGCTCCTCCCGGTTATCGTAGTGGTACTGCTGTCACCACTGTTGTATCTCTTCTTGCGTGTGATTGGCCGATGGGTTGGACACCTGAGCAGACTGCCGTTCCGTGCCGGATACCTCGTGTGCTTCCTTGTCTCCATGTTTGTTTCCATCATCTGGGCCCGGGGAACCGCCCGTTTTTCCAGGACCTATTTCTCCGCTCACCTCTTGACGGGAATCTGCCTTCTGGCTGGCAGCTACTTCCTCTTTCGGACAGTGAAAAACAGAGCGTTCCAGCTCAAAACACCTCGGTCCGTGAGCGGTGCGATCTACGTGGCGACAGGGTTGGCGTTTGTGGTCATATTGATGGTAGTGCCAAGCGCGACGGCGAAACGGCTAGCTCTGGATGATCCCGTCGTTCGTGCCGTCTTGTTCAGTCCGCAACCGTTCGATTCTGACGGTGACGGCTATGGCAAGAAGGTTGCCTGGGCTTTCGGCAGGGATTGTGACGACCGCGATCCCGCGGTCCATCCTCACGCTGTCGAGATTGTAGGCAACGGTATAGACGACAATTGCTTCGGAGGGGAGCTTGCCGAGCTGCCAAGAGAGCTGTTGCCGCCAGAGCATCGCCCCGACGGAGGGTTTCGTGGGGAACCGCCCAAGAATATCTTGTGGCTTACCATCGATTCGCTGCGGGTCGAACCCGACGAACCGTACGGCATCGATCATGAGGCCGCACCGTTTCTCGCATCCTTGGCCGCGAACTCCTATTCGTTTACTCGCCTCAGAAGCTGTGCGACGCTGACGGATCAGTCGTTCCCCTTGCTGTTACATGGGGGACCTTCCCTAGCGGAAGGCACCATGCTTCACGATTTCTTGCCTGGCGCAGGCTACCACATGTTTCGAAACGAGGACGCCTGGAACACCGGACCCGCTCCTACTCCCGACTACCCGAATTCGCCTTGTTACTCTCGTCGCCACGGCCGTTGCCTGGATGATAACGTCCTGATCGATGCCATGATCACCTGGTTTCAGGAGGGGATACCCCAGCCGTTCTTCTTGCACCTGTACCTGGCGGACATACACTGGCCACACAGTCCTTATGGCGATTGCAGTGCAAACGACCCGGTTACACGTCGCTATCATTGTCTCTATCGCAAGACCGATGAAAATGTCAGGCGTCTCTTTGAAGTGCTTCGTGAAACCGGGCTCCTGGAAAGCACCGTAATAGCCGTGACGGCAGACCACGGGGAGGAGCTAGGTGAGCATGGCGCGGTCGGACATGCGCACTCACTATACGATGTTGCCCTACGTGTGCCCTTGCTGGTCTACATAGATGGAGAGTCACCCGCACAATATGATGCTCCCATGAACTGCTTCGACACCATGCCCACTATTCTCGAAGCGGCTGGTGCCCCTATACCTCCATGGTTCGTCGGGCACAGCTTCCTGTCGGACGTGCCGACGGAACACCATGTCCAGTGGGCTAGGGTCAACTTCAGGGAGAACGCCCTTCGCGCGATCATCGTGGACGAATTCAAAATGGTGCTGGACCTCAATACCGGAATCGTTCGTTACTATGATCTGCGCACCGACCCAGAAGAGCTGAGGCCTTTAGACTTGATTCCCCAAGACCAAACCGATGCCTTGAATCGCCTCATGGATGGATGGTTGAGCTACCTTCCCTCCTCAAGTCAGTGGTAGCATGGCAGATGCAGACATTACTCCCGCATGGATCCATGGAGTAGGGGCAAGTTATCCGAAAACATGGCGGGAATTGCCAACCAGCGCAGACCTGCATGAGGCGGATGTGGCCTTACGAATCGAGCAGATCAAGACCGTGTCACGGCATCAGCGGGACCCTCCAGCCACCTCAACCAGACGTCTGGCGGCCGCTTCACCCGCCACTCGCCAGTTGAGGCGGGTGAGGTACTCCTGGTAGCTGGCCAGCGCCAGCTCGCGGTATTCGGTCCAGTTGGTGAACAGGTTGGCCACCGTTCGAGCGTAGTCCCGGTGAGATGCACAACGATTGAAAAGAAACCCATTGACCCCGTGAACAACCGGCGTCGAAACACCGCCGGTGTCGGGCGCCAGGGAAGGCACGCCGAAGGAGCTCGCTTCGCAGAACACCAGGCCGTAACATTCGGCACGGGTGGGAAGCAGCAGAAAATGAGCCTGGGCGAACAGACTGCCCATCCGTTTCCTGCCCGACTCCGTGGAGGGGTCGACGAAACCTACCGGGTCGATGAACTCCGGCATCGAAGACAACGGGGGGGGGCAACCCACGACATGTAGCCGCGTCCGGATGCCGAGTCGGATCAGCTCCCGGGTGACGCGGACAGCGATGTCTCCTCCCTTCCTCCACCAGTCCACGCCAACAAACAGCAGGTGACACAGGTGGCGATCCCGATCGCCGATCGCCGCGCCGACCTCATCGAGACTCCACTGGGATTCCAGGTGGGCTCCGAAGGGCACGACCGCCACCTTGTCCGGATGAATGGTGTAGGAGCGCACCGCGCTGTCGGCCGCCCACTGTGAAGCGTAGAGGGCAGCGGATACCCGGGCTAAGGCCAGCTCCTCCGCAGAATGGCCATCCTTCAGAGATTGAGGCGCCAGCCGGCGAAATCCCGGGTAGTAGTTCACCATCCCATCGAAGGTCGCGTCGGTCCAGGTCACGATCGGCCTGGCGCTCCGGAGGTGAGTGATGGGTAATGTCCCGGGGCTCAGGATCACATCGAACTCCTTCCCCGACAGCTCGGCCTCTGCCGATCGAGCCAGCTCTCGAAGAACGGCCGGATCCCGTTCCCTCAGGAAACGCTTCCCTACCAAGAACGCCCTGAGCTTGTTCATGCGCAGACGGAACGAGTGCTTGGTGGTCAGCGGTCCCACCAGCTCGATCGGAAAACCCCGGTCGGCAAGAGAACGCCAGATGTGATAGACGCTTCCGGACCATGCGCGCATGGACCTGGGATCGTGGGTGCTGACGTACGCTATCTTGGGAAACCGGGACATCTCCACACCTCCCCTGAGCCAGAATCGTCCAGTGGCTAAGCGATGCCGCCGTGTCGCTCCGGGTCGATCCCAGTCGACCCGAACGGCTGCACTGCTCGCGCCTCCTCTCCTGTGCTGAAGCCTGCCATCGAAGCTCAGTGTTCCTCGAGCCTTTTCCCTGCTGCATGGAACAGGGCATCGACAAACTGCTCGGCGGTGTTGTTCCGCCGCCATTCATCGGAGAACGCCGTCAACCGCGCATGGAGCTCGCGCCGCCGGTCGATCGCCTCCTCTAGTGCCGACCTGAGGCCGTAAACCGTGTAGTCGCTGTAGGCAACCCCGATGCCCGCCTCTCTGCAGATATCGCTCATCCAGGTGCCGGCCGGAACCACCGGTATGATGTTCAGCCCGATCGCCTCCCCGAACATCCCGCTGGTGCGATGCCGGTATTCCACCGGCAAGTACGGCAAGGCCAGGATGTCTACCGAGGAGAAAAGCGTGGCGTACTTCTCTGTGCTGAGGGTTTGGTCGACTACCAGTGAGTTGGGGAGCTGTTTCAGTCCGCCGAGCAACCTGGACTCCGGTCGATCCGGGTCCCCAGTCATCAGCTGTGCCTGCACTACTAGCCGGACCGTCTTCGGCAAAGCCAGCGCAGCCTCGGCAAACTGGGGAAATCCCTTGTCCCACCGCGTAGCTCCGAAAAATCCTACCGTCGGCTCCGGAGCAAGGGCCTGTCGGACGGTAAAATCGGACCAGTTGATGATCAGGGGAGCAGCCTGCACAGGCCGACCCAGTTGGTTTCCGATGTACCTGGCGACCGGTTCGGTCTGGCCCAAGAGCACCAACCCCTGGTCGGCAGGTTGAGAGCGATAGAGGTGGCGCGTGGCGCTGTCGCACGCCTTTAGCACCAGCTTCATCCGCGCCATGTGGGAACGCAGAACCCAGTGGAACATGTGCATGAGGGGACGGGCCCCCCCCCGATGCAGGCGGGCAGCCATCACGCCACCCGCAATGAGCTCGACCTCCCCGCTGATCGTGCACACCAGGTCCTGCGGATCGCTTCGGTGAAGCTCCCTGTCGAGATGCCGGAAATACTCGGCCGATTGGGCGAACCAGTTGAGCGCTCGGATGGGGAACCGCCTACCCATGGAAGTGTTGATGCGTGGTTCACAGGTGACGCCAACCACCTCGAGAGCCTCCCTGGCATCCCGCTCGATCTGCCTGCCGGAGATGACGCGCATCCCGATCCGCCGTCTGGCGGCAACCGACGCAATCCCCAAAAGGTAGTTGAGGTAGTGACCGTGTCGGGAGGTAAAAACCGGCTCAACCAGGACTAGCTTCATGGACGGAGCTCTGCGAGGGTGTGGCCAGGAAAGCCGGGGGTATTCGTTTTACAGCTCGGTATCGAAAACTCCTCCGGTCGGAGTTGCCTTTGATCGAACACCGCGCCCTCGACGTTCGGCAGCCTCATGCCCATCCATACCATCCCGCCACCCCAGGCGCCGGCCTGGCCAGCGGGCTCCTGTGATAAGCGCGGTCACCCGGAAGCCGCTTCGTCCTTCTCCATCACGGTTGTGCCCCATTCCAGCAGGGGGCGCACAATCCCACCGTAGCTCGTGGCCAGATCCCCGCGCGCGCCATCGCCTTCGGAATGGTCCACCACCTGAAACGACACCGCGTCCCGGCACACCGCATGGGTTTCGGTCGGATTGATGGTGCCGACCGCCGCCATGATCGTGAAACGCCCCTCGGCGAAGTAGTTACCCGGCAGGTGGCAGACGCTCTTGAAGAGCCCCTCGGGATGAGGGCGTCGGTACCACTCGCGATCCCAGTTATTATGGGAAATGAAAACGCAGATACCGTTATCGTTGAAAAAGTGCAGGTTCGGCACGAGGCGTGCGCCCTCTTGTAGGCATCGGTATTCGACCTCGACGGTGAACGGCTGGCGGATCTCCAGCGTGTCCGAAATCTCGCCGCCATCCTTCCGAATCCTGATGGCACTCAGACGCGCCACCTGGTTGCCTGGGGCGGTCGACAGGTCCGGCCAGACCCGTTCCGCAAACATCCCCGCAGTCCCCGCCAGGTAGTGGGCGGTCACCTCAGACGACGGGCCGCTCATGACCAGGTGTCCATCCTCCAACAACAAGGTTCGCTGGCAAAGCCGCGTGATCGCCCCCATGTTGTGGCTGACAAAAAGGATGGTCCGGCCCCCCTTGACCACATCTCCCATCTTGTCCAGGCACTTCTTCTGAAACTCCGCATCGCCGACGGCCAGCACCTCGTCGATGATCAGGATCTCCGGTTCCAGGTGAGCGGCGACCGCGAAGCCCAGCCGCACGTACATCCCGCTGGAATAGCGCTTGGCCGGCGTGTCCAAAAACTTCTCGATCCCGCTGAACTCCACGATCTCATCGAACTTCTTGTCGATCTCGGCCTTCCGCATGCCCAGGATCGCACCCGACAGGTAGATGTTCTCGCGTCCGGTCAGCTCCGGGTGAAAACCGGTGCCCACCTCGAGCAGCGAGCCAACCCGTCCCCGCAGGACTGCCCGCCCTTCGGTGGGCTCGGTGATCCCGCTCAGGATCTTGAGCAGCGTGCTCTTTCCTGCCCCGTTCCTGCCGATGATCCCCACGACCTCGCCAGCCTCGACCTCGAATGAAACCTCCTTCAAAGCCCAGAAGTCCTCGGAGACCAACCTGCCTCTTCCCTTGAGTCGCCGCCAGACGAGAACCGGGATAGTCGAGAGGGTCTCGCGGAGCGTTCCAGAGCGCGCCCGCAGACCCCCGATGCGGTAACGCTTGCCCAGCCCTTCTACGCTGATCATCGACGTGCTCATGTTTGCCGAGTTATTGACTTGCTACCACACGCGTGACGATGACCTGCTCCGGTCTCGAGAAGCCCGCAGCTACTATTGAGCTGCTGTTCCACTCCACCTGGACGGCCTGCCCGGATGCCGGCTTCTGTCGGTTCACAGTACATCGGCGAAAGATCGCTCCATTCTCCTGAAGTACATCAGCCCCAAGATGAAGACCACCACCACCGCGGCCGAAGAGACTGCGAGCATCCCGGGTGCCAGACCGGTCTGCCCAACTAGCGCCCAGCGGAATCCCTCCACGACCCCCGTCATCGGGTTCAGGTTGTATATCCAGCCCCATCCCGCTGGGATCTTCCGGATAATTGCCGATGCGGGATAGGCCACCGGTGTGATGAACATCCAGATGGAGATCATGAACGGCACCACGTGTCGAAAATCCCTGTACTTCGCATTCATGGCAGCCAAGAACAGCCCTACCGCCAGCGCCGTCATGAGCGTCAACAGCACGAAGAGCGGCAGGAACACGATCGTCCAGCTCGGCGTGATCCCGTAGCCGACCATCATCAAGAGGAGAATGACGAACGAGACACAGAAATCGATCAGGCCGACCGACATGGCGGAAAACGGGACCAACAGGCGCGGAAAGTAGACCTTGGTCAGCAGTCGAGCCTCGGCGACGACGCTTTCGCTGGAGCGGGTGAGCGCGGTGGTGAAAAGCTGCCAGGGCAGCAACGCCGCAAAGGTATAGACCGGGTAAGGAATGCCCTCCGGAGATTGTAGGCCCGCCACCTTGTTGAAGATCATCGTGAAGATGACCATGTGGGTCAAAGGCTGGATCACCGCCCAGGCCATGCCCAGCACGGTCTGGCTGTATCGAACCTTCACGTCGCGCCAGGCCAGAAAGCCGAGAAACTCCCGATTGCGCCAACATTCGAGGAGCTCCCCCCAGAAGCTGCCTCGGCCGGGGCTGATGATCTTCGTCAGGGCTCTTTGTTCGTCGCTCACTCGCTTTTACATCCAACCGTTGTGAACCAGCACCTCGCGCTTTAACCTGAAAACCGATCTCCGCCTCTTTTTGCGCCCGGTGGTGCAGAGACCGTTCCACTCAAAACCAACCATGGCCAGCAGGAACCTACAAGGTGTCCTGGAAAGCCACACGGGAGCATTCTGCATGATGGGGGTGAGACTGCAAGGGTATGATCTTCGAGCCGCTGTTTTTCGTACAGCGCCTCTATACGGTAAGCGTCCGGTCAACCCATGTTCCCCGGTCGAATATGCAGGGTATCCTGTTCCTCGGAAGAGAACTGGCTGTGGATGGAGTGATA
>JAFGEP010000140.1 GCA_016931535.1 Bradymonadales bacterium
AGCGCTCGACGGCATTTCTGCCTGATTAGAAGCAAAACGTCGATCTTCTGGATGCAGATCCAGTGGGCTACGCGGGCACCTCCCCCGGACTCCGTCTCGGGGGAGGAGGATCGCCCCCTCCGGCGCTAGGCGGGCATTGCCTGGCCAGGGGCTAGGATCGCCCCCTCCGCCCGCTACGCGGGCACCTCCCCCGGGCTCCGCCTCGGGGGAGGAGGGCCGCCCAGGCAGGGCGGGGAAAATTTCCCCGCTGTCCGGCCGGCAGCTATGATTCCGCCATGATCCCGACGTCTCCAAAGCGGTCGCTGTCCATACTTCTGGCTTCGACCTTTCTGGTCGGTCTGGCAACGACATCGCCGGCCGACCCTCCCACGACCCCTGAACCCCGATCCCTTTCGAGCCTGACCACTATCGTGCTCGACCCGGGACACGGGGGGAGCAACGACGGAGCCATCGGAGTGGCGCGGGTGTACGAGCGGTACCTGACCTTGGCCCTGGCCAAGCGGCTGCAAGCCCGTCTGCGCGACCGGTTTCCCGGTCTTCAGATCCTTCTGACCCGGCACCTGGACACCGATCTCGCTCTGGGTGACCGCACCCACTTCGCCAACGAGAGTCGGGCCGATCTCTTCATCAGCCTCCACTTCAACGCCGCCACCAACATCGAGGCCAACGGGATAGAGGTCTTCTACCTCTCCCCGGATGACCCCACTGCAGAACCGATCTCCCCCGAGCCACCCGAGGCTGGCCCCACCGGCCACGAGGTGGCCTCCATCCTGGTCGACCTGCAGCGGACCTACAATCACGGTCTTTGCGCCACCCTTGCGGAGATTCTCCAGGCCTCGTTGATCGCCCACACCGGGGCCACCGATCGAGGGGTGCGGCAGGCCCGGTACCGGGTGCTCCGGGGGGCCCTCATGCCGGCCGTTGTGGCGGAGCTGGGCTTTCTGACCCACCCGGAGGAGGGGTTTCGGGTGCTCGATCCGGACTACAGCGACCGGCTTGTGGACGGATTGGTGGAGGCGGTCGAGCGGTACGACCAGGAGCTCAGCAGACGGGTAACGGCTCGTCCGTAATCACTTTTATTGTGGGCAGTGATAGGCTGACCCGCAGAATGTGTTGCAGAACGTCCAGTTACCACCTACTTGATCACAACTGAGGTTCGGGTCGCTACAGGCGCACTCGCAGTCATCGTGTAGATCAAGCTGCTCGAGCCACATCCTCAGATTGTCGCCCTCCGAACCGACGGGCGGCTCCTGGCAGATGACCTCGGTCAGGATGGGGTTCATCTCCTCCTCTCCGTCCCGATAATAGTTCACATCCACATAGATGGTATCGTAGTAGTAGGCGGCATTGTAGACGTAGACCGCCAGGCAACGGCTCTCCACATCGGTGGCGAGCAGCGACCAGTTGCGCATCCGGATCTCGGCGTTGTCTTCCACGCTGTCCACCATTTCGGGGTCGATGATGGTGTCGCGCAGCGCCTCCAGGTCCAGCCACCGCGTCTTGGCTGCCTGGATGATGGGATGTTCCCAGCCGCCGCAGATCTGGTTGGCGGCATTGTCCAGGCCGTCGGTGATGGCCACTCGGGCCGCCAGCGCCAGGCGGTACTGCTGAGCGAAGGTGGCCACATAGCGGCTGGCCGTCAGGGTCTGGTAGGCGCCCTGGATCTTGAGCAGGTCGAGAATGTTGACCGCCAGCTCCTCGCTGTTGGGCTGATTGTCACCAACCTGGGGATCGATCAGGGGGAACGCGTTCTCGCATTCCACCGGATGCAAGTAGCCCGGCGGCAGATTGCCGTCCGGCAAGTAGGGGGGTACGCAGTGCATCACGAACCAGATATCCTCGAGGGTGCTCTTCACATTCAGCATCTCCGCCCGGCCCATGATGACCTCGCCCGAGTCCTGGGCGTGGGTGGCGAACAGCCCGGCGTCCACGATCGCCGAGTCGAGAACCGGTACGGCGGATTGCACGCAGATGTCGGCGCCCTGCTCGGCGATCTCCTGGTCGAGATCCCACAGATCCTGGTCGATACCCAGGTAGCGGCGGGTCTCTCCATTGCGCAGGTGAACCAGCCGCTCTGCCGAAAAGAGTGACGTGGTGCCCAGGTCGATCGAGGCTTCCGCCTGCAGCCGCTGGTCCTCGTCGACGAAGAGATTGTCGGTAACGGCCTGGTCGTAGCGCTGGCGGGTGACGATGCGGGCACCGATCGACATCTCGTCCAGCTTCTCCTGGATCTCGCCGATGTCTTGGGTCGCTTCCGGATGCAGGCTGCCATCCTCCAGGACCAGGTAGCTCATCACCTCGCTCATCTGCAGATTGCCGGCGTACAGGCCGACCTGGGTGGTGGGAAACTCCTCGTGCTGCAGGGCGGCCAGGGTGTGCTCGTAGATCGGCTGGGCACCGGTGGCCCCATCGGTCAGCAGCTCTTCCAGGCGGATCCAGCTATCGAGCTGCTGCATGGAGCCACTGGCAGGAGGATCGCCCACGTATCGGTCGATGGCGGCCTGCATCCGCTTGATCGCCCGCTGCAGGTCGAGCGCATAGAACGAGATGATCCTCTCGTCCGAGTTGCCCGCGCAGTCGAAGGCGGTGATTACAACCTGGTAGGGCCCCATCTCGGCGGCCAGGGGGATCTCCACCCCCATCCCCACCGAATCGCACCAGAGGGCATCGCTGCACACCGGGTTGTTGATCGCTTCCGGTCCGGTCAGCGGCATCCCGCCCAGGTCCGGCACCTGGTTGAAGAGGTAGGTCACGGTCTGGGGAGGCGGTTCCACCGACAGCGGTTCGTACACGAGCCGAGCGGTCACCGACTGCAGACCGCAACCCACGTCGTCCGCCCTACCGGTCAGCGCGAAGGTGGGAGAGCTCTCACCCGGGAAGAACCCCCTGAAGAACGAGGTGTCGGCCGGATCGAGCGGCTGGGCGACGGCGTCATAATTCGTCAGGACCGGAGGCACCGTGTCGATCCCGATGCTCCAGTTCCGATAGGAGCTCGCGTTGTAGCAGCTCGAGGTCGCCATCACATCCACGACGCTGATCCCCTCGGTACCGATCACGAAGTAGTGGGTATTCTCGTCGTTGGGCGGTACCGAGTCGGCCCCAGAGATGGTGACCACGGGAGGCGGACAGGCGGGGTGTCCATCCACGGTGAAGGAGAACAGCTGCTCCTCGTTGAAGAAGTGGAGGCTATCCGGTACCAGCGGGCCGATGGTTGGCGGATCGGTCGTGGGTGGCTGCCGCACCACGTAGAGCTGCTCGGTGACGGAGTTGCCCCAGCGGTCGCCACAGGTGCAGTCGATATAGGAATACTCGCCATCCAATCCTCCCACCTCCAGGCTGACAGGCAGGCCGGAGTAGGCCCAGACCGGAGTGGGATCGCCGTTGTCGATACACAGGGGGGTGACCAGGTGCTCGGCCTCCAACGGGTTGTTTTCATAGGGGATGTACTGGAGCACATCTCCTGAGGGCAACCGGACGGTGACGCCGGGGATGATGGGGAAGTCGAGGAGGGGCGGCGTGGTGTCCAAGACATTGACATGCTGGATCGCCTGGCTGGAAGCGCCGTTGCTATCCCCGACGCGCCAGGTCACGGTGGTGATCCCCACCGGGAACAGGGCGGGAGCGTTGTTGGTGATCTGAAGCGGAATGGCGCAGTTCTCGGGGACGGGGGGGGCAATATCCTCGTTGGTCCAGATGGTTCCCCCCGGGCAGGTTGGGTAGTGAGCGGCACCCGGATCACCCCCCACGCAACGGATCTGGACGTAGGTGCCCGCCGGGCTGGTGGCTTCCAGGCTGATGATGTGCGGCGGTGGGTGGACTACGGGGTCGCTGGTCTTGGTGATGACGATGCCGATCTGGTCCATCCCCACATGTCCGTCGAAATCGGTGGCGCTGCAGCCATAGCTGTGGAAACCCGGGGCCATCATGTTGTCGAGCTCGATGGTGCGCTGGAGAGGATAGGCATGGGTGAAGATGGGCGGGGTCTCCCCGCCCCCCACCGGGTTGGCGGTTGGGAAGGTGTGGGAGACGGCGTTCGAACCGCTGTCGTAGATCCAGAAGTAGAAGTAGCTCAGCCCGTTGGGGTTGGACAGCGGAGTGCCGGCGAACAGGGAATGGGCAAGGTCGATCTTCATCTCTAGCCCGGAGGTAGCGGTGGCCACCAGCGGGATCATCTCCACCAGGTAGAACTGGTTGAGCGTCGGATCGCAGCGTTTCACCCGCACGTTGAGGCGATCGTCGATCTCGAAGATCCAGTTGGGAAGCACCGCAGGTCCCTGGAAGGCCGCACCGCTCACACCGGTGGGAACGGTGCATCCCACCCCGTCTGCCCCTTCCGAGATGGCCAACCGGAAACCGAGGGAGTTGCCCTCGATGTTGGTTCCATCCATGCGGACCGACAGCTTGTTCTCCGTGTACTGGACCGAGTAGCGGACGGTACCAGAGGAGGACTCGCCGACCGGGGGGGTGCTGGACCAGTCGTTGAACAGACCGTTGATGATCACCGGATCGGGACGGTCGGTCCAGCAGGCGACCACCGGTGCCGGATCGTTGTCATCCACCACGATCGGCTCCGGCAGGGTGACCGGGATGGGGTCGCAGCCGATGACATCGATGGAGAGGTCGGGCTGGACGCTGACGACCGGGATGCCGGTGAAGCAGGTCTCGGGGAATCGGGGGTCGATATCCCCATCGCAGTTGGAGTCGGGCGGTCCGCAGTACTCGTGCTCCTCGAACCGTTCCTGCATACAGACCAGCTCACCCGACTCGATCGGATACTGCAGTCCATCCTGGCAGATGCCCAGCTCCTCGGGCACCACGCAGGCTCCCTGGGCCAGCGGGATGGCGAAGAAGGAGACACCCAGAGCGTGCGCCACGGCGATGTTGGAGTAGCCGGCGACGCCTCGAACATCCAGGCTGGGCAGTCGGCCCACAATGTTGGTCTCGTAGGTGTCGTCGATGTACTCGGTCAGCCGGGTCAGGTTGTAGTCGTAGTGGGTGATGCCTCCTCCCTCTCCCGAGCAGGCGCTGTAGCGGGAGTCGAAGTCGTTCCACACCGAAACCACGCTCCCGGTGGGGCAGTGCTCCATGGGCGGCTCCTGGTCCAGCTCGGCGTCCGATGCCACGGTCGGCGCGGGGAAACCCCAGGTCAACCCCTGGTCGTGGGCCACGGTCAGCAGGTAGCCGGGGGCTGGAGCCTCCTGGGCCAGGTTGAACGAGGCGTCATTGATCGCCGTCACACCGGCCGGCAGATCGATGGCCCGCACCCCCAGGTCGGTTCCTCCGCCGGCGATCCAGGCGGTCACCCCCTGGATGAGCTGGTAGTGGGGGACCGAGGTCGGGTCCAGGTACCCATAGTAGAGGTTGCCGGCCTCCCCGAAGGTCAGGCCGGTGGCTGGGCCGCTCGGATAAGGCAGCGCCTCGCTGGCTACCGGGTCGCCGGCGGTATCCAGATCGACCGCGGTGATGTAGCCCGCCTGCCCCACTCCGATGAGGACGGAATCATCCCCATCGGAATCGATATCTAGACCGGTGATGGCGCTGTCGGGGATGGCCCAGGCCGCATCGGCCTCGCCATAGGCCGCCTCGGCCAACGACCCGAAGTTGCCCAGGTAGTCCTGGCGACCGGCGCTGTTGATGCGGAAGATCCGGTCCCTGGCGAAGTCGAACACCACCACGCCCTGAGCGGGATCGGCGCTGGCCACGGCCATCACGCCGTTGGCCATCTCGGCGAAGTCGAGGTCACCCGCCTGCAGCGCCCCCTGACCGGTCACCGTGCTCACCGGGATGCGCATCCATAGCTGGTGGTTCTCGTCGTAGAGGTCCACTCCGTTGGAGGTGGCGATGGTGTAGGCCAGCACGGGGAACTCGTGTCGGCCGGAGCGGCCCGAGATCCGGGCATCGCCATGGGTGGTGCCGTGGTTGGCGCGCACCGACTCGTCCCAGGTCCCGTAGTCGAAGGTCAAGTACAGGCGTTCCTGCTCGCGGTCGATGGCCGAGTCGAGCCCCTGGCGGATGGCGAGGTTGTCGTCCTGGATGTCGGTGGGATCGAGCACCCGCCCGAACAACCGGACCTCGTCCACCATTCCGTTGACGGAGCCCAGGGCGGTACCACCGTGACCCCCCACGTAGAGGGGCGAGCCGCCCAAGAGAGGCGCAGGGGTTCCGGAAAGATAGGCGGAGTCGACCAGGGCACCGTCCAAGTAGAGGCGCATCAAGCCGGTGGCGGCGTTGTAGGTGCCCACCACCTGGAACCAGTGGTTCAGCACCAGGGCGGCGTTGACCGCCCGTTCGTAGCGGTTGCCGTCCGTTGTTCCCAGCACGAAGCGGAACTGTCCCGAGGTCCGGTGGTAGTACAGGCCGTACTCCCAGGTGGCGGGGTCATCGCCTCCCTTGAAGACGATGGCGGCGTCAGAGGCGGGTACCCCCTGGAACCGGACCCAGCCCATGACCGTGAGGTAGGCCTCCGGCCCCAGGCTCAGCGAGGGGGCAACCGACACGTAGTCGCCGCTGCCGTCCAGTCTCAGGTGGCTATCCTTGAGCACCTCGCGCGCCTCGGTGTACCAGCTGGAGGTGGCCCGGATCCTCCAGACGGAGGAGAGGCTGTCCTCGGCCAGGGAATGGACCGCGATGTTCCTGGGCTCGCCGGAGAGCTGAGTCAGGTCGAGATGAAGCTCGTCCTGGATACAGATCAGCCCCATGCCGGGGTTGTTGAGCACCGCCTGCGGATCGGTCGGATCGTCGTTGCAGTCGCCCTGGTTCTCGGCCCAGCCGTCGCCATCGTCATCGGTCCCGGTGCAGCTCAGATCGGAGCCGTTGCAGTCCTCGTCGATGCCGTTGCCGCAGATCTCGGTGGTGGGGTAGTTGACCTGGAGGCAGAAGCCTCCGACCAGCTCCCCTTCTCCACAGAGGCCGGGCAAGCCGGTGTCGCAAGGCTCGAAGAACTCGAACTTGATGGCGCTTTCGAGGTTACTGCCGTTGTCGGTCACCACCTGGACGTTGTAGAACCCGTTGTGCGCCGAGGGGGCGGCCGGCACCTGGCCCTGGAAGTGACTGGCGGTCGGTGCCGGGCTGATCCGCTCGATGCCGGCAAATAGGGTGGGCACCCAGGTATCGAGCTGGGCGGACAGAGGGTTGGTCGCCGGGTTGGGGGTGAAGTTGACGCCATAGACGTCCATGATAAAGCCGCTGGCGTTGGAGTGCCGTCGGGGGGTGAAGGTGGACACGGCGGGCAGCGGCGCCACCTTGATGGTCTTGATGCCGGACAGGACCGGAGCGCCGACCACCTGGCCGGTCGAGAGCGTCAAGTCACCGCGGATCGCCAGGTCGCTGTTCTCTAGGATGGCGATCTCGATATTGAGCCCCTGAGCCACGGTCCCGTTCAGCGCACCGACGATGAGCAGGTCCACCGAGGCCTCGGCATCCATGGTGAGCAGGGGGGTAACCGGTTCGGTCACCGGATCGCTGGCGAAGGTCAACTGGCCGTTGTTGGCCGCAAAGCTCCGGGGGGTACCCACGGTCACGTCGCCGGCGTCCTCGATTCCATTCTTGTTGTTATCCCGCACCAGCCTGAGCTGACCCAGGTGGGTGGTCTCATCCACCGTGCCGCGGGCGGTCAGGGTCAAGGAGTCGATCAGCGCCCCCTCGTTGCTGCTGATCTCGCTCAGGGTGAAGGCCAAAAACGGGTAGGTGCCGGTCTGGCCGATCTCGATGTCGCCCATGTGGACCTCGTTGGTGGTCGCCAGGACCACCGCACCGGGCTGACTGGGGGTGCAGACAGGGGCGTAGGTCCCCAGCTGGCCCGCTTCGGCGGTGCCGGGGCCCGTCCCTCCGCTCACCAGCACCGATCCCGCCAGGGTTCCGGTGTTGTGACACAGGGCGATGCGACCGCCACCTCCCCCGCCACCGGCATACATGGCCTCACCGCCTGTACCGCCGGTGGCATCGAGCAGGGAGGAGACCGCAAACTGGAGGTCTGGCGTGGAGACATAGACAGAGCCGCCTGCCCCGCCTCCCCCGGCGTAGTTGCCGGAGAAGGTGCCGTTGCCGCCGGACACGTCGATGTCACCCTGCAGAGCGACCGTCCCCAGGGCCGAGTTGGATTCCATTCGCACCAGGCCGCCGCCCTGCCCGCCGGAGCTGGGAACCAGTCCAGCGCCGGTGTTGGCCGGACCGCCTCCCGAGCCGGGATCGGTCGGGGCGATCTCGGAACCGTAAGGGGTTCCGGTCCGAAGGTTGGCCGAGCCGCGTCCCCCCCGGTTGCCGTAAGTGCCACCCGATCCGCCGGAGGCGACCCCCATGTTGCCCGGAGTCCCGGGACCGGTGTTGCCATGATACCCGTAGGTGGCGTGGATCACGGTGCCGGCGTCGGTGGTCAGGTTGCTGCCCAAAAAGACCACGTTGCCCCAGATCTCGCTGGTATCGGCCAGGTGCAGGTCGGCGCGTCCCGTCACGGTGAAGGTCCCGGCGGAGTTGTCGGAAGCCACCAGGGTGATGTCGGTATCGTTGAGCAGGTCCACGGTGCTGCTGGCCACGATGGTGAAGTTCGCCCCCTCGGTGGCGAGCGTAGGCGTGCTGCCATCCAGATCGGAGAAGGAGACGCTGTCGGCCGAGAGGAGGAAGTGGTGGCCACCGGTGTTCCAGGCCATACCCGACTCGAGGAGGAAGCTGCCCCGGATGGACACGGTCAGCTCCTCGGCGGCGGGTTGGATCAGGCCTCTGGCCGTCGAGGGTCGGGCGATGAAGTTACGGTAGTTGGAGTACAGCCCGGTATCGATCGGCTCGAACCGCCAGGAGGAGACGCCGTACAGGTCGAGGTCGGCCAGCTGGACCACACCGGCGGTGCCCGGGGTACCGGAGGCGAAGCCGGCGCCCGGTTCCACCGCGAAGTGATCCCACCCGTTGAAGGAGCTCAGGTTCCTGGCCGACAGCAGGATACGCCCGCCGCCACCGCCGCCGCCGCGATTGGCAGCCACGGCCGCGTTGCCGCCGTTGACCTCGCAGGTGGTCGGGCCCTGGATCTGATCGGCGGTGATGAAGATACTGCCGCCGGAGCCGCCCCCGCCCGAGGCGCCGCTGGCCGCCAGGCTGTCGGCTCCGTTTGCCCGCAGGTAGCCGTCCATGTTGGCGATGCCGCCCAGCTTGATGGAGATGGCGCCGCCGCCTCGACCACCGGTTGCCCCTGCAACCGCTCCGTTTCCGCCGCCCGAGCCGGGTACCGGGTAGGGGCTCAGCGCGCTGGAATGGAAGCTGCCACCCCTGGCGCCCTGGCTGCCCTGACCACCGCTGCCCCCATATCCACCGCCTCCGCCGCCGCCGGCGGTCGCGCTCTCCCCTCGGCCGAGAGCCACCTCCTCACCGTCATAACCGTAGCCGTTGGCGTTGAACCCCGAGGTGGCATCGATCGTCAGGTTGCCGCTCAAGGAAACGTCGGAGCTCCCTTGCAGCACGCTGGTGGTGGCCAGGGAGAGATCGACCATCTCGGCCACACCGATGCTGGGAGACTGGAAGGCGGACGAGGCCAGAGCCCAGCTGCCCACGTTGCTCCCGCTCAGGATGAGCGCGGTATCCGAACCCAGGGTCGAGCCGGTCCAGGGCACCAGGACCTGCAATCCGAGCTGGCTGGTGGTGATATCCACCGGACCGGCACAATGGACGTCGCTGCCGTTCACCGAAAGCGCGCTGGCGAAGATCGATAGCGAGCCCTCCAGGCTCCACTCCACCCCGGTCAGGATCATCTGATCCGCCTGCACCGTGACCGGCTGGGGGCTGTCGAGGATGACCGGGGATGCCCGCGTCGCGTCATAGCGGGTGTAGGTGTGCGGAATATCGGCGGTCTCATGCCGCCAGCCCTGCACCACGTACAGGTAGTCGGCCACGGGTGGGCTCAACAGGCTGCCTTCCAGCACCACTCCCATGGTCCCCGGTTGGCCTCCCCCGGCTCCGCCGCTGCCGGCAGCGACCGACGCCCCACTGGCCAGGATGTCGGCCAGGCTGGGGGCGTTGATGGCCGCACTGGCCGAGTTGTCCCTCAACCGGAACAGGACCCGACCGCCGCCGCCGGACCCACCGCTGTAGGCTGCACCGACCCCGCCGGCACCCCCTCGGGCATCCAGGCGGAAGGTGGCCGGGGTGATGTCGAACAGCTGGGCGTCGAGCAGCGCGGCACCGCCGGCACCGCCACCACCACCCACGTGACCGCCATCCGACACCCCGCCGTTGCGGCCGTCCAGGTCGATGACACCATCCAGGTCGATCCGGTTGGCCACCAGGCGGATCTGGCCACCGCCACGGCCGCCCGAGGCATAGGTGACAGGTGTACCCGACCAGACCCCCTGGCCACCGTCTCCAGCCACCTGGGTGGGAGCCAGCGAGGAGGCGTAGTAGGTGCCGCCCACTGGCAGGGTGCTCAAGAACTGCCCATCGCCGCCGCTGCCGCCGAAGCCACCGCCGGCGCCCCCGCCGCCCGGCAGGGAAGCGTCATCTCCGGCGCCGGGTCCGGTCGTGCCAAGGTCGGCTGTCCCCTCCAGGTCGAGCCTCGCGTTGGCGGCGACGACGGCGGTCCCCAGACCGGTCAGGTTCATGGAGGTGGCCCGCGCGGTGGTGATGCTGGCACCGGTGCCGAACTGGACCAGGGGCCCGACGCCACTGGCAGGCTGCAGGCTGAGGTGGCCCAGGTTCATGTCGGCGTTGAAGGTGGCGGCGGATGCCAGGTTGACATTCAGATCCGGCCAGATGGCGCTGTTTCCGACCAGGCCGTCGTCGCTCCACACGATGGTGTCGGATGTCACCGTGGCGGCCTCATCGAATCGCCAGATGGCCGTCGGATCGATCTGCCAGGTAACGATGGAGATGGTCCCGTCGAACACGCCGCTCAACAGGGTATCCGGCAAGACCTGAAGCAGATTCAGGGAGCGGTCGTCGGCCGGCTGCAAGCGGAAGCCGTCCTGAACATAGAGGTCGGCCGGATCCGGGTCCGGCCGTTCGATCAGCAGCCCGCAGGTTCCGACCTCTCCGTCATCCAGGGAGCCCGAGGCGTCGCCCCCCGCTCCCCCCTGCACCTGGCAGCGGAAATCGTGGTAGGCGTCGGTCCGGATGAGGATCCGGCCGCCACCGCCTCCCCCTCCATAGGTGGAGCTGCCGCCGTTGGCCACCAGGTCGGCCGTGCCATCGGCGACCAGTGTGATATTGGCGCACTCGACGCGGATCCGGCCGCCGGCACCGCCACCGCCCGAATCGCTGCCGACCACCAGGCCGGGTTGACCGTTGGCCCTGATGGGAGCACCGATGGAGCAGGTGGGAGCCACCAGCGAGACCGACCCTCCGGCCGGGCCACCATGGGCGTTCAACACGCCGTTGCCACCATAGCTGGCGAGCTGGACCGGCGTGAATGCCGAGTCGTACCAGGCTCCTCCGGAGGCACCGCCCGGTGCGGTTCCCCCGCCTCCGCCGTAGCCGCCGCCACCGCCCGAGCTACCGGACACGCCGGGTGCGCTCGCCGGCTCGCCGGGTGAGAGCCCCCAGCCGCTGGCATCGATCCGGGTGGAGAGATCTGCGGCGATGGTCACCCGGATGTCGGCCTCGACCGCCACGTTGCCCTCCATGGTGGCGAAGGGGCCGAGCTGCAAGGTGTCGATGTTGTGCTCATCGCCGCCCAGGGTGATGGAATCGCCGATGACCCGGACCGGGTGCCCCGCACTGCCGGCGAAGGTCCAGTCGCCACTGGCCCCGTCGATGTCCAGGGAGGCCACCGCGACCACCGAGTCGTCGCTGACGCTGTTGCTGCCGGAGCTCACGATGTGGAGGGTGCCGGCCAGCTCCCACTGCTCTTCCGGTGCGGTGGGATCGACCAGCCCGAGCCAGCGGGAATCGTTCAGGTTCAAGGTGCCGACCGCCAGGTTGACCGTGCCCGCCGACTGCAGGTAGTCGGTCTGCTCCATCAGCAGCGCCCCGTCTACCGTCAGGTTCAGGTCGGCCGTATCCGACACCAGCCCCCGACCCCCACCGGTGGGACCGAGCTGGGTCCAGTTGCCCCATACCCGCACCCCTTCGGGGGGTGGATCGAGGGTGGGATCGGAGCGGAACACCAGGTTGGTGGAGTAGAGGTTGTCGATCCGCCCGTTGGTCGAATCCCAGTGCGCCACGGCGAAGATTCCATGGCCACCGGAATGGGCTCCCTGGCCGCCGCCGACGTGGGAGTTGCGCAACAGGGTAAAGGCATCGACCGGTGTGAGCTGGTCGGTGTACTCCATCAGGATGAACCCGCCGGCGCCGCCACCGCCGAGATAGCTGGCCCCGTCCATCGACCCGGCACCACCCCTTGCCGAGAAGCCTGCGTAGGAGCCGATCTCCAGGTCGTGAGCCCGAATGTAGACCCCACCACCGGAAGCGCCCCCACCGCCGCCGGTAGGCGCATCCTGGCCATCGGCGATGACGTCGCCGGCCAGATGCACCAGCGTGTTGATCCCTCCGGTGATCCAGATCGCGCCCGAGGCCAGCCCGCCAGGGCCGGCCACCCCTTCGCCGCCGGCGCTCCCGGTCATGCCGGGGACCAATCGGGCTTCTCCGCTGACCGCGTCCGGCGCGAAGGCGTGGCAGATGTCACAGCCGGAAGGCGGCAGAACCACACCGGCGCCACCGGGCAAGAGGAAGCTCCCGCCCGCGTGGCCCATGGCCAGCCCCGAGGGGGTCCCGGGATAGCTGATGGGACCCAGCAGCAGCGAGGAGATCCAGTCGGGTGGTGTCCAGATCCGCGAGTACTGGGGAGCCCAGAAGGTCGGAGTGGTCACCGCCGTGTCGCGGGCGGGATCGCCCTGCTGGTCGAACAGGCGGACCACAACCCCCTCGCCAGGATCGAAGCTCCCGAAGAAGGCCACCTCGCTATACCCGTCGAGATCGAAGGACTCGGTGGCCAGGGTGGCCCCCCATCCGACCCAGATCCAGCCGGCCCGTCCCGGGGTACCGGAGTAGTCCTGCCTGGTGTGGGCCAGAAGCCGGCTGGTGCGGAGCTCGGCATGGTCGAAGACCGCCAGCAGGCTGTCGCGCCGGACGTCGATGGCGTCCTCGTAGTTCTCGATGGGACCGTCGTGTTTCACCACCAGGCCGTTCCCCATGACAATCAGCCCCAGGGGCTCGTTCACTGCCGGGTGCCAGCCGGTGGTGGTCCTGACCGTCTCGTTCTGGGCGGCATTGACGATGATGCGCTGGTTGGTGAGCAAGCCGCCGTCCGGCCTGCCATCGGGTAGGCCAGTGCCATCCGGACCGCCTCGATCTCCGCCGTCACCTTGAACGCGCAGGGTGGCATGGCCGTGGATCCAGGAGCAGGACTGCTGCCGATCGAAGGTGGGAACCGGGTGGGACGCACCCGCCGGGTAGGGGGAGAGATCGGGCGTGAAGCAATCGTTGGAGGTGAGCCCCAGGGCGGGATCGGTCCAGCTGCGAAGCTGCCCCTCGTCGCTCAGGACGATCTCCGCCGGTGCAGCGCCCAGCGCCGCCAGGGAGGGGTTGGAGCGCAGGACGAACATGGGGGTCTGCACAAACGCCCGATCGGACACCTGCAGCGATCCGCCGAGGTAGTAGCGGGAGTCGTCGGCGCGCTGGAGCTGGAACCGGGAGAGGTGCTCCAGCCTCAGCCGTCCGCCGGAGAGGGCCCCCGCTTCGAACTCGGCCAGATGCAGGTTGGCATCGATGGTGGCCTCGGCCTGCTGCAGCAACCGCAGCTCGGCGTTCTTGCGGACGGCCAGCACCCGGTCTCCCGTCTGGAGGAGCTGAGCCGTGTTCCACAGCTCCACCTGGCCCTGGATGTCGATGTCCTTGTCCGTGACCAGGCTGCTGGTGTCCGTGAACACGACTCGCCGGCCCGCCAGGCGGTTGGGTTCGGTGGCCGAGTAACTCCCGCCGGTCAGATCCAGGGTGGTCGAGCCCGCAACCCATAGTCGAACCCGCTCGGATACGTCGAGCTGGCTTCCGCGAAGCACGGATACCGAGCCCGTCCCGGAGATCACGGCGCTGTCGAAGCCGCCTCCGCAATGGGTCGTCAGCAGACACTCCGGATCCGCGCAGTCCACCAGGGTGTCGCCGTCGTTGTCGATCCCGTCGTTGCAGACCTCGGCGGTGTAGGGGGGGGCGCCGCACCAGGCGGCACACTCGGGGTCCCAGGGGGAGCCGCAGTCCACCAGCGTGTCTCCATCATCGTCCACGCCGTTCCCGCAGACCTCGCCGTAATGCCCATCCACCACGTCCTCGCAGGCGGGATGGCTCCAGCACTCGGGATCGCCGCAATCCACCAGGCTGTCGCCGTCGTTGTCGGCGCCGTCGTTGCAGTCTTCGACGTCTCGGAGATCGCGGCAGGCGGCGAAGTGGAAGCAGGCGGGATCGGCGCAGTCAGCCAGGCCGTCGCCGTCGTTGTCGGCGCCGTCGTTGCAGATCTCCTCACCCGTCCTGCCCAGAAGCGACACGGTGTGGTCGGCCCACAGGGTGCCGCCGGTGAGCAACAGTTGCCCAACCGAGAACGCGTTCTGGCTGTCCGCCCCCTCCTGATCGAGCTGAACCAGAGGAAAATAGCGGTCGGCAGCCTGGAGGTCGATGACGACCTCGGCAACGCCGGAAGTGCCGGTGACAATCAGGCTGCTACCCAGCTCACCGTTGACATCTTGAGCCACCAGGTGCCCCCAGCCATCCAGGGTCAGGATCGAGCCGCTCTTGAGGATCACATCCCCGTCCCGGTCGGCGGTCGCTCCGGCCTCTCCCCCTATGGTGACCAGGCCACGGCTGGCGAAGCTCCCATTGTCGTCTATGGTGGCCCTGCCGTTGGCAGCCAGGCAGAGGTTGCCGTTGACGTCGAAGCTGCCCTGGTGCACCTGCAGGTTCCCCTGTACCGTCACCGCCGCCGTATCGCCGCAGGAAGCCACGTTGCGGTAGCCGGTCGAGGTGGTCACGCTGCCCCCGTTCTGGGTGAAGGAGGCGTAGGTGCCGATGTGGATGGCGCCATTCTGAGCGGGATCATCGCCCGCCACGCAGCTGTCGAAATCGAGGCAGCCGAGCCGAAGGTCGCCGGTGGCGGACTGGCTGTACTGCGCCAGTTGGGAGCTGGTCCCCTGGAGGTACAGCTCGTTGCCCAGCCACAGATCACCGCTGTTGGTGACGGTGCCCCCACCGAAGCTACAGGAGACCCCGGTGCTGGTCTGACTGCATCCGATCAGGTTGTACTCGCTGGGCGGATCGCTGCGGGTCACGGCGATGCGGCCCTGGTTGGTCACCGTGCCCCGAGGAACGGCCAGCTGGCGATGGATCAGCAGCGAACCCGTGGGGTTGACCGTCAGGACACCGTTGAGGCCGACACGGAGGTTGGAGCCCGCCGCCGACACCCCATCGGTCAGCACCCCGTTGACCAGGCTCACAGAGCCATCGATGGTCAAGTTGGCGTAGGAGTTGACCTGACTGATCGATCCTCCGAGCGTGGCCACGGCCCGGGTGCAGCTATCGACCACGCCGGCTCCCACCGTCCAGTTGGCGTTGGTGATCTCGAAACGGTCGATGGAGAGCGTACCGGCGTTCTGCGTGAAGGTGGAGCGGGAGGCGGAGCTGGTGCCGGCCATGGAGAGCAGCCCGGAGACGGCGATGCTTCCCCCTTGTTGGACCAGGCTGCCGGTGGCGTTGATGCGCAGGTTGTTGGAGGTGCTGCCGACCCCTACCGTGACGGTACCCGCGCTGGTCAAGATGGCGGAGCCCTCGACCAGCAGGTCATCGGCCACCCTCAGCGAGGCCGAGGCTTCTACCTCGCCGGTTCCCGCCGAGAAGACGGCATCCACGCCGACGTCCAGCAAACCGTGGGGCGCTGCGGCGTTGCCCTGGACCCGCACGGTTCCCAGGGAGACAAACCAGTCCTCGGCGTCCAACAGGCCAAAAAGGTCGATCTGCCCTCCCGTCCCGTTGTAGACGTAGTTCAACCCGGTCGCGGCCAGATCCCGCAGCACCCCGTTCTGGGCGATGTTGATGACGCCGGTGTTGTAGATGCTGGCCGAAGCGTGGAGCGCGGCACCAGGTTCGACCTGCAGGGTGGAGGTGGCTCCCTCCACCTGGATGCTGCAAAGCCTGGAGTAGCTGGTGCACTGAGGGGTCGTCAGGCCGTCGCCCACGGCGCCGGTCAAGGTATAGGTGGGTGTCCCACCCGAAGCGTTGAACCGGGCCTGACCACCGTTGACCAGGCGCAGCGAGGAGGCGGTGAAGAGGGCGGGAGACACCGGTTCCAGCAGCGAGGTGGCACCATCGACCTGGATCCGGTCGGCCACCGTGCACTGGGCGCCACCAGATACATTTACTTTACCACCGTTCTCGATCAAGAGGTCGTCCGCCACCTGGAGCACCCCATCGGCGTGGGCGAGCCAGGCGGTAGCCCCCGAGAAACGGGCCCAAGAGCCGGTGTTGCGGGTCAAGTGCACCACGGTGGGGGCGCCCGAGAGCTGTGAGATCTGGACGTTGGCGACCAGGCCCAGGCCGGTCGGGTACCCCAGGTTGTTGAAGTGGCCGAAGTTGTCGTAGGTTCCTGCGCTGATCTCGAGCAGGCCATCGTTGATCTCGTGTCCCCCCGAGGCGTGGGCGGAAGAATCGTAGAGGGTGAGCTGGGCGACGGGGTCGTTCACCTGGACCAGACCGGCGTTCTGGACGAGCCGGTCGGCCGAGGCCAGGCCCTGCACCCCCAGGGCCGGCGAGGTGCCCTGAAGGGTCAGGTTGGCTGTGACAGCGACCTCGCTGTGCGGCTCGATGGTCAGGGTACCGCTCGACAAGAGCAGGTTGTTGCGGGCTTGCAGGACGCGATCGTCGGTGGCGGACGAGTGTTGTCGGATGGTCCAGCTCCCGCTGATGTTGAGATCACCGTAGAATCCCACGTCCCCATA
This sequence comes from Bradymonadales bacterium, assembly GCA_016931535.1. Lineage (GTDB taxonomy): Bacteria > Myxococcota_A > Bradymonadia > JAFGEP01 > JAFGEP01 > JAFGEP01. The sequence goes on from JAFGEP010000140.1 coordinate 16,893, forward strand.
GGCCGGGTCCCCGTCCAGCCCCTGGGTCACGGTTCCCGATATTAGGCCGGTCGCGAACATCAGATCCGCGGGGTCCGACCGCAGCTCGTTGCTCTCGAACCGCAGCAGAGCGGTCGGAGAGACGGACAGCTGGCCAGAGAAATCACCGCGCACGTCGTTGTCGAACACCACCGTGGCCAACGGCTGCAGGCTCAGCCCCCCCCCGGTGAACACCCCGCCCATGGGGCGGAACATCTGATCGCCCTCGGCCCGGATGACCTCGGCGGCCGAGGTGAGCTGTACCGCACCGCTGGTGACCTCCAGCTGGCCACAGGTCAGTGGGCACAGCACGGCGACCGAGCCGTTGGACACCAGGGTCCCCCCGGATACGTTGAACACTCCGCTGTTGGTCACCTCGAGCGCACCGAAGGTCCCGTTGGTGGTGGCCGTCCACCGCGCGCCCGCGGTGAGATCCACCTGGCCCATGTCGATCAAGGTGTATCCGGTCGCCACCTGTGCCTCAGAACCCAGCGCAAAGCTGGTCGAGGCCAAATCAGAGACGGTCTGGGTGTAGCTGGCCGCTTCGATCCCCCCGCTGGAGCTGAAAAAGACGTTGGCGTAGTTGTTGAACTGGCCGAAGGTGGAGGTGGCCAGTCCGGCGTGGAGGAAGTCGGCGCCGGTGTTCCAGTTGGTGAAGGCGGCCGTGTTCAGGAACCGCCCGTTCTCCTGGATGACAACCGTCCCCTCGGTCGTGTTGTTGAAGGTCTGAGCCGATGTCACCGTGGCGGATCCCGCCAGCGCAAAGGTCGCAGGAGCGCCGACCGCCCCATTCTCCACGCCGCCATTGGCGTCGAGCAGCGCATTGGCCTGTACGGTGACGGCGGAGCGGTTGTAGAGCACCGACTCGACCTCTACCGTGGCGCCACCCTGGATGATCAGGCTGCCGCCGGGCCTGACGGTCAGGGTGTCCTTGAAGAGGACATCGGTGCCAGGGTCGGTCAGGTTGGCGAGGGTCATCGTGCCGTAGACATCGGTGTCGTCGTTGACCTGCACGGTGGCGTTGGAGCCGTCCGCCATGGTGAACAGGCCACCGGAGTAGACGATCAGGTCATCGCCAAGGGTCAGGCTTCCGCTGTCGATGGTGGCGGTCCCGTAGATATTCAGGTCGTTCAGGCTGTTGATGACCTGGAAGGTGCCCGATCCGCCGGCCGGCATCTCCAGCTCGCTGTTGGCCGCCACCATGGCGCCATAGGGGTTCACGGTGACCGATCCGGCCGATATCCGGGCATCGCCGGAGTCGGTCAGCCGGAAGCCGTAGGTGGTTCCCCCGTAGTCGCCGACCAGGGTGATATCGCCTCCATCCTGGATGAAACGGCTGCCGTTCCAGCGAACGAAGATGGAGTCGGCCGTCAGGGTCCCCCCTCCCATGTGGAACTCGGCATCGCAGTTGCCGCCCGCAGGAGCCCAGGATTCGTACCCCACCTCGATGTCCCCCTCCCCCGCCAGCTTGAAGTTGGAGACGCCGATGCCGCTCAGGCTGAGGCGCGCCGGCCCCCCGCCATCGGTGCCCCCCTGTGCCACACAGGAGATGTCCACGTCGCCGTACATGTCGATCTCGCCGGATCCGCTCATCGCCACCGAGGCGTCCTGGTAGATGAGCAGGTTGTCTAGCTGGAAGAGGCCGGTGGAACCGGTGAAGCTGGAGCCGGTGTACATGCGGGTGGTGGAGCTATTGGTGGCATTGTGGACGCGCAGGTTGGGCGATCCGCCGTCCTGGATGATATCCCCGTAGACCTCGAACTGGACCGCATCGTAGTACCCGGTCATGGGTGGACCGGGGTTGCCCACGGCGGTCAGGTGCAGGGTGGCGGCGGAGCTGAGGGTGTGGCCGCCGTTCACCTGCGCGTAACCGCTCGCGAACTCGATGGTCCCCGAGCTGAGCACCAGGTCGGTGGCGGAGGCGGTGTAGAAACGACCGCCGAAGCCTCCAGCGCCGATGACCACCGAGCCGGTCGCCCCCGGGTCGAGGTAGGTGCGGCCGCTGTCCGAGCCACCCATGTCGATCCGGCCGCCGGCCAGCTCGATCCGGCTGCCCGATCGGGCGTAGATGCCGTAGTTGGCGTTGACGAAGGCCCATTGATCCTGCGGTTGGATGCTCCAGTCCGGGTCGCTCACGATCAGATGGCAGGTGGTGTCGAGGTCGAGGTTGTATCGGAACCCCCCCGTGGAGAGATAGCCGGCGGTGGAGAGAATGGCGTCGTCCTGCACCAGGAGCTGTCCGCTACAGTTGACGTATCCGGTGTTGAACCCCGCCTGGGTAACCCGAAAGCGACCCTGGCCGCGGACTGTCATCTGCGAGTTGGGACCGGCCAGGATCAACCGTTTCCAGGCGGTGGACTCCTGTCCGCTGTTGGAGTCGATGTCGGCCACGCCCCCGTCGTAGAGATACAGGTATCCCAGCTCCAGCTTGCCGGAGCCGGTGGTGGCCGCCAGGCCACCGTTCGACACCGGGAGGTAGCCGTCCCAGACGAAGCTGGAGCCTTCCCAGTTGGCGCCGGTGGTGCGGATGATGCCGTTCCCGGAGGCGGTAAGATCCCCGCGTACGTCGAACTGGTGGATCGCCTTGGACAAGCTGGGGCAGGTGTTGATCAAGAACAGCCCCTTGACGTCGACCGAGCCGGTGGGGTGGAGGATGTTGGAGTAGTCGTCGTGCCAGGTGGCCAGCTCGCTGCAGTAATCGTCACCCCAGCGCTCGTAGTCGTCGAAGTAGAAGGTGGCGCCCTCGTTCACCACGATGTTCCCGTAGATGTGAGAGCTGACCGGGTCGTCCTTGTCGATCTGGACCTGCAGGACCCAGGGTGCTGCGATCTGGAGGGTGACCGGTTCTTCCTTTGCGTCCAGCTCGTCCACGATCAGGCTGTGGGCCAGCACGTCGCACTGGAGGATGGTGTTGCGGGTGACGTGGAACTGGCGGACCTCTCCGCAGGGGGAGCTGGGCGACATGACGACCGCTTCGTGGGCCATGAACCCGCCCTCGGTATGGTTGACATCGTAGATGCCGGGGCCGGACATGCTGCCGTCGTGGTTCTCCCAGCCGATGACCGTGTTATTGCCGTCGTTGTTGAAGGAGAGCCTGTCCCACAGGATGCGCCAGCTCTGGTCGGCCTGGGTGAACTGGTACTGGAAGGTCACGGGGTTGCCTTCGAAGAAGTGCTGGATGTTCTCGAAGCCGACCGTCAGGCGGTAGTTGGGGACGGGCTCGGTCCCCAGGTTCTCGACCTGGTACCAGACGTACTCGGTCTCCCCCGAACCGTTGCAGGTCTCGAAGCAGGTGGGGAACAGGTGTGACCAGAAGCCAGCGATGACAGGGTCGGGATCGAGGTCCGATGGGAGCGGCGGGGGGTCACTGCTGGTGATGCTGGCTGGTGGGGTGAAGATGCTGTTGTTGAACCCCACGATGCCGTTGGAGGAGAACCAGGCCACGGTATAGGGGACCCCGTCTACAGAGGCCCGCCAGTTGGCGTGGTGGTCGGTCAGACGCACCGGGAAGGCGGTGTTCTCCGCCAAGGCGACGTAGGTTCCTCCCCGGGGAACCCAGGCCGAGCTCCAGGAGGCCGGCTCCCAGTCGGTGCATAGCATGGAGCCGTCGCTGGGGGAGCTGGCGCAGGGGTTGAAGTCGTTGGTGGGCAGGTAGCGATGGGCGACATTCTGGATCCGCTGGATGTACACCTCTTCAAAACTCCCCGAGAACTGGGAGCGCTTGCGCCAGGCGGTCTGCCCCACCAGCGGCTCGCCCTCCCATCCGGCCACGTGGTACTCGGTGCCATGCTCCACGTTGGCCTGCTTGAACGGCTTGCGGGTGGTGGCGTACTCCCAGCGCAGGTCGAAGGCGTTGGCCAGGGGGTATATCTCCGCGTCGGAGCCGACAAATGTCCCCTGGTGGGTGCTCTCGAACAGCACGATTTGCCCCCGCAGGTCGAAGATGTCGGTGTCGCCCACCGGGTTGGACTCGTAGTGCCCCTCGATGCAATGCAGGTCGATCACCGCCCACCGGTCCGGCGCCGAGCCCAGAATACCGACCGAGTAACGTGGCTGGCACGTTCCACCGGTCCAGACCTTGGGATCGAGATCCCCACCCTGCAGCACGATACCGGTCTGGACCCCCTCGTCTCCGTCAGGTAGGGCGGGCCAATCGAACCCATCCCCACGCAGCACCGGGTCGTTGCTGGTGAAGGAGAGGAAACCGTTGGAGCTGAGGTATACCCCGGTGTATTGCTGTCCGAAGAACTCGTAGGTAAACCCGCTGGAGGTCCAGTCCCAGTAGTGGGTGCAGTCGTTGCAGGAGAGCTTACCGGTGGCCCTGAGGTCGGTCATCCCGGGCTCTTCGTAGGAGTAGCGCCCGGGCCATTGGTAGTCCCCCGATGTTCCTTGAAACGTCTCGCAGTAGTAGTAGCTGTCCGACGGACAGGTGGGGACGAAATCGAAGAACTTGATCGCTTGAGCCACCGCGCTCCCGGCACCCCAGGATGCCAGGAGCAAGGTGAGTCCCAAGGTTGCGGCCAGGGGAAAACCGCCATGCGAACGCGAAGAGTGCCGGAATGGTAGCGCAGGCGTCGATCTCGGTTTCATACGGTCCTCTCGTATCCCGCCGGACAGGGCCGGCCCGACACGGTGGTCTCCACCGTGGTTTGTCTCCATTTCAGGCCGGCCCGACACCGAACCGACCCGCTTCTCCACAGGTGCGGGAGCATGTCAACCTGGAAAATACACCTGTGCCTCGCGGACTCACTGCAACCTTCAGTCCAATAGATAGATATCGGCAGAAAAGCGGTGGAAACAAAGAAACAGGCCAGAATCCGATGCTGAAGACAGGGGTCTGCCCACATGCCGACTCTCTTGACTTCCCTCTGCCCGACAACCAGCCACCGCCTCCCGGACCGGCCACAGAGGGTCCACTGTGAAAACATTTCACAACGCGGGCGGCCCGTTGCGTCTACCCCTCCAACCGGTGCCGAGCCTCGACGGTCAGGGGACGAATCTCCAGTCTAACGAGCATCGGCCTTCGTTCCAAATCGGGCGCACGCCTTGGCACCGGCCCGCTTTCGACGGGATCGCCCGGGCACAGTACCTCCGGGCGCACGGGGCAGAGGGAAAAATGAAGAACGGCGCGTTCAGTCCGGTCGGCTCCCGGGCTCCGGAGAAGAGGTTCGCCGGCATCGGCGATAGACGAGGTAGGTGGGAACCGCCCCTATGGCCAAGAGCAGCGTAGTGAGCGGCTCCGGGCTGACACCCGCCTCACCCCCCGACGGACCGACAGGCGGTGGGGGCCCGGCGACCACCACCAGGGGAACAACCAGCAACAACAGCAGCAGGATGGCCAGAAAGAGGGTCCCTTTCATCTGTGATCTCCCGGTGTAGCCAGCTCGCAGCGTTCAACCGGACAGGAAATCCTTCCGATAGGATAGCGCATCTGCAAGGCGCAGTCCAAGGGGTAGGATCGCCCCCTCCGTCGCTCCGCGACACCTCCCCCGGGCTCCGCCTCGGGGGAGGATGGCGCAGTCCAAGGGGTAGGATCGCCCCCTCCATCGCTCCGCGACACCTCCCCCGGGCTCCGCCTCGGGGGAGGAGGATCGCCCCCTCCGTCGCTCCGCGGGCACCTCCCCCGGGCTCCGCCTCGGGGTGGGTCGTGACCTACTTGGAACTTTTTGCGTCCTCCCTGACATTTTTCGCCCGGCTGATGGCGCCAAGCGGCGTCAATTTGCGCCGTTTCCCAGGGACAGATAGATTTATGGGGTGCCTCGATCGGACCGATACTTGCTTTATGATCTTTCATCGGACGGAACCACCGATTCCGGCTCCGATGCTGAATGGAAGCGGCATGCATTGCGCAAACTCCCATCAAACCTCCAGACCGCCCGACCGGGCGGTCGGTTTTCTCTGGCTGCCCTTCTTTCTCCTGCTCTGGTGCATGGGGTGCAGCGACGAGGTACCAGCGAGCGACACCGGGCCGACCCCCGATATGGTCGACCTGGATGGATCCCTCGACCGGGACGCCATTGAGGAGGTCCCGCCCGAGATCGACCAGGGGGATCTTCAGGACCTGGACCAGCCGGTCGAGGAAGAAACCGGCTGTGGAGACGACCACGACTGTCCGACCGGGCGATACTGCAACCCCACGACGGGGCAATGCCTGGTGGGCTGCAGGACCGACGATCCGGCGACCACCGCGATCAACGAGGACACCTGCACCGCCGAAGACGAGTGCCAGGTTTGCAGCGCGGACACTCACCTCTGCGAGGAGATTCCAGGCTGCCGCTGCTGCCAGAGCGACGAGGACTGCCGCAGTCACCAGTACTGCGATGTCGAAGGTTGCGCCTGCGTGGTGGGCTGCCGCATCGACGATCCGGCCACGGCGGAGGTGGACGAGGACAATTGCCCGCTCGGGCAGTACTGTGATCCGGACGACCGGACCTGCCACGACGAGCCCTGTGAGACCGACGGGGACTGCGAAACGCTCCAGTTCTGCTACCTGCCCGACCCCGAGTCGGACGAGGTCGCCGAATGCCGCGACGGCTGCCGCATCGATGATCCGGCCACCACCGGAACCAACGAGGACAACTGCGTCGCCGCCTGGGGGAGCCCGACCAACTACCACTGTGACCCCTGGTTGCGGCTGTGCGTCCCCATCATCTGCTTCGAGGACGAGGACTGTCCGGAGGGCCAGGTATGCGACGTGGACCAGTGCCGCGACGGCTGCCGCGGGGACGACGATTGCCCTGCCGATCAGCCCTGCGACCCCGACACCAGGACCTGCCGCTGCCGATTCGACGAGGATTGCGACATCAACCAGGTGTGTGAGGCCGAGCACTGCGTCGCCGCCTGCACCACCAACCCGAGCTGCCAGGGTGGCTACTGCAACCCATTGACCGGCCATTGCTTTCCCGAAACGGCCTGCGCCAACGAGACCACCGAGCCCAACGACTCCTGGCCCCAGGCGACCAACGTGACGGGGGACTACCTTTTAGGAGCACTGGCCGGCGTCGACCAGGACTGGTATCGGCTGGAAGGAAATGTGGACGAGACGATCGAGATCTACCTCTCCTTCGACCCAGGGACCATCCAGGTCGCCCTGTACGACGATCCGGCAGGAACGCCGCTGGTGACCCGCGACCACACCGTCCACTCGACCTCGGGTGAGAGCACCCTGTCCTGGGCGGTGCAGGCCGACGGCTTTCTCTACCTGCGGTTGTCGGGCCAGGGAGATACGCAGGACAATGGAGCCTCCTGCCTCGCCTATGCCCTGGTCGTCAGCCGAACTCCCACCGCCCCCTGCGAGCCGGACGATTTCGAGCCCAACCATACCTTCGACCAGGCGGCCGACCTGACCGAAGGCTGGCACAACGCCACCGTATGCCCGGGCGAGGGCGGCGATTTCTTCACCTTCGACCTCCCTTCCAACCAGCGAGCCGAGATCGGGATCCAGTTCGTCCAGGCCGATGGCGATCTCGACCTGGAGCTGTACGACATCGCGGAGAGCCTGAGCCAGATCAGCGCCGGCAGCGGCGACACCGAGGTCGTCGCGGTCGCCCCGCAGACCGAGGTCACCACCTGGTACCTACGGGTTGTCGGACATACACCGGAGGTGCAGAACTCCTACACCATCTCCTTGTTCTTCAACGCCGCCGAGGCCTGCGTGCCGGACCGATTCGAGCCGGAGGACGACCTGGTCTCGGGCGCCACCGACACCCAGACACCGGTGGGCGGCTCGGTCTCCCTGCTCGACCTGACCGCCTGCGAGGACAACCAGGACTGGTTCTTCGCCAACGGCCTGCTCGGTGGCAGCCTCACGGTGACCGTCAACCAGCTGGGGAACGCCTGCACGACACGGGTCGCCATCTACTCGGAGGATCCAGGCACGGGCGAGCTGGGCACCCTGCTCGCCGAGATCGAGGACAACAACCTGGCCAAGGAGGTGGTTGCCGTCAACCTTGCCCGGACCGGCGTGTACTACCTCCTGGTGGAGACCACCAGCTGCCAGGTGGCCGAGATCCACGGGGTGGGCTATGGCATTGCCATCGAGATGCAAGCCCCCGAATGCTCCGATCCCCTGGAGAGCGACGACGACCGGGCGCAGGCCACCTTGGCCCTGGGTCCCACCGATACCACTTACCAGACCAGCCAGACCGTGGCCTGCCCCTCCAATCCCGACTACTTTGCGCTCCAGGTGGGCTGCTCCGGCCTGCTCTCGGCGGTGCTCACGGCCGGCAGCAACATCGACAGCATCGCCATGGCGCTCGAGTCGCAGGGCGGCTCGGTGATCGAAAACGCGGTCAGCCGCTCCGCCACCAGCATCGGGTTCGTGGACGAACGGTTGATCCCTGCGACCTACTACCTGCACATCTACCCCATCGGTTGGCTCCCTCCGGCCGGCCAGCCCTACCAGCTGCAGGTCGACCTGGTGTGCGATCTCCCCGAGTGCACCGATATCGGCCATGAGCCGAACGAAACGGTGTCGGGCGCCAGCCTCATCTCGACAGGCCCGGTGTGCCCGGCAGAAGGCCCCACCTACTGCGAGCGGATCTGCCCGGATGACGTGGACTACTGGTTGATCCCGTTTTCAGCTCCGACCGACCTGCAGGTCAATTTCGCCTTTGACCTCACCACACCCCCGACCTTCGTCCGGTTGTACGAAGCGATCGACCAGCCGGGTGAAGATCCGGCTCTCATCAGTCGCGACTACCGGCAGTACACCACTAGCGGTTTTGTACGCCACGAGTTTGCCGCAGCCGGCCAGGCGATCGTGCTGATCCAGGAGATGGCGGACGCCGGGGTGGGCTCCACCGGCGTGGGATACGCCCTGACCGTGCTACAGACCCTGATCGATGTCTGCCAGCCTCAGAGCAACACCGAAAAAGAGCTGGCCAACACCCTGCCGGAGGGAGGGCTACTGGAAGCACGAGTCTGCAACGGCTCTGCGCTCTGGTACGAGGTCGGCCCCCTGGCGTTGGGAAACCGCTCTACCTTCACCCTGACCAAGACCGGTTCGGCAGGGCAGTCGATCGCACTGGGACTGTTCGACCAGAACCTCAACCTGCTCCAGGAGCAACAGACCTCCCCGACCTCGGCCGTCATCAGCCGGACCGACCTGGCCGGGATCTACTACCTCAAGGTCCAACCGGCAACCGATGCTCCGCTGGCGGGGCTGCCGTTCACCTTGCAGTACGTCGGCGAGACGCTGCCTGTTTGCGACGATTGGGCCGAACCGAACGAGACTTACGAGTTAGCGATACCGATCGGCGCAGGAACCGCAGTGGAAGACCTGCTGGTCTGTCCTGGCGACGCCGACTGGTTCGTCTTCTATCTCCCGGGTCTGAAGCCGTCCAACACCCGCGACCTGACGGTCACCATGACCCAGCTGAGCACCGAGGCCGAGACTACTCTCGAGCTGCGACCCCACAACCCGGAGAATGGCACTCCCGGCGATGTCCTGGCCTCGCGCACCGATGCCTACCCTGGAAAGGTGATCTCCGAAGAGGATCTACCGGCCAACCTCTACTACTTGCAGGTCACGCCGGCCGGAGAGAGCTTCCCGGAGGCGGGCATCCCCTACGCCCTTCAGATCGAGGTCGACCAGATCGCGTGCACCGATCACCTCGAGCCCAGCGATACCCTGGCGGATGCGTTCCCCGTGTCGAACAGCACGACCCTGTACAACCTGTACCTCTGTCCGGGGGACATCGACCTGGTACGGCTGCTGGTGGATGCCGACGTCACCCAGCTGTCGGTCGCGGTCAAGCGGCCGGCGCCGAGCACGGAGGTCATGCTGTACCTGCTGCCGGAGTGGTGGGAGGAATTGGAAGATGCGCTGGTCACGGTTTCCGGGCTCGGTAACGAGCTGACCCTGTCCTATGCCTTCAGCGAGGCACCACCCGGCACCTACTTTCTATACCTCGAGGCCGACCTACCCCCTGCAACCGGAGAGCTGTACGACCTGGAGATCGACCTGGTCCGACCGATCGTCTGCATCAACGACGGGTACGAGGACGACAGCGTTCCGGAGCAGGCCAGGACGGTGAATCCTGCCGGTGGTGCACTGGGTGGTACCATCTGTCACGACGATCGGGACTACTACCGGCTGGATGTCTCGCTGGGTCCCGTGGTGGTGGCGGGTACCGTGGCAACCGCCGGAGATCCGTTGCTGGTCCAGCTGCTGGACGAGTCGCTCGATGAGATCACAAGCGGGATGAGCTTCGAGATGGCCGGCCAGCCCGCGGGGACCTACTACCTGCGCGTCGAGGAAACGGTGGGGAGCCCGACCGAGGGGGGCATTCCATACACCGGCTTTGTGACGGTCGATCTCGATGGCTGTCCCACAGACCGGGGCGAGCCGAACGACTCCTGGAGTCAAACCGAACCGCCCCTCCCCTCGCTCCCGACCAGCTTCGCGGAGGAGCCCTACTACCTGTGCGGCACATCCGACAACGGAGACTGGGATTTCTACCAGGCGACCCTGGTGGGCACCGAAAGTCTCAACGTGGTCTGGGCCCACGAGGGGAGTGACTACCCCCTGCGGGTGCAGTTCCTGGATTCACTGGGAGGCACGCGTCGAGAGGTCGAAAACGACATGCCGTTCAACTCCGCCTGGCTGATCCAGCCCGGAGCCGGCACCTACTACGTGGGGGTACACCACGAGATCAGCGCTCCTTCAACGGCACCAGAGCACGGCCTGCCCTACTTCATGGCCGCCGTAGCGAGCGACACCTCCCCCTGCACGCCAGACGGATTCGAGCCCGCCAACAGCCTGGAGGAGGCCGCCGATCCCGAGGCCGGCACGAACGGGGGAAACCTGTGCCCGTCCGATGAAGACTGGTACCGCCTGCCGATCGCCAGCACCGACGGCGACCTGTGGATCGAGGTGGAGCTCCCGGCCGGAGCCGACTACCGGGTCGAGCTGTTCGACGCGCTAGGCGCGGCGGTGGCCTACTGTGCCGAGACGACCTGCAGCACCGAGCTGAGTCGGCTGACCTGCACCCAGACGCCGTCTGTAGAGCCCACCGATTTTGTGGGCGGAGCTGCTCACCTGCTGTTCGTGCCGCTACTGTCGAGCGAGGAGGTCTACCTCCGGATCACGCCCGACACGGAGCCCCCGGACGAAGGCTGGCCCTATCGGTTCGAGTACTACCCCTACGAGTACGGATGCCTCCCGGACCACCTGGAGCCGAACGACACTCTCGGGACCGCAGCCGAGCTGGTGTACGAGGAGCCCGACGAAGGGGGGAATCCGGTGCCCTGGCCGGCGGATGGCACCCTGATCGACCTGGGTCTGTGCCCTGGCGACCAGGACTACCTGGTTCTCACCACGCCGGGCGATGTGCAGGTGTTCGCCTTTGTCTCCGCCTCGACCGACTACACCTACGGATTCGTCCCCGAGGGCTGCACGCCTCCCGATCCGCCGCCGGCAGGGCCGACCGCCCCCATCCTGCTCAGACTGCTGGACGAGGGGGGAACCGTCCTGGGAACGGCGCACTCCGCGTCCGAGGCCGATGTCCTGTTCGCCAGCAGCTCGCCGGCGGGGGAGTACACCTATTATGCCCACGTCCAGCCGGAAGGAGAGGTGCCGCATGTTGGGCAGCAGTACAACCTCGGGTATATCACCTCCTTGCCCTGTGCCGACGACCAGTACGAGCCGGGGGATACCTTTGCCGATCCGGTGGACGGCTCCACCCTGCAGTGGCGGGAGAACCCGTCAGGCGGCGATCCGTTGCCTCCCTTGCTGGTGCTATGCAACGACAACCAGGATGTGATCGAGTTCTACCCGGTCGCCCACCAGTTCTGCACGCTGGGTTCACCCGAATGCGAAACCTGTCCGGAAGGTTGGTACTGCGGGGGGGAAGGCTGGGGCGTCCGCTGGCTGGACGAGGACATCAACATCGAGATCCGGTTCGAGGACATGAGTGTGCTGGCCGTCGCCGAGCTATTCGATGACGAGCTAACCCTGATCGACCACGTGGACGCCGTGTTCCCCACTCCGATGGTCCTGAGCTACGGCCAGTACCCGGCGAAGACGCCGTTCTACGTGCGAGTGCACAAGGTTCCCCCCATGCCGGGACAGGCCATCTACACCCTGGCACGCACCGGGACTTCGGCCTGTGTGGACGACGATCCCAACGAACCGAACGACACCATCGAAGAAGCCACCCCCCTGGCGCTCGACACCCAGGGTAGCGGTTCGTTGTGCCCGGGAGACGTGGACCTCTGGAAGGTCGACGTGAACATCGCTCCGGTCCGCATCACGGTAAGCGGGGCGGTACTGGACTCCACCATTCGGTTTTTGGAATCGGACGGGGTTACCCTGGCCCCCCTGAACACCGATGGGTGGAAGGGGGTCGTCTCGTCGGGAGGGGTGGTCTATACCGGTGTCATCGATCACGAGATCGACTGGTTGGTGGTCTCGATCACGGGCGGCTCGACCGGGAGCTACACCCTGGAGGTGACCCAGGCGTTCTGCTTCGCCGACATCGTGGACTCGGACGGCATGGACTACGAGCAGTACCTGCCCTCCAACGAGTCGCAGGGTGAGGCAGCCAGGTGGTTGGCCAGCAGTCCCTACGCCGTGTGCCAGCCGATTGGCGAGCCGGCGGACGAAGACTGGTTCTACGTGCCGCTGGTCCTGGGCACCGACGATCAGTACCTGCGGGCCCGCATCCGCTTCGACAGCGCCGTCCCGCCCGATTTCGACCTGGAGCTGTGGGATGATAGCACGTTGAGGACATCGATAGACGAAGAGACTTCCCCAACCGGAAGCTGGTACTACACGACCTTCGTGAGCATCGGGACCGGAGCGGGTGAGGTCTGGTACTATGCCCGCGTACTGGATGGCACGGCGCCCGTGGTGCCTTTCCCCTACTCGTTGTCCTTCGAGCTGTGGGATCTGCTGCCCTAGGGTCTCAGGGAGAGAAGGGGAGCCGATGAGCACACACGGCAGCCGAGTTGGTCGGGAAAATCCGATGGCCGACAAGGCGAGCAAGGAAACAACAGGTCTGTCAGGATCGCTGCGAGGAACCGAGATGAAGTGGATCAATCCAGTGGAAGCCCTCCGCCGTGGCATCGGCCTGGTGGCGATCGCCGGGATGTTCGCGCTCAACCCGGGCTGCGAATGCGAGGATCAACCTCCCTCGACCGACCTGGATCCTTGCGGCAACCGCTGCATCCCCGGGCTCGAAGAGTGCGATCCCGACACCGGCATGTGCGTGCCCATCTCCGACATGGGGGACACCGGTTGGGACCAACCCCCCGACACCCCCGATCTTCCCGATGGGGACACGACCTCGGATCGAGCCGACGCCCCCTGCCGGTCGGACAACGACTGCCCGGCGGACCGGTACTGCGACCCCGAGGGGGTATGCCAGGTCGGCTGCCGGGTGGACAACCCCGACACCCAGGCGGATGAGGACAACTGCATGGGCGATCTTAGCTGCCACCCGATCCGCCACGAGTGCGTTACCGGTTGCGTCTCCGACGAGGACTGTGATCTCCTGGAGTACTGCGATCTCGAAACCGACACCTGCGAGGTCGGCTGCCGGCTCGAGCCCGACAACTGCCCGCACTACGTGGACGGGGAAACGGTCGAATGCGACGAAATCACCCATCGCTGCGTGGACGGGCCTTGTGAAGAGGACCTCGATTGCCCCGATGCCTTCTGGTGCGATCCCACCAATGACCTGTGCACCGTCGGTTGCCGCGTGGACGAGACCGGAGACAACTGCGGCAGCTGCGAGGACTGCGACGCGATCACCCGCACCTGCCTGCCGCGGCTGTGCGAATGCACCACCGAGGCCAGCCTGCAGGACTGCGACGACCTCTGCAACGAGCCCGACGGATCCATCTCCGCCTGCTACTGCGACCGAGCCGACGGCCTGTGCCTCCCCGGTTGCCGCATCTTCGACAACGACCAGGACGAGATCACCGACAACTGCCGCGCGGGGACCATCTGCGAGGAGACGACGCGCCAGTGCGTGGTGGGCTGTCGGGTAGATGTGGACTGCCCCTTCGGGACCTACTGCGACCTGGAGGAGCTCGAATGCGTGCCGGGCTGCCAGGCCGGCCAGTGCGAGTCCACCGGTTTCTGCTGCCTCGAGCCGACAGGATGTGGGGATTGCGCCTATCGCGAGTGCTGCCTGCTGTCCTGCGAGGAGGATGCCGACTGTCCCGACGGCACCTATTGCAACGCCAACGGGAGCTGCATCGAGGGCTGCCGCATCGACGATCCGGCCACCACCGGAATCGACGAGGACACCTGCGAGGGCGACCTGGTCTGCGACCCGCTGACCCGCTACTGCACCCTGTCGGGATGTACCGAGACCTGCGGCGAGTGCCCCTTGGGGCAGTACTGCAACGAGAGCAACCAGTGCATGCCCGGCTGCAACGGAGAGGACGCCTGTTGTCCTCCGACGCAGCCCTGCAACAGCAGCAACGGCTTTTGCGGCTGCCTGTCCGACCTGGACTGCCCCGACAACACCTACTGCGAAACGCCCAACTGCGTGCCGGACTGTGTCGAAGGCGGCTGCCCCCCACCGCTGATGTGCGACACCGAAAGCGGTCGATGCGTCGGCGGCTGCGTCGATCCCGGCGAACGGCTCTCCTACCAGCGGGACGACACCCCGGAGACGGGACATTGCGTGCTGTTCTCGCCCACCGATCCGGACGACCACTGCCGTCCCGATGCAGCCTGGCTGCCCCCCGACTCCTACTGCGACGGCCAACCGCTCACCTATTGCGCCTCCGGCTACGCCTGCTTTGGCGGCGATCAGGACTGGTACGCGCTCAACCTGTACGACGGCGACTACCTGAGCTTCGGAGCCGAGTACAGCCTGCCGACCGGCGGCACCTTCTCGCTGGTGTTGATGAGAGAGCCGCTGGTGCTGCCCGACGGGAGGCTCAACATCGTGGCCACGGCCGTCGATCCCGATCCCGATGATGCCATCGGGGAGGCCTGGTCGGGTGAGATCGAGATTTTTGAGGACGGATTCTACTACATGCGGATCATGGCCAACGCCGACGACCGGGTGCCCTATGACCTGCGGATCGAGATCGACCGCGTCTACCGCTGCTTCGATGACGGCTACGAACCCAATGACCTCCCTTGCACCGAGCAGTCGGTCTACCCCTACAAGCTGCCGGTGGTGGAGATTCCCAACAGCCCGACGGTCTGGTCTCAGGATCTCAGCATCTGCCTGGATGACATCGACTACTTCGGCATCGAGCTGTTCTCCGGCAACCAGCTCACCGCCGTGGTGAACCCCGGCCGGGAAACCCTGACCGTGGCGCTGGGGCCGGATGTGGATTGCCAGGAGATCACCCCGGTCTCCTACGGGCTTCCCTACACCGATCCGGACGACCCCGATGACGACAACATCATGGCCATCGACGGCTACACCGTGGGAGCCACCGGCTACTACTACCTGCGGATCCAGGAGCCCAGCGGACTGGCGGAGACCGACTACAACCTGGAGGTAAAGACCGAGGTCGGCAGCGCGGTGTGCGCCGACGATCCCTACGAGCCCAACGACACTGCCAATCCCCTGGTCTTCCCGAGCGCCGCCACCCACCGGATCGACAGCGCCGACCAGCTAGGGAGCAGCAAGCAGTTCCTCCGCGGACGGCGCTGCCCGACCAGCGATGACGACTACTTCCGCCTCTACGTCCGGACCGGTCTTCACAACTACTACCTGACCGCCTCCCTGTACCAGGCCGACCCCTTGCTCGAGATCGCCCTGTACGACTCCCAGCTCAACCTCATCGACATCAGCGGCGAGGGCGATGCCACCAGCCAGATCGTGCACCAGGTCACCGAGACCAACCTGGACAATCCGGACGATGGGTTGAAAGGCAACATCTGGGTTCTGGTCCGACCGGTAAGCGGGGCAACCATCCCCCAGCTGGGCGCGGTGTACGACCTGGAGCTCAAGTACGAGCTGGCGCCCTGCACCGATGACCGGTTCGAGCCCAACAACCAGCCGAGCCATGCGGCCTCCCTCCACTCCACCCTGCTCATCGGCGAAGACCAGCGTTGTGGCGGCTCCAATCCGGCCTTCACCACCATCTGCACCGGCGGTGGCCACGATTGCTATTGCCAGCGCCAGGGCGACCTGGTGCTTTGCCCCACCAACGATGACTGGTACTACCTGCGCGCCATCGCCGGCGACAACCTCTCCATCCGGCTGAAGCCCACCAGCACCGTCGACCTGTTCGACATCTCGCTGGCCCTCTACCGTCCCGGCGAGCCCCCAACCGCGGTCGAGACCGGCCAGTACACGGCCGACAGCGTGATCATCGAGAACGTGGGGGTCCGATCGGTGACCGGGACACCGATCGTCGAGTACCTGGTGGAGGTCACGGCCTTCGGGCAGACCGAGCCGTTCTCCTACACCCTGGACCTGGAGGTGCTGGCCGACTACAGCCGGAACTGCGCTCGGGACGAGTGGGACGCCGAGCTGTTGGAGTATCCCAACGCCAACGAGACCTACTGCCAGTCGTCGAGCTGTATCCTCCAGCCTGGCGGTCCCGGCATCCCGGGACGGCTGTGCTACTGGGATCCCCAGGACTGGTTCCAGTTCACCTTGAGCGGAACCAGCGACATTCGCGTGTACTCCCAGTTCTACCGGGATCAGGGCGACATGACCGCCACCGTCTTCCGGGATGTGGCCGAATACCCGGGCCCGGGGGCTCCGGTCTACCCCGGCTGCCCCGAGACCACCGGCCCGGGCGATGAAGATTGCCCCTGCGACTACATCTTCCGGGAGGCAGACGGCGAGAACTATCGCGCCGGCTGTCGAATTCCGACCAGTCGCCCCACCGAGATCACCGCTCCCGGGAGGGACTGGGTGTTCTACGACGTACCGGCCGGCACCTACCACCTGCGGCTGGCCATGCTGTTCGGCGCCGAGGTGCCCAACGCCTATACCGCCTACCTCAAGGTGACCCCCTGCGGGGATGGAACCTGGTCGCCAGGGGAAGAGTGCGATGCCATCAGCGTGACCGGCGACACCTGCCAATCGCCGGCCACCTGCAGCCGGACCGTGTGCGTGTGTGAATGAGACCCCCAGCCGCTACGGGCGGCTGCTCATCCCGTTGTTGCTGGTCCTGGCCAACCTCCCCTTCCTGTTCGAGACCATCGAGTGGTGGATACACAACGCCTTCTCCATGGTCTCCTTCTCGATCCTCATGCCGGTGGTGGCTGCCGCCGCCTGCCTGATCCGGAGGCGGAAGGGCAGCCACAACCGCCCAAGGGCCCAGGAAGGCCCACAAGACGAGGGGAAGAAGACCGCGGTTCCAGCAGACACGGGCGTCTTCTGGTTCAGCCTGGGCGCCATCGGCTTGTGTCTTGCGGGAATGTTGGTGGCGCAGCCCATCCTGCAATCGGCTGGGCTCTGGATTGCCGTCGCATCCCTGGTGGGCTGGTATGGAGGCCGGGAACGAGCCAAAGAGCTGGTGCTGCCCTTGTTTCCCCTGCTGCTGGCGGCCCCGCTGACCTGGGGTTGGCCGGCCCGGGTCGAAGCGCTCTTCCAGCAAAGCTCGGCCTGGTTCGGGGAGCTCTGGCTATCGGCCGGAGGGGTGGAGGTGGTTCGCCAAGGGCTGGTTCTGCAGACCCCCGCATTCCGCAACCTGGTGGACGACACCTGCAGCGGGGTCAGTACGGTCAGCGCGCTGTTGATCTTCACGATGGTCCTGGGGGTCATTTACGAGGTCCAAGACCGCCGGGTGGTCCTGGTGATGTGCCTGGCCATCCCCCTGGGTTTGTTGGCCAACGGGGGTCGCATCGCCTGGATATCGATGCTGGGTGAGAGGGAAGGCAGCCGGCTGGTGGAGGGGATCTGGCATCACCTCACCGGCCTGACCGTCTTCGGCGTGGCCTACGCCGTCCTGCTGCTCGCCCTGTGGTTGGCCAGGAAACGCCGCAAGGGGGAAGCGATCGCCCACACGAGGGAACCCCCCAGAGACAGCGGACCGATGAGGTAGCCAAACAGGGTGAACCAGGTCCAGCCTCGCATCGGCTGAATGGCTGCGCTCAGGAGCCCGGACTCGAACAGGTCCATCTGGTCGAGCAACCGACCGCGGTGATCGACCAGCAGGGAGATCCCGGCCTGCGCCGCCCGTACCAGGGGGCGACCGCACTCCACCGCCCGGCTCCACGCCTGGCGAGCGTGGGTCAAGGTCACGGGAGCCATCTGGAAACCGGCGTCGTTGGTCAGCACCAAGAGGATGGATGCCCGCCGGGCCAGATCCCGGGCCAGCCGAGGATAGAGGGATTCCCAGCAGATCAACACCCCCAGCTCCAGATCTTCCCACGACAGAAACGGGTCGGTCTGGCCCCTGGAGAACTCCGCTTCGGCCACCGGCACCAGCAGCCGCTTGTCCACCGCATCCAGGATGCGCCGCGGATCATCGCCGGCAAAGAGCAGCGCCGAGTTGTACAGGGCCAGATCCGATCCGCGAGGACCGGTCCAGACCTCGCGGTAGCCGCCCGTGACGACCGCAACCAGACCGTACTGGCGGCCGGAGGCCGGAAGGCCAAAGAGGGGCTCTCCCGCTCGATCGCCATCCACGGGGATCGGCCTGTGGAGCGCGGCCTCGGGCAGGACCACCAGGTCGGCATCGGTCTGCAGCGCCTGGGCGGAAAGGCCGAAGTAGGTGCTCTCGACCTGGAGGGCCGCATCCTGGGAGCCCTGGGAGGCCTGGTACAGCCAGGTGGGTATCCCTCCCTGGACGATGGCTGCGATCTGCGGGTCGCCCTGCCGCTCGAGCCCCGGTTGCCAGCCTCCGACCAGTGTCACGGCGGCCATCGCCGCGACCCACCCGGCCAGGGCCAGAGCCTGTCGGAATGGCCGATTTCGACCTTGTCGAGCGAAGGTTCGCAACAACTCGGCGGTCGCGAACCCCACGGCTGCGATCAACCCGCTCAATCCGAAAGAGCCCACCACCGCCATGGCCAGACGCCAGGGAAGGTGGACCTGGGTGGCCCCGACAGCCAGGGGAAAACCGAAGGGGCCAAGCTGTCGCGCATACTCGACCGCCGTAAAGGCCAGCGCGAACCGGAGGACCGGATACCGGCAGGGTGAACGGCCCGGCAGGAGCAGCAGGCCCACCAGCAGCCCGGCCAGCCCGTTGTACAGGACCGAGACCAGGAAGAGCAGGCGGCCGTAGTAGAGAAAACCCCAGCCGTGCAGTCCGAACCAGGTGAAGCAGAGCACACAGGCGACGACCACCGAGCGCCGGGGAGCGCGCCCCTGAAGACCGGGACCGACCGCCATCGCCAGGGCAACGGCCGCGGGCCAGGCCCACAGCCCGTGGTGAAGGTAGGCCTGGGCCAACAGACACCCCGCGGCGCTGGCCCACAGGAAGCGAACCAGCGCGGGATACCGGCTCTTGGTCATGGTCCCAGCAGAGCGGAGAGGGCGACGGTGAAGAAGTGGGCGACGACTACTGGCCACAAGCTTTTCGACCAGTAGTACAGCGAGGCATACAGGCCGCCCACCCCGAAGCCGAACAACAGCACGCTGTAATAGAACAGATAGTAGCCCCGGATCTGCAGGACATTCCAGTAGGTGAGGTAGAACAGCCCGTACAGCACGCAGGAAAGGGCGATGGCCGCTGCCGGTGTCTTGAAGCCGACCAGCAACACCCGGGTCACCGTTCCGCGAAAGAAGGCCTCGTGGGACAGGGTCTCCGCCAGCATGAGGAGCATGACGACCCCCCAGAGCAAGGGGGAGCCCTCCACGTAGATCGGTGCCAGTCGCGAGCCCACCAGACCCAGCACCACTCCGACGCCTGCCCCTGCCGCCAGGTGTCGGGCAGACAGGCCAAACCCCAGGCTGCTCAACGGCTCCTTGCGGACGGCGACCGTACCCACCACAGCCAAGACAAGCAGAAGCACGATGCGACCGAAGAACCAGGCCGAGGGGGAGCTATAGTCGAGCTCGCTGGCGCCCAGATCGGTCAGCAATACGACAGCCAGCGACACGATGGCCGCCAAGGCCGTCAATCCCAGCACCTGGACGAGCCCCTGCCTGGAATACTCGTCGCTCCCCCAGCGCAGCCCAGGTGGGATTCGATCATCGACCGCTGTCTTGCCAGCCCCGCGCCTGGCCGCCGCCCTGCGCTCGTCTCTCTCTCGGCGTATGCCGGGTCGCATCCGCGGGGGGGAATCCGACACCGGGCGGGAGCGTGGGGGGGGAGATTCCGGCTGAGGGGTAGGCGGATTGGCGATGGCGTCAAACGGGGAGGTGTATAGCCTCAACCCCCCCGTCGACTGCGGTTGGGACCGATCGCGTCGGCCGTTGGATTGCCAGCTCGGGCGCTCGCCGGCAGAGGGTTCTGGACCAGGTGGTCGGGTCGGCTCTTGCACCAGGTCGCCAGCGGCTTCCATCTCGTCCAGGACCGAGCTGATGGCCGCTGCCTGGCTCGCACCGGATGGTTGGTCACCCTCTGGTCCGGCCGATCCGATTCCAAGATAGGATCCCGCGGGCGGAAAGCCGCCTCCCTCCCCTCCGGCCTGTTCGTACTGGCGCCTTTTCTCCGGGTCGCACAACACCTCCTGGGTCTGAAACAGGAGGCGACGGATCCCTTCCAACGCGGCCACCTGCGCTCGATCGGTCTGCTTGGACTGCCTTTGCAGAGCGGCCAGCTGACCGACCCGGTCGAGGTAGGCCTGGTGGATCTGCTCCGCCGTGGCATGACGAGAAACCGCCAGGACGGTGAACAGAGAGGAATCGACCAGCAGGTCGAAGACCGTCAACGGGTCCAGCACGGTATCCTGCAGCGGGTCATATCCCCGAAACTCCCCGCTAGCCGTAGGAGGGGGCGCAAGAGGCGCGGGAGAAAAACCGCCATCCAGCGGGGTGGGTAATGGTTCTGGCGGGGGGTATTTTTCGTTTCCAACCGGGCTACCCGTCTGAAAACCGGGAACCACCAGGGGAGGAGGCATCGCCTCCTCCACTATCTTCTCGTCGAGCACCGCAGGCCGGATCGGGCTTTCGACCGATTCGAAATCGGACGAGGAGACCAGGTTTGTTGGGAGCTCCTCCAGGAAGCTCACATCGGCCAGCGCGGCTTGCTCGTCCGAGGGCTCCCGGTCCAGCGGGTTGCCGGCGGCGACCGAAGCGGTCGCAAGATTGTTCTGGGGACCGGCCCCCGGATGTTCGTCGTACAACCCCAGGTGGTCGGAATCGACATCCCACAGGTCCACGAACTCATCGTAGAGGTAGAACTCTGCAAGCGGGCTTCCATCGCGGCTGATCCGATCGCAGGTGGAGATCTGGCCGTTCTCGATCATCAGGCGGACAGTCTGGTAGTCCAGCGGCTCCGATGCCCGCCCATCCGCGAACCCGACAACATACGTGGAGTTTTCGGTCTGTCGGGACATGCCGCCTCGGTTCTTCGTTCGTTGGGTGGACCGGCCTGGTCCACCGCCGGTCCGGTGCTTCCCAACCCCGGGTTGTCCGACCTAGTATAGGCATAAAAAAGTTGGTGGCGAGGAGTTTCCGAAAAGACCGGGATCGACCGGCACACCTACGTGGGACAGGAGGCTACCCAGCCGCAAGGGGTTGAGGTACCCTGGCCGCGCTGACGTTGACATTTCCTAAGCGCTCTTGTTATGCCTACTGTTACAGTCAATCATGCTGGAAGGGAGCTTGTCATGGGGCGTTGGGTAACACGAAATCTTCTCATCGCTCAGAGCTGCATCCTGTGTGCTGCCCTCCTGGGCTGCGGCCCGATCACTTCGACGGTGACCCTGCACGATGCCGGTATCGCCATCGAACAGGCCCGCATGGAACAGGCGGAAACCTATGCGGTCTACGAGATCGTCAGCGCCATCGAGTACCTGGAGAAGGCCCGCGAAGAATGGGGTTCTTCCGACTTCCAGCACGCCGAGAAATACGCACAGCGAGCCCTGGACTTCGCCATCGCCGCCCGGGATCGGGCCGTGAGCCTGTTGCGCCAGGGAAGCGGCGCCGTGCAGACCGGGATCCGCCGGTGAACCACCGGTCTCCCTTGCTTCCAGGTGACGAGCGGGAAGGAGCGGACACCTTAACGAGGGCAAACCGAACGGATCAGGAGGGAATCGGGTGGCTACAGACAACCGCTTGAAGGTCCTTGACGGCTGGCGCTGGCGGGGAGCCGTCCCTTTGTTGGCGAGCAGTATCGCCTTGTTCCTGTTGGCACCTGTTGGCTGCGCGACAGGCCAGCGTTTGAAAACCCGCGCCGATTACATCGAGTCCACCGCCGAACGGATCCACGACGCCGCCTATAACTGTGCCGAACGCGAGCTGGCTCTCGGGGAATCGCACCTCGACTTCGGCAAGTACGAGCTGTCCCGGGGCAACTTCACGGTCGCCGATGACCACCTCGAAGTCGCCTACGAGAACATCAACGCCGCAGCCGCCATCGTCGATGCACGGCCGGAATGCTGGCCGGACTACGTGGCCGATTCCGACGGCGACGGCCTGCTGGACGACGTGGACCAGTGCCCCTACGAGCCCGAAGACTTCGACGGCTTCGAGGACGAGGACGGCTGCCCCGACTACGACAACGACGGGGATGGCATCCCGGACGTCGACGACCTGTGCCCCAACGATCCCGAGGACTTCGACGGCTTCGAGGACGAGGACGGCTGCCCCGACCCGGACAACGACACCGACCGGGTCTGCGACCCCTGGGTCGCCGAGCTGCGCCAGAGCGCGCAGTACGCCGCCACCTGCCGAGGGATCGATCGATGTCCCGACGAGTACGGCGAGGGCGAAGATGGCTGCCCGGTGCGGCACGTGACCGTCACCGAGACCCAGATCCGGATCGACCAGCAGATCCACTTCGAGACCGATTCCGCTCGCATCATGCCGGATAGCTTCGGCATCCTGGACGAGGTGGCAGAAGTGCTGCGTAGCCGGCCGACCATGCACATCCGGATCGAAGGCCACACCGACCACCGCGGGTCATCCCGCTACAACCTGCGCCTGTCCGACTCCCGGGCAGCCTCGGTGCGCACCTACCTGATCCGGGCGGGGATCGACCCGTCCCGCATGATCTCGGTCGGCTACGGAGAGGAACGCCCCATCGACACCAACAACACAGAGGCGGGAATGGCCAACAACCGACGCGTTGAATTCCATATTGTGGTTCAGTAGCCAATGAGAAAACCAAATCAACAAGAGCGCAGGTGGATGTCGACCCAATGGGCCGACACCCGGTGGCCGGCAGCCAGGACGATCGTCCTCTCGCTGGCATGGGCGCTGGTCTTGACCCTGCTCCCCCTGCCCCAGTCACATCGAACGGCCTGGGCTCAGTCCGGCTCCACCGAACAGCGGCTGCTCTCAGCCCTGGGCGAGGCCGAGGAGCTCTATGAGACCCTCGACCTGGAAATGGCCGCCGAGAGGGTGGTCGACGCCATCGAGCTGGCCGAGTCCGTGGGCTATAGCGGACCGGCGCTGGCCAACCTCTACCTGATGATGGGCATCATCGAAAGCGCGCTGGGAGACGACAACAGCCTGGTCGTCGACGCCTTCGCAGCCGGACTGGCAATAGACCAAAACGCCGAGCTGAACCCCTATTACGCCACGCCAACTCTCAGACAGCTCTTCGAGCAGGCCACAGAGATGGTCCCGGAACAACCGGTCGGCAGCCAGACTACCACCACCACCACAACCACCAGCCCCCCCGGCCAGCTTGTACAGCACACGCCGCCAGCGACCATTCGGGCCGGTGAGCCGGTCCCCCTGGTGGCGATCACCGAGGGCTCCTTCGGCATCGATCGGATCCTGCTCTCCTATCGATCCGCCGGCTCCCGAGCCTACGAGCATCGTGACCTCACCCAGGTACGCCAGGGGGAGTTCGTCGGCGAGATACCGGGCGGGTACACCGAAGAGGGGATCCAGGTCGAGTACTTCCTGGAGGCGCTGGGGCGGTCCAACGAGCTCTTGGAGCAGTCCGGCTCCTCCTCCTACCCCCACGCGGTCATCATACTACACGAGGGAGCAGCACCCACCCCGCGGGATCGGATCGTCACCATCGTCGCTGGCCCAGGTACAGGCGGAGGATTGGCCACAGGGGAGCCGGTGGTCATGGGGAGCGACGTGGATCTGAATCCCGGGGTAGCCATCACCCCCCTTCATTTTTACCTGGATGCCACCTTTGCCCTGGCGGGAGGCTTCGAGCTCGGCCCCTTCGTGCGGTTGCAGACCGTGCTGCTCACCGATGGGGTTGAGCTGGAGACCATTCTGGGTGGCAAGCTCAAGTGGTTCTTCACCGATGGGGAGCCGCTCCGCATGTACCTGAGCTTTGGAGGCGGCTGGGGCAACGTCCGCCACACGGTCGATCTGAAGCCGACGGTTGACTTCGTCGACACGACCCGGGAGGGTCCCTACCACGGCGGTATCGGGTTCGGCATCGCTTACCTGTTCAACAAGCACGTCGGACTGGTGGCGGATATCTACACCATGGTCCTGTTCGACCAGGTCTCCGTTCAGCTCGACCTCAATGCCGGCATCCTGGTCTCCTTCTGAACGACCCGCCCCGCTCCTCTTCGGCGGACGGGCCGGAGCCATGCTCCTGGTTCTGGTCACCGTCATGCTGGCCAGCGGCTCGCCTGCACGCTCTTCCCCCTTCGAGGTCTACGGTTTCGGCTCCCGGGCCATCGCCATGGGAAACGCCCAGGGGGCAGCCGTCAGGGATCACCCGGCCCTCTACTACAATCCAGCCAACCTCACCTTTCGCACCCAGACCCACCTGGGGCTGGGCCTCAGCCTGGTGATGCCCGCCTTGAACGTCGCCTTGCCGCCCACCTACGAAGGTCACGAGCCCACGCTGCCCGAAACCAACCTCGGGTTCAGCGCAGGTCTGGTCTTCCCGCTGGGGGGCCTTTTAGACTACCGGGTGGCCGTCGGATTCGCCGCCTTCCTGCCGCTCATCCAGCTGACCCGCCTGGAGTCGATCGACCCCTGCCAACCGTACTTCTATGTCTACCAGAGCCTGCCGGACCACGTGGTGCTGCTGCCTGCGGTAGGGCTCCGCCTGACCCCCTGGCTGCGCACCGGAGCCGCCGTGCAGGTCCTGGCCGCCATGGACTCCTCCGTGTCGGTCAGGGCGGACGTCCCCTTCCGCCGGATCGACGAGCGGTCCATGGTGGTGGAGATGGACGCATCCTACGGCCCCATCTTCGGTTTCACCCTGACGGCAGGTCCGGTGGACATCGGTCTGACCTATCGGGACGACATCGAGCTGCGCTTCCACCTGCCGGTCGATCTGCTGTTCACCGACATGGGGACCTTGGCGATCGATGTCGGCGCCACAGCGCTCTACTCCCCGGCCCAGGTGAACCTGGGCGTGGCCTGGCAGCTGCGCCATCCGGACCTGCTGTTGGCTGCCGATGCCACGTTGGCCTTCTGGTCGAACGCTCCCAGTCCAGCGGCCTGGATCGATGCGGTGATGACCGACGAGGAGCTCCATCCCGAAGAGGAGATCCCGGAGATCCTGTTCGATTTCCACACCAGCGAGTTCTACCTGGGGGCAGAAGACATCCTCGTTCCCCGCCTGGGAGCGGAGTGGCAGGTCAACCCGACCATCGCCCTGCGCTCCGGGCTGTTCTACCGGCCGTCGCCCATCCCCGACCAGACCGGCAGCAGCAACATCCTGGATTCCTCCGCTGTCGTGGTTTCCCTGGGAGCGGGGGCCACCTTTCCCGACACCCTGCAGGTGACCGACCAGCCGTTCTATGTCGACCTCCATTTCCAGTGGACCCACCTCAACGAAAGGACCACCGTGAAGGATCCGGAGGCCGGCGCCAACTTTTTGGGGCGCACCAGCTCGGGGGGGGACATCTTCCATTTCGGCCTGGAGCTGCGCCAGGACTTCTGAACCCCTTGGAGGCCGGGCGACCCTCCTCCCCCGCTTGCCGTGCAAGCGGGGGAGGTGTCGGCGTAGCCGACGGAGGGGGTGACTCTAGCTGGTGGATCCGCTACCGTTCCAGGTACTCCTGGCACCTGCGGCCCAGGTTGGCCTCGGGAGCCATCTGAGCGCACTCCTCGAAGAGCGCGTGGGCTTCGAGGTATCTTCCCTGGTCCTGGTGGATGCGAGCCAGCCAGAAGCGGGGTTCTGCGTAGCTGTCGCAGCGGCGAACGGCCATCTGGAAGGCGTCGGCGGAATCGGCGATGCGATCGAGCTCCATAAGGGCGATGCCCTTATTGTTGTAGGCCAGGCAAAGCGTCGGCTGGAGGTAGATGGCCATCTCGAAGTTGGCCAGGGCTTCGCGGGCCCTCCCCTGCTGGAGCTGGGCCCAGCCGAGGTTGTTGTAGGCGTGGCCGGGTGTCGCGTATTGGGGGACCTGGGTCAGCTCCTGGAAGACCGTCTCCGCCTCCTCCCATCGCTGCAGCTGGAGGAACACCACCCCCAGGTTGTTCTTGCACTCGTACCAGTCGGGGCGGAGCAGCAGCGCCTGGCGATAGTGCTGGATCGACTCGCTGAACATCTGGCGGCCCGAGAAGATGAACCCCAGTAGAAAGTGGGCCTCGCTGTTCTCCGGATCGATGGCCAGCGCCGTCTGGAGCTCGGCGATGGCGCGGGGCACCTCACCGGCTTGCCAGTAGCCAGCGCCCAGATCCAGGTGGAAGTTGCTCTGCTCTTCCAGTCGAGAGGCCTGGGACCCTGCGCATCCGCAAGACAGCAAGAGCGCCAGTGCCGGTACGATAGCCACGGTGGTACTACGCATGTCACATACCCCCTGTCTGGTATCGCCTACCATAGCTCGACCCGGGGCCTGGCACCAATTTTCGGCATCCAAGGGGAACGGCCGTTCGAGGTCGCCTCCACGCGAAGAACACTTGAATTGGAGCGGGGAAAAACCGACAATCGTCCCATGTTGGTCCCCGATCAATTCGGTCATCCCAGCCAGTTTGGCCGCTACGAGCTGTCGGAGCGATTGGCCCAGGGCCGCACCTGCGACGTGTTTCTGGCTACCAGCCACGGGGTGGAAGGGTTCCGTCGCACGGTGGTCATCAAGCGGTTGCATCCCGAGCTGGCGTCGGACGAGGAGTTCGTCGATCGCTACCTGTTCCAGGTCAAACGGCTGTTTGCGCTCTCCCATGCCAATATCGTGCAGGTCCTGGACCTCGATGAGTTCGACGGCCACTACTTTTTGACCGAGGAGTACGTCGAGGGATACGACCTGGCCACCCTGCGCGACATGGCCGCCGCAGGAACCTTGCTGTTCGAGGCACCGCTGGGGCTGTACATCGTGGCGGAGGTGGTCAAGGGGGTGGAGTACGGCCATCGCAGGCTGGATCCGACCTCGCTGGAGCCGCTCAAGCTGTGCCACGGGGATCTGCATCCCCGCAACATCCTGGTGGGTTTTCAGGGTGAGGTGAAGGTAGCCGACTTCGGCATCCATCGCCCGATACCGGAGCACGACCTCTCCTCCGATCCCGGTATCCTGCGAGCCTATGCCTATGCCAGCCCCGAGGTGGCCAACGGAGAGGCGCCCACGCAACAGTCGGACGCCTTTGCGCTGGGCCTCTTGACCGTGGAAGTCTGTGCCGGCCGGCATCCCTACGCGGCGCGGTCCGCCGAGCGGGTCAAGGAGAAGGCGTTGCGCGGGGTGATCGCGCCTCACTATCTCAACCAGATCCCAGCCTCCTTCCGGGAGCTGATCACCGCCGCCCTGCAGATGGATCCCGCGGAACGGCTGGTCGATCTCGGTATCCTGTACGACCGGATCATCTCCTACCTCCACGAGGAGCACGATTACGCGGGAGCTCGACCGCTGGCAGCCTTCGTGGAAGACGTGGCCGACATCGATCTGCGCACCGCGGTGGTCTACTCCGGCATGATCGCCAGCGAGCATTTTTCCACCTTCCCCTCCGATCCGGGGTTGAGCCCGGCGGAGGGGCTTTCTTCGGCAGACAGCCTGGCAACACAGGCCAGGCCTCGCCAGCTTGTGGTGGAGCCGCCCCAGATCACGCTGCCGGGCGCGGACAAGGAACCGCTGGGGGCCAACGGTCGGGAGCGGGAGATCGAGTGGATCCAGGAGGAGGTGACCCGTCTGGAAGGGAACCAATGCCGATGCGTCCTCGTCTCGGGGCCGCGCGGTGTGGGCAAGAGCCATCTGCTCAAGGTGGCATGGTCCACCCTGGTCCAACAGGAGATCCCAGCCGTCCTGGTGGCCCCGACAGTGGATGCGGCGGCTCGGCCTTACGGGGTCATACTCGATTGCCTGAGTCACATCCTGCTCGACCGGCCGCTCCTGTGGACCTCCCAACCTGGCGATCGCCTGTGCCAGGCTTTGGAAGAGGCGGGGCTTGGCGATCCGGACTCTCGCCACCTGGTCGGCCGGGTGGTGACCCTGGAGCCGACGGAGCCGCCGCTCGACCTGATGACCACCCGCCAGGCCATCAACCGGGTCTTTTCCGACCTGGTGGCCTCTCGGAACGGAGGGAACTGCCTGGTGCTGCTGCTGGACGGTGCCGAACGGGCCGACGTGCTGAGCCTGGAGCTGTTCCATACCATCCTGGCTACCGAAAGCCCGGGACCGCTGCTGTTGGCGATGTCCAGTCTCAACAGAGGTCTGCTCAATGAGTTCGGGCGGGCAGCCACCCAGGACCGGCGGACCTCGATCGTGCTCTCCCCCCTTCAGGACGAGGAGACGGCCAACCTGATCACCCACATCGCCGGTAGTGCCCCCAGCAGCGAGATGATCCAGACCTCCCAGGGGATACCGCAATGGGCCATCGAGCTGGCGCTGGACTGGAAGTTCGGCAGCGGAGAGGCGGTCAAACCGGTCCCCCTGGACCTGTTTCTGCGCAGCGTGCCCCCGCTTCAGCTCGGGCTGCTTGGTATGTTGGCCCTCTCGGAGGTGCCCATGCCGACCAACATCCTGGCCCGGGCGCTTCGCGTCGAAGAGGAGAAGCTGGCTTCAGCCTGCCAGGGGCTGGCTGCCCTGCACCTCATTGTGCAGAGACCCCAGGAAGGGTGGTCGCTGGGGTTGCGCTCCTTGACCCCCTCTATCGGCAAGGTGCTCCAGGAGACAGCCCAGGGGAAAGCTCGACTGCGAGTAGTCCACCTGCTGGTCTGCGAACACCAGGGGGGCGATGCCCTGAGTCGTCCGCCGCAAGCCCGATTGCTGGCCCAAGCCCGGATGCGCGAGGAAGCACTGGACATCGGACGCGACCACAAGAGCAGCCTGGTGCGCTCCGGCTTCATCGATGTGGCCCTCAACTACATCGACCAGCTGGTTGCCTTGACCGACCGGCCCATCCTCAACTCGCCCCATGACTCGCTGCACCTGCGGCTGGAGCAGGCCCAGCTGGCTCTGTCGGCACTTCGCCTGGAACGCGGCTTGCGAACCCTGGGCACACTCACGGCACAGGCCACCCAGCTCAGGGACGAGGACGCCCTGCTCATCGCCACCGCACAGATGGCCCGCAGTGCGCTGCGAAACGGGGATGAGCAGCGCTGCGAGGAGCTGGTCCGCAGTCTGTCCAACCTGGTGGACGAGTCGATCTCCTCCGTCGGCCAGGCCTATGCCACCCTCGCCCTGGCAGAGTGGAACCTGGCCACGGGTCACCTGGAGCGTTCCGCCGAGCTGTTCGAGAAGGCTCATGTGACCCTGGCCAGCACGCCTCAACAGGCCGGTACGCTCCCCGAGATCCGGTTTCTGCTCTCCTACCTGCTCTGCCGGCGGGACGAGCCGTTCAGGGCTTTCGACCTGCTGGATACCGCCTGCCCCCAGGCTCTGGCCGACCGGGTATCCCGCCTGCGCTGTCAGGGCTTTGTCGCGCTGATGGAAGGAGAGTATCCAGCCGCGGTCCAACAGCTGGAAGAGGCTTTCCAGTGCGCAGAGCGAGTGGGCTGGTCCACCGCCAGCCTCCTGATCGCTCCCGACCTGGTAGAGGCGCTGATCGAGGCCAGGACCCCCGACCGAGCCTCAAAACGGCTCACCGAGCTGAGCCGCCTGGCCGGCCAGCTCAACCACCGCCCGACACAGACCCGGCTTGGCTACTTGGAGAGCTTTTTGGCCATCGCAGGCGACGGGAAAGAGGGAACAAGCCACCTTGACACCCTCGCCCAGGCCTTTCACCAGGCTGAGGAAGACCGACGACTGGGTGAGGGCCTGGAGATCGGCTGGATCGCATGGCGCGCCACGGGTGGCAACGATCCCCAGTGGCGCGACCGCACCCTGGCGCTGGCCCAACAGGTAGGAGATCTCGTCCGGGCAAGACGGCTGGCGTGACCGCTTCATCGGTCAACACGCTTCGACGTTCTAACGGGATCGTCTTTTCGCCGCCAACTCCACCTACTCGCACTCCTCCGTGTCCCGCAGGTCGATGCCCAGAAAGGGGTTGAAGCAGTAAGTGTTGGTGTAGTCGTGGTCGAAATCCGCATGGCCGGCGATCTCCCAGGCGGGATCGGTAAACCAGACGCCAACGTGGGAACAGCCTCCACACGTGCGCCGGACGTCGGCCTCGGCCAGGAAGGGCGGATGACGGTACTCGCTCCCGCTGCCGGTGGTGGTCAACCAGGTAGGATGAATGGCGTTGGCGGTGGACCCGCTTTCCGGGGGAGGAGTGTAGATCCGACGGCCGGAGAAGAGGCGGTCGTCGCCCCGCCGTACCCAGAAGGCATCGAGGAAGGAGGAGATGGAGTAGGTCAGCTCGTTGGTCTCGGTCTCCTGGGCGATGGTCCAGCGGGTGCCCTCCCCAGCTCGCAGGATGCGGCTCCAGTCGGCGTTGTCGGAGTAGAACGGAGCCCCCTCTCCGGTGTTGTGGGCACACAGGTTGGGGGTCCGCCAGCCGATGCCGATCGGTTCCCAGGCGGGTGCCAGGCAACTGGCGTGGCCGCCCGTGGCCAGGTACATGGGATAGCGACGACCGGGAGAATCCGGAAAGTCATCGGCCGGCTCCAAGAGGTCGGACGAGAAGCGGACGAACATGTCATCGCTCGGATCGGTGATGCCTCCGCAGACCGGTTGCTCCTCTCCCCCGCAGTCGGTGGGATAGCTGCTCAAGGCAAAGCCCCATACCTGACTATCACCCAGGCCTTCGGCCATGACGAAGCGACCCAGCGGATCGCTGTCGAGCTTCTGGACCACCACCACGCT
This sequence comes from Bradymonadales bacterium, assembly GCA_016931535.1. GTDB lineage: Bacteria > Myxococcota_A > Bradymonadia > JAFGEP01 > JAFGEP01 > JAFGEP01. Next base: position 48,010 of record JAFGEP010000140.1, read on the forward strand.
CAGGGAGAAATCGTGCTCCACTGCCTGGGCGGCGGTGTGGTTCCGGTCGTTGACGGCCACCGGGTAGTAGAAAATGTACTGGATGAAGTAGTGGGTCGTGGTCTCCAGCACGTTGTAGTAGACGTGGGGTGTGATCTGGCGGTTGGCCGGCGTCGCGTTGGCCAGGTTGTCGTCGGCCCGCATGTTGCTGTCGAAATCGACCTTGGTGAACCAGTCGACGCGGTGGGTGGGCACGGTGGCGGTTCCGGGTCGGACCTCCGCATACACGACCGGCGCATAGGCCAGTGCCAGGGCGGCATACCCCTCCAGGTTGCTGTAATTGGCCGTGGCGAAGGTGAATCGATAGTCATCGGTCATGTAGAGGCCGTTCTGGCCAGAGATATACTCCTCCACGACCACCGTGTAGGGCGCAGCATAGGCGAAGTAGTGCTGGGGTGCGGTGGGGGTGAGGCTGGCGGTCCAGGTGTCCGGATTGTAGGCGATGGCTCGAGCCAGAGAGGTTCCACCATAGTCCTGGATGCGGAGGTTGGGCGAGATGCTGGTGGAGACCATGGGCTGATCGAACGTGATGCTCACCGTGGCGTTGATAGGCACACCGGTGGCGTAGGCTGCCGGCTCGGTGGAGACGACCTGAGGCGGGTTCTCGAAGTTCTGGTCTGCAGGTCGGTCGATCGGGACGTCGGGCGCCATGTCCGGCTCGGTGACGGCATCCGGTACCGGATCCTGGCCGGCGTCGCCGGCATCTGGCCCGACATCGCCTGCATCCGATCCCTCGTCGACGCAGTACCCCCCCTCACAGATCTGGCCGCGGTCACAGTCGTCCCGGGTGTCACACCGGCCGAGACTGCGATCGATGCAGGCACCTCCGACGCAGGCCTGATCGGAGGGGCACTCGTCGGAGTTGACACACCCTTCCTCGTCATCTCCACAACCGATCGGCAGGAAAAGTGTGAAGACGAGTGCGGACAAGGCGAACAGGATGCCAGAGAACGGGAAGCGATGCGAGGTGTTGAGCATGGTGAATTCCGAAGCTGTGAAGCAACCGTTGTTTCTCGAGACCCTTGCCGATATCATCCACCCTCAGGTGGTCGGCCCGAGTCTCGCGCGATCCGGTCAACCGAGGCTAGATATAACAGAGGCATCGAGTGGATTCAAACAGGTTCACGACCACGGGTAGATGCCGGCATCGTCCCGCCGCCTGCGCGCGAATCGGAAATCCATGAAGTACGAATCGGTCATCGCCCTGCGCTATCTCAAGTCGAGCCGCCAGTCGTTTTTGAGCACCATCACCATCATCAGCACCATCGGCGTACTACTGGGGGTGACCGCCTTGACCGCCGTGGTCTCCGTCTCGGGCGGCTTTCAGAAGGCCTACCGAGAGCGGGTGCTGGGCGTATATCCCCACATCATGCTGTGGCCGACCGACAGCCGTTTCAGCGAGTATCGCCAGGTGATGGAAGCGGTAAGGGGCGTGCCGGGGGTGACCGGCGTCAGCCCCTTCGTCCGACAGCCGCTGATGATCTACTCGCGGGAGGGCCGCGCCATGGTCGTCGCCCGCGGAATCGACCTGACCCACCTGGAAGAGGTCAGCCAGATCGACCAGTACATCCTCCCCCCCGGTCGAATCACCGACCTGACCTACGACCCCTATGGCGGTCCTGCGGCTCTACCTGGCGTCCTGCTCGGTGCCGAGCTGGCCCGAAAGATCGGGGCGGAGGTCGGGGGACCGGTCACGCTGGTCTCCCACCTGCGCGGCATCGGTGACGCGCTGGGACCCAGCCAGATGGCCCCCACCAGCACCCGTTTCCGGGTGGCAGGCACCTTCCAGGTGGGATACCACGACTTCGACAGCATGCTGATCCTCACCGATATCCGGGCGTTGCAGGATTTCATCAACCGAGGTGACGTGGTCACCGGTCTCGACATCCGGACCGATGACCTGTTCGCCACCGCCCAGGTGAGCCAGGAGATCACGGCCAACCTGCCGGCCAGCGGCTACCAGGCCTTGACCTGGCAGGAGCTCCACAAGAACCTCTTCGCCAGCCTCAAGCTTCAGAAGGTCGCTCTGGCGATCGTGATGACCTTCATCGTCATCGTCGCCTCGTTCAACATCATCAGCACCCTGGTCATGATGGTCATCGACAAGACCCGCGAGATCGCCATCCTGAAATCGATGGGCGCCACCAACAACGGCATCATGCGCATCTTCATCCGCCAGGGGCTGGCCATCGGGCTGGCCGGCACCGCGCTGGGGCTGGCCGGCGGAGTGGGAGTCTGCAAGATCATCGAGCAGATCAACTTCGGGCTGAAATCCGAGGTCTACAAGATATCCACCCTTCCGGTCGACATGCGGCTGGAGGAGTTCGTGATCATCGCCCTCGTCTCGGTCGCCATCAGCTTTGTGGCCACCCTCTACCCCTCCTTCCGCGCCGGCAAGCTCTCGCCGGTGGAGGGGCTCCGCTACTGACGCATCCCCCAAGAGACTGCCAACCTGGCACTCAAGGTGAACGGGAACCTGATCGCGTTCATGATGGTGACCGTGAACCTGAACGTGGTCGTGGTCGGGAACGATGCACCGAAGAGGGAGCACCTGGACCCTACCGCCCGATCCGACCGGGAGTCGCACCTCCCGTCGTCGGCTGTCCGCCTGCCGCCCTGTCCGGATCAGAACCTGTCGTCCACCCGATCCGCCTGGGCCATGTCCCGCTGCTCCCTGGTGGGGGCGTACTGGTTCGGTTCGGATCCCTGAACAAAGGGGAGCCAGGCGCCGCTCGCTCCTTCCTGGCTTAGCAAGCCGGTCTCCAGGTCCACCCGGTGAAAGGCGATGCCGGGGGGAACCGATTCGATCAGCGAGGCCTGCGGGCGGCCAGCCAGCGCCGCGGTCATGAACTCGACCCAGATGGGCAGGGCCACCGCCGAGCCGGTCTCTCCCCTTCCCAGGGGACGGGTGTTGCGGTCGCTGCCCACCCAGACCACGCTGACCAGATCCCGGGTGAATCCGGTGAACCAGGCATCGTAGGCGGTGGTCGTCCCGGTCTTGCCCGCGGCGGGGGCCCCAAGCAGGTTGGCCTGGTAGCCGGTTCCCAGGTTGATGACCTCCTGGAGCAGGTAGCGGACCAGGTAGGCGGTGCGGGGATGCAGAACCAGCGGAGGTTCCTCGCTGAGCCGTCGATCCGCCCGAACGAGCATGGCGGATGCCGAGCCGGCCGCGTCGTGGGGGACCCCGGAGTCCATCAGCAAGGTTCCCTGGCCATCCACCACCGATACGACCATCTGAGGGCGCTGCCTGCGGCCTCCATTGGCAAAAACCCCATAGGCGGTGACGACGTCGACCGGCAGCACGCAAGAGGCCCCCAGGCTCAGTGCGTCGGTTGGCTCCATGGTCGTCGTGAAGCCAAGGGCGGCCGCACGCTCCACCACATTGCGCACGCCGACCCGGTGGAACAGGGAGATGGTGGGCAGGTTTCGCGACCAGATGAGCGCCTCCCGCAGGAGGATGCGGCCCATGAAACGCCCGTCGGCGTTGCGGGGGGTCCAGACCTCGCGCCCCCCCTGGGGCAGCCGCAGCGGCACATCGACCAGGGGGGTAGCCACGGTAAAACCCCGTTCCAGAGCCAGGCTGTAGATGACCGGTTTGAATACGCTGCCCGGTTGGCGACAGCCGTGCAGCACCCGGTTGAACTGGCTCCGATCGGGATCGACGCCGGCCGCCATCGCCCGGAGATAGCCGGTGTCGAGATCCATGGCGGCCAGTGCGCCCTCCAGACGAGGATACTGGACGAGTCGGTAGCCTCCTGCATCCTCCTGCCGCTGCAGGAGGATCAAGTCACCCGGCCTCAGGATCTCCGTTGCCGAATGCACCTCCAGGGAGTTCTCGTCGCTCTGCTCGTCGAAGGGGAAGGCCCACCGCCAGGACTCCCGACCCAGGAGCGCCTCGCGACCATCCACCCAGACCGCCACCCCCTCCTGGTCCACGGACCGGACCAGCGCCGGCTGATAGGCCTGGTCGGTGGGGAACACGCTCTTGACCAGGGCGAAGAAGTCGTGCCCCTGCAGTGTCAGCTCTCGGCGCAGGGGCCCCCGGTAACCCTGGCGCATATCGGTAGCCGTCACCCCCGCCCACAGTGCCCGTTCGGCAAAACGCTGGAGGATGGGCGAGACCGGTGTGATGGCGGTGAGGCCGCCATACCTCCAGGCATCCGGCCCGTACTGCCGCAACAGCTCGGAGCGGATGCTGGCGCTGACGTAGGACATCGGCTCGGGCGGGATCTCACCCCGTTCGCGGAGAACCAGCGGTTGCTCGCGTGCCTGCCGCGCCGTCTCCGGGTCGATGAAACTCAGCGCTTCCATGCGGTCCAGCACGATATTGCGGCGTCGCAGCGCTCGCTCCGGGTAATCGTAGGGCTCGAAAGCCGAGGGCGCCGAGGCGATGCCGGCCAGGGTCGCAGACTGGACCAGGGTCAAGCCGGCCAGCGAGCGGTCGAAGTAGATGTGGGCGGCAGCTACCACGCCATGGGCGCCTGCGCCCAGGTAGACCCGGTTCAGGTAGCACTCGAGGATCTCCCACTTGGTGTACGCGGCCTCGATCCGACGCGCTACCAGCAGCTCCAGCAGCTTGCGCTGGTAGGTACGGGAGGTGCCAACGAACATCTTGGCGACCTGCTGGGTGATGGTCGAGCCACCCTGGCGGATGGCTCCCGAGCGGAGGTTGGCGATGGCGGCGCGGGCGATGGAGCGCAGATCCACCCCGCGGTGCAGGAAGAAGTCGTCATCCTCGGCCGCCAGAAACGCCTCCACCAGGACCGGCGGGAGCTCCTCCTGGTAGACCCAGGGGGCCAGGCCTCGCTGCAGCCCTCCCACGGGTTGTCCATCCAGCGTTCGGACCACCGTGGCGCTGCCAGGGGGCCCGACCAGGATGTCCGGCGCGGGGGGCAGGGAGGCCTGGAGCGCCCCGTACACCACCGCCACCCCGAGGGTGACAGGCAAGGGGAACCAGAACAGGAGGACCCACAAGGCCCGCATCAGGATAGCAGGACCCCAGCTGGATCGACTGTTCGCCAGTTGTAGCATCCCTTCTCAACGATCGGGCAGCTCGGAGTAGGAAGGGGTATCGCCAGGCGTGACCGGCGCAGGAGGTGGCGTTTCCCCCTGGTCTGCGGGCGGACGGCTGAAGCGATCGACCTGGTCCCCACGTGTCGCCTGGCCGGCGCCACCGCAAGCCGGCAAGAGAAACAACAGCAGGAGGAGCAGGCGCGCGAGCACTCGAAGTCTCATGTGTACACCACCTGAGGGGCGACCCCTCGCGGTCGGTCCGGCGCGATCCGTTTTGGCGCCCAGAGCCGATGTCGTTCGCCAACAGAGCCTGTCCGGCGCAGCGGTCACTCCGGCGCAATCCCTTCCCGGGCCAGACGGGCCTGTCTCCGGCGTGTGACCAGGTATGCCAGACCGATGCTCAGAAGATACAGGACCATCAAGGGCAAGGCCAGGGTGATCTGGGTGAAGGGATCGGGAGGGGTCAGGATCGCTCCTACCACGAAGGTCAACACTACCGCCCACTTCCAGTACTTGATCATGGTCCGATGGGTGACGAAGCCCAACAGGGCCAGAAACATGACGATCACCGGCAGCTCGAACACCGCCCCGAAGACCAGCAGAATGCGGGACATCAGGCCAAAGTAGTCCTGCATCATGATGTTCGCCTCGGTGTTCTGCGCTCCGACGGCCAACAGGGTGCTCACCGCCGGCTCCATCACCACGTAGCGGGCGAAGGCGGCGCCCCCGATGAAAAAGAAGCTGGTACCGGCGATGAACGGCACGGCCAGCGTCTTCTCGTGGCGGTACAGACCTGGCGAGATGAAGGCCCACAGCTGGTAGAAGATGAACGGGATGGCCAGGAAGATACCGGCCAACAGCGCCGCCTTCAGATACACGAAGAACGGCTCGATCAGCCCTCGGTACAACAGGGTCGGGATCTGCAGCGGCTCCATCCCTACGCCGCTTCCCGGCAGCCGGCTCAACAACAACCGATGGAAGGGCTGAGGCAACGAGGACATCGCCCGATCGTAGGGCGCCATCAGCCAGTTGAAGATCTCCTGGTGAAAGGCCCAACCGACGATCAATCCTACGGTCACGGCGACGAGACAGTAGATGATGCGCATCCGCAGCTCCCGCAGGTGCTCCAGAAATGGCATCCGCTTCTCGTCCTTCTCCATCCGGAACCCTCTCCAGGTGGGAGTGATCAACTCCCCCCGCTTGCTCCCCTGCTCCCCTTGCTTTCGGTCTGTGCGCCCACCCGCTCCCCTTTGGCCCTGCCGTCGGTTGGGTCGGCTTGCTCGCGCCCTCTGTCGGGACTGGAAGGATCGTCCTGAGCGCCGTCTTCCGTCCGGGCCGTCGGCCTTCCCGCCAGGTACTCCTTCAGGCCTGGTTCATCCTGGTCGGCCTCCTCATCGGACGTCTCCTGCGAGGCCGGCGGAAGCTTGCCCTCTTGGACGGCACTGCTCGCGGGATCCGTGCCGTCCAGCAGGGAGGCTTTCTCCTCTTCCACCCGCTGCCGGATGGTCCGCCGAACGTCTTCCATCTCCAAGGTCGTCTCGATCTCCCGAGTCGCCTTCCTGAACTCGCGCATCATCTTGCCCAGGGCCCTGGCGATGGCCGGCAGGTGATCGGGGCCCAGCACCACCAGGGCGACGATCAGCACCACGATCAACTCTTGGGTAGACATGCCGAACATCGGGTCTCGAACCTGGCACCGGTTGTGCTGCTAAAAATCAAACCCCATCTGGTCGCTCTCCGCCAAGGGTTCCGCCGGTTGACCTCTCTCCCTCAACGCCTGCGCCAGTGTCTCGGGATACCCGAAGACGGTCAAGGTCTTGTGGGGTCGAATGCTCTCGACCAGCCGCAACAGGCCGTCAAAGTCCGCGTGGTCCACGAAGGGGACGATGCGGTCCACCCCCAGCCGACGGCAGGTGGCGCTGTTCGCCTCTTGCCCGCTACACGCAATCTTGCACAGATTCTGGATTTTCCCCAGCCCTTCCAGACCCCGGCTCTTCATGGGAAAGACCAGGACGCTCCCTCTCGTTGGCCGCCCCGCATAGGGCATGCACGCTGCCGCCGGCATGCCGAGCTCGCGATAACGGCGGTTCCAGCGACAGATGGAGCGGCTGGCCACCAGCGGATGGCCCTGTCCGGACAGCTCCTTCAGGATCTCCTGGGCACGTCCCAGGCTGCCCTCGACCAACACCAGTGGCGTTCCACCGCGCCCGAGCACCCGGGAGACCTCCTCCCGCAATCGGTCGGCGGCTTCTTGGCGGCCCGGGAATCGATGCTGTGGCGTCCCGTAGGTGGCGTCCAGGATCAAGAGGTCGCAAGACCGCGTCACCAACGGTTCGGCGAACTGTTGCGGCTGATCGTAGAGATCCGAGGTATAGAGGATCCGAACCCCCTCCATTTCCACCAGGAGCTGGGCGCTGCCGGGCAGATGTCCGGCGGAAAGCAGCTCGAGTCGGACCTTGCCGATGGAAAACGGATGCTCCGTTTGGCAAGCGGTCGCACCTCGCTGCCCGTTCAGCCCCAAGAGGGCCAGCGTGGTCGGAGTGGCCACCGTATGCTCATGGGGAGCGACGTGGTCGGCATGGGCGTGCGAGATCACACACAGCCGACGCGACAGGCGGGCGTCGATCCAGAGCGGGGTGCCCACCACCCGAAATCCGGCCGGTTCCTTGACGATCATCCCCATCTTGCGGTCCCATTCCCGCTTCATCGCCGATGCCCTCGGTGGCTCGTTTCCCCGATCCCCACAAGCAACGCCACACCTTGCCATAAATTGATCCGCTGCCCTCTGTCCCCTTATAAGTACTGGAGCGAAGGGAGGATAATCCAGTGCGCCAACTCGTTCTACCATCAATCGTAGTCACCCTGGTCTGCCTGCCCACTGCGCTGTCGGCCCAGGGTTCCGTAGAGACGACTCCGCCCGGCGTAGGTGACCTCACCCAGCCCGACCGGTTGACCACCACCCTCGACGCCGGGATCGGCTTTTCCTCCATCGGAGAGGACGGATTCATCGAAACCAATTTGGGCGTCTCGCTGGGATTCGGCAAGTTCGAAGTCGGCCTGCAGGCCCCGCTGCGTTGGCGGGTGATCGACGACCCCCCCGAGGACGACGGCGCCATCCGCGGCCAGGACTGGGATGAGCCCAGCGACTGGCTGCGCATCCTGCGCTTCATCCGATATGGAAGCCGCTACGAGACCTACTACCTCCGCGGCGGCGAGCTGGTCGGAGTGGTCATGGGGCACGGGACCATCGTCAGCGGGTACAACAACGTGGTGGATGTGAACCACTTCCAGTGGGGGATCGACGGAGCGCTCAACCTGTACTTCGGCGGGCTCGAGCTGCTGCTGGACAACATCGTCTCCGCCGAGGTCATGGGGATGCGAGTCTACCTGCGCCCCTGGACCTTCTTCCAGCCCGACAGCTTCTGGAGCCGACTGGCCTTCGGATTGACCTTCGCCGGCGACCGCGACGTCCCCCAACGGCTCTACCTGACCGACACCGGCCACTACGTGATCGACGAGGTGGGCAACGTCCTGGTCGCGCGACGCGGCGAAACCGGCCTGCTCGGCATCGATGCCGAGCTCCAGGTGTTCTCCAACGAGTGGGTCAGCGTGACCCCCTACACCGACCTCAACTTCCACCTGGGCTACGGAGCGGGCTTCCACCTGGGCAACTTCGCCAACTTCACCTTCTCCGAGGCGGTCGGCCTGAACACCCGCCTGGAGTTCCGCGCTCTGGGCGAGGGCTATACCGCCGAGTACTTCGACGGCCTGTACGAGGTGGAGAAATTCCTCTTCCGGCCGCTGGATGCCACCGGCCAGCGCCGGCCCAAGCTGCAGGTGCTCGACCTGGCGCCTCCCGAGGCGGCCGTGGGCTATCTCGCCCAGGCCACCCTGGGCATCATCCAGCGCATCTTCTTCACCCTGGCCTACGAAGACTACGAGGGAGCGGACAACTCCAGTGTTTTCTTGCGCCTCTCCATGCCCCAGCTCGGACCGGTCACCCTGGGCGCCTACTTCCTGAACCAGAACTTCGACGGCATCGGCTCGATGTTCGACCTGGACAACGCCCTGGTGGTCGCCGAGGCCCGAGGTACCGTCTACGGCCCCCTCTACCTCATCGCCAACTACTCCCGCCGCTTCACGGCAAAGCAGGACGGCACCTACGAGCCGGAAGACGACTGGGGGGTGGGCCTGGGAGCCAGCTTCTCGTTCTGAAGGCGACCGACGGCCGCCAGCGACGACCCGAGCGCTACCTGGAGGACCCGGGGGTGAGGGCGCCTCAGACAAGCGAATGATGCACTACTCCAACCACCAGGTGGGGCCGCAGACCAGGGTTCCGTCCGTCCAGATGTCGAAGTCGTCGCACACGTAGGAGATGGTGCCGCCCTCCGGATCCCAGTAGTCGGGCATGGTGTCGGAGCGACAGCCCCCGTAGGAGCCATCGCACCGGTCCATGCAATAGCCGACATCGCCCACGAACAGCACGCAGATCGAGCCGTCGGGGCAGTCATCGGCGTCGGGATCACAGTACTCGGCGCAGTAGCCGACCGGCCAGCCCATCCCCTCCACGAAGCAGGAGGGGTCTGCACCGGTGGCATTGCAGTCGGCGTGTCGGTCGCAAGCGGCTCCCGAGGGTCCCGTACCCGGCGTGCAGTCGGCGGTCCCCTGGCAGGTGGAGGGATCTGCACAGTCGGTGAGCCCGTCGGCGTCGTCGTCGGCCCAGTCGTCGCAGACCACCTCCGGGCTGGAGATGTTGTAGATGCTGAGCTCGTAGATACCGGTACTGCTCGAAAGGTATGCATCGACCACCACCACCACCTGCTCGCCGATGGAGAGGTTCAGCTCGATGAGGGAGAGGGTGCCCAGGTCTCCCCAGATGTCGTCGTTGCAGGCCAGCTCGGTGGTGCAGTCGCTGCCGTACAGGTAGAGCACGGTATCGAACTCGCTCCCCTCGGTCGTGAACCGGAACAGGGCGCTGGTGGGAGCGGTCCAGGTAAACGAGACGTCCTGGCCGCCGTAGTCGTATGCACATGATCCCAGGGTGTCGTCACCCTGGGTCGAGAGGTAGCCTATCGCAATGGGCGAGCCGTATCCGCTGCCGAGGTCGTAGTCCGCCAGGCATCCGGTTTGCTCGCCGATATTGAGCTGGTAGGAGCCCGCAGCCCCACCGTATCCGTCGATGACGACCACCACGCTCTGGTTGGCAGCCAGAGGCACCACCAGGCTGGACTGCAGCGATTCGCCTTCGGTCTCGTCGTCGTTGCAGGCCAGCTCCGCCCCGCTGCAGCCACCATCGAGCAGGTACAGGATCGTATCGTAACCGGAGCCGAGGGTATCGAACCGGTAGTTGCCTGCCACGGGAGCGGTCCACAGGAGGGTCACGTCCTCGGAGCCGATGCTCCCCATGGCACAGATCCCGGAGGTGTTGTCGTCCCCCCGTCCCACCGTCGTGCCGGTGGCCACCGCCGACCCGACCATCGATCCCAGGTTGAAGTTGGGACAGACCGGTCCGGTATCCGGTTGGGAATCCGGTGTCGTGTCCGGCGTGGGGTCGGTAGTCGGATCGGTTGTCTGATCGGCAGGCAGATCGGCAGCCGGGTCTGCGGTCTCGTCTGCCGGTTGGTCGCCGGGCAGGTCGTAGATCGGCTCGAGGCCGGGGTCGCGTACCGGATCCGAGGGCAGGTCCTCGACCAGGTCGACAGCGGGTTCCTGCTCGGGATCCACCACCGGTTCGTCAGCCGGGTCCCGGCTCAGGTCTCTGGGTCTCTCCAGATCCTCATCGGCCAGGTCGCCGGGTCCGGGGGTTTCCTCGGCCTGGGGGCAGCCGGCGGCGAGGAGAGCGGCAAGGAAGAGCGCTGCTGGAGCGAAAAAGGGATGAAATGGTCTATTCATGGGTCTCCTGCCGGTTGACGAACGACCCGGGGTCGATTGCGACGGGTGGCCAGGGCTCCTGATGCCTCTCACTGTAGCCAGGTTGGCGGCCAAATCAAGCCGAACGTGGCGTTGGAGGTCGCCTGATGAACGCAGCAAGCAGGGGCAGCCTGTCCGTCCGGGAATGCGGGTGACCGGCGAGACGTGGTGGTGGCTGCGTGATCCAGAAGTTGTCATCAAAGAGGTTCAACCCAGGGGGTGAAGGTTGACCATGAACCCTGGGGTTCGGTTCGCAGGCTCAGGGCTTGTCGGGCACCACCGGCGGCCGCCCGACGGCGTAGTAGGTGAAGCCCAGCTCGCGCATCTTGGAGGGGGAGTAGATGTTGCGCCCGTCGAGGATGACCGCCTGGGCCATGATCGCCTTCATGCGCGGGAAATCGGGCTGGCGATAGGCGCTCCACTCGGTCATGACCAACAGCGCGTCGGCTCCATCCAGCGCCTGGTACTCGTCCACGAAGCAGGCGACCTGTGGTCCGAAGAGCGCCCGGGCCCGTTCGGTCGCCACCGGGTCGGCGGCCCGCACCCGCACCCCCAGGTCGTTCAGGGACTGGATGGTATGCACCGCGGGGGCCTCGCGCAGGTCGTCGGTGCCGGGTTTGAAGGCGAGCCCCCAGACGGCGACGGTCAGCCCGGCGAGCGAATCTCCGAAGTGCCGGCGCAGCTTGTCGACCAGCAGGTTCTTCTGCCGTTCGTTGACCTGGATGACCGCCTCCAGGATGGCCATGGGCCGATCGTGCTCCCGGCCGGTGCGCACCAGCGCCCGCAGGTCCTTGGGGAAGCAGGAGCCGCCGAAGCCCACCCCCGGGAACAAGAACTTGCTGCCGATGCGGGGGTCGCTTCCCAATCCTCGGCGGACGGCGGTCACGTCGGCGCCCACCGCCTCGCACAGCCAGGCGATGTCGTTCATGAAGCTGATGCGGGTGGCCAGCATGGCATTGGCCGCATACTTGGTCATCTCGGCGCTGCGCAGGTCAACAAAGAGGATCCGGTCGCTGGTCCGCTGGAAGGGGGCGTACAGCTCCTCCATGATGGATCGGGCGCGGGGGTCGTCGGTCCCGATGATGATCCGATCCGGCTTGAGGAAGTCCTGGACCGCATCGCCCTCCTTGAGGAACTCCGGGTTGGAGACGACTGCGAACGGCTGGTCGGTGTAGGAGGCGATGGTCTGCCGGATCCGGTCACCGGTGCCGACGGGGACGGTGCTCTTGGTGACGATCACCTTGTAGCCGTTCAGGTTCTGGCCGATGGTGTGGGCCACGGCCACCACGTGCTGGAGGTCGGCCGAGCCGTCCTCGGTGGGGGGGGTGCCGACCCCGATGAACACCAGCTGGCTGGCCCGCACGGCCGCCGCCACGTCGGTGCTGAAGTGGAGCCGGTCGGCCTGCCGGTTGTGGGCCACGATCTCCTGGAGTCCGGGCTCGTAGATCGGCAGCAACCCCTGGTTGAGCATCTCGATCTTGGCGGCATCGGTATCCACGCACATGACCTGGTTACCCGAACCCGCCAGACAGGCGCCCACCACCAGCCCCACGTACCCGGTTCCCACCATGCAGATGACCATCTGGACTCACCCTCCCGTTCGTCACGGCAGTCAGAAAGCTAGCTACTCCTCGTTCACTGGAGGATCCCGATCTGGCGGAACGCCTCCAGGATCGCCTCGGGGGTGTCGAGCTGAGCCAGCTGTACCAGCAACGCTCCCATCGCCACCATGCCATAGACCATGTAGCAGGCGGCAGCAAGCAAGACGAACCACTGGATGCCGGCTCCTGCCGGGTTCTTCCGGTGGCGCAGCGGAGTCCCCAAGGTCAGGGCGACCAGCGACCCGACCGCCATCCCCCCCATGTGAGCCGCGTTGTCGATCTGCTCGAAGCTCATCCCGATGGCGATGTTGATCACCACCCAGGGCAACAGACCCGCGGTGAGGACCCGTTTCATTCGCGCCGGCAGCAGGTCGGCGAACTTGACACCGAAGACGATGGCTGCCCCCAAAAGACCGAAGATGGCACCCGAAGCCCCCACGGATGGGGCGGGCGTGAACAGGAAGCTGGCCACCGCTCCGCCGAAGCCGGCGCAGAAAAAGACCACCAGGTAGCGTCGTGTCCCGTAGAGCCGTTCGAGCACGCTGCCCAGGACCCACAGGGCATAGGCATTGACCAGCAGGTGCAGCGCATTGCCGTGCAGGGCGATGTGCGTCGCCATCCGCCAGTACTCGCCCTGTCGGATGGCCTGGTTGTGCTTTGCCCCCAGCAGCACGATGGCCTCGTAGGGGATGGCGATGGGAGCCAGGCGCTTGTCGAGCCACCAGTGCGCCACCAAGGTGAGCAGAAACACCGCCACCAGCGCCGCCAGCAACCCGATCGTGCCCCAGGCGGGCCGCGTCATGGCCCGAGCAAAGGAGAGCTCGCGGCGGAACATCCCCAGGGTGTCGGAGGGTGTCGGCTCGAGATCGGGCTTCGAGGGGGCCTTGATGGGGGTGGAATGGTCTTCGCTTTGCAACCGTGTGTCCTGTTGGGGCCAGGCAGACAACCAGCCGGGCCCGGATTCCCAGCTTCGGCGCCCCTCCCCGGGGTTCCGGATCGGGGCGCTCCACACGCGGAGGTGGACTTGCCAAGACCGCCTAGAGGGCGAAATGGTGGCGCCGCTCGGAGACCGCCGTGAGCCCTTCCATCAGCATCGCCTGCATCTGGACCAGGCTGGCCACGTGAGACCGGATGGCCTGGACGCGACCGCGATACCGGTCCAGCGCCGTCTCCTCGTTTGGATTCTCGATCAGCGCCTCGCGAGGCAAGGTCACCAGGTTGTAGAGCGGCACCTGCCGTGGCAGGTTGGCATAGGTGACGCGGTAGCTGAAGCTCCGTTCCTCTCCCTCTCCCTGGGTGACCATCTCCAGATCCTCGTAGGTCACGACGGTTCCTCTAGGTGGGGTGTAGGTGGCGTTGTCGGGATCAGCGGTGAAGGTGGTCCAGCCTTCGCTGATCTCCCCCAGCTCGAACACGACCCCATAGTTGGCGGTGTCCTGCTGGGCTTCCAGCAGGGTGTTGATGTACCTCATGTCCGCTGCCGTCTTGCTCAGATGCTGGCGACAGATGGCCGCCAGGATCTGGGTCTGTACGACATAGTCCAACAGGGTGCCGGTGATCTGCTCCCCGGTGGTCATCAAGGTCCGCCCGTCGGAGAGGTGATGCACGCTGATGGCGGGTTGCTGGCTGCCCCCGCAGAACTCCTCGAACACCTGGTGCAGCACCGGTGCGTAGTCATCGGGCAGCTCTTCCAGCGCCTGGTTCATCTGGTCGATGGACTCGGTGATCGGCCGGATCAGATCCATCATCCGTCCGGCGGCGACCACGACCTCGTTGGAGACCTGCCGGTCCCGCATGACCTTGCCAAAGCCGTACCCCACACCCAGCGCCAACAACATCCCCACTACCGCCAGCGACCACAGGGCGATCTTGGTCCCCCGGGACATGGGCGCTGCCAGCTGGAGATCGACGAGCTGGTGGCCGGCCGACTCCACCGGCTCCGGCTCTCCTTCACCGGGAGCCGGCTCCTCGTATACCGAAACCGCCACCCCGTAATCTGCGCTGGGCATCCGGCCCATCGGCTTGCCAACCTCTGCGGAAGCGGGTGGGGAAACCGGAGCAATCCCCGACGGTCGCTGTCCCAGATCGCGCGCCGGCTGGCCCCCGCTTTCTCCTGGTTTTTGGGCAGGCTCCTTGGCAGCCGCCATCCCGAGGCCCAACCGGGCCCTCAGCTCATCAAGACTCGGTCCTTTCTTCTTCTCGTCATCCGGCAAGGTGACCCCCTCCCTCGCATGCGGTCTCTCTCTTCTGGACACGCCAGGAAGGCTTCCTGGCGGCACGAGAGTACCCCGCGGCCAGAAACCGAGTCAATAGTCCCAACCCGCTGGCTTGCGTTGCATCGCCCCTCGTGTCATGTTGAGTCCTGGAATGTCCCTGTGCGATGCAGTCATAATCAGATCCCCGGGTCGAAACGGCCTTGTGGCCGAAGGCCCCGCCGCCGTTCTCCCGGACTCTCGCCTCGGCTTCGGTCTTTCCTCAAGAGCGCATGCGAACGGAGTCAGGTCATGCGGCAATCCAGGAACGCTGAGATGCGGCTCGTCAACTCGCGGGTGATCGTGGCATTCATTGCCGGGCTGCTCTCGCTGACATGTGGTGACGAGACGCAGAACGGCCCTCAGGAAGGCCGCGTCACGGTGGCCATCCTTTCGGCAACCCCCCAGGCCGCCTTCGCCCCTGCCCAGGTCGACTTCACGGGCGAGGTCCAGACCGTGCCCGACGTTGACCTTCCACGGCTGCGGATGGAATGGGATTTCGGGGATGGCACCACCACCACCGGCTCCCTGGAGGTGACCCACCGTTACACCCAGACCGGCACCTTCAACGTCCAGTTCACCGCCAGCGAGCTATCCGAGACCGGATCGGTGATCGACCAGGACACGGACTCCATCGAGGTGGTCATCTATCCCGCCGCCGACCTCAGGGTTTCGGTTCCCTTCGTGAGCGACCTGGTCCTGCGCAGCCAGGACAACTTGCGGGTGAGCTTCGACCTGTTCAACGACGCCTCCGAGGTACCGATCCCGTTCCAGGTCGGGGTGTTCCTGGCGCAAAACAACCTGATCAACCACATCACCCCTCCCGATACCGACACGCTGGAGAGCCTGATCGACAGCCGCTCGGTCTACCGGATCGCCTCCCGGTCCTTCGATCGCCTGGACGGAGACGGTTTCAACACCAATGTGGACCTCTCCGAGATCCGCATCCCCGACGCGGTTCCCACCGCCACCTACGAGCTGTTCGTCCATGCCGACGATACCGGCGTGGTCGGCGAGCTGGACGAGATCAACAACGTCCAGTTTGCCGTTCATACCATCGACTTCATCAACACCAGCACCCAGGGGCCCGATCTCGTGGTCTCCAACCTATGCGCCCGCCCTTCCCGCACCAACTCCCTCTCCGCCGTCACGGTGGACATCGAGCTGGCCAACCAGGGGACCGAACCGGCACGGGACTTCGAGTATGCGGTCTACCTCTCCTATGCCAACACCTACCTGGAGGACACCGATACCTTCCTGGGCACCGGCACCATCGACAACCTCCCCGACGGTCAGGATGTCGACCTCGACGGACAGCTGTTTTCGTTCGAGGAACCGATTGCGGTCATCGGCAACTACTTCGTCCTGGTCGAGGTCGATTCCACCGATGCGGTGATCGAGTCCAACGAGGAGAACAACCTGGGAAGCTCCGGCGCCATTGTCGTGACCGACCAGCCGATCCCGGGGACCGACCTGGTGCCCATCGAGTTTACCTTCTCCCCTCAGACCAGCTTTCTGGACGGCAGCCTGTTCCTGGACGCCAGCGTGGTCAACCAGGGGGTAGAGGACGCGCCCTCCCAGTTCTTCTGCCGAGTGTACCTGAGCTCCGACGACGACCTGGATCCCGTCGAAGACCCCCTCCTCGACTCCATAAACTTCCCCCTCCTGGGGGCAGGCGAGGTGAACCGCCAGGAACGCATCACCCGTATCCCGGGCTTCTTCTCTCCGGGACTCTTCTATCTCTTTCTGTCCTGCGACCCCAACGGGCAGATCCCCGAGGCGGACGAGGACAACAACACGCTGATGGCCGAAGACCGCCTGCGCATCAGCACCGACCCCGAGGTCGATCTGCGCTTCGGCAGCTTCGACCTCAGCCCCACCACCGTCGAGAACGGCCAAGAGGTCGAGATCACCATGGAGGTCTGCAACGATGGCACCAACGGCGTCGGACCCAGCGTGGCCCGGGTGATCGCCAGCCTCGATCCCCAGATCGACCTGGCCGACACTGTTCTCATCGAGCTGACCCTCGACCCCATCGATGCCAATGACTGCCTCCTGATCGAAGAGTCGGTGACCGCCATCTGCGACACCTTCCAGTCCCACTACCAGGTGTTCGCCCAGCTCGATGTCACCGACCTGCTGCCCGAGACCGACGAGTCCAACAACACGGTGGATCTCGACACCCCGCTGATCATCGAGGGGATCTACTGCGTCTGCGA
Source organism: Bradymonadales bacterium (assembly GCA_016931535.1). Lineage (GTDB taxonomy): Bacteria > Myxococcota_A > Bradymonadia > JAFGEP01 > JAFGEP01 > JAFGEP01. Next base: position 65,044 of record JAFGEP010000140.1, read on the forward strand.
GATCGACCCCCTGGAGGGGAACAACAACAGCCCGGCCACCCCCACCTTCGTCTCGGCACGCGAGTACACCGACCTCACCATGTGCGATGTGGCCGTAGACTGGTACGCCATCCCGCTGGTCCAGGGAGATACCCTGAGAGCCTTCATCACCTTCGAGAACCATCGAGGCAACCTCGATTTGACCCTCTATGCCTCCGATCGCGCCACCATCCTGGATCGGTCCACCAGCGACGGCGACCGGGAGGAGGTCCTGGCTTTCGTGGTATCGGAGACCGGAGACTATCTGCTCAAGGTGTTTGGCCGGACCGCCTCCGACCGGAACGTCTACGACATGACCATCGAGGTCACCCCACCCCAGCACGGGACCGACCTGATCGTGAGCGACATCTCCCTGTCCAACACCACGCCGGTGCTGGGCCAGGAGGTTGACCTCACCTTTGCGGTCTACAATCTCGGCGACGTCGCGGCAGGTTCCAGCACCACCCGAGCTTACCTCAGCGAGGACATCGACATCGATCCGGCGGACGACCTGCTGCTCACCCAGGTCGTCCTGTCCGACGTGCCGGCTATCGGAGTTCGCCGCCGAACCGTCCCCGTCGACATGCCGATCAACGCGGAGGGCGGGAACCGCTACATCGGCGTGGTGGCCGATGCCTTGAACCAGGTGCCGGGTGAGCTGGACGAGACTAACAACCTGGGGCTGTCCGACCTGTTCTACCTGGACGCCGGCTGCTACGACCCCCTGGAGCCCAACAACTCCATCGACGACCCCTACCCGCTGGCCCTGACGGGGGAGATCACCTCGGTGGTCGATCTGCTGGTCTGCACGGACAACAAGGACTTCTACGAGATCTGTGGCCAGCAAGGGGAGTACCTGGTCATGACCGTGCAGTTCGACCCGACTGCGGGAGACATCGACCTGTACCTGTACGACGAGAGCCTCACCCGCATCGCGCGCTCCGAGGGGAGCGGTGGCGAGGAGCGGGTAGAGGTCGACTACCTCACGACCGACGCCTGCTATATCCTCGAGGTGCTGGTGTTGGGACGCAACCGGGAGGTCCCCTATACCCTCACCGTCGAGAACGGGGTCGCTCCGGAAGAGCTGCGCTGCAGCAGCGCCGGCGAGCCGAACCAGAGCTTCGACTCGGCGGCTCCCCTGGGCCAGCACCTGGATGGCGATCTGGCCATCTGCCCGGTGTCCGACATCGACTTCTACATCGTCCGCCTTTCCCGGGGGGCCTCGCCGCAGTTCAGCCTGGTGCCCGCCGCCGGTCAAAGCGCTGTGCCCCAGGACCTCCGGATGAGCCTGTGGGGCCCGCAGCGGAACTTCCTCGCCAACACCATCAGCGCCACCGAAACGCTGGCCTACGAGGTCACCGCCGGCGGCAACCACTACCTCCGGGTCAGCTCGCTGGTCGAAGGACCGCGCAACCAACCCTACCGCCTCCAGGTAGAGGGCCTGGATGGCATCGACCTGGAGCCGCTCGACTTCTCCATCACCCCCCAGATCGCCTCCCCCGGCGATCGGGTCCAGTACACCTTCACCTTGCAGAACAACCGGACCCTGAGCACGCAGGGCGCTTTCTCCTGCGGGATCTACCTGTCTGAAGATCCCATCCTTTCCCCGGCCCAGGACATCCTGTTGCAGGCGCTGGAGGAGCCGGAGCTGGCCGGAAACAGCTCGCGATCCGTGGGGGGGAAGGTCACCCTGCCGCTCTGGATCACCGAGGGGGTGCTGCACTACCTGGGGGTCTTCGTCGATGATCTGGGCACCGTCAGCGAGTTCGTGGAGAGCAACAACATCGCCATCCTGCCCCTCCAGATCGAACCGCGCTGCCTGCCGGACACCGCCGAGCCCAACGAGCTGCGCATCGACGCGGCCGATCTCACCGCCTTTGTCGGGGTGGACCTCACCCTTTGCCCCGGCGACCTGGACTGGTTCTTCCTCGACGGGCTGGAGGAGGGGGATCAGGTGACCATCGAGGCCACCTTCTCCTACGCCGACGGAGACCTCGATCTGTTCGTATATGACGCCGACGGCCTCCCTCTGGCCAGTGGTGAGAGCATCGGCGATGACGAGCTGGTCTGCTTCGAGGTCCCCCCATCGGGAGGCCTGGTCTTTCTCGAGGCCGCCCCCTTTGGAACCACCAGGCTGACCTATCAGCTTGCCCTGACTGTCGAGTAGTGCCGATGACATTCACCCTGGTCCACATGTCGGACCTGCACCTCGCTTCCCTGGGCGGCACCAGCTGGAGAACCTTCCTCAACAAGCGCATCACGGGAAGCGCCAACCTCTTGCTGCGGAGAGCCTTCATCCATCGGCCCGAGGTGGTGCAGGTGGCGTTGGAGCAGATCAGCCAGACCGGTTTCGACCACCTGGCCGTCACCGGTGATCTGAGCAACCTGTCTCTGGATGGGGAGTTCCAGCTCGTGCGCAACCTGCTCTCCTCGTTCGGAGACACCCGCCGGATCTCGGTGATCCCCGGCAACCACGACGTCTATACCCCGAGCGTCGCCAAGGACCATCGCTTCGAGACCTACTTCTCCCACCTCATGGCCAGCGACCTCCCCCTCCACCTGGATCATTCCCCTTACCCTTACACCAAGCTGTTCGGCCCGGTCGCCATCATCGGGATCAGCTCGGCCGTTGCCACCCCTCCGTTATTGGCCACCGGGACCGTGTCCGAAGAGCAGGTCCAGGCCCTGGACCGGATCTTGGCCCACCCCGAGGTCCGCTCCCGGTTCGCCGTGGTGTTGGTCCACCACCATCTCCGCCCGATGAACCGCAAGCTGGAGCAACCGTTCCGGCGGCTCACCAACGCCTCCGCTCTGCTGGAGATTCTCGTGCGGGGACGGGTTCGCCTGGTCTGCCACGGACACAGCCACCGACCATCGGTATGGCGTGCTCCGCTTCCCGACCGCGAAGGAGAGATGGTGATCAGCGATTCGGGCAGCTCTTCATTGGCGCCCACTCCGACTCACCGTGCCAGAGGGACTTTCAAGAGCTACCAAATCGAGGGGGGACGGCTCACCCGCATCACCACCTACCAGTACCGGCCCGAGAAAGAGCTTGGCGAGGGGGTGTTCCTGGTGGCCGACGAGCACATCCTTGTCTCCTGAGGAACGACCGGTATGACCGAGTGCTGTTATCCATGCCGCTTCCGTCATCTCAGCCTCCAACCTGGCCAGGCTGGCGGAGAAGAGCAGCCTCCCGCTACCCCTCCCGCCGATCCCGCCGAGCCACCGGTTGGCGATCGGCCACAGGGCTCCGGCCCGGCCGGCCTGGATCGCCGCCGGGTGGGGCGCGTGCTGCTGGTGGCCGCGCTCATGGTCGCGCTGATCCTGGTGCTGCGCACCTGGCAGGGGCGGGCGGTGGATGTCACGCTGGTCCATCGCTTTCCGGATAGCGATCACCTCCTGCCCGTCTCGGTGCAGGTCATGGTCTGGCAGAAAGAGACCTTGCTGGCCGACGCCCTTTTCACGCAGCCGGCATCGCTTGCCGAGCTCGAGCACCTGGTGCGGGTACCGCCCGGCAACTGCCTGGTGACCGTCACCCTGTTCCGGGGCTACGAAGAGAACCTGATCCGCTACGAGCAACCGCTGGCGATCGATCGGGCCGGCCGCTACATCCTGACCTACCACCCGGCCCGGGAGATCGTTCCGTGACCGTCGATCCGACGGATCAGGACAGGCTCCTCATCGAGCGGCTGTCGGTGGTGCTCCCCTCGGGTAGGCGCATCCTGAACGACGTCTCGCTGACGGTCTCGACCGGGGAGGTGGTGGTCGTCCTGGGAGAGTCGGGGGCCGGCAAATCCACGCTGGCGGATGTCCTGTTCGGGCTCATCTCGGAGCGGATGCCGACCGCCAAGGTCACGGCGGAGCGGCTGGGCGCCGACGAGGAGCGCATGGCCCTCATCCTTCAGCAGGGCTCGCTGTTCGACCACCTCAGCCTGTCGGACAACATCCGGTTCGCCGCCCGCAGAAGCCGCCGGACCAAGCTGACCGGCCACCAGGTGGGCCAGCTGCTCGACCAGGTCGGTTACCAGGGGGGGCACGACGACGTGACCCGCCTCAGCGGTGGTGAGGAGCGGCGTGTGGCGGTCGCTCGCGGCCTGGCGACCGACCCGCGGTTCATCTTCTTCGATGAGCCCACTGCCGGCCTGGATCCCGCCAACGTGCTGCGCATCGCCGGCCTGATCCGCCAGGTGTGCTCCCAACGCGGCACGGGGGCCATCGTGGTGACCCACAGCCCCCTGCTGGCTGCGGTCGTCGGGGACCGCTTGCTCTTCCTCGATCGGCGCGACGGTTCGGTGACTCCCCTAATCGAGGACTGGCCCGGACCCGCCGGATCCGAGGAGGATGAGGAGGTCCTGGCGGCCCGGCGGCAGATGGTGGAGCAGGCGCTGGTGGCGCGCATCGAGCGTGGCGGCGTCGAACCCACCGCTCCCGGCGATTCGACACCGGCGGCCATCCGGCCCGGAGGGCTCACCCGCCTGGCGGATGCCGTCGCGGCGCCCGGCCGGTTGATCGCCAATCTGCTGGCCACCTTCTGGTCCTTGCCTGCCAGCCTGCGCCACTTCAGGGACTTCGCCCAGATCGCCTGGAGGGCGACCCGCTTGACCGGCTACACGGGGCTCGCCTTCCACATCCTGGTGGGCGCCATCCTGAGCACGACCTTTCTGTCGATCGCCTTCGCCGCGGCCAGCCTGGTTTCGCCCGAGCTGATCCTGCGCAACCTGAGAGGCGACTTCATCCTGGCCTTGACCCCGCCCTTGTGCGGATTCCTTTTTTCCGCCCGATCGGGCAGCGCCCTGACCGCCTGGCTGGGGGGCATGACCCTCAGACGGCAGGGCGACGCCCTGAAAAGCCTGGGGGTTCCGGTCGACCAGTACCTCAGGGCACCGGCCTTTGTGGGAACCTTCCTGGGCTTCCTGCTGACCACCGTCGCCTTCGGCGCCTCCATGTACCTGGCCGCCACCCTGACCGCCACCGGCTTTGGGGTCGCCGAGGCCGGTGCCATCCTGGCCGAGACCACCTCCTCCTTCGAGCGCCAGTTCCTCCAGAAAAGCCTCCTGTACGCCGTGGTCATCCCCGCGGTGGGCACCCACATGGGTCTGACCGTCAAGCGGACCAGCCAGGACGTGGCTCAGGGCATCACCCGCTCCATCATCATCTGCACCTTGGCCATCGTCACCGCCGAGCTGTTCTTCGCCATCGACCTGCAGGGGTGAGGCGGAGGGCGAATGGCCCCGTTCTCGCCGCACAGGACCCTTGGCACCCTCAGGGGGGCGGAAGCTGTCCAACACAGGTGAGACCGTTGCCGTCGCCCTTGCCGTCGCCGTTGCCGTCGCCCTTGCCGTCGCCGTCGCCCTTGCCGTCGCCGTTGCCGTTGCCGTCGCCGTCGCCGTTGCCGTCGCCGTACCAGGTCCGATGCCTCCCCCGCGTATTCAACAACCGATCCCGCTTTACTGCCTCCCCTCCTTCCTGTAGTAGCTCTGATGTGTCGAGGTGGGCACCATCCAGGGGAACGCCGTGACCTTTCGATCGAACCTCCAGCAGATCCGCCAGAGCCGCCACATGATCGCCCGCATCCTGGTGGTGGGGCTGGCCGTGGTCTTCTACCTGGCGCTCGTCCCCCTGGCGCTGCTCTTCTCCGGTCCGGTGTACCGTGCCCTGCAATGCCAGTTCGGCGATTGCCGGCAGCCGGGGACCGAGGCGACGTTCGTCCTGGAGTCCCGGGGCGCGCTGCGCATCGGCTCCTCGGTGCGCTTTCCCAACGGCCTGGAGATCGGACGCGTGGTGGGGTTCACCCCCACCGGCGACGAGCGCTACATCGAGTCGACGGTGCTCTTTGCGCCCGATTACGCCTACCTCCTGGACCAACCGCTGCGCTGCCAGGTCACCGCCAACTTCAACCTGGACATGGA
>JAFGEP010000141.1 GCA_016931535.1 Bradymonadales bacterium
CATGTTTTCTGGATTTTGACCTCTGCTCCATGGATTCATGCGGGGTTGCGGCCCCAATTCCACACTCCACTGTAGAAGACGGGCCTGGTGTGGTACCACCGAGGAAGGACGAGGAATCGCCCGACCGCCCCCCCAACTTGGCAACGAGGCCGACGCAATGATGGAAAAAGCGTGAGGGCCCAATCCGCTGCCGCTTTGCCCGCCGGTCGCCCGGAGACCTCAGCTGCCGGCCATCAGCGGCGCCAGAGGCATGACCAGTCCCAGCGCGCTGGCCACCACAAGACCGGCTCCGATGAGGGCGACCGCCAGGCTCACCGCGGCCCGGACCACCCGCGAGCGGGTGAGGTTCAGGTACACCGCGAACACCGCCAGCAGCGCCGGCGACCCCCAGCACCAGTAAGGGGTCAGCACGATCCGGGTCAACTTGGGGAGCAGGCTGCGATCGACGCTCAACACAGCAAAGGTATCTCGCTGGATCGGCATCACAAACAGCGCCAGGGCCACCAGCACCAAGATCATCCCCAGCGCGACACCGGTCCCCAGCCCTAGCCAATACCCGCGGCCCGATGAGCCGCCCGATTTTGCCGACTTCTCTTCGTCCATGGGCAGACATCATAGTACAGTCCGGCGACGGTGAGTAGGCCTATGGCGGCGACGGGATCGGGATAGGGGGGGAGCGGCGGTCGTGGTCGGACGACCCGTGTCCGTATTTGGCGTTTCCACCGTAGGTGCCCCTGTAGAGTCTTCCATTTGAGGTGTGCAGATCCAAGATCAAGGCGCCGCTCCGAAGTGATAGGGCGAGGAGGCGTCTGGCGCTGGACCGGGCAGTGGGTCAGGCCATGGATCTGGTAACTCGTTCGGATACCCGCGGATGGTTCTCTCATTGTGGATATACTGTGACCAAAACGAGTGATCAGGGCGCTACCTTCGGCTTGTGAACCTCCTGGCTAGACAGGTGATGTCGAACAAAGGGGACTCCCTCTGGTCGTGCGAGCAAGGTTGGGCGTTACACTCCGTCAGTGTTGGAGCGGTTCAGAGCGGCTGGTGATAGTAATTCGCGGCCAAACCAACAGGAGGTTTTCATGCCGGGTGAATAGGGCGGATGGGTCACAACAGCAGCGACTCCGATGTGGACAGTAAGGGTCCCTACTCCGTTGGCAAGAGCTCGTCCGCGCCGATATCCCATTCAGCGCTTCCGTTGGCATCGCCGTCCTGTGGACGACTGTCCCCTTCGACATCCACGGGTACCGCCCGAGTGACGTCTGTCGGGTCGATTCCGATATCGATCAACGGGCTCCCATTGGAGAGCAGATACCACGGTCCAGACGCCGGCAACTCGAATTCGTGCATCGCATTTCCGCTGGCCTCCAGGCAGCCTTGCCAGTCGCAGGCGTTTACCGACTCGGCGGAGTCCAGTGAGGGAAAGTCCATCTGATACGAAATAAAGCACGTTGCGTTGCAGTTATTGCTACGCAACGTCCTGACACGATGCAAGATGTCCAGAATGCAACCATGTGCTCCACCGATCAGGGAGTTGTTCACGATGACAATCTCGTTTGGGCTTTCTGCCGAATTCGAAGTGAAGTACAAAGCAGGGGAGCCGGAAACGGTGTTGTTGGTCATGATCAGCTCCTCCACCCCCCATATCTCAATTCCATGGTAGTCCTGAGAACCTCGTATTGCATTGTTCACAAGCTCGATTCGGCCGCTGTCATGGATCTGCAGAGCAGTCCCTTCGGGGGCAGCAGAGGCGTCGATCAGGTTGCCGTCCAGAAGCACATCACGGTATGCGTGTACGCCCAATCCATGGAGGCTATTCAAAGTGATTTCGTTCCTGTCGGCAAGCGATGTTATACCCAAAGACAGTCCAGACGGGTGATTTCCTTCCAGCAACAGAGTATTTGCCGTGGCACGATTTCGGTGGTTGTCGTCAACCCCAATCATTTCCAAAGCCGTGGGAGATTCTCCGTCCACATTGATTCGATTGCCCGTCGCTGCGGCTTCCTTGTACCGATCACTGAAAATGCCGACACTTCCAATTTCGTCCGCCGCCACGGTGATCTGGTTCGAAACAGCCAGAACTCCCCAATATCCCCCAAGCCATAACATTCTCGGTCTGACATCCTCTAAAAAGCGACCATCGCCTGTTGTAATCACGTTTTCCGCCGCTATCACCATTCGGCAACTGCCGACTGCCGAATAGGCGGTTTCACCAAAGTGCAACCCATAGGGATTTCTTTCCAGAGTACCGGTGTCCATGAGAACGTTCCAGTGGCTCCCCTGAAATGTTTCGCAGTGAACTCCAGTCCTACTTGACGTGGACAGGACGGAGACACCGGTCGATGTTGCCGTGAACCCATCGACGGCCAATTTGATTACCGATCCAGTTTCTGCTCCGATGGACTCAACAATGGTGGTCGAGCTATCCCTGATCCATTCTCCTCCAGAAGAGGAAAAACCTCCGAAAAGGGAGACTGTCGTCAATACCTCGCACTCCGTGGAGTAATCACCCCCCGCGACAATGACGATACGGGGGGGTGTCGTCATGGAGGCCAATCGAATTCCCTCGGTGATGGTATCGACTGGATCTTCCATGGTGCCCAGCCCACTGGATTGACCGTAGGCAGCATCAACAAAGACCGCCACGGCATCCGACGCGACAAGGTCTTCACCTGAACAATCATTGTCGATGCCGTCGTTTGGAATCTCCACCATACCGGGGCTGCGCAGAGGATCCGCGTCTGCGCAGTCCCCGACAAAGGGGGCGCGACCAAGGTGTGCAGCTCCCGCTGTGCATAGACCCTCTCCCGTGCCGAAGAGATCACCGTCCAAGTCTTGGTACGACAAAACCCAGAGACTGGCGTCGTCCTTTGCGCAGTCAGGTCCGGCGCGCAATAAGTACCGGTCGCAACCAAAATAGTAGCCGTCTCCATCAGTGTCGACACAATTTACGGAACTGGACTCCGTCCAGTTATCGGTATCGTACGGCCACCAGTCTGGACCAGCTATCGAGAAATACCGATCGCAGTTCGTATAATAGCCGTCTAAATCCCAATCGGCGCACTCTCCGCAACCGGACTCCGTCCAGTTATCGGGATCTCCCTCGCAGCTGTCAGACTCAGGGCATCCTTGTCCACGTCCATCACCATCAGGGTCCACACAGGGGTTGATTTCCTCTTCCTCCTCACCCGTGTCGGGATCGCCAGCCTCAACGTCGTCACCAGGGCCGGAAGAAACCGGCATCGATTCACCGCATGCAGAGCAAAGTAGAATTGCCAACCACCACATCAGGTAGGTCATATCAATGGTCTTAGTCATGGAAGTACCTCCAAGTGATGGGTATGATCTTACACCCGGTCAAGCCAGACAGTCTACCGAAAAGCCAGTTGGGCGAGGGTTGTCCTGGCCGGGTGAAAGATGATACCCGACCAGATGATCTTGCCGATCTTCGCTTGCGCCAGCGGTCCCTTTTCCTCACCATCCCGCCCTGGTCCTGTTCACCCCGCTCGGGATCTCCACCGGCGCAGCACCAACAAACCAGCCCAACAGCCCAACATCCATCCACCAAACCCGACACCTGTCGAGCTGCAGCTGCACCCCCCTTCCTCTGGCGTTGTTGCTGCCGGCTGATCCGGTCCGGCCAGGTCTGCCGGGCCTCCTTCTTCTGCCGGCTCCTCCGGAATGGCGGGGTCTAAAGCCTGGTCCGGTGGTCGGTCCACGGTCTGGTCCCACGGCAGATCGTCCGGTTCGGCCTCGATGTCCACCAAAAGATCCACCCCCTGATCGGGTGCGGGGTCGCCGATCTCGGTGCCTGCGTCCAGCGGGAGATCCAGGCTGTAGTCCAGTGCCGCATCGCCGACGTCGACCCCGGCATCCGTCGGCCCCTCGTCCCCTTCCAGCTCCTCCCCTTCCGGACCGGATCCCAGCACATCGAGGATCTCCACCAGGGTGGCGGCCACCTGGGCCCGATGGTCGGCCAGCAGGTAGGGGTCGTCGGTGTACTCGGTGGTCGAGGTGAAGATGGTCTCGGGGATCTGGAGCAGTCGCCGGGCGCGATCCAAGAGCTCCCGGCTGGTGAGATGGGATTCCTCCAGCTCTGCGGCCGCCTCTCGCAGCATCCAGAAATACTCGTAGTCCTCGATGCCTTCCCGCAACAGCTCCCAGCGCAACGACGGGGTGGGGCCCTCGATCCGTTCCTGGCCGTCCGCCCACTCTCGAGGCGGGTAGACCAGCCTCCCGTCGCCGTTGCCCCATTTCCCTGCCTGGCCCTCGTAGTAGTAGTAGCTCTGGGGATCGCTCCAGGGGTCCTGGTAGTCGGGAGGCTCGAATACGGTGTCGTTGGTCCAGTAGGTGGTCTGCCAGTAGAGCGAGCCGGTGACCCCTCTCATAAAAGCCATCCAGAACCGGATGCGGTGCTCGATCCCGGGGTGGTCGATGAAGTTGTTGGGGTAGGGGGCCCGCGGTCCGGTGCAGACGTACCACCATACCTCCTCGCCGGCCTCCTGCCGTTCCTGGGCCCAGACGGGGTCATGGTCGGAGATCAAGGGAACCCAGATGTCCACCGAGCCTACCAGCTCGTCGAGCGCCGGCTTGGTCAACAACCGACGTAGGTCGGGTTCGGCTTGATGGAGTAGGGACATCCCCTCGATCACCAGCGGGATCTGAGACTCGTTGGGCTCATCGAAGGGGTAGGCATACGCCAGCTCGAGCCAACCCCGATCCTCCAGGTGGCCGGTGACGATCTGGAGTACCTCTGTGAAAAGGGCCTCGTACTCCGGCGTTCCCCAGGGATATCCCAAAAGGGTGGCCCGATGGGTGCTGCTCCAGCTGCAGGAGGCGAAGTTGTACAGAGGCAGCCGGAACGAGTCGAGCCCCAGCTCGTCGAAGGCGTAGGTCGCCGCCACATCGAATCGGGAAAAATCGGCATCGATCTCGACATCCTCCGGCAGCAGCTCGAAATCGCCGTTCACCACCAGGTTGTTCCCCCTCACCTCGGGTTGAAAGACGAGGTCGTCGAACCAGGTGCGACCGGTCAGCTCCCCGTTTTCGGTCCAGCGGCGAGCGTACAGGTGAATCCGGACCGAATGGGCAAGCTCGGAAAACTCGGTATGTGGGATCAGGACCGATTCGGTTTGCCAGTAGCTGGTGCCGTAACGTACGTTGTCCAGGTTGTAGCTCGGGATCCACCTGCCTTCGGCATCGTACTGGTTCAGCGCCACCAGGTAGTCGTCGCCGTCCAGCCGCTCGTCGATCCGGGCCTGCCAGGAAATGCGGTAGTCGGCCGACCGGTCGATGGGGATGGCCAGCTCGGCCGAAACCGACACGTTGCTGTTGTCCCGCTGGTCGGCGACCTCGAGCACCCGGTTTCCAGTCACGCTGTCCGGTTCGATGATGATCAACGCGTCGGGATCGGTCCAGTTGAAGTTGGGGAAGGACAACTGGTAGCCGTCGTCGCCGAGCGGGTTGTAGGGGCTGATCCGATGGCGCGCGAAATCCTCCAGGTAGAGCCGCAGCACCTGCCGCCGCTTGTCGGTGTCCCCGCCCAGGTTGTGGTAACGATCGATGAGTCGCAGGTCCATCCCGTAGGCGGTATCGAAATGCCGGTCGAGGTCGAGATCGAAGTCCCATACCTGCAGTCGGATCGGCACCTCCAGGTCCTCTGCCAACGCAAACTCCAGCTGGATGATCCCCTGGTACATCCCGGCCTCAATCCCGGCCGGGACCGCCAGCGAGAACCAGAGCGGCTGCTGCTGCGATCCTTGGAGTGCCAACGGAAGCTCCAGTAATGGCAAGGGATCGGGACGCCAGCCGGGGGTGGAGGCCCAGTCGGTGGGATGGGTCACCTCGAGGTAGGCCACCTCGCGGATGGTGAACGCCTCGGAATCGATCTCCTCCCCCTCCGGACCGACCAGGCTGGTCACCGACGCCCCGACCAGCGCCTCCTCGGCGGTGTCGTCCGACATCACCAGCACCAGCTGGAACGGCTCCACCTCACCTCGGGCTGCCGAGATGTGAACCTCGTCCACCGGATCCGCATCGGGAGGAAGCACGCCATTGCGACTGACCTTCTGCTCCACCGGGCTTTGCCACAACCGCACCGGCCCCTCGTCGACCAGCCAGACGCCCCGGATCGTCCCATCGGCCTCGGTCTCCTCGAAGAGCACGTCGTCGAACCATCCGGTGCCCATCCGCTCCCCGCCCGGGGTCCAGCGCACCGGGTAAAGCACGATGCGGATCGCTGTGGCATCCGGATGAAAGCCGATCACCACCCGCTGCATCTGCCTCCACCCTTCCCCCGCCGTGACCAGGAAGTCCAGGTTGGCCCCTGAGATCCAGGAACCGCTCCCGTCATACTGGTTCAAGGCCACCAGCATCTCCTGGCCGTCTGTCTCCCCGCGAAACCAGACCTCCACCCGGTAGGCGCTGCCCTGGGAGATCGGGATCAGGGCGGTGGTGTGCGCGGCGGGGCTCGAGATGTTCGAGCTATCGATGACCTGCAGACTGAAGGAACCGCTGTGCGGGTCCTGGGCAACGACCTCGCCTCCGGACCACCCCTCGTGTCCGTTCTCGAATCCGCCGTTGACAACCAGGTTCTCGGCATGAGCGGGCGCAACATGGCAGAGCCAAACAGACAACGACAGTGCGCAGAACAAACCTGCTGTTCTCATGGCATTCTTCCACCTCTTGTCTGAACCACCATTATACAACAAGCGCCGCCCCGATCATGGCAAGAAGCCGAAAAATTGGCTGGAGCGGGGCGACAGAGAGCCCGGGTTCGGTAGAAACCCGCCTTTCCGGCCGGTGCTCGAACGACTGGACCGATAAATGTCGGGCACCTTTGTTGCGGGATCTGGACTGTGGTAGAACGCCGGCCGGCTGGTATGAGGGGCGCGTATCACCGCAGATCGCCCATGTCGACGCGGTGGACCAGACGACGGGGGAGGGGGCACATGAATCCATTTCTCTCCAGGATCGCGATCGTCACCGGGGGAGCCTCGGGAATCGGTCGCGCTCTGGTGGAAGAGCTGGTCAGGCGGCAGGCTGTCGTCCTGGTGGCGGACATCAATCTGGCGGCCGCCCAGGATCTGGCACGGCGTCTGACCGCGGCCGGTGGCAACGCCTCGGCGGTCGGCCTCGATGTGAGCGATCGGCTGGCGGTCGAGCGGGTGGTGCAGGAGGCGGTCTCAACCCACGGTCGGCTGGATTTCATGTTCAACAACGCCGGGATCCAGATCGGCGGTGACGAACGGGACATGACCGCCGATCGCTGGCAGCGCATCACCGACGTCAACTACTGGGGGGTGGTCCACGGTACCCGCGCCGCCTATGCGGTGATGGTTCGCCAGGGGGGTGGCCAGATCGTCAACACCGCTTCCATGGCGGGCCTCCTGCCGATCCCCACCCAGGCGGCTTATTGCGCTACCAAGTGGGGTGTGGTGGGGCTGTCGCGCGCCCTGCGGACCGAGGGGACCGACCTGGGGATCAAGATCAACGTGGTCTGCCCCGGTGCCATCGACACGCCCATCCTGCGCGAGTCCGAGATCATAGGCGTCGACAACGAGGAGCTGTTCCGATCGATTTCCGTTCGGCCTTTGGCGCCCGACAGGGCGGCGCTCGCCATCCTCAAAGGGGTTGCGAAGAACCGGGGGGTGATCGTCTTTCCCTTCCACGCCCGACTGCTGGTCTGGATCGAACGCTATCTTCCCTGGCTGTCGGCCTTGATCTGGCGCAAGGCGGTCCACGGCTTCCGCGAGCTTCGGGATAGTCGGGCCAAGACCGAGTAGCCCTGCCATCGTTCTGTCGCCATTTCCGGCAGAGCTGCCCGGGCGGTATCCCGCTTGCCAGTTCGTGCCGGTATTGGCTTGGTCGGCCTCCTCTGGTACAAGTGGGGCTAGGTTGAGCGGCGTCGATCGCCGAACCACAACCCCTTGGAGCGTCGCCGTGAGCCCTTTGGTTTCCAGTTCCAGACGTCAGGCCGATACCCCGATCGGTGCCGGTCTGGTCGCCATCGTCCTGCTGTCGCCGATCCTCTTGGCCACCGGCTGCCATGGCTACATGCAGACCCAGACGGGCAACCTGATGAGCAGCTACGCCGTGGAACACATGGTGCCCGACATGATGGCCTCCGACGACCTGAACATGGCGTGCGAGGCCGGCGTTTCCATGGGGGGCTTCTTGATGTCCTTCGCTCGGGTGACCGACCCTCCCCAGCGGGCAGGCCTGGTGACTATGCTGGCTGCGGGCATGTGTGCCGAGGCCGAGGCCTGGGAGGCCGACCTGCGTCAGATCCGAGCGGTCCGGGACGGCCGGGCCTTCGAGGCCCGGGACGCCCGCATCGCTGAGCAGCGCGCCCATGCCCTGGCTGCCGAGAGGTTTTTGGCCTCTTACCTCCAGCTCGAGGGCGCTTTCGGTACCCCCTCCGAAATGTGTCCCGAGCTGGAGCCGGAAGACGAGCTGTTCTACTTTTTGGGCCTGGCGGCCGGCTTGCTGGCGGTGGTCCACGACAGGGCGGCCGAGGGCGCCGCCCAGGTACCGATGGACATCCCCCAGCAGGTCGCCCGTGCCGCCGCCTGCCTGGACAACGACCGCTGGTGGGGCGGACCCCTGGCGCTGCAGGCCTCGATCTGGGCGACCGTGCCCGGTGCCTCCTCGGAAGGCGACGACCCCTGGAGCAGCCTCGAGGCCGCTACCGCAATTGGGGATGCTCACGGAGTCCGCCTGGCACGGGCGTTCCAGGTCCAGATCCTGGAGGCCTCCGGCCAGGAATCACAGGTGCGGGAAGCCATCGCCGCCCATGCCGCCTCCTGCGCCGTCCTACCGAGCCATCCCGACTGGCAGCTTCTGGACAGCTATGCCACCCGCATGATCCTCCACATCTCCGACCGCGCCTGGACCCAGGACCGCGGCCACCGTACCCCCCTCGGCGCGCTGGGCACCTTCTGGCAGCCTCCCGTCGAGGTGGAGCAGTATGACGACCTGTTCGACGATCTGCTCGATGACCTCGACGAGGAGGGCGCCCAGGAGCCTCTGGAATCGCAGGGAACCGAGACCCAGGAGTAACACCATGAGCCTGACTTGTACTCGCACCTTCACGACGTCCAACCGCCGGTCTCGTGCCATCGGCTTGCTCGCCTTCCTGCTTGCCGGGGGCCTCTTGGTGGCGAGAGCCGCCGCCGACGAGCCGGCGGAACGGCGACTCTGCGTCTACGATCCGAGCGGCGCCGTGGGCGACGCCTACCAGACCATGCGGGATTTCCAGACCGCCGCACTGGAATGGGGGGTGCAGTTTGAGCTCCGCCCCTACACCGACGAACGGACGGCGGCCGAGGACTTCAACGCCGGCCTGTGCGACGCCGTGCTGCTCACCGGGGTGAGGGCCCGCCAGTACAACCGCTTCGCCGGCACCATCGAGGCGATGGGGGCCATCGACAGCTATGACATGATGCGACGGGTACTGGGCCTCCTCGCCGCTCCCCGAGCCGGTGAACGCATGATGTCCGGCGAGTACGAGACCGTCGCCGTTTTCCCTGCCGGCGCGGTCTACCTGTTTCTGCGCGATCGCAACCTCTCCAACATCTCCCAGCTCGCAGGCAAGCGGGTGTCCACCATCGACTTCGACCAGGCTGCCAGGACCATGGTCGACCGCATCGGCGCCTCCATGGTTCCCGCCGACATCAGCACCTTCGCCGGCATGTTCAACAACGGCAGCGTGGACGTCTGCTACTCCCCGGCCACGGCGTACCGTCCGCTGGAGCTGGAACGCGGGTTGTCTTCCGGCGGCGGTGTGATCCGCTTTCCCATCGCTCAGCTCACTCTCCAGGTCATCGCCCGCAGGGCCTCCTTCCCCGAGGAGTTCGGCACCAACGCCCGCCGATATGCCCTGGATCGCTTCGACCAGATGCTCACCATCATCCAGCGCTCCGACGAGGAGATCTCAGACCGCTACTGGGTCGAGATCGCCCAGGAAGACAAACCGGGTTACGAAAACGTCTTTCGCGAGGTCCGCATCCAGCTCCGCGACGAGGGGGTCTACGACGGTACCATGCTGACCCTCCTGCGGCGCGTCCGTTGCCAGATCGATGAAAGCCGAGCCGAGTGCGCCGACCAGCTGGAGTGACAAGGAGCGAAAACCAGGTGAACAGAGCAACCGCCCCGGCCGGTCCTCTCAGGACCTGGCTCGCCACGGTCCCGGTCCTTCTCGTCCTGGTGATCCTGGTACTCCACGGGTCCGGGGTCATGCTGCACAGCCAGCTCCTGCGCGCCGGAGAAAAGCTGTTCCCCGGCTACTCGGAGCTGCGCACCGACCCGGTGCCACCCACCTGCGACCCCGAGGCCATCGGTGCTCCAACTCCGACCACCCCGGGTGAAGAGCCGGACCCCTTTCTCGATGACCTTTTCGGCGAAGAGAGCGGTCTCGCCCCGGAGGAGACCGGTTCCGATCCCGCCCCGCCAGCCGGCGAGGGAGAGCTGCTCGAAGATCTACCGGCCGATGTGGCCGGCACCGTCCCCCAGGGGACTGGTTCCGATTCCGCCCTGCCAGCCGGCGAGGGTGCGCTGCTCGAAGGTCTACCGGCCGATGTGGTCGGCACCGTCCCTCAGGGGACTGGTTCCGCTGCCGCCCCGCCAGCTGGCGAGGGAGAGCCGATCGACGCTCTCACCGCCACCCCCTTGGGCACGCCCGCGATGCAGGAGGAACCGGACGACTTTCTCGACGGCCTGTTCGGAGAGCCGTCAGCGGGTATCCAAACCGGCCCCTCTCAGGCTGCCATCGAGGCGGCCAGGGCCCAGTGCCTTGCCGCTCACGCCGACTACGCCGATCGCGTGGAGCGGGTGACCCCGGGGGTGAAGCGGTTCCGGCGGCTGGAGCGCTCGGTCGCCTCGCTGGTCCGCTGGGGCGATGCCTACACCCGCCACATGCTGGTGCTGCTCATTCTCTTCTGCGGCGTGGCCGCCACCGCTCTGCGCGCCCACATCGCCCTGCGCTCGATCAGCACGGTGCGGGATGACCGGGTCAGTCAAATCGGACAGCTGCTGGCCAATCTCGCGCTGTTTTTCTCCTCGATAATCAAGTACCGGGTGGATCAGGGCACCGGCCTCGAGATCCAGCACGCCTCCTTGCCTGTCCTGTGGATGATCGGCTTTGGCGCCATGGCTTTCTTCAATGTATACCACCTGGTCAAACCTCCAGCGGATGCCGAGCCGGGGCGTGGTCTGGGCCGTCCCCTGTTGACCATCCCGCTATACGCCATGATGGCCTGCCTCGCGGCCCTCTACTTCTTCCTGGTCGAGAGCCACCCCGCCGGTCCCGCCATCTACCTGCAGAAGCTCACCGAGAACGCCAAGCTCTATGTCCAGGTGGGGCTGTATGTCTGGACCGGCATGCTGCTCAAGCGCACCCGCATCGCGCGCCTGTTCTTCGACGTGGTGCGACCGTTCAAGCTGCCCCCCGAGCTGCTTGCTCCTCTGGTCGTCGCGGGCGCCGCCATCCCCACCGCCTACAGCGGCGCCTCCGGCATCTTCGTGATCGCCGCCGGTGCCGTGATCTACGACGAGATGCGCCGCGCCGGTGCCCGCCGCCAGCTGGCGCTGGCTACCACCGCCATGTCCGGCAGCCTGGGGGTGGTCCTCTCCCCCTGCCTGTTGGTGGTCGTGGTGGCGGCCTTGAACTACGAGGTGACTACCAGCGAGCTCTACCACTGGGGCTGGCGGGTCTATGGCGTTTCGGCCGTCCTGTTCCTGATCGCCTCCGTCCTCTCCAGGCGAAACCGCTTCACCTTCGCATCTCCCAAAAAAGCGTTCCCCAAGGCACTGCGGGCTGTTGTTCCCCTGATCCCCTACATCCTGATCGCCATCGCCATTCTCCTCTTCTACGCACTGGTATTGGGCACCCGTCTCAACGAGCACACGGCCCCCACCATCCTGCCCATCCTGATGCTGATCCTCCTGTTCTACGATCGGTGGGCCGCCCGCGCCCAACAGCGCCGAGGCAAGTTGGCCCTTGAAGAGGAAGACCGCTCCATTCCGCTGGGGTATGGGCGCGCCGCGGTCTCCAGCACCAACGAGGCGACCGCTCACTGCGGCGCTCTGCTCATGCTCATGGGCTTGTCCATGTCGCTCGGCGGCGTCATCGAACGCGGCGAGGTCATGGCCTTGGTGCCCCGGACCTTCGGCTCGGTCTGGCTGGCCATGCTGTTTCTGGTGCTGGTGCTGATCATCATCGGCATGATCATGGACCCCTACGGCGCCGTCATCCTGGTGAGCGTCACTTTGGCCCCCATCGCCTACGCCAGCGGGATCAACCCGCTTCACTTCTGGCTGGTGGTCCTGGCCGCCTTCGAGCTGGGCTACCTCACTCCACCGGTGGCCCTCAACCAGCTCTTGACTCGGCAGGTGGTCCGAGCGGAGCCGGAGGAGGAGGCCGCCGAACGGCTCGAACGATCCTTCTGGCATCGCCACGAACACCTCGTCCTGCCGCTGACGGTCATGGCGCTGCGATTGCTCCTGGTCGGCCTCGTTCCGCTGTTCTTCCTGTAACCGCCTGCGCCGCGCTCACGACCTCAAACCCCTTGACCGTGAGCGCGATCCTGATCGTAAGCCTGATCGTGAGCCTGATCGTGAGCCTGAGCGCGATCGTGATCGAGAACGTGAACGTGATCGAGAACGTGAACGTGATCGAGAACGCGAACGAAGATCCCTTCCTCTCCGGCTGTCCTACTCCCCCCGCGCCCCGTCCCCGCTCACCGCACGAAGATTCTCCCCGCGGTCCAGCCCCAGCCCTCGTCCTGGGGACCCGCTTCTCCCAGCTCGATGCGCAGGATGGTGTCCTCGGTGGTGCTCGCCGCGCCAGCGTTGAATGAGACGGTCTCGCCGTTGTCGAACGAGCCTCCGTTACCGCAGGCCGACACCACGTTCGCCTGGCCCATGCTCAACACCGGTCCGGCATGAAGGCTGCTCCCGATGCGAAAGTCCCCTCGGCTGGTGGCCGAGCCACAGTAGATCGTATCCCAATCCAGGTTGTTGTAGGTGAGATCGGAGGTATTGCTACCCCCACCCGTCAGTGCGGTCACGGTGATGGCCGAACGCACCGAGGAGAAGCTGAAGCCGAGGTCGATGTCGTAGCGGCACAGGATGTTGCCCGCCGCATGCCCCCCAAGCGTGGACGATGCGGCAGAGCAGGCGCTCCCCACCAGGTTGGACAAGGTCCATCCGAAGCCCGAGTAGGCGGTGGTCACCTCGACCGCCGTCCAGCCGCCGCCGTCGGTGGTCATGTCGCAGTAGACCGCGAAGGCGGTGGCGTGGTCTGGTGGGAGGATCCGGTAGTACCCGTCACCCGTGGCGCCTTCGTAGACGTGGTATGCGTCCGGGTTTCGATAAACGTCGCAGGACTCGGCCTCTGTTCCATCAGCCCAGCAGCCCGGGTCGCCTTCGGTGAGCGTCCCGTGGATGTTGTTCAGCTCGCAGGTGGTGCCGTTGTCGAAGTAGATGTCCGGGCAGTCGCAGTAGTACCCATATCCCGGCTCGTTCTGGTAGCAATCGCCGACACCGCACGGGTTGCCCTCGCACTCGTCGATGTCCTCGCACACGGGGAACAGGTCGCCCACCGGCTCGTACCCATCTCTGCACTTGCACTCGTAGCCCGGCTCCAGGTCGGAGCACTCTCCTGGGCCACAGGGATCGGGGTCGGCATGGCACTCGTCGGTGTTGACGCAGGAGGGGAAGGGGGCCCCCTCGGCGTGGTAGCCGTCGTTGCAGGTGCACTGGTACCCTCCGCTGATGTTCTGGCAGGTTCCCGGCCCGCAGGTGTCTGTCCCCTCATCGCACTCATCGATATCTTCGCAGGTCGGGAACAGCTCATCGTCCGAGCGGTACCCGTCCTCGCAGGTACACTGGTAGCCGGGCGTCAGGTCCGCGCAGGTCCCATGCCCGCAGGGGTTGGTGGCCAGCCCGCATTCGTTGGTGTTGACGCAGGAGGGGAAGGGGGCGCCCTCGGCGTGGTAGCCGTCGTTGCAGGTGCAC
>JAFGEP010000142.1 GCA_016931535.1 Bradymonadales bacterium
GCCTGGTCTCGTGAACCGAAGCGCTCGACGGCATTTCTGCCTGATTAGAAGCAAAACGTCGATCTTCTGGATGCAGATCCAGTGGGCCCTCCGGCGCTACGCGCCGGCCCCCTCCGGCGGCTGCGCCGCCACCTCCCCCTCGGGGGAGGATCGGCCTGTGGATCTCTCGCAACATGGCTCGTTGACAAGGGCTGGCGCTCGAACTATCCTGCCTCGTCAGTCATGAAGTGCACTCGGAAGGACAGCTTCAGCGGAGAATGACACATGGGTTGGAAACGACCGATACTGGGTATGTTTGTTCTGGCGATAGGCCTGGGCTGGTTTGTACCCCAGGCCTGGGCTGCCAACGAGGCGGAGCTGCGAGCCCGCATCACCACCGCAAGGGAGCTGATGGCGCAGCTCCAAACCGATGAGATGGTGGATGTGGCTTCACTGGAGCTGGAGTACGCCCGCATCGACATTGACGAGGCCAATGACCAGCTCACCAATCGGCGCCCCGAGCTGGCCGAGGTGGCGGTGATCCGGCTGGAGAACCGGCTGGTCCTGATCCAGGCGCTCATCGAGCAGGCCACGGTGGATGATCTGGCCGACCAACGGGAGACGGCGACCATCGAGATGACACGCGAGGCGGACCAGGCCCAGGTGGCCTATGAAGCCTCGGAGGCTCGGCGCCAGGCGTTGCGGCAGCAGGTGGCAGAGATCCTCAACCAGCTGGAGGTGGGCCGTGAATAATCAGCAGACTGTACGCCCGTTCGCCTTCTGGATCCTGGTCCTCTCCCTGCTGGTGCCCGGGGTGGGGCTGGTCGGCTCCGGCTGTGGCGCCGGCCCCAAGGGACCGAGCCTGTTGGAGCTGGAGTCGGTGCGCGCCTCCAACTACGCCCGCACCGTACGGATCAATCCCGAGGAGGTGGAGCAGCCCCGCGTTCGAGAAAGCCGGGAACGGGCCTACCGGACCATCGGCCAGTCGGATACCTACTACAACACCTCCATCGAAGCCTGGAAGGCCTCCGAGCGGGGGCGATCGGAGGAGCTGGCGCGCCAGGGGTTGATCCTCCACCGCGCCGCCGAGGCCTACAGCCGAGCCGGTGACGCCCGGATGCGCATGGAGGAGGCCAACGCCGCCTACCAGGTCCAGCTGGAGCGACGCAACCGATACAACGACATGGTCTCCGCCAACGAGGAGGTCATCTCCCTGCTGTTGGCACTGCAACGGCTCTACGACCAGACCGAGGACTGCCGCGCCGGGCAGCTCGCCTACTCGGCCGAGCAGGAATCGCGCAACCGGGCGGCCTACGCCGTCCAGATGGCTCGCTCGGCACAGCGCGACGCCGAGAACCGGCGAGCCAACCAGCACGCCAGCACCGTCTTCAACGATGGGGTCCGCATGCTGGCCCAGGCGATCTCCCAGAGCGACAGCAGTCAATTCGACCTGGCCTACGAGACCGCCAATGGCGCCGCCTCCCGCTTCCGCGAGGCGGTGACCCAATCCCAGACGCAGTTCGCGGATATCCAGCGCGATATGCTCAGATCCTCGCGAAGCCAGGAGCTGCGCGACCGGGCGGTTCAGGTCTTCGGCGACGACGCCTACCTCGACGCTCGCGGCCTGGTCATCGTCCTGCCCAACCTGTTCCCCACCGGCCGCAGCGAGATCCGGGATGACCGTACCTTCCTCCTGGACCAGGTCGTCGAGCTCATCAATGCCCACCGCCGGATCGATGTGCTGGTCGAGGGACACACCGGTGACCAGGGGAGCCGCGACAGCAACCAGGCCATTGGCGCCTCACGTGCCGAGCTGGTCCGCAACTACTTCGTGCAGCACGAGGTCCGCAACTCCCGCCTGACGGTGGCCAGCTTCGGGGAGGACTTTCCCCGTTACGACAACCGGGAGCAGACCGGGCAGGCCAACAACAACCGCGTCGAGATCGTCTTTCTGCTCGAGGATTGACCGTGCCCACCTCGGCCCGCTCGCTGACCCCCGTTTTCCTGCTCACCGCAGCCCTGGTGGCGGCGACCGCCTGTGACCGCGAACGGTCCGCCGATCCGGCGCCACAGGAGGCCTCCACTTCGGCTTTGGCGACCGGGGCCGAGCCGAGCTCCCCCCAGGAGTTGACGCCTGCACAGGAGGCCGGGGCCGGCCAGGTGCCCTCGACCACAGCCGTCGCCATCGTCCCCGGGGATGTCGAGGGGCCGAACTACCACATCGTGGTGCCGGCCCTCTCGTTGCCGCCCTGGGGGCAAGGGCAGCTGGAGCTGAGGGTGGTGGGCCACTCCGGCTTCCATGTCAACCTGGAGTACCCCTGGAGGCTGCGGATCGATCCGCCCTCGGGTTTGACGGTCGAGCCCCTGGAGTTCGACCCCACTGGCGCTGCCGTCTTCACCCAACAGGAGGCCGTCTTTCGGGTCCCGGTTGCCGCCGGTGATGCCGGCGAGTACCAGGTCGACGGCCAACTCCGGTTCAGCGTCTGCAGCGAGTCGCGTTGTGATGTGCCCAGGCGGGACATCGCCTGGGTGGTCTCCGTCCAGCCAGAGCAGTAGTTCGCCATGGTCAAGCCGAATGAAACCGATCGGCTCCTGCAGGAGCTGAGTGCCGACATCCGCCGGGATTTCCAGGAGAGTGGCCGCCTCCTCTCCTTTGGCGAGTATGTCCAACTGGTTCGCCAGAACCCCAGGCGCCACCTGCGCAGTGCGGCGCAGTACCTCCGGGATGCCTTCGACCATTTTGGGAGCTACGAGGTGCGCACCCCGGCGGGCACGATGCGCCGGTTCCGTCTGTTCGACGGGCTCCCCGGGGGGGAGGAGTACGTGGTGGGCCAGGAGGAAGCCCAGCACGCCTTCTACCGTCTCTTGACCCACTTCTCGCGCCAGGGGCGGGTGAACCGCCTGGTGATGCTTCATGGTCCCAACGGCTCTGCCAAGTCCTCCTTCGTGGCCTGCATGGCGCGGGCCCTGGAGCTCTACTCCGAGACCGACGAGGGCCAGCTCTATCGCTTCAACTGGATCTTCCCCACCGAGAAGATCTCCCGCGGCGCCATCGGCTTTGGAGAGACCGCCACCAGCCGGACCTCCACCCTGCCGACCTACGCCTACCTGGAGGATGTGGAGATCAACGCCCGGCTGATCGACCCGCTCAGAGATCCTCCCCTGTTTCTGCTCCCTACCAGGGAGCGGCGGGCCCTGATGGAGCGTTTCCTGAAGCCGGAGGAGGAGCAGGGCGCAAAAGAGCAGGCCGACGAGGACAACCGGCACGACCGGGAGTTCATCCTGTCCGACTACCTGCAGCGGGGAGACCTGAACGACCGCAACCGGCGCATCGCCGACACGCTTTTGGCCTCCTACCACGGCGATTTCGGCGAGGTGCTCAAGCACATCCAGGTAGAGCGTTTCTTCCTCAGCCGGCGCTACCGGGAGGGACTGGCGGTGGTCGGCCCTCAACTCCGCGTGGACGCCGGTCTTCGCCAGCTCACCAGCGACCGGAGCCTGTCCTCCCTTCCCCCCAGCCTCCAGAACCTGACCCTGTTCGAGCCTCACGGTGAGCTGGTGGACGGCAACCGCGGGATGGTGGAGTTCGAGGACCTCTTCAAACGCCCCATGGACCTCAACCGCTACCTGCTGTCCACCAGCGAGTCGGGAAAGGTCTCCCTGGAGCACTCCACCCTGTTCATCGACACCGTGCTGGTCGGTTCGGCCAACGAGCTCTACCTGGACGCCCTGAAGGCCACCCCGGAGTGGGCCTCCTACAAGGGTCGCCTGGAGCTGGTCCGGATCGGGTACATTTTAGACTACCTCACCGAACGGAAGATCTACGACGTTCAGCTCGAACGCATGGAGATCGGCAAGCCGGTCGCCCCCCACGTCACCGAGCTGGCTGCGCTGTGGGCTGTCTTGACCCGACTGACGCGGCCCAAGCCGGACCGATATCCCGAGCTGCTCCGCTCCGTCATCAAGCGGTTGACTCCGCGCCAGAAGGCCGACCTGTACGCCACCGGCAAGCTGCCGGAAGGCGTCACCGGGGAGGAGTCCCGCGAGCTGAAGGCCAAGCTGGAGGAGGTGTACGAGGAGGCCACCCATAGCGCGGCCTACGAGGGACGGCAGGGGGCCAGCCCGCGAGAGATCCGGTCTGTCCTGTTGAACGCCATCCACAACGACAAGTACCCCTGCTTCTCCCCTCTGGCCTTGTTCGCCGAGCTGAAAAAGCTGGTGGAAGACCCCACCGTGTACGAGTTCCTGCGCCTCGACCCCGACGGCGAGTACCAGCGACCGGCCGAGTTTGTCGAGCAGATCACCCAGGAGTACCTCGATCGCGTCGACTACGAGGTCCGCAGTGCCATGGGGCTGATCGCCGAGGCGCAGTACCAGCAGCTGTTCGAGCGGTACGTCACCCATGTCAACCACTGGATCCGCAAGGAGCAGCTGTTCAATCCGATCTCCCGCCGCTACGAGCCTCCCAGCGAGAAGCTCATGGCTGACGTGGAGAAGCTGCTCGGCCCGGGCGAAGTGGAAAAGAACCCGACCGAGTACCGCAACAGCATCATCTCCTCCATCGGCGCCTTCCGCATCGAAAACCCCACCAGCCCCGTGGACTACGAGAAGATCTTCTCCCGACAGCTGGACCTCCTCAAGCGCCGCTTCCTCGATGAACGCAAGGATTCGGTCCAGAAGATCAAGATCAACCTGCTCCGCTTCTTCGACGACCAGGTCGACGACCTGGCAGCCCTCGACCGGGAGCAGGTCTTGCACACGTTCCAGGCGCTGGAACGGGAGTTCGGTTACACTCGACAGACCGCCCGGGAAGCGATCGGATTTTTGGTTGGCCATCGCTACGACGGCCAGTCCTGATGAAGGTCATCCGCCGCCGTAGAAAATCGCTGCCGGTCACCATCCTTGCCGCCCTGCTGGTGGCGAGCCTCTGCTTCTGGCTGGGGCTGTGTGCCACGCGCTACCTGGCCGGCTATGACCCGGGAGGCTCCTTGAGCCCGGAGGAGTGGGCGGAGGGAACCGGGGAGTAGTTTTCTTCCCTTTACACTCCCATACCCTGGACCTACACTGAAACCCCAGAGCCTCTTGGAACTGATCGCCTTGGACTCCAAGCTACCCACCGGCCAGTCCCTGATCGGAACCCACCTCGGCAAGTACCGGATCGTCGAGGAGGTGGGAATGGGGGGCATGAGCATCGTGTACCGGGCGATCGACGAGGTGCTGGACCGGGAGGTGGCGGTCAAGCTCTTGCACTCCCATCTCTCCCGCCGGTCGGAGGCACGCCAGCGGTTCCACCGGGAAGCGCGGGCGGTGGCCAAGCTCAGGCACCCCAATATCGTCGAGATCTACGACTTCTCCAGCCAGGAGAGCCGACACAGCTTCATCGTCACCGAGTTCATCCGCGGTCCCACCCTGCGGGAGTTCGTGGAGGGCAGGGGCATCCACCTGCCCGAGCTGGGCGCCATGATCGTCATCCAGGTCGCCGATGCCCTCAGCCATGCGCACCAGCTGGGGGTCATCCACCGGGATGTGAAGCCGGAGAACGTCATGATCCGGCCCGATGGGGTGGTCAAGCTGATGGACTTCGGCATCGCCCACGTCCAGGACGCCCAGAAGATGACCCAGACCGGCTCGCTGTTGGGCTCTCCCGCTCACATGCCGCCCGAGGCCATCGCCGGGGAGGAGACCGATCACCGGGGCGATCTGTTCTCTCTGGGAACCGTGCTCTACTTCGCCGCCACCGGCTCCTTGCCCTTTACCGGCCGGAACCCGGCCGCCGTGTTGCGGGCCATCACCGAGTGCTCCTATCTCGACCCCCAGATACGGGACCCCCGCATCGGTCAGAAGCTGGCTTCCATTATCCGCAGATCGCTGGCTCGAAGACCCGAGGAGCGATACCAGTCGGCTCGGGAGATGGCCGAAGATCTTCGCGAGGCGGTGTTTGAGGTCGGTCTGAGCCAGGTGACCACCGAGCTCAGACAGTACCTCACCGCACCCGATGAGTACGAGACCGTGCTGCTCCAGCAGGCGGTGGATGCGCTCGACCAGCGGGGCCGGGAGGCGTTCGATCGGCGCGAGGTGGCCCGGGCGGTCGATTGCTTCAACCGGATACTGGCCATCGACGAGAGCCACGAGGGAGCCCGCCAGGCATTGGCGCGGCTGGATCGACGGCGCCGATGGATCGGCGTTGTCCTGGCATTGGTGCTGGCCCTGGCGGCAATCGGCGGTGGCCTGCTCTTCGCCGGCCTGTTCGAGCAGGTTCCGGACCCGATACCCAACAACGGCATGGCGATGGCGGTTCCCCCCGACCAGCCGGACGGGGAGCCATCCGGAGAGGCCGGCGAGGTCCCTGCACCGGGTTCCTCCCTGCAACAGGTATGGCAGCAGTTTGTCTCCTCGATGGAGCCATCCACCACAGGTACCGAGGCGAGCTCCTTGGTCTCGCTGGCCGCCATCGGCCAGGATCTGCGGGAAAGCGTTCGCCGGACGGCAGCCCTGGTCACCCCCTCCGGAGACCCAACGCCAACCGGTCCTCAGGCTGGCGAAAGCGCCGATGCCGGCGGGAGCGAAACGGACGCCGACCGGCAGCAGGCGGAGCCGGCGCTGTCTCCCGATCCGGATACGGGGGACGTTCCCGCAGAGCAGCCGGAGCGCATGGCCAGGAACCAGGAGAACAACGGACGCAGCTCGACCGGGGAGAGGAGAGATCCCGAACAGACGACGAACACAGGCACGCAACCGGGCCCCGAGTCGGTAGCCGCCGTCCAGCCCAGCCCGGTGCGCGTGCTTCTCCACCCGCCCTTTCCCCCCACACTGCATCTCTCCATCGACGGCGAGGAGTTCTCCTCCTGGGAGAATCATACCGACGGGATTCTGCTCACCCCCGGCATCCACCGCATCCATTACCGCGATCCGAGGGACAACGTGGTGCCCCAGACCTTTCGCATCGAGGTCCCCAACGACACGGAGGTCTACCAGGTCCCGGAGCGCCATATCTGTCCCTGGCGGGATGCGACCCTCGTGGTGGACTCCGACCTGTTGGCCAATGTCATCGTGGATGGAACCCTGGCGGGACGATCCGGGCAGACCATCCACATCCCGATCACCGAGCCCTACGGCCGCCAGGTGTTCGAGGTCGAGGTCATCCCCGATGAGGAGTGGGGGAGAACCCATCGAGAGCAGCTCTCCCTGGAAGCAGCCTCCACCCGGCAGCTCCAGGTGCGGCTCAGGCGCCCGTAGACAGACGATCGCCGCCCCAGCCCCGATCGCCAGCCCCGATCACCCGGCGGTTGATCCCCTCGCCAACCCACTCCCCCGGCGGGTCGTAAGCTGCTATAGATCTTCATGATGAACCGCATGTGGACACAGCGGCAGGCATTGGGCGACCACCGGGCAGCCATCGAACCTGCGAGAATGATCCCCCTCGCCCGCGCCAGCGGAAGAGGGGCCAGGAGCGAGGGCATCACGGTCAGCAGGCGGTTTGCAGCAGGCCGTTTGTTGATCACTGCTGCTCTCCTCTCCGTTCTCCCGGCACCGCCCGCCCTGGCGCAACCCGCAGTCGAATCGCACACGCAGGTCGAGGAACCGGAGCAGGCCCCGAACCACCGGCGGCTGCTGGAGGAAGGGGAGAACAGCTGGCTGTACGGAGATTACGGTGCCGTCATCCATCTTTTGGCACCCGCCCTGTTTCCCGAGCCGCAGGGTGAGTGGAATCCGGATCAACTGATGCAGGCCTATGTCCTGGTAGGTTCCAGCTACTTCTTCCTGGGGGAGAGGGATGCGGCCCAGCAGGCCTTTCATGCGTTGTTGCGGCTGGAACCGGACTACGAGCTGGATCGGCTGCTGTATCCTGCCACGGTCGTCAGCTTCTTGAATGACACTCGGGTGCTGTATGAAGAAGAGCTGGATGGTATCCGCCAGTCCCGAGGTCAGACACCGATCGAGCAACCTGGCGGAATCCTGTACGTGGAACGGCGAATCGCGGAGAGGAGCTGGTGGGTATCCACGTTGCCCTTCGGGATCGGTCACTTCAGCAACCGGCAAACCGGATGGGGCATCGCCTATCTCGTGTCCGAGGTGCTGCTCGGCGCCTCCAGCATCGGGATGTACCTGGCCGGCGAATCGTTGCGGGATGGAGACGGCTACTTTGAGGACGCGGATCGGGCCGAGACCTACCGGACCATCCAGCTGGTGACCGGCTATAGCTTTTTTGCCGTGCTGCTCGTCAACATCGTGCACGGTGCCATCATCCACGAGGGGGTCATCGAGACCTCCTACCGAACGGTTGCGGAGCCCCCCGTCGCAGACGAAGGAGGGGCGCTTTTTTCCTGGTTCACGGCCGCCATCCTCCAGGAGGGCGGTGCGCTATTCGAGATCGGCTGCCACTGGTGAGTGGACACCTTGGCGGCCGTGCCGGTTTCGAGCGGGAAACGGAAACCCAGAGAAGGGAAGCGACATGCCGAGCCTGTACTATCGACCTGCTGGAGCGCTCGAGTTCAAGACCTACCAGTTGCACCGAAAGGTGACCTCCATCGGAAAAGGCGACGAAAACGATCTCACCATCGCCGACGAGGAGCTGCAGGACACCCATGCTCTGGTCCAGTTCGATGGCCGGACCTTCTCCATCTTCCAGGTGAACCGGAAGTGCAAGATCAGCGTCAACGGCCACCAGGTGAAGAAGATGGTCCTGAGCCATCGCGACGAGATCCACATGGGCCAGACGCGCCTGCACTTCTACCTGTACGATGAGCCGCGGGATGCCCAGCAGGACATCTCCCCGGAGGCCTTGGCCTGCTACCGGAAGATCCACGAGTTCAGCGCCCAGCTCCTGAGCAGCTACGAGCTCACCGACCTCCTGGAGCGGCTGATGGACTCGATCATCGCGCTCACTCAGGCCGACAAGGGATTTCTCATTCTCACCGAGGGCAATGAGCTGTCGGTCAAGGTGGCCCGCAACCTCCAGAAGGAGAACATCTCCGATGCCCTCCTCCAGGTGTCCGACAGCATCATCAACAAGGTGTTGAAGAGCAAGCAGGCGGTCATCGTCTCCGATGCGCTGAACGACGAGGAGTTCAACACCAGCTTGAGTGTGGTCAACCTCAAGCTGTGCAGCGTGATGTGCGCCCCGCTCCTGGACCGGGGGGAGATGTTGGGGCTGATCTACGTGGGGAACGACAACGTCGTGAACCTGTTCACCGAAAGCCACCTGGAGATGCTGACCATCTTCGCGGCCCAGGCTAGCCTGATCGTCGCCAATGCGGTGTTGTTGAACCAGTTGAAGGGGGAGACCGTCTCCTTGCGCGGCAAGATCGACGCCATGCGCTACGGCAACATCGTCGGCACCTCGCAGGTGATGCGCCAGGTCTTCCGGACCGTCGAGAAGGTGGCCCCCACCGATGTCTCGGTGCTCATCCAGGGTGAGACCGGAACCGGCAAGGAGCTGATCGCCCGCGAGATCCACAACCGGTCGCCCCGCCATCGGGGACC
Source organism: Bradymonadales bacterium (assembly GCA_016931535.1). Lineage (GTDB taxonomy): Bacteria > Myxococcota_A > Bradymonadia > JAFGEP01 > JAFGEP01 > JAFGEP01. The sequence continues at coordinate 9,463 of JAFGEP010000142.1, forward strand.
TTTCGTCACCATCAACAGCGCCGCCATTCCGGAGAACCTGCTGGAAAGCGAGCTGTTTGGCCACGTCCGAGGTGCCTTCACCGGCGCGGTGAGTACTCGCACCGGCCGCTTCCAGGCCGCCAACTCCGGGACCCTCTTTCTGGACGAGATCGGCGAGATGCCCCTCAACCTCCAGGTCAAGCTGCTGCGCGCCCTGCAGGAGCGAATGGTGACCAAGGTGGGCGACAACCGCGCCGAGCCGGTCGACATACGCGTCATCGCTGCCAGCAACAAGGACCTGGAAGAGGCCATCCGAAAAGGCCATTTCCGAGAGGACCTGTACTATCGCCTCAATGTCGTCACCCTCTTTCTTCCTCCCCTGCGAGAGCGCGGCGATGACGTGGTCCTGATCGCCAAGTACCTAGTGGACAAGTTCTGCCGCGATTTCGACGTCCCTCACCGCCGCCTGGGAACCAACGCCCTCATCGCCATCAAGAAATATGGCTGGCCGGGCAACATCCGGGAGCTGGAAAACCGCCTCAAAAAGGCGGTCATCATGGCCGAAAAATCGGTCATCTCCCCGGAAGACCTCGATTTGCGCCCCGACATCCTCCCTCCCATCCAGCCGTTGGTCGAGGCCCGCGACGAGTGGCAAAAAAACTACATCAACGAGGTGCTGGCCCTCAACAACGGAAATCGCACCAAGACCGCCCGCGACCTCGGCGTCGATCCCCGCACCATCTTCCGCCACCTGGAAAAGGAGCAGGAATCGGAAGACTGAAAAACAAGCGCTGGAATCGACCCGGTGTCCTTCCGTGGGCTGGAAAGGTAAAAGGCAGGCATGGGAGTGGGGGCACCCGGAGGAGGGGTCCCGCTCTGGCCAATCCGATGGAAATGTACGACAATCCGTGCGCTGCGACAGGGTCACCATGACGCCGATGTCACAGTCCCTGGTGGCCACCGGTGGGGCACATCAGGATAACTATTTGGATTTGCGGGTGTTTTTGCCGTTCTGATGGGACTGGCATGAAACCTGCTGATTCCTCCTGGCGGGGGCGCACGTGACGGCTGGCGGACCGGCGACATCCAGACGGGTCTTCAGGCTAGCGCTCGCTGGTGCCCTGTTGGCGGCCACCGCTTGCTTGTATGGCCCGCCCATCATGGAGCCTCCCGCGCAGTACGACACGCCTCCCTTCGTCGATCCGGGAGACGTGGACCCGATCAGCGAGAACATGGTGGTCGTCAACCGGAGCACGGCCACCACCAAGGTGCTGCAGGTCATGCGGGTGAGCGACTACAACATCGGCGACCAGATCGAGTACGAGTTCTGGGCCCTCACCAGCGCCCAGGTCCCGTTGCGGCTCGCTCGGGGTATGCTGGCCGAGTCGCCGGTGCAGGACAACCCCAAAGTGACCACCTACACCGAGGTCTCCTACCAGCTCGACGCCTGTGCCGTGGAGCTGGCCAACGAGGACTGGACCGTGGTCTGGCTCCGGTTGATCGATGACATCCCGACCGATCAGCAGCAGTTGCTGGGTCGGTCAGAGTATGTAGTAGACATCTTCTGGGATATCCAGCTGTTGGAACCCAACGCCTGCTTGCCATGACCTGGTTCGACCCGGATGGATCGAGAACGATGCGCTGCGCGACCGATAGAATAGAAGCGAAAGCCACCTCCTCCCCAGAGCGCGGTGCCAAGACCACTGCCGCCTGGGTTGGGCGCCTGGCCTTCTGGCCTGCGATCTGGCTGCTTGCGCTCTGGACCATGGGGGTGGCCATCTGTTGCAGCCTGGACCAGGCGGCCGAGATGAGTGTGCCCAACTGCCAGGTAACCGGCTGTCCCGACGAACAGACCTGCCTCTCCAACGGCTTTTGCGGACCGGTCGCCCAGACCGTGACGCTGGCCCTGCGGGTCCAGCCCGATGCCCAATCCGGCCTCTTGGAGCAGCACTTCACCGACCTGGTGATGACGCCAGACATGGATCCGATCGATATCACCCTGCATCAACCTACCTCGGTGCAAGGGAGAATCTACATCAATGCCGAGCAACCGGTGCCGGTGACCGGCGCCCGGGTCCTGTTCCGATTGAAGGGAGGGATGCCCAACCTGCCGCTCACTCGGGAAACTACCACCGACGCGGTGAGCGGTGAGTACCAGATCGAGCTGGTCCCGGGCACCTACCAGGTCACCATCCTGATCGATGACGCCGCCTTCCCTCCGTTCAGGGAAGGCGAGCTCACGGTGAGTGGGGGCATCTTCCACTGGAGCATCTCCCTGACCGATCCCGATTCGTACTACCTGATCCAGGGACAGCTCGTCCGGATGCGCTCCGGAGTGCTGGAAGAGGAGGCAGAATCCCCCATCTCCGGCGCCACCGTGAGCCTGGAGTCGGTTCCAGGCGGCACGGCGGTCTCCACCAGCGCGCTGACCGATGTCGCCGGCCATTTCTCCGTGCGGGTCCCACCGGGAGAGCGGGAGTATGCCATCCGCATCAGCCCTTCAGAGGAAAACAAGCTGATTCCCAACTTGACCCTGGAGCAGGTCAGCATCGCCGAGTCGGTGGACCTGGGGGTGATCCTGGCGGGCGAATGGGCCGATCCCGTCCAGATCGGAGGGATCGTCAATGGGCTGAACGGGATCGCCACCCCCGTCGCGGGTGCCACCTTCTTTCTGCGCAGTGAGATGGAATCGGGGACCTTCAGCCGGATCGCCTTGACCGGTACAGACGGTAGCTTCTCCGAGCAGATCATCCCGGGCGACTACCAGATCACGGTCGTCCCCCCCGCCATCGTGGACTGGGCCGCAACCACCTTCCAGCAAAGCTGGCACCAGTCGCAGCTGGACCAACAGTTCGACCTGGCGCAAAAACCGGTTCTCCAGGGGGTGGTGACCGGACCGGACGGCCTGGGGTTGGCTGGGATCACCATGAGCGCCACCCCGATCGGCTATCCGGTCTCCTCTCTCTCCCTGAACCCGGTCCAGGATGAGACCGACTCCAACGGGCTTTTCCAGCTGAGGGTCCATCCCGGCAGACAGCTCATCCTGGCCATTCCCGCCTCCAATAGCTGCATGTCTCCCGTCGTCGAGGACTCCATCGAGGTCTCCCAGAGCGGGGTACAGCTCTCCATTCAGCTCCAGGAGTATGGTTGCATCACCGGTCGTATCCTGGCGCCGAGTGGAGACCCGCTCTCGGAGTCCCAGGTGGAGCTGTTCCTGGAGCGTGATGGCTCCTGGCTTCAGTTCGCGGAACGGACCACCGACGCACAGGGCCTCTTCTCTCTGGGTCTGCCGGTCGTCGGCCTGCAACGGTAGCAGGGGGCCAGGATCGCCCCCTCCGGCGGCTACGCCGCCACCTCCCCCGGGCTCCGCCTCGGGGGAGGAGAGCCCCCTCCGCCCGCTTCGCGGGCAGCGCTTGTCCCAAGGCTAGGATCGCCCCCTCCGCCCGCTTCGCGGGCACCTCCCCCGGACTCCGTCTCGGGGGAGGATCAGGCTGCGAACTGCAGGAGACAGCCGGGCTAGACTACCACGCCGCCATCGATATCGAGGCAGCGACCGGTGAAGTAGTCGCACTCCAGGATGAACCGGATGCCTTGCCAGATCTCCTCGGGCTCTCCAAGGCGGCGCAAGGGGATCCGCTTGATGACGCCCTCGACGATCTCGGGCCTCATGGCATCCAGGATGGGGGTGTGGATGAACCCGGGAGCGATGGCGCCGACCCGGATGCCGTAGCGGGCCAGCTCCAGCCCCCACAGCTTGGTGTCTGCCACCAGGCCGGCCTTGGCGGCGCTGTAGTTGGATTGGCCCTGGTTGCCGTGACGGGAGACGCTGGAGATGTTGACCACCACCCCTGCGCGGGTATCGGTTTCGATGAGCTTGGCGGCAAACTCTCGAGTGCACAGGAAGGGACCGGTCAGATCGATGTCGATCACCTTCTGCCATTTTTCCAGCGGCATCTTCCGGACCGTCTGCCCGTCGCTCTCCTTCTTTACCAGCATGGAATCCAGAAAAATGCCGGCGTTGTTGATCAGCCCGTTGAGCCCCCCCATCTTTCGGCAGGCATCGGACACCATCTCGACAACCTGGTCCTCGCGGGAGACGTCGCACAGACCGCTCGAGATCCGGCCATTCCCCTGGTCAACCAGAGAAGCCAGGCCTTCCTCGTTGATGTCGGAGGCGTAGACCGTAGCGCCGCATTCGGCCAGCCGCAGACAGAAATGGCGTCCCATCCCGCTGGCTCCACCCGTGACGATGACCTTCCGATCGCAAAGCTGCATCATGACCTCCTCGGTAGTGGGAAACGGGCCGGAGTGTAAAGCTCCCCGAGAAGTTTCGTCAAAGGGGATTCGGGCTGGTTGTCGGAAAAGACGAGGGACGAGCCGGTTTTCACCGTTCCATCGATGGGGCGGAGGTCAACTGGTCCACAGAAGGGTACTGGTGGATGCGGTCTCTGGCCAGGCGCCAGGCCTGCTGTACGATCCAGGAAATACTCCGATCCTGTCGCTCCGCCTCGTTTTGTGCTTCTTGCAGCATCTCTTCTGGAAAGTACAGGGTTAGCTTCACCTTGGCCGCCATGCTCTCCTCCCTCCCTGGGACACTGTGAAGGACCGTCACTGGAACACCATGACCGACATGTAGGTGTTATACTTACCAAATGCCTTTTCGCAAGTTTTCGGCGTTTCCTGCTGCCAGAACGGATCGATGAGGCAGAAGGCCGCAACCAGGCAGATGCCAGGCATTTTCCCCGGTTGCGCCAGGGGATCTGCGTGTTCATCCCCAGGCCCGATGAAAAACGGTCCCCGATCGGCGGCTATTCGGGCGGATTCCTTTCCAACTCGCGTTGTATGCGGTTGATCCCGTGGAGGGCGCGGCTGGCAAACCGATGGGTCGGGTGGTTCCGGCGGAAGGCGGTATAGGCCTCCAGGGCTTCGGCCAGACGGCCGGTGCTCTCCAGGCACAGCGCTCGCCGGAAACGAGCCTCCGCCTGGTAGGCGGGATCCAGCTCCTGGTAAGAAAGGGCCTGGTCGAAGTAGGCCAGGGCACCTTCGTAGTCTTCCAGCTCGAACAGCGCCAGCGCCAGGTTGAAATGCAGTGCGGCGCACCAGGGGGTACGCAACAGGTGGTTGGTGCTCTTCAGAAAGGCGTCCCGCGCATCGGCCCAGCGTTCCTCCCGGATCATCGCCATGCCATCCCGATAGGACTGCTCGGCCAGAGCGTAGTTGATCTCCTCGACCCGGTCCTGCAGCAGCTGGATCATGGTCTGGTCGACCAGCAGGCTGCGGAGCTCCTCGAACTGCTCCACCACTTCATCCCGGTCACCGCTTTCCAGTAGCTGGTAGAAGGAGTAGGCGCGGTTTTCCGCTTCCCGCCTGCGGTCCAGCTCGGCCTGCAGCTCTGCCAGGTTGGTCTCCAGTGCAGTGGTTCTCGCCTGGTAGTGCTCGATCTCCCGGCGGTCCGACCGGACCTTGGTGTTGAAGGAGAGGTAGAGACCTGCAAACACGACCACCACGAACAGCGCATAGGCGACCGCCGAGTTGAGCAGGCTTTTTCGCTGGTGGGCCTGCTGGTAGCGGGCGACCTGCTTGATCTCTGCGCTCAGGTTCTTGACCAGGTTGTCGGTCTTGATGGCGAGATTCCGGGCCTCCACGATCTCGCGATGGAGATCTTCGAGCTCCAGCTGGTTGTTTCGGTTTCGCGCGGTACTGACGGACATGACCCTCGTTACCTAGGGACCTCGGGGTGTGGCGGGCCGAGACGGATCGATCGGCGATGCCGGCTGGGGGGCATCGCTCAGCACGTTGGGGATGAGCGACCAGCACATGGACAGGATCAACCACAAGGTGACCACAATAGCCACCACGAAGGCGAAGGTCCGCAGTTTACGGGCTTGCTTGAGGTCCATCAGCTTTGGTTCACGGCTCTGGCTCTGCCGAACACCGGTTTATGACCCGCCACCGGTTTCTTCCAGCTGGATCTCCACCGGGTACCGGATCTGATAGACCGCGCCGGGTGGAGGTTCCCAGCCGGACAGAAACTCGATCCCCATACCGGTGGGGCAGGACGGGGTGTCGAAGTGGATCATGTACTGCGAATCCGGTTCGTCGGGACCGCGATAGGCCACCCACTCGTCCTGCTCGCTGGTCTTCACCTCGACCACCATCTCGAAGTCGCTGCACAGGCGCATTCCGCCGGGTTGTTCCGGCGTGGGGTCCTCGCAGGTGGCCGATCCCTGGCAGTCGAGGTCATCCTGGCAGAGAGGCGGCAACGTGCGCAGGCACTTGATGGCGAGGCTGGCGCGGATGACGGAGGTGATGGCGTCCAGGGCGACCTGGAAGGAGTCATGGCAGATGCTGGCGGTCACCCCCCGGTCACCGAACGCCTCGATGAACTCCTCGTAGCGGTAGCCGGCGAAGGCTTGTCCGAGGATCTGGGTGGAGCAGCTGGGGATGGGCTGCTGGGGCTGCTCTACCCGGATTCCGTTGTCGGGTCCGATGATGCCGGCCACCAGGACATTTTCGCCGTTGGCGGTCCCGGGCAGGTTGCGGATGAAGTCGACGAACTCCTGGACCGTTCTGAGCTCGGTGCGCCGCCATTCGCACTCGTTACCGTTGGCCATGGTCAAGCTGTCGCCGTCGGAGCAGTCGTTCTCGTCGGTCACGAAGATGATGGCCAGCCAGGCATTTTCGCGGCGGAAGCCGGCGTTGGCCGTTTCCAGGAGGTCGGGGGAGAGCGCCATGGCCACGGCGTCCAGCCCCTTCTCGAAGCCGTCTCCGTTGGTGCCCTGGGTCGCGATGCACCGGAAATCCGCCAATAGCCGAGTCGAGTCCAGCTCTCCGAAGGGGTTCTCCGGGTCCAGCACGTAGTCGGCGCGCCGGAGGACCGGGCCGGTTCGCTCCGGACAGCTCGGGGCGGTGGTGCCGGCGCACTCACCCACGATGAGGCCAGGTGCGTAGCGGAACACGCCCCGGTCGTTGCGCATATCCATGGTGATGACCGCCATGTTGAAGTCGGCCAGCACGCCGGTCAGACCGTCGATGAAGGTCTGGAAGTTGGTGGTCAACGCTTCCTGCTCCTGGCACATCGAGCCGGAGTTGTCGATGACCCACAGGATGTCGATGAGGTTGGAGCCGAACTGGATCCGATTGTCGATCCGTTCCACTTCGATGGCGCGGTCCAACGGGATCAATCCGTGGTCGTTGCAGGCCAGGACGGCCAATAGCAGCACCAATCCGGCGGTAAGCGTCCGTTTGTTGCCCATGATTCACACCACCTGCATCAAAGAGGTTCCGCAAGTAGGAGACCCTCTTGAACATACCCAAAACGGGCCCAGGGCGCCAGGGGGAGCGTTCGACTTCGTGCTGCCAGACGGGATCTTCAATCCACAGGCTACATTGGCCATGGGCCGCCCCTCCGCCGCGGTTCACGTATGGTTGCCGTCAGGGAAAGCTGTAGGCATCCAGCAAGAAAAACGGTCGCTGGAAAGCGAAGCGGAACAGCAACGACACCAAGACGAACAACACCACGAAGCTGATGGCGAACAGGGATAACAGCTCCAAAGGCCGCCGCCCGCGCGAGAGCAGGGCCACCAGGGCGATGGAGAAGAACAGGTCGATGGGCAGGATGTACAGCAGAATATCCCGGTCCAAAAAGAGGACAAACGCGATCACCGCTTCATAACGGGAGTTAGCCATTGTCGCCCTCGCTCCCCTCCGATTGCCACCGTTTGCGATACATCGCGCTCAAGTTCAAGTAGTTGATGGTGAAATGAGCGACCACCGCCACCAGGATGCTACCGGTATATTCAACCGCCACCCCAAATGCAAACCCCAACAGCGTCGCGATCACCACCAGCGGGGCAAACTGCCGCATGACCCGGATCATCTCCTCGATCTTTCCCGGGGAAACCCCGTGCACCAACCCGAATATCAGGCTGGATGGCACCAGGCCAAGCCAGGGCAACAGCACCCCCCGAAACAGGATCTCCTCCCCCAGACCGCTCGCCAGGGCGATCACCAGCGCATCGGCCGGTCTCAGGTAGCCCAGGACCTCCCGAAAACGCTGGGTCAGGGCCCGCGACCAGGCAAACCAACGGTCCAGAAGGAAGCTCGCCAGCACCACCACCCCCCCCATGCCGGCTCCCAACGCCAGGTCCAACAGCGGCCGGTTGGCGCGTTCCGGAAAGGGCCGGAAGGGATCGATGTCCAGAAATAGCACGGCGATCAGATAGGAACCCCCGCCCATGACCAGGTAGAAGGCCAGAACCACCCGATTGGGGAGACGGGGCCTCCGAGTCATCTCGCCTCCTCAGCGCTGGTCGCACCCACCAGCGATCGACAGGCAGCCTCCAGATTCAAGGCGGCCAGCCACATCGTGCCATCCCGCGCGGGCAACACGGGCAGGGAAGGCCAACTACGGTCCGGTTGGAGGTCAAGGCGATGCATCATTTCGCCACAGGATAGCACCGAACCCGGGGTGCAGGGTGATCAGCTCCAGGTCATTGTCCCGATCCAGGTCGGCCAGCACCGGGGATCGAGCCGCGCTGTGCCACGATGGCAGCAGCCGTACCTCCACCACGCCGTCGCGCCACCAGATCACACTGGGCGCTGTTTCGGGTGAGGTCATCACCACCTCGTCCAGACCGTCGCCGTTCAGATCGCCCAGGGCGATGCCATGGGCCGGATCGTTCGAAAGGATGGTCACCTCCGGGTCGACGATCCGCTCGCTGTCGAGCGCGTTCTCCAGCAAGGCCACTCCCGACGGACCCGCGATGACCAGGTCGTACCGATCCGCCCCGGTCACATGTCCCGACGCCAGATCGGCCAGATGGGTCATCGCCAGCCCGATCCCGATCCCTTCCGCGTAGCTCGCTCCCTCTTCGGAGCGATAGACGGTCAAGAAACCCTGCTCATTGAGAACCAGAAGCTCCGACCAGCCGTCCCCATCGATGTCGGCGGAGCGGACCAGCACCGCATCCGATGCCACCTGTTGTGCCGGCACCAGGTCGCAGCGGGCTGTGGAGTAAAGGAGGATCAGCCCTCCCTCTTGAAGGCGAACCCCGACCCAGCTGGTGGTTCCCAGTCGCTTCAGCTCCACCAGACCGCCCGCCCGATGTTCCAGCTGGATCTCCACCGGCGGGCCGTACACGGCCGGGCCCAGGCTGGGATAGCAGGTGATCCGGCCCTCTTCGCCGGTCGAGATGACATCGGCGATCCCATCCCCCGTGACATCGGTCAGCACGAGCTGGACCACGTCAGGAGTTGCCGGCAGGGTCATCGAGTCGCTCCAGAACCAGCCCCCGCTGTACCCGCGGAGCAACAGGTGGGCCGGTGCACCGTCCACCGTGGTGCCGGCCACCACCAGGTCGGTGTAGCCGTTGGAGAGAAAATCACCGGTCATGACAGCGATCCCACCGCCCGTGTACACACCCCCGGGAGCATCCAGCTCACCGGTTCCTGGACGGGTTGGAATGGCCACGGCCTGCGCGCCGCCCGCCTCCAGAAGGAGCAGCTCGCCAAGTCCGTCTCCGTCCAGATCGGCGGTCAGGGGGGATCCCAGATCCGGGCCTGCCATGCACCAGCCGGCGGTCTGGACCAGTTCTGCCGACCGCTTCTCCAGGCGGAATCCGGGCAGCTGGGCCGGAACCGTCAGGATCTCGTGTAGGCCATCCTCCTCGATGTCCACCAGGTATCGCCGAGATTCTGCTCCCTCGATGGCCGGGATCTCGATCGAGAGGTCAAGCCCCCAATCGCCCGACGGACCGGGGCCGAACCGCCCTACCCGGTCCTCTGAAATGGCCAGCAGAATGGGCCAGAGGCCGCCTTCCTCCAGCTCGACCACCGGGCCGGCATACCCTGCGCTGCCCGCAATCGGCCTTTCTTCCCGGAACACACCGGTTTCCACCCCCTCGGCCAGGGCAAAGACGTCCTGCAGCTCCATCAGCAGGTCGGCGGACTGGTCACCTTCCAGGTCGACCAGCTGGATCCGCCTGGGCAGCGCCGGTCCCCAGGAGGCGATGGCGGGTCCGATCAGCCCATCGGACACAGCCGGATAGACCAGCCGATTCCCCTGCTCGTCCACCACCAGGATATCGTCGTCACCATCCCCTTCCAGGTCGAACAATGCCGTCGCCAGCGCGAGATGGTCGCTATCGTGGACCGTCACCACCTCGCCGATTCGGCCCGAAAAAAAGGCTACCACCTGACCTGCACCGGTTTGCACCACCACATCCGCCAAGCCGTCCCGGTCGAGATGACCGACCTCGACCGACTCGACCGGCTGGTCCAGCAGCAGATCGAACCGCGGCGGCTGCTCGTCGAGATCGACCAGGTAGCACGCCTGGTCGGTCCCCACCACCAGCTCGTCGACCAGGTCCGAGTCCACATCTCCAGCCGCCCAGAGGCGCGCTCCCTGCGGAAGTGAGTGGACCTGGACCCCCCCTGTGAGCCGGGCGTCGTCGGTGAACACGAACAGGCTATTGTTGAGCACGACCCGGCGGTTGTTGGGAAACGCCAGGATCACGTTTTGGGGGCCGAAGCGGCCGGGCAACGGGGGGGTGACAAAGGTCAGCCTGGAGCGGTCCACCACCGTCAGACCCGTTCCGGTAATGCCGGCGATGGTGACACTGGCTGGTGCCTCGAACCCGACCCCTTCGGCGGTGACCAGGGTGCCTCCCCGCTGGCGGATCCGATCGGGCGTCAGCCGGTAGACGTAGACGGGCGAGGCGACCACCGTGAAGGTACCGGTAGAGCTGGCCGACAGGAGTCCATCCGAGGCGGTGAACTCCACCAGGAAGGGGCTGTCCTGGGAGGCTCCCAGAGGAGGTGTCCAGGTTAAAACGCCGTGCTGCCGGTCGAACTGGGAGCCGGGGGGCAACGGGTGGGCCGAGAACACCAGCCTGGTGCCCTCCGGATCGTAGGCCGAGAGGACCAGCTGGAACAACTGTCCCTCTTCCACCTGGTGGGTGCCGACCGGAGCCAGGATGGGGGCTCGGTTTCCCGAGTCAAAGCCCTGGTCGAGGTCGTAAGGGGGGATGTCAAAGCAGCCCGAGCAACCGAAGATCTGACCGATCAGCCCTACAAGTAGGAGGCTGGCAGCCCAATCTCCCAGGACCCGTCGCCGCCGGCCTCTCAGGTTGGTTGATCGTCTTTGCGGGTGTTGAAGATCGACTGCCACGGCACCATGTTCACGCAGGTTGGGACAGAATGGGAGCGAAGCCCGGGCCGCTGTACGCATTCTATCCGATGCCCGGAGGAAATACGACAAGCAAGCGGGTTCGCTTTGCTGGCCAGCCGTCGGCCGAGCCGAAGAGAAAGACGGAGATCGACAGAGCTTGCCCGGCGAGCCACTCTTGGATAGTGTGCCATCATGTCCGACGATCCATCCCAGACCGGCGACCTGACGCGGACAACCCAGGAGATCAAGGGTTTGCCCACCTCGAGCGCTCGGCACGCCAAGGTCTGGGTGGAGGTCATCGAAGGCCCGAACCAGGGCAAGCGGATGGAGCTGACCCGATCCAGCCTGGTCATCGGCAGCGACCCTTCCTGTGGGCTGGTGCTCAGCGATCCGACCGCCTCCCGGCGACACTGCCAGATCACGCTGGGACCGACCGGTTTTTACCTGTATGACCTGGGCTCCACCAATGGCACCTTCGTGGACGGATTGCGGCTGGGGGAGGTGGTGCTACAGGACGGCGTCCGGATCGAGGTGGGCAACACCGCCTTGCGTTTCCGGGCAGTGGCCTCACCGCTGGACCTGGACTCGCCGGTGAACCGCCTCAAGGTACCCCTCCTGGGGACAAGCCCTCCGATGCAGGCCATCGTGGAGCAGATTCTGAAGATTGCGCCCACCGATCTGTCGGTGATCATCGAGGGAGACACCGGCACCGGCAAGGAGCTGGTGGCGCGGGCCATCCACGCCCATAGCCAACGCGCGTCCCGGCCTTTCGTGGTCTTCGATTGCAGTGCTTTTCCCCCCTCTCTGCTGGAGAGCGAGCTGTACGGACACGAGAAAGGCGCGTTCTCGGGTGCCATCCACCTGCACAAGGGGGTATTCGAGCGGGCAGATGAGGGGACCATCTTCTTCGACGAGCTAGGGGAGATGGGACCGGAGTTCCAGCCCAAGTTTCTGCGAGCCATCGAATCGGGGGAGATCCGACGGGTGGGGGGCGAGCAGACCAGCCAGGTCGATGTGCGGGTCATCGTGGCGACCAACCGAGACCTGGAGCAGATGATCGCGGCGGGCCGGTTCCGCCAGGACCTGTTTTACCGGCTGGCCAAGGTCCGCCTCAAGATTCCCCCTTTGCGGGGGCGGAACGAGGACATCGCGGTCCTGGTGGACCATTTTCTGCGCCAGGCCGGCTACACGGGGCGCAAGACCCCCGTGGTGACAGCCGATGCCCTGGACGTGCTGTCTGCCTATAGTTGGCCCGGCAACGTCCGGGAGCTGAAGAACATCATCGAGCGGGCGGCGGCGCTTTGCGAAGGGAGGCGCATCACCGGGGATTTCCTCCGGGGCCAGCTGGGGATGAACGCGGGCACCTCGGCTTCCGATCCCGCTTTCCCCCCTGCAGCTCCCTTCTCCAGCCACTTTCTGCCCAGCGAGAATGAAGTGGTCGTCCCGCTCAAAGATGCCAAGGAGCGGATCCTGTCCGACTTCGAGCGGGAGTATCTCCGCCAGCTCTTGGATCGGCATCGTCAGAACGTCTCGCAGGTGGCGCGCGAGGCCCAGATCGACCGCCGCCACCTGTACCGGCTATTGAAAAAGCACAACCTGTTGGATCAACAGGGCGAACAGGAGGAACCGGATTCCGACGGCTGAGATCCCGATCCTCGCCGAGGTCTCCGGATCTCGATTGTACCGGAGGGAAAAAGTGAAACAGACAACCGATCGAAATGGCGGCCTCTGGATGGTTTGGGGCCCGCTCGTGGCCCTGGCGGTCTTGCTGTGCGCCGGCGGAGCCTCGGCACAGAGTCAGGGAGACCTCGATGCAGCCCGGGAGCAGTTCCGCCTTGGGAACGAGGCCTACCAGGCCGAGCGGTGGCAGGAGGCCATCCAGTACTTCGAACGAGCCAACAGCATCGTGCCCAATGTCCGCCTCATGCTCTACATCGGCCAGTGCTACCTGGCCATGGACGACCCCTTCCGCGCCCTGGAGTACATACGGACCTATGCCAACTCTTCCGAGGCAGCCTACGGGGAGGTGGTGGAGCTGCTCCACGCGCTGGAGCAGACCCAAAACCTCGCTCTGGAACGGGCACAGCGGGCGGTGGACCATGCCTGGCGACTGGCCCGCGGTGGCGATGACCGGGACATCGCCTCCCGCGCCATCAGCGATATCCGCGTGGTCCCCATCCAGATCAGGAGCACCCCCAGTGGCGCCTCGGTCTTCGTGGACGACGAGAGCCTCGGACCGGTCGGCCGGACCCCGCTGGATACCCAGCTGTTCGTCGGCGTGCATCACATCATCGTCCGGCTGGACCACTACCAGCCCTTTGTCCAGCGGATCGCCGTCGCTCCCCTCGATGGTGGTCCGGTGCCGTTGGTATCAGCCGTGTTGCAGCGCGGTCAGGCCGAGGTCGACATCCGGGTCAACCCCATCACCGCCCGCGTCACCTACATCACCGATGACGGGCAGACCTTCAACCTGGGCCAGGGAGGGTTCACCGGGACGTTGCCCGCCGGACGCGGCGTGTTTCTGGTCCAGCACGCCGGCCAGGAACGGCGCATCGAGCAGGCGGTGATGGGAACCGGCGACGTCGAGCGGTTCACCCTCAACCTCAACCCGGCCGACGACATACGACCCACCGAGGTGCAGCTCGGTACCCTGGTGGTGCGATCCAACCTTCACCACGCCACCATCAGCGTGGACGGAGCCGCCATGGGGGAGGGCATCGGCGAGTACGAGCGGGATCTCAGGCCCGGACCCCACACCGTGCGCGTCTCCCAGGAGGGATACCAGACCGTGACCGACCTGGTGAACATCACCTCCGGCGAGAGATTGACCTGGGTCGCGCCCACCCGGCTGGAAGAGGTCGGTGGCATCCCCTGGGGCGGGATCGTGACGGGAGCGCTCGGGGCGGGGGCCATCGTGACGGGGGTGGTCTTCGGTGTGGCCGCCTCGGACAGCGAAACCCAGTTCAACGATTGCCAGCTGGACCCCGCTTGCGGGTACGACGAGGGCGACGGATACCGTGGTGATGCCAAGACCAACGCCCTGATCGCCGATATCAGCTTCGGGGTTGGCGCCGCCCTGGCGGTCACCAGTGTCGTGTTGTTCTTGACCGCCGGTCCCAAGGAGCAGGCCAGCGCTTCGGCTGGACTCCCCTTCAGTGTGGCGGCGGGTCCTCTCGCCGGCGGGTTTGGCGCCCTGTTGCGGTTTGACAGCAGCATTTTTTCGCTCCAGTCCTGGTAGGGGAGGTGGACCGATGAAGAGCATCCGAAATGCCCTGTTGGCGTTGGTGGCGGCCCTGGTGATCCTGTCTGGCCTGTGGGCTGGTTGCAGCCTGCTTCTGGACCTCAAGGAATGCGAGACGACCGAGGACTGCAAGACCGAAGGCAAGATCTGCGACGACGGCGTCTGCGTTCCCGAGTGACCTCCAGCTGGCGGACGCATGATCCACCACACAGGTGGCAGACCGTCATCCCCTCTTCCGCCGGATGATCCCGAACCGGTGGTTGACCTCGATCCAGGGGAACACGTGGCGGTCTTTGGGGAAATCGTAAATGGCCAGATCCCGATCGCGGGGGGTGGTGAGGAACTCGGTCTCGTAGCTCAGGGGCGACCAGTGGTGGGTGGCCTGGATCAGGCAGCCCATGTCGGCGCGCACCAGGCCGGCGCACTGGTCGTTGTGCACCCAGAGGAAGTGGCCCACCGCCTCGCGGTAGGAGACCTGGGTATCGTGCAGCGGGCTCTCGATCTGGTGTGCCAGCACATTGGACAAGAACTCCAGCGCCTCGGGCAGCGTCTCCGGCTGGACGATGCCCCGCACGATGCTGGTGGGCGCGCTTCCCACGAACTGGCCGTCGCGGCCCAAGGCCAGCACCCCCGCGTGGGACAGGGAGTGGGCCCCCCCTAGCCCCAGGACCAAGGGCCTGGAGTCCAGCGCCATCCGGAATCCCCGCAGAAAGAGCCGGATGGCCCGCGCCGAGAAGATGGCCTGGTAGTACTTGACGAACAGATCCCCCTGGACCAGGGCCCGGCTGAACTTCCAGTCTCCACAGGTTCCGTGGGCCGACCCGTTGGCGGCGGAGAACAGCAGGTTGCGACAGCGGAACCCCCGCATCAGCTCCCGCTGCTCCGGAGTGCCGCCCAACAACAGGCTTTCGGCTCGCAAACCGTTGGCACATCCCTGGCTGTAGCCGACATATCCCCAGGGCCCCTTCACCTGCCGCACCGCCCGCTCGATCTGCTCGGCGTTGTACTCCAACGAACGCATGGTGGCGGTGTTGGCCCGGATCACACGGATCCCCCGCCGCTTCTCCAGTCGCCGGAAGGTGTCCTCCAGCTCCCTTCCCTGGGCTCCCTCGGTGATCACCCCCATGGCGCTGACCACCGTGAAATCCAGCTCCCCGGGCTCCGACTCGATCAGCAGGCGTACCAGCGGATCCGCCTTCAGCCGGACGCGGTCCTCCTCGTGGTAGTACAGGACGTCGATCACCGTCTCCACCAGCTCCGACTCGCCGGCAAACTCGCCAAGCCCCGAACGGATGTGCAGCCAGCGCCGCACCTGGTCCACATCCTGCTGGTAGTTGC
Source organism: Bradymonadales bacterium (assembly GCA_016931535.1). Lineage (GTDB taxonomy): Bacteria > Myxococcota_A > Bradymonadia > JAFGEP01 > JAFGEP01 > JAFGEP01. The sequence continues at coordinate 25,191 of JAFGEP010000142.1, forward strand.
GGACCACGCCCAGCACCACCAGCGCCTCGTGGTTGCGGCCCCAGAACGCCTTGAACCAGGGGAGCTGGAACCCCTTGGGGTCCTGCTCCAACAGCTCGGCACAGCGAGCAAACGCCTCGCGGTAGGCGGCCCTAGCCGACTCGGCCTGGGGGGAGCCGGGTTGGTCGAAAGACCAGGTCGAGGCCAGCTGGTCGGCGTTGGCGATGGCTTGTTGCGCCTCTTCCTGTAGCCGGAGGATCTGCCGGGAGGGGCTCTGCTCGATCACTGGCTGCTGCTCGACCACCGGTGGATGCCGGTAGACCTGCAGGTGGTCCTTCAAGGCCTGGTAGGGCAATCCCTCGCCCACGATCTCACGGGCCAGGCGGTTCAGCTCCTCGTAGTAGCTCAGCTTGGCGAATCGACCTCCCGCCATGTAGTCTCCCAGCCGCGGGAAGGGGACCTTCAGCCGCTCGGAGAACAGGCTGACCAGGTCCAGGGGCTCGGACAACTGGTCCTGCTCGGCATCCAACAGGGCGTTCAAGGCCGAGGCCAGGATGCGGACGTTCATGTCGCCCAGCTCCAGCAACACCTGCCGCAGGAAGAAGGGGGGCTGCTCCAGGATGGCGTCGATCAGCAGGCGGCGTCCCAGCTGCACCGTCCGACCCTGGAACACCTGGGTCAGACCGGCATGCAGCAGCATCGCGATCTCCTGCGGGCCCAGCAGCCCCTCCGCCAGCCGGTAGGGAGAACCGGGCCGCTGCCGGTCCGGGTCCCAACTCCCCTCGGTCTCTCCCCGATCCACCCCCGATCCACCCCCAGGTCCGGCCCTTCGAGCACCCCACCGCTCGTCGGCCCGGGTGATCGCCAGCGCATCCCCCAGAAAGAAGGCCATGGCCAACGCCTGCGGGGTGTAGGATAGCCCCCCGTACCCCTGGGAGATCAGCTTGATCCGCTGCTTCAGCTCCCTGAGGTAGCGGAGCCGAGCCAGGTCCTCTTTTTGCCAGTCCTCCCGCCCCCTCGACAGGAGGTGACCCAGCTGCTCCAGGGTGAGGTAGTGAGCCACCCGTGCGATCATGGCCGATTGCGCCGGACTCAACGGCTCCTTGCCATCCACCAGGCGGTAGATCTCGGCCGCCGAGGGCAGCCCTTCCAGCAGCGGACGATAGACGGGGTCCTGCGAGAGCGGGATCAGCGTCCGCTGGCGAAAGGGGGTCACCGGCTCGGTGGGGCTCAACAGCAGCTTCAGCCAGCGAACCGATCGGTCCAGCTCCAGCTCGTACTCGTGCTCCGGCAGGTTCTCCCGCAACAGCCGCGTGACGCGCGGCACGTCCAATCCCTGGCCGTCGGTCACCTGCTTGACCAGCGGGTAGATCTCCTCCACCAGTCGATCGCTGTCACACAGCATGCGCGACAGTACCAGCGCGATCCGCCTGCCCGGGATCACATCCTTCGGCTGCTCGATCCCCTCCTCCCGGAGAATGGCCCTCACCTTTCGCTCGTACTTGCGCAGGGTCACCGCCTGGTCGGCCAGCTCCTCGGAAAATAAGCGGATCGCACTGATCACGTGCCCCACCGCCTCGTCGTCGTCCAGGATCTCCACCCAGCGCCCCAGCTCCGTACCCGGGTTGACCAGGGCGTTGAAGAAGTGGGCATCGTACAGACCCCCCTCCTTTCCGGTGATCGTCAGACCGCCGCCCGGGTTGATGTGCAGTGTGAGCTTCCCACGTCTCAGCTCCTCCACCAGGAGATCGACGCAGACCTCTCGAGAACACAAAAGCGGCGATCGCTGCTGGAGATCCCAGGCAACCCGGATGGCCGATCGCCCCAGTCCATCGTTCCCCAGCACCCCCTCGTCCATGTGCAGAGAGAAGGTGGAATGTGGCGGTAGGCTCAGCACCTGGGGATCCAGTTGAAAGGTCGCCTTGGACAGCGAGAGGTTGGCTGCCGTGCCGGCGAAGTCGGCCTCCATGTAGCCGGATCGACGCCCGCTCGTCCTGGCTGCTCCCGTGAACTCGACCTCCCCCTCGATGGTGGATACCAGGTCCTGGTCCTTGATCGACAGCTCTGGAAATCCCTCCGTACGGGTTCGGCCGATCAGTCCGAACCTGCCCGCCCCCTCGACCTGCATCTCGGTGGCGGCTCCGCCCAGCCACACCAGCCGCCCGACAACGTTTCCCTCGACTCTCGGCGACAGGCAGGTCGTCCCGCTCTCCAGCAGGGTGGTGGGCTCTACCACGAGCCCCGCATCGAACCGGAGATCCAGGTGGTCGCCCGGCGCAACACCTGGGCAGACGAACTGTCTGCGGCCCTCCTCGCCGCCTTCCATCCGGTCCGCCCCAACCACGTCCCCCATGACCTGCTCTACCAGGTCGCTCCCGCTACTCCGGTCATCCGGGACTCTCGACGGGGTCTCTTCCGTTTGCCCATCTCCTGGCGCTTCCCCGACATGGGCCCGCAGGTCGCCCCGCAGGCGGATCTGGGACACCTCCAGGTCTACCTGGGCCCCCCCTTTGACCAGCGGGTTGCGATACCGACTCCTGGATCGCAGGGAGGAAACATAAGAGCCGTCGTGGATGGTGGCTCCAATCGCCACCTCCAGGTCGCGCAACGGCCAACGTGGATCGAACAGGGTGGCCGCCAGCAGCCGGGGCAACCGACCCTCCTCGGTCCCGGCAGGCGGCCTGACCGGCACGACCTCGATCGAGACGGAGGAGCTCAGGCGGCTTCCGTCCAGCACTGCGTCCAGCTGCTTGACCTCCACCACCAGCCGATCGCCCATCAGCTCGCCCAGAAGGCGCGCGTTCAGCTCCAACTCTCCGGGAGAGGGGAGCACCAGCTCGGTGGTCCCCTGGTCGGCCAGCTGGAACTGGACGGCCAGCTCCGGCAGGGAGGCCTGCAGATAACAGGTCCCGGAAAACCCCTTCACCATGGCCAACAGCTGTCCCACCGCCCGCTCGCCGCGCATCCGTTCTGGATGAAGCGATGCCGAGGCAAGGGGTTGAACGCTCAGCAGGCTGTCCAGCCGCGAATGGGGACGAGGCAGAATGAGCCGTGGCAACTGGACCTTGCGAAAGGGGATCGGGATCGACCCCGGACCCTCTACTCGACCGCCGAATCGCAGCTCCAGCCAGGCCTTCCCCCCTCGTTCGAGTGGCCGGACCGATACTCGGGCCAGGTGGATGCGAGTCAGCTCATTGGCCCCCTCTCTGAGCCCCCACTTGATCCACTCCAGCCAGTGGCTCCACTTCCCCTTGGGCAGGCTGGCGTCTCCGAAGGCCGGTGTGCCGCCGTCCTCGTCCTCGTCGGTTCTGCGGCCACCATCGGAGGGCTCTCGAGGGCCGATCGACCGACGAACGACACGGTTGGCATCGGCTGATTCGGTCAATTCGGGGGCAAAATCGGACAACAGGCCGCGGAGAGCGGCAACGGTCCGGGCCGGCACGGATTGCACCAAACGGTGGCGCAGCTGCGTCAGGTCGTGGTCTTCGAACAGGTTCGGCAAGCTGGCGAGGGTCGGAAAGACGTTCCCCAGGATGAGGGGAGGGTCGAAGGTCAGGCCAGCCGAGGTGACGGCCGTCGTCTCGTCCGCCTGCGCGACTTGCCTTTGCCCCAGGCGGGCCCAGCCTTCGATGCGACAGCCAGCCGGCGCCTCCACCATCAGCTCCTCTTTGGAGGTGATCGCCACCTGGTGCAACCCCGGGGACAGCTCGCCCTTCAGTCGGATCAGGCCCTGGCGGATCAGCGAGGGGCTCACCCCCTCTTGCGCCAGCTCCAGCTTGCTGGGGAGCCGTAGGGGCGCAAACAGGTCAGGGATGGCGTGGTCCAGGGAGAACAGTAGCCTCACCGTGGGTTCTCCCTCTTCGGTCGGTTTGTCCTTGTGGACCGCTCCGTCTGTTCTGGTATCAGCCATCGCCTCTCCCTACACCGTCTTGCCGAGGAAGCTCTCTGGGGCTTAGGATCAACTTCCAGGTCGTGGGGCCTCTCCCGCCCGATCGCCTCTGACTTGGGGGAATTCTACAGGCAACCGCCTCTGGCGTCAGGGGTTTTTCATCGTCGGAATGGCGACGAAGATGCAGACGTGTAGCAGGCAGCCGGTTGCCATCGGCCAGGAGTGGATCGGCATCCCTCCTTCGGAGCACCCCCCTGAGGGCGCAATGGCCGAATCGTGTTTCCGTGCCGCTTTCTTTGCACCCTTTTTGAGGGCTGCAGGCTCAAACCAGGTGGCTTTTCACGGAGGATGGGACGGATGGTAGCCAAAAACCCGAGAGTAAACGACAAGAGTAGGCGCAACGGGAAGTCCGAACCCAGGCCGGTGATCGAGATCCGCACCCCCAGCGAGTTCGAGTCGCTCGTGCTGGACTCCGAGATCCCCGCCCTGGTTGACTTCTGGGCTCCCTGGTGCGGTCCGTGCAAGGTCACCGGGCCGTTTTTCGAGGAGGTCGCCGGCCAGTACCAGGGGCAAGCCCTGTTCGCCAAGGTCGATACCCAGGCTTCTCCCCAGGTGGCCCGCATGTTCAACATCCGGAGCATTCCCACCCTGCTCGTCTTCTACCAGGGCGAGATCTTCGATGCTCGGGTAGGAGCCGCCTACAAACCGCAGATCGAGACGCTGGTCCGCCGCGTCCTCGACAAGCAGGCCGGCCTGGGCATGATGGACAAGATCAAGCGGTGGTTCGGCAAAAATAGCTAGTTTACTGGATACGCTCTTCCAAAAACCGCTCCACCGCCCCCTTCAGCCCAGGCTCCTCCAGCTCGGCGAGCGCGTAGGAGACCCGCACGGTCGGCTTGTTGACGTTGATCAGGCGGGAGAGGTTCATGGGGGTGGCGATCAGCACCGAGTCGCAGTCGGCGGCGTTGATGGTCGCCTCCAGATCGGCGATCTGCTCCGGGTAGTACCCCATGGCCGGGAGCAGAGCGCCCATGTTGGGAAATCTCTCGAAGGTCTCGCGGATGGAGCCGACCGCCACCGGTCGGGGATCGTAGACTTTCTTGGCGCTGTAGCGGTCGGCCGCCACCTGGCCGGCGCCAAACGACATGCCGCCATGGGTCAGGGTGGGGCCGTCCTCGATCGGCAGCACGCACTTGTACTTGATCAGCTCCGGCTTGTCGGCGACCACCTCGGAGGCGGCCCGGATGACCTGTGCGCCGGGGTTGACCCGGGCGATGTTGCTCTCGACCGCCTGGATCGCCTCGGGTGAGGCGGTGTTGCACTTGTTGATGACGATCACATGAGCCCCGCGCAGGTTGGCCTCGCCCGGGTGGTAGGTCAGCTCGTGGCCGGCTCTGAGCGGGTCTGCCACCGTGATCCAGAGGTCGGGTTTGTAGAATGGCAGGTCGTTGTTGCCGCCATCCCAGATGATGACGTCCGCCTCTTTCTCGGCCTCGGCCAGAATGGCGCCGTAGTCGATGCCGGCGTATACCACCGAGCCTTCGGTGATGTGGGACTCGTACTCCTCACGCTCCTCGATGGTGCACTTGTGGCGGGAGAGGTCCTCGTAGGTGGCGAACCGCTGCACCGCCTGTTCCCGGAGATCCCCGTAGGGCATGGGGTGGCGCACCACGACCACTTTTTCCCCCGCGTCGCGGACGAGCTGGCTGATGTACCGGGAGGTCTGGCTCTTGCCGCTGCCGGTTCGGACCGCGCAGACGGCGATCATCGGCTTCTTGGAGGCGATCATGGTGGGTTCGCCGGCTAGTAGCTTGAAATGGGCGCCGGCCACGATCGCCCGCGAGGCGACGTTCATCACCTGCACGTGGCTGACGTCGCTGTAGGAGAAGACGGTCTCGGTCACACCGTTGGTGCGGATCAGGTGCTCCAGCTCGCTCTCGGGGAAGATCGGGATCCCGTCGGGGTAGAGGGGCCCGGCCAGCTCGGCCGGGTAAACGCGGCCCTCGATCTTGGGGATCTGGGTGGCTGTGAACCCAATCACCCGGGTGTGGGGGTCGTTGCGGTAGACGACGTTGAAGTTGTGGAAGTCGCGACCGGCTGCACCGAGAATCAAAATGCGAAGCTCGTTCATACCTCTCTCCTGGCCAGGTAGCATCCGGGGGCGATTGATAACACGGCGGTCCTGCGGTGCGTTCCCGAGTCAGGCCGATGACCGGTGGTCGAGAGAAACCGCTCCGCCCAGGTCCCCCGGGAGCCCCAGGGCTTACCCCGGATGCGTCCCGGTTTCAACCCCCTCGCACGCCCGATGGATGGTCTGTGACAGCAGGGGGGCACATCCGGGCAAACCCTCCCCTTGACGAGAGCGGCCAAAGTGGCGTTGATCGGGATCGGCATCTGCCGCAATGGCCGGCCGTCGGATGCGGGACCAGGAGTAGGAAACCGGTGCACCAGAGACCCTCCACGCTCGATCGAGCCTCCTTGGCGTCACGGACCGCCAGGTTTCCCTGCGTTGTCGACCGATTCTACCCCGTCACCCTGGAGCAGGACCATGAGTGAGAGCATGAGCGCACTGGAGGCCATCTACGCCCGGCGGAGCATCCGCCGTTTCACCGACCGACAGGTATCCCCCGAGCTGGTGGAGGAGCTCCTGAAGGCGGCCATGGCCGCCCCCACCGCCCGCAACTCGAAACCCTGGCACTTCGTGGTGGTCCAGGACCGCTCCCTGCTGGACGAGCTGGTCAGGCTGCACCCCTACGGCGAGATGCTGAGCGAGGCGCCACTGGCCGTGCTGGTGGTGGCCGACCTGCAGATCAACACCGATCTATGGGTCCAGGACTGCTCTGCGGCCACCGAGAACATCCTGGTGGCGGCTACGGCGCTGGGGCTGGGTTCCTGCTGGTTGGGGATGTACCCACGTGCCGAGAGGACCGGACCGATCGGCAAGCTGCTCCATGTCCCCGATCGGATGGAGATCGTGAGTTTGCTGGCGATCGGGTATCCGGGTGAGACCAAGCCGGCCCGGACCCAGTACGATCCGGCCCGTGTGCACCGGGAGGGGTGGTAGGGGCAGAACTGCCCCGCCGGGTAATGTATCGGGGTGGAATTCCTCCCACCCTTCTGCATTTGCTGTCCTTAGAAGGGCGAGAATCCGCCCTGGGCCCAGTAATCCTCCTTGAGCGCCTCCTGCTGGCGCAGCAAGGCCTGGTAGTGGGTGGCTTCCCAGTCCGCCAGCTCTTGGTAGAACTGCTGGACGAAGGGATCCTCGAAGGCCTGGGACTGATCGCGGTAGAACTTCTGGGCAGACAGCTCGAGCTGGATGCCGATGGACAGCGCGCTCATCTCGAAGTGGGCCTCCCCGAGTCGGCTCCGGAAGCCCTCCGAGAAGATGGGGCTGGGGCCGGTGAGCTCGGCGCCTTTTCCCAACCTGACACTGCCGTCGACGCTCCCGGTGGTGATCACCGACTGGTACTGCGCCTTCAGGAACCTGGCGTGCTCCAGCTCTTCCTGGGCCAGCTGCTGGAGCACCTCCTTGCCCTTCTCATCGTCCGTGCTTCTGGCTGCCATCAGGTAGAAGTGGTAGCCGTCGATCTCGGCCTGGATGGCCTGTTGCAACCCAGCCGCCAGCGTTGTCGCCTGTTGGCCCATGTCGGTCTCCTCGTTCCTTTTCTGTGTGCTGCCCTCACCGTTTCAAGCCCAGCTTCCTCCGTTCTGCACGAAGGGAGACAGCTCGCGCAATCGATCGACGATCCCTGGCAGCACCTCCAGCACCTGGTCGATCTCCTCCACGGTGTTGTAACGGCTCAGGCTGAACCGGATCGAGCCGTGAGCACAGGTGAAGGGGACGCCCATCGCCCTGAGCACGTGGGAGGGCTCCAGCGAGCCGGAGGCGCACGCCGATCCCGAGGAGGCGCAGATGCCGTGTTCGTCGAGCATCATCAGGATCGACTCCCCCTCGATGAACTCGAAGCTCACGTTGAGGGTGTTGGGCAACCGGTTCCTTCCATTGAGCCGGGCTCCCTTGCAGCGATCGAGGATGCCCTTTTCCAGCCGATCGCGCAGCGTGGCCAGGCGGACCACCTCCTTGTCCAACCCCTCCAGGGCCAGCTCGGCGGCCTGGCCCAGACCGACAATGCCGGGGACGTTCTCGGTTCCGGCGCGCCGGTTGCCCTCCTGGTGGCCGCCTAAAAGCTGCGGCAAGAGCTTGGTGCGCTTGCGGATGAACAGGGCGCCGACCCCCTTGGGTCCGTGCAGCTTGTGTCCCGAGATGCTCAAGAGGTCCACCGGCACCCGACTCAGGTCGATCGGGATCTTGCCCACCGCCTGCACCGCATCGCTGTGGAAGAACACCGAGCGCTCCTTGCATCGCTGGGCGATCTCTTCGATCGGAAAGAGGACCCCGGTTTCGTTGTTGGCCCACATGATGCTGACCAGGGCGGTCTGGGGGGTGATCGACCGATCCAGCATCTCCAGGTCCAGTGCGCCATCGCTATCCACGCGCACCTCGGTCAGGTGGTAGCCGAGGTTCTCCAGGCGCTTGATGGGGCTGTGCACGGCCGGATGCTCGACACGGCTGGTGACGATGTGCTTCTTCGACCCTTCCAACGCCTCGATGGCTCCCCGGATCGCCAGGTTGTCGCTCTCCGTGCCCCCGGCGGTGAACACGATCTCGGCGGGGGATGCCCCGATCAGGGCCGCGACCTGCTCCCGGGCCCGGTCGATGTGGCGCTTCACCTGGCCGCCGAAGCTGTGCATGCTGGAGGCGTTGCCGTACTGCTCGCTCCAGAAGGGGCGCATCGCCTCGACCACCTCGGGTGCGGCTATGGTGGTCGCGTTGTTGTCCAGGTAGATCGTCATGGGTCACATCCCCGCCATGGCCTCTTCGACCACCACCAGGTCGTCGCTCACGAACTCGCGAAGCTTGACCTCGACCACGTCCTTCAGGGTGAAGTTGGCCACCCGGCACTGGGCGCAGTTGCCCCGCAGCGAGACGATGACCAGGTTTCCATCCACGTCCACCAGCTCGATGTCGCCACCATCCTTGCGCAGGGCGGGTCGAATCTCCCGCTCCAGGGTCTCCTCGACCAGCTTGATCTTCTGGATAGTCGTCAACCGCTTGGGCTTCTGCGGGACGGCGACCTCCTCGGGTGGAGATCCCAAGATCCGGGTGAGGATGGCCTCGATGTCGGGAGCGCAGGTGCCGCAGCCTCCACCAGCCTTGGTGTAGTTGGTCACCTCCTCGACCGTCTTCAGGTGGTTCTCCCGGATGGCCCGTTCGATATCCTGCTCGGAGACCCCGAAGCAGGTGCAGACCACGCGGCTTTCCACCTTCCGCTCGAACCCCTTGCCCTTGCGGTAGTTGTCGATAGCGGCCAGCAACGCGTCCCGGCCCATGACCGAGCAGTGCATCTTCTGGTCCGGCAGGCCCCCGAGGTAGTCGGCGATCTCCTGGTTGGTGATCGCCTCGGCCTCTTCCAGGGTCTTGCCCTTGATCATCTCGGTCATGGCCGAGGAGGAAGCGATCGCACTGGCACAGCCGAAGGTCTGGAACTTGACCTGGTCGATCCGGTTCTGGTCGTCCAGCTTAAACATCAGCTTGAGCGCGTCACCGCAGGCCAGCGAGCCCACCAGCCCGACGCCGTCGGGCTGCTTGATCTCCCCCACGTTGCGGGGGTTTCGGAAATGATCCATGACCTTGTCGGTGTAGTCCCACATACGCAATCTCCGGTCGCCACATCACCCTGTAGTCACGGGTGAGGCTTAACGATTACAGCGGTATGATACAGTTTCACAACCGGTTCGCACAGAGGTGCCGGCAGGGTGCTGCCGTCTACGGATAAGCCGCACGAAGATCGATCCGGCTTGTTGACCTCTAATGACTGGTCAACTAGACTGGTCATATGAAGACCATCGGCGCCACCGAGTTCAAGACCCGTTGTCTGGCCTTGCTAGACGAGGTTTCCGAGAGCCATGAGGAGTTCCTCATCTTGAAGCGCGGCAAGGCGGTGGCGCGGGTCGTGCCGGTCACGGTTGCCTCCACCTCGCCTCAGGCGGCCCTGGTGGGTACGATGATCACCCTGTCCGACATCGTCGAGCCGCCTCTACCGGCGGAGAGCTGGGAAGCGGAGGGGGGATGATGAGCTTGGTGGCGGACACCCACATCTGGGTGTGGTGGGCGAGCGAACCGGCGCGGCTTGGAGCGGAGATGGTGGAAGCGCTGGACACGGTATCACCCGAATCGCCGCTTCTGGTGCCAGATATCTGCTTGTGGGAAGTCGCGACGTTGGTTTCGTTGAATCGTCTGCGGCCTACCATCCCACTTGGCCAGTGGCTCGCTCAGGCAGCCGCCCCACCGCTGGTTCGGGTGGTTCCTATCGATGCCGCCATCGCTGCGGAGGTCGCCGCGTTGCCGGCCCATTTTCACCGCGATCCTGCCGATCGGATCATTGTCGCCACCGCCCGTGTTCTTGGCCTGCCGCTGCTTACCGCCGATTCGCGCATTCGCGCCAGCGGACTGGTCTCGGTGGTCGGCTGCGGTCGGTGACCTGGGCCGCTCACCTCGTGCAGGTGGTGGCGGTGGCATGCGATGGCCAACCCCGAGATGGGGGGCAGAAAGCAGGGCTTTTTTCAAGCCGCCTGTCCGAAGAGATCCCCGTGGAGTTCGGAACGTCCCACGCCGGCGGTGCGGGCTGCGGCCAGGTATTCTCCCCGGCAGTTCACGAAGATGCTGCGTTCCAAAGAGAGATTGAAACGTCGGGCCGCATCCCAGAACGGCCCCGGATCGAAGGAGTTTTTCAGCAGGATGACTTCGGTCAGGGGAGCGATGTATCGCGGGTGTCGGTCGTTTCGAAGGGTACAGAGCAGCTCGGCGCAGGAGTCATGCCGCTGTCCGCAGAGATCGAGGTGGTCGGTCACCACCATGATGCGGTAACCCATGGCGGCGTGGTCGCGAAGCAGTGCCAGGACAAAGGGAGAAACCGGCATGCCGGGGCACGAGCGCAGCGAAGCGATCGGGATGAACAAGGCTCGGTTCGAGTTCATGGCTACCTCCCTGGTTCGACCGCACTCGCGAGGAGAGCGGCGCAGGCTATGGGAATCCCCCATTGGGGGTTCCCACCTGCGACCGCTGGAACCGTTCCCTGGTTCCAGCGGCCGCAGATGTGAAACAACAAAACATCAAGGTCACTTTCCATTCCATTGAGGAGGAGGTCCTTTGCTGTCCGAGGTCCCGGTCGTGTCCTGCATCCGGAGACCTCATTGCTATAGACGAAACCACTGCAGGATTCGATCCAAATCATAGGTTCGAAATCGGAGATCTCCCAATTTTCCCAGTTTTATTGCGGGGTCGAGCGGGAGCCAGTTACCAGGCCGCCCAGGCTGGCGACTCGGTCGACAGATCCGGGACACCGGCTCTGGCGGCCTGGGCGGCGCCCTTTCTTGCTCCAACCTCGTCCTGGTCTCATCTCCTTTTCACCCCTCGGTTTTGTGAGGGTTATCGGCGGAACAACGACATCGTTGTCATGGTTGATGTCAACCGATTCCTCTTGAAGTCCTGGCCTGTTGCCTGCTAGGTTGACGCGCTCGACGGCGGGGTTTTTCGCGGGCTGGCGACCGATCTTGCCAGCTTGGCACGCCTGCAACCCCCAGACCGGTCCACAATGGAGAAGAGAGATGACCAAGAGAACGGTAGTCGTCATGTCCGGAGACGGTATCGGCAAGACCGTGATGCCCGAGGCCCTGCGCGTACTGGAAGCCATCGGCTTCGATGCCGACTACGTGGAGGCCGGCATCGGCTGGAAGCACTGGGTAGAGGAGGGAGACCCCCTGCCGCCACGAACCATCGAGCTGCTGGAGGAGCATCGGCTGGGGCTGTTCGGGGCCATCACCTCCAAGACCAAGACCAAGGCGGCCCAGGAGCTCGCGCCGCACCTGAAGGACAAGGGGCTGACCTACTACAGCCCCATCGTGCGCATGCGCCAGCACTTCGACCTGGACATCTGCGTCCGCCCCTGCCGGAGCTTTGCCAACAATCCACTCAACTTCATCCGACGCAAGGGAGAAGGGTTCGAGGAGCCTCAGGTGGACGTGGTCATCTTCCGCCAGAACACCGAGGGGCTCTACTGCGGGGTGGAGTGGACCAACCCGCCGGAGGGGGTCCGCACGGCGCTGGAGACCCACGCCAAGATGAAGGCGTTTGGGCAGGTGGCCAGCGAGGATCTGGCCATCTCGCTGCGCATCTTCAGTCGCCCCGCTTGCCAGCGGATCGCACGGGAGGCGTTCGAGTATGCCCGCAAGCATGGCTACCGGTCGGTGACGGTATGCGAGAAGCCCAACGTGATCCGGGAGACCTCGGGCATGATGGAGGAGGTGGCCCGCCAGGTATCGGCCGACTACCCCGAGATCCAGCTGTGGTCCACCAACATCGACGCCCAGATGATGTGGTTGACCAAGAACCCCGAGGACTACGGCGTCATTCTCTCCGGCAACATGTTCGGCGACATCGTCTCCGATGGATTCGCCGGTCTGGTCGGCGGCCTGGGGTTCGCCTGCAGTGCCAACATGGGGAAACGGGTGGCGGTGTTCGAGCCTACCCACGGCTCGGCGCCGAAGTACGAGAAGCTGGACCCCTCCATCGTCAACCCGATCGCCATGATCCTGTCGGCCTGCATGATGCTCGACCATATCGGCCAGGGCGAGAAGGCCGCACGCATCAAGGAGGCCATCGCCGCCGTGGTGGCCGAGGGCAAGGTGCGGACCTATGACATGCTGCGGCTGACTGGAGGCCCTCGTGTCTTCGAGCATGGGGCCGCCACCACCCAGCAGATGACCGACGCCATCATCGCCAACCTGTAGTCAAAAGGAGGGGCCATGATCCAGCGCCAACAGATCGAATCCACCTTTGCGGAGCTCCTGGGTCAGATCGCAGACCCCGATCTCAGAAGACGGACCGTGGATACCTGGATGCTGGCCATCGAGGAGGGCGGCTGGCGGTCCATGGAGGAGCTCTCCTCCATGCCGTTCACCCTCTTGACCAACTGCCGGGGGGTCAACTTCCTCGAGCACACGGTGGCGGTCACCCAGGGCGCCATCGGGCTGGCCAAGGCCCAGATGGCTGCCTACCAGCGGATGCCCTACGACATCGACATGGACCGCCTGATCGCCGGCGGCCTGCTCCACGATGTCGGCAAGCTGACCGAGTTCGAGCGCAAGCCCGATGGCACCTACGTCAAGAGCCGGGCCGGCAAGTGCGCCCGTCACCCGATCTCCGGCGCCATCCTGGCAGCCAAGGCGGGGCTGCCCCAGGAGGTGATCAACATGATCGCCTGCCATGCCAAGGAGGGAGAGGGCAGACCTCAGGTGGTGGAGACCGTCCTGGTTCACCAGGCCGACTTCGGAACCTTCGATCCCCTGGTCATGCTGGAGAAGGGCACCTTGATCGTGTGATGAGGGGCGGGAGCGGACGGCAGGCGCGTGGCCAGTGTGTCGCGTCCCGTTTCGAGGTTCCGATGTACCGGCCGTAGTCGAGAGGCACCGCCGCGGGGTGTTCCGGTAGACCGGGCCCCGCCATGGCAGTGGGGAGGGTTACTGTGAGTCATACCGTCGTGGAGAAGATCCTGGGCGCCCATGCTGGACGCGAGGTGTTTCCGGACGAGATCGTGGACGTCGAGATCGACGCACGGGTCGCGCGCGACTTCGGTGGCGCCAACGTGGTCAAGAATCTGCGCGAGCATCGGCTGGATGTGGCCGATCCCACCCGCACCTTCTTCACCTTCGACTGCAATCCGACCGGCTCGGACCAGAAGTACGCCGCCAACCAGCAGATCTGTCGCCTGTTCGCGCGGGAGCAGGGGGTCGGGCTGTTCGACATCGATCGCGGCATCGGCACCCACCTGGCCATCGACAACGGCCTGGTGGGACCCGGCGGAACCCTGGTATCCACCGACTCCCACGCCAATATCCTGGGAGCCATCGGCGCCTTCGGACAGGGCATGGGGGATGTCGACATCGCCCATGCCTTCGCACATGGCCGCATCTGGTTCAAGGTGCCCCCCACCGTCCAGGTCGAGTTTGTGGGGACCCCCTCGCCCCTGGCCACCCCCAAGGACCTGGTCCTGGCCGCCCTGCGGCTTTTCGGCGCCAACGGTCTTCTGGGCTACTCCGCCGAGTTCACCGGCGAGGCGATCGAGCGGCTGAGCCTGGATGGCCGGATCACCGTCTCCTCGATGGCCACCGAGATGGGGGGCATCATCGCGTTGATCCCCCCCTCGCACCAGGTCATCGATCACTGCCGAAGGGCCAGCGCCCGGTTCGAGCCGGTCTTCGCCGACGAGGATGCCCGCTACGCCAGGACCGTCCAGGTCGACGTGGAAGGGCTTTTACCCCTCCTCTCACGGCCAGGGCACCCGGAGGACGTGGTGGAGGTGGCCGAGGTAGCCGGCCAGCCCATCGACTCGGCGTTCGTCGGCTCCTGCACCAACGGCCGCATGGAGGATCTGCGGGCGGTGGCTCGCCTGCTGCAAGAGCACAAGCTGGCGCCCGGGGTGGTGCTCAAGATCGTACCCGCCACCGATCGGATCTGGCGCCAGTGCCTCGACGAGGGGTTGATCGAGGTGTTCAAAAGGGCGGGCGCCATGGTCGGCAACGCCGGCTGTGCCGGCTGCGCCGCCGGCCAGATCGGACAGACCGGCCCGGGCGAGGTGGCGGTCAGCACCGGAAACCGGAACTTCGCAGGGAAACAGGGGAAAGGGCTGATGTACCTGGCCAGCCCCGCCACCGCCGCCTCCTCGGCCATCGCCGGAGCCATCACCACCGTCGACGCGCTCGATATCGCACCGCAGCGCGTTTCCAGACCCGTCCCTCAGCGGATCGACCAGGCGCCCGAGACGGGAAGTGGGGTGGCGGCCAAGCCCACCCGCATGACCGGCCGGGTCTGGGTGGTGGACAAGGACAACATCGACACCGACATGATCTACCACAACCGCCACCTGGCCGTGACCGACCTTCTGGAGATGGGACAGTTTACCTTCGGCAACCTCCCTGGATGGGAGCAGTTCCCCCAAGAGGCCCAACCGGGCGACATCCTGGTGGTGGGGCAGAACTTCGGCTGCGGCAGCTCCCGACAGCAGGCGGTCGACTGCTTCAAGGCGCTCGAGGTGGGGCTGATCGTGGGCCGCTCCTTTGGCGCCATCTACGAGCGCAACGCCATCAACAACGCCCTTCCCATCCTGGTCGCCGATCTCGTCCACAGCGGGATCAAGGACGGCGACCAGATCGAGGTGGACCTGACCACCGGCGAGATCCGATTGCCCGACGGCCGCCTCCTGGCGGGACAGCCGTTCTCCGAGGTGCAGATGGCCATCTACCAGAAGGGGGGGCTACTTTGAGCGCATACGGCGCCGGCAGCGGTCAGCGGTCACCTTCGGGTGTCGAGGTAGAACAGCATGGTTGAACGAGTCGTAACACCTGGATTCGAGGTACCCATGGGACAGACATTCGCCGAGAAGATCCTGGCGCAAAAAGCCGGTCTGGAGTCGGTCGTGCCGGGTCAGATCGTAACGGTGCGCCCCGACCGGCTGCTCACCCACGACAACACCTCGGCCATTGTGGGTAAGATCGCCCGCGATCTTGCCGAGTTCGGGCTGGCCAACCCGGAGATGCACGCCATCGTGCTGGATCACGTCATCCCGGCAGCCACCGAGAAGGACGCCGCCGGTCACAAGGCCATCCGGGAATACGTCCGGAAGTACGGCATCACCCACTTCTTCGACGTGGGCGAGGGGATCTGCCACCAGGTCATGGTGGAGAAGGGGTTGGCGCTACCAGGGCAGCTGGTCCTCGGCAGCGACTCCCACACCTGCACCTACGGCGCGGTGGGCGCTTTGGCTACCGGGATCGACCGCACCGAGGCCTCGGCCTTGCTCATCACCGGCGAGACCTGGCTCAAGGTCCCGGCCACCATCCGGATCACGCTGCAGGGCGAGCTGCAGCCAGGGGTATCGGCCAAGGACCTGGTGCTCACCATCATCGGGGAGATCGGCGCCGATGGCGCCAACTACCTGGCGGTGGAGTACCACGGTGACATCGCCTCGCTGACCATGGACGACCGGTTGACCATCGCCAACATGGCGGTGGAGATGGGGGCCAAGTGCGCCGCCTTCGAGGTCGATGCCACGGCCCGGGAGTACCTGGCCCGCATCGGATTCCCGCCAGGCAGCTACGATTTGGTCTGGGCCGACCCGGATGCCACCTATCTGAGGGAGCTGGTCTACGAGATGGATCGGGTCGGGCCGGTGGTGGCCAGGCCGCACACGGTAGACAACGTGGTTCCGGTCGCCGAGGTCGAGGGGATGCCGATGCAGCAGTTTCTGCTGGGCACCTGCACCAACGGCCGCACCAGCGACTTCGAGGTGGCGGCCGCCATCCTGGCGGGACGCAAGGTAGCCGAGGGCAGCCGGCTGTTGCTTCTGCCCGCCTCTCGCGACATCCTGGGTCAGACATTGGAGTCGGGGGCGATGCAGACCCTCATCGCCGCTGGTGGGGTGTTGCTGCCGCCCGGCTGTGGCCCCTGCCTGGGCGCCCACCAGGGTGCGCTGGCGCCCGAGGAGCGATGTCTGTCGACCGCCAACCGCAACTTCAAGGGGCGGATGGGGTGCAAGACCGCCGAGATCTACCTGGCCAGCGCGGCCACGGTGGCTGCCAGCGCCCTGCACGGCGTGGTGACCGACCCGCGCCGGGAGGTGAGATCATGACCATCTGGTGCTACGGCGACGATATCAATACCGACATGATGTTTCCCGGCAAGTACACCTACACCTGCAGCACCGCCGAGGAGATCCTGCCACACCTGCTGGAAGACCTGGACCCCGAGTTTGCCGACGGGGTGAAGCCCGGCGACCTGATTCTCGCAGGCAGGAACTTCGGTTGCGGCAGCTCGCGGGAGCAGCCGGCCCTGGGGCTCAAGGCCGCCGGTGTCGAGGCGGTGGTTGCCAAGAGCTTCTCGCGCATCTTCTATCGCGCCTCCATCAACCAGGGTCTGCTCCTGGTGGAGTGTCCCCAGGCGGTCGAGGCCTATCGACCGGGAGACGAGGTACGGTTGGAAGCGGAAAAGGGGCTCATCAACGTGGGGGCCCAGCAATTTACCTTCCCCGCCCTGCCCACCGAGATCCTGGCCATCCGCCAGGCGGGCGGGCTGTTGCCGTACGCGCGGGCGAAGCTGAGAAAGGAGAGGGGGTCCAATGGCTGAAGCGGGAGTGAGAGGTCCTCAGGTCCGTTCGGACTGCTGGGTCAACCTGGAGCCCGGCGGGTCTGACATCCGCATCGAGCTGAAGAGCACGGTGCTGTCCATGTACGGGGAGGCCATTCACAGTCAGACACGACTGGTGATGGAGACCTTGGGGGTGACCGACGCCCTGGTCCAGATCGAGGACGGTGGAGCCCTGCCGTTCGTGCTGGCGGCCCGCCTGGAGACCGCGGCCCGACGGGCGGGGCTGCCGATCGAAGCGCCCGCCCTGCCGGAACCGCTGGCCGGGCGGTTCGTGCAGAGCCCGAAAAATCGGCTGCGCCGTTCTCGCCTGTACCTGCCGGGGAACCAACCCAACTTCATGATCAACGCCGGCCTGCACGGTCCCGACGCGGTCATCCTCGACCTGGAGGACAGTGTGGCACCCGGGGAGAAGGACGCTGCCCGGGCCCTGGTGCGTAACGCCCTGGTCGCCGTCGATTTTTGCGGTGCCGAGAAGATGGTCCGCATCAACCAGCTCCCGGCCGGCATCCGGGACCTGTCCTGGGTAGTGCCCTACGGGGCGCAGCTCATCCTCATCCCCAAGTGCGAGGATCCCGAGCAGGTGAAGGCGGTTCACCAGGCCATCGTGACCCTGGATCCGCCGGGGCGGGTCTGGCTCATGCCGATCGTGGAGAGTGCCCTGGGCTGCCTGCGAGCCTACGAGATTGCGACCGCCTCTCCCGCGGTGGTGGCCCTCACCATCGGCCTGGAGGACTACACGGCCGACATCGGTGCCCAGCGCACCCAGGAAGGCCGCGAGAGCTTCTGGGCCCGCAGCGTGATCGTCAACGCGGCGCGGGCGGCCGGTGTCCAGGCCATCGATACCGTCTTCTCCGACGTCGAGGACATGGAAGGGCTGCGCGCCAGCGTGGTCGAGGCCAAGGGGCTGGGCTTCGAGGGCAAGGGCTGCATCCACCCCCGCCAGATCCGGGTCGTGCACGAGGCCTTCGCCCCTGCCCCCCAGGAGCTGGAGAAGGCCATGCGCATCGTGCGGGCTTTCGAGGAGGCGGAGCAGAGGGGGCTGGCCGTGGTGTCCCTGGGCAGCAAGATGATCGATCCCCCCGTGGTCAAGCGAGCGCTGGCCACCGTCGATCTGGCGGTGACCATGGGGCGGCTGCAACCCGACTGGCGCGAGAGGGAGGCGTTAGCATGAGCGATTCATTGGTGTTCAACGCCGTGGGACGAGAGGTGCCCACCGTCATCAACGGAGAGCCGGCCATCCCCTTTCCGGGGCTGGATGTCCACCGCCCCTCGGGCCGGACCGCAGGGCGGATCATCCGCTCCAGCGCCGACTACCCCCGCGACGGAAACAAGGTGGTGCGGGATATCCGCACCGCCCTGGAACGTTGCGGGCTGAGAGATGGCATGACCATCTCCTCGCACCATCACTTCCGAAACGGCGACCTGGTGGTGAACCTGGTTTTCCAGGCCGCCGCCGAAATGGGCGTCAAGGACCTCCGGTGGTTCCCCAGCGCTGCCTTCCCCTGCCATCGCCCCATCCTCGAGCTGGTCGAGCAGGGGGTGGTGCGGCTCATCGAGGGCAGCCTGAACGGCCCCATCGGCGACTTCTGCTCCCGGGGCAAGATGCCGGGCATGGGCGTGCTTCGCTCTCACGGCGGTCGCTACCAGGCGGTCCAGGACGGCGAGGTCCACATCGACATCGCCGTGGTGGCCGCTCCCACCGCCGACGCCTTCGGCAACGCCAACGGGGTCAACGGCCCCTCCGCCTGCGGCCTTCTGGGCTTCGGCCTGGCCGACTCCGAGTACGCCGACCGCGTCATCGTGGTCACCGACAACCTGGTCCCCTTCCCCTGCTACCCCTGGCAGATCATGGGGCAGCTCGTCGACCACGTCGTGGTGGTCGACAAGATCGGCGAGCCGGAGAAGATCGTCAGCGGCACCACCCGCATCACCCGCAGCCCGGACCGGCTGCGCATCGCCGAGCTGGCCGCTCGCTTCATGAAGGAGGCGGGCATCATGAAGGACGGTTTCTCCTTCCAGGCTGGTGCGGGTGGCACCGCCCTGGCCTTTGCCATCTACCTGGCCCAGCTCATGAAAGAAGCTGGCGTCAAGGCCCGCTTCGTGCGCGGGGGAAGCACCCAGTACCTGGTCAACATGCTCGAGGAGGGGCTCACCGACTTCATCCTGGACGGACAGACCTTCGACCTGGAGGGGGTCCGCTCCATGCGCGACGACCCCCGCCACATCGCCACCAGCCCGTTTACCAGCTACAACTGGCATGGAAAGGGTCACTTCGCCACCTTCGTGGACGCCGTGGTCCTGGGCGCCACCGAGGTGGACGTCAACTTCAATGCCAACGTGGTCACCCACACCGATGGCCGCATGCTCCATGGCATCGGCGGATGGCAGAACTGCCTGGGCTCGCCCTGCGTGATCTTGCCCATCCCCTCTTTCCGCAACCGCATCCCGGTCATCATCGACGAGGTCACCACCATCTGTGGCCCCGGCGAGGCGATCGACGTGGTCGTCACCGAGCGGGGCATCGCCATCAACCCGCTCCGCCAGGACCTGATCGACGCCGTCAAGGGGTCCGACCTGCCGCTCAAGACCATCGATGAGCTGAAATGGGAGATCGAGCGGATCTGTGGTGGTCCGCCCGCCAAGCCGCGGCTGGGCGAGCGGGTGGTGGCCGCCATCAAGTGGGTGGATGGCACGGTCATCGACTGCGTGCGGCAGGTGCTCTGACCGCGTCGACACCTTTTGGCCTGGCCAGGATGGTCCACTGGAACCTGGTTTTTGCCGCGCTCTGGCTCTTTCTTCTGGCAGCACTACCTCTCTTCCCCAGGAAACAAGCTGGTCGGCACCCGCAGTGACCTCAAACGGGAAATGAGGTACCCTGCATCGCAGGGAAAACAGCACCAAAGCTTGGAGGAAGACATGACGCACATTTCATTTCTGCTCAAAACAGGCCTGATCGGGTTGTTCTGTTCGGGGTTGCTGCTGGCCTGCGAGCTCGAAGAGGACGAGAATGGCAACGGCGGGCCCTGCTCTTTTCCGACCACCACCGTGGCGACCGACCAGATCGTTCCGGAGGCGCTGGTGGTGCGCGAGGGGACAGAGGTCCAGATCGGTGTCTGGTTGGCTTCGCTGGAGAACCCCAACGCCCTCGGCTCGGTCCGTCTGGCGGTAGACCAGACCCTCATGGCTTACGCCCGGGATGCCCAATCGGCAGAAGAGATCGCGATCATCGAGAACCGAGCCGCGGCCCTGGCTGCGCAGGGGGACGACACCTGCGCTCCCGGAGCGCGCTATGTCGCCACGGCGACGACCACCCTCTTCGACGACGACCTGGTGATCACCCTGAGCGGCCCCACCGATTTTGAGGGGAGTCAGCTCGTCTTCATGGATAACACCACCGTCACCTCGACACCGACCCAGGTCCACGTGGGTCAGCCATTCGAAATCGGGTTGAGCGGCAACCTGCCTACCCTCGCCGGGCTGGGGGTCAACCAGAGCTGGTGGTTCGAGGTGAGTGGGAGCTGCATCACCAACCAGGAGGATGGCTTTACCATCGTCGAGGACTCCAACCAGGTGGGTTCGGACCAACAGCCGACTACGGACAACAAGGTGTCTGCGACCATCCCGTCCACGATCCTCACTTCCGGCAGCTCTGGCTGTGAAGTCTCGGCGGTGTTCGTGATCAGCACCACCGCCTACGACTGCTTCACCGAGTGCATCCAGGGTAACTTCACCGGCCGCGTCAGGATACCGTTCACCTTCCAGCTGCTCCCCTGAGCGAACGCCGTCGCTTCCTACCCGCTTTCCCGGACCTCGCCCGCTGCATCTGCCACGAGACCCCGCAGGGTATGGTACCGCCATCCTCTCGGAAACCGATCTTGATCGCAGCCACCATGCGGCCGGGGCGTCGCCGCCGCCAACCAGATCGGCAGTCACGCTCTCCTTTGCCCCCTGATGACATCGCCGGTGACCTTCAGTATGCTCTCGCTATCGATGGCTACTGGAGATTCCCGCATGGTTCGCCCACGTCGGCCCCCGATCCTGGTCGCCTTCCTGGCGATGGGCATCTGCTCTTGCGGCGATCCGGAGACCGCTGAAGGAGATGCCGCCGACATGGTCGATGCCGACGCGGCTGCCCCGCAGTGCGACCCGAGCCACCGCCCCATCCTGTTCGTGCACGGCATGCTGGGGGCTGGCGACCAGTTCCACAACCAGGCGATGCGTTTTGCCAACAACGGGTACTGCATCGACTGGATCGCCGCCTTCGACTGGAACACGCTGGGCGCCCAGGACAATGCCGCAGGGCTGGATACCGCGGTGGCTCGGCTGATGACCCACACCGGAGCGGATCGGATCGACCTCGTCGGCCACTCCATGGGCGGGCGGTTGTGCTACGAGTATCTGGATGACGCCGAGCGGGCGGCCAACGTGGCGCACTACGCCCACGTCGCCAGCCTGATGCAGAGCGGTCCGGCTGGACCTGACGGGAACGTACCGACCTTGAACCTGTGGTCCGACGCCGACACGATCATCGCCGACAAGGGGAATATCCGCGGCGCGACCAATGTCATGGTCCCCGGCCTCGATCACGCCGCCGTGCTGACCGGCGCCCCTTCGTTCGAGGCGCTCTACCGGCACTTCAACGATGGTGCCGAGCCCCGGACCACCGAGTTCGGAAGCGTAAGCCCCATCCAACTGAGCGGCAAGGTCCTCGCTCTGGGAGACAACACGCCGGCGGTCGGGGGAGTGGTCGCCATCTATCCTGTCGATGCGGAAACGGGCGAGCGTCTGGATGAAAGCGCGATGGCGACCTTCGAGGTCGGCGAGGAGGGACACTGGGGCCCGTTCGAGGCCGCCCCCGGGGTCTTCTACGAGTTCGAGGTCTCGGCCGCGGGTACCGCCTCCCCCCCCACCCACTACTACCGCGAGCCGTTCGTCCGATCGAGCCCGCTCGTCTACTACCGCACCCTCCCCGATAGCTCCACCTTGATTGGCCGCCTGCTCGGCAACATTCCGGCCGACGACGGCCAGGCGGTGCTGGGCGTCTTCTTTCCCAACCGGGCGCTCTTGGCCGGGCGGGACAGCCTGCGGATCGAGGGGATGGAGGTGGCCACCGACGACTTCGCCTCGGCAGAGGAGACCGCCCTGGCGCTGTTCTTCTTCGACGCCAACGGGAACGGCCAGACGGACCTCTTCTCCATCAACACCTTCGAGCTGTTCCCCTTCCTGGTCGGCGTGGATGTGTTTCTTCCGGTCGACCCACCCTCCGCCATCGAGGCGGTGTACAACGGCCGTACGCTTCATGCGCCCAACTGGCCCTCGGCCAGCGGGGGGGTGAGCTTCGTGGTGTTCGAGTGACCGTTGGGAGTGCCCTCGACAACCACCCACGTCACACCGGAGGCCAACGTGAAGATAGGACGAACAGTGTGGATCAGAGGCACCTATCATCCCGATTCCGCGACCACCCGGTACCTGGCCGACTGCCTGGATCCGAACATGACGATCTGCGTCGACAGGGTCCATTGCATGGGCGACACGGAGAAGAGGCTCACCATCGAGCGCAACAACAGGATCACGATCAACCTGGTCGATCCGTTCCTCTCTGCCGTGGCCTTCACCCCGGATTTTGCGGCGATGGTGCTCAGGGGCGACCCGGAATACTGGTACGACACGACCACCGGGCGTCAGATCGAGCGGCCGGAAAACCATGACATCGCCAGCGAGGTGCTGCTGTTGGACGTGATCCCGGGTGCCAGTGACGTGCGGCGAACCGATACCGAGACCCAACGGTTCCTGCAGGAGGTGGTGAGAGCGGAACGCCACGCCGTTGTCGAACCCTGGGATGACGAGAAACGCCGGGATATGGTGCGAAAGCTCCTGGCACAGACGCCGGGGCGCTACACCAGCGAGAACGAGCTGGCCGGCCTGTTGGTGCTGTTTGCTTCCTGGCAGGGACCGGTCGCCGAGAAGACCTTCCAGGAGGTCCAGGCCGCGCTCGCCGCCTGGCCCGCCGAGCACCGGAAGCTTCCGCACTGGCTCGACGAGCTCGACTGGCGGGTACCTGACCTCCGCTGGCGATTCTTCCAGTCGTCGGATATCCGGATCGAGCAGGGCGACCTGTTGGAGCAGGTCCGATCTCTGGTCAAGGCCGACTACCTGCCGCGGGTGGATACCCTGACGGTGAGCGGCCCCATCGGCACGGAGGGCGCGGAGCTCCTTGCGGGGTGGCCGGGTCTGGCCGGCGTCGAGCACCTGCAGCTCAGGGGTTGTGCCCTTGGGGACGCCGGGGTCAGCGCGTTGGCGGCCTCTCCCCATCTCGGGGTGTTCGAGTCGGTGGAGATGACTCGATGTGGCATCGGCGATGCGGGCGCCGTCGCCCTGTCGCGCGTCATCGAGCTGCCGAAGAAGGGGGAGCTCAACCTGTACGGCAACGAGATCGGCGACGAGGGGGCCATGGCCTTCGCCGCCCGAGCGAGGAGCTCCCGACCGTTCCGGCACCTCAACCTGGCGGGAAACCGCATCGGCCCGGAAGGGCAGCGAGACCTGTACCACGCCAAATACCGCGATCCGACGACCGCCCAGGGCGGTCCCTGCGTCTTGCTGCACGACCAGCGGCCAAGCTGAGGGAAGGACAGCGACCGTTCGCGTTGTCACCTCGACCGCAAGGCAGAGGCTCACCCCGGGTGAACCAGCCGACGCAGATTCCCTCGGACCGTGCGGAACCAGTGGTACGGTCTTCTGGTCACCGATCGAGACTGGCACCAGCACAGGAAGCTGCCTCCCGCAACCCATCTGGTGGTACCCAAGATGGTTTGACCGCCTGGAACCGTCCGGCTATGATCTGATGAAAAAGACCAGATCTGACCAGACCAGATCGAGGAGAGCTGGATGATCGTCAACACCATCACGGAAGCGAAGGCGCAGCTCTCGGCGCTGATCGAACGGGTGCAGCAGGGAGAGGAGGTGATCATCCACAAGGCCGGCAAGCCGGTTGCGGTTCTGATCGCCTATGGAGGCTATTCGGAGAAGCGGGTGCCGGGTGCTCTGCGGGGCCAGATCGAGATCGCCCCGGATTTCGACGAGCTTCCCCCCGATATCGCCGAGTCTTTCGGGATGATCGAGCGGTGAATCTGCTACTGGATACCTGTGTGCTGCTCTGGTGGCTTACCGACGAGCCGACCTTGTCGAATGGCGCTCGGCGGTCGATCGAGGACGGCCAGAATCCGGTGTTTGTCAGCGCGGCCAGCATCTGGGAGATCGCGATCAAGCAAGGGTTGGGCAAGCTGGTATTGCCTGCGGATTTTCGGGAGGTGCTGCAGGAGCAGCCGTTCTCCTGGCTCGACATCAAGGCCGATCATGCCTTTCGAGTACGGGAGCTTCCGTTTCATCATCGCGATCCGTTCGATCGAATGCTGGTCGCACAGTGCCTGGTGGAGGGTTTGACCCTGGTCACCAGGGATCGGGTGCTATCGCGCTACGGGTTGAATATCCTTCAGGCCTGACCGTCCATCCGTCCTGCGATTCGACAGTCAGGTGCTGGGAAAGCTCCGCCAGACCTTGGCCTTGCGGAATGAATCCCGTTCTGTTGTGGAGGAGCGATGCGACATGCCAACCGTTGGAGGTGCACGGGATGCAGCAGGCGGGCGATCTGGGCTCTGGTCCTGGCTCTCGGTCTCTACTGGTTTCCAGGGCCTCTCGCCCAGGCCGACGGCCTGGACTTCGACGGTCCACCCTGGCACCTGGCGTTGGGGGTGGGCCCCTCCATCTTTCCCTGGCCTCTACAAGAGGACGAACCGAGCTCGTTCCAGCGGCAGCTGCAGGCTGCCGGCTACCGTTTGCCAACCATAGGGGGTGTCTTCGACCTGGCGCTCGACTACCTGGTCATCGACTTTCTGACCCTCGGGATAGAGGCCTCCTACCACCTGCACCGGGGAGCCACCGCCTATGAGCTCGAGCCCGACATCCGGATAGATAACGACGACCCCTTTCGACAGAAATACGGATTTCACCGACTGACCGGGTTTCTTTTCGCCAAGGCCACCCTGCGGGGGGAGGGGGCGGGAGCCAACATCGAGGCCTCGCTCCAGGTGGCTGGTGGGTTCGGAGCGGTCTTCTGGACGATGCGGGGCGAGACCGAGATCGGGACGGAGTTCGTCCTTCGGCCTGGATTGGTAGCCGACTGGTACTGGGACCGGTTTTGCCTGGGTTACCGGATGGCGGTGCCATTCGTCTGGTTTACCGACCTCGGGCCATGGGAGCTCACGCACGGTCCCACCATGACCGTCGAGGTCACCATGCAGACGGGGGTGCGATGGTGATCCACAAGGCAATTTCCCCGGTGCTGGCGCTGTCGATACTGGCGCTGCTGGTCGTCTCCTGCCCCTGCGGCTATGGTCGATCCGCGCTCTTCCACGAGTCGTTCGAGGTGGCCTGCGGGGACCTGCCCTGCAACTGGCGGTTGCTCGAAGGCACCGCGACGTTGGTGGAGACCTTCCACGCGGGCGAGCACGCCCTCGAGCTGTCCGAGAATGCGCGGATCCAGACCAACCTGAGCGCCGTCTGGATCGACCAGGACGACCACGTCCCGCTCACGGTGGGTCTGATCTGCAGCCAGGGATCGACTCTGGCCTTCACCCTCACCATCGACAACCAGGGGACGACCTACACCGCCACCGGGGAGACCGATGGGTCATGGTCCTTCGACGAACGGTACATCGAGTCGATCGAGGTGCGGCTCACCCCGGTCCAGAATGCCCCATACCGAAGCCAGGAGGCGATTCGCCTCGAGGTCCAGCTCAACGGTCCCGGCGAGTGCATCCTGGACGACCTGCGCATCCTGTCCGCGGATATCGTCGAGTGCCTGGGGTGAAGCGGGGTGGTCGGTCTTTCCGAGCAATCGCCGCTATTCTCGCTGGATCGCGCGATCCCTGCCGACGTTCGATCATCTTGCAGCAATCGAAGACCTTGAAATCACCGTCATTTGGCGAGCGCAGCAGTTGGCGCGCCGTCACAAGGCGTGGGCCTGGTACGCTCTCATGGCGCACTACCTTCCCTTTCACCACGAGCAACTCGACTGCTAGCAAGCCGCCATCGAGTTTTGGGCCCTCGCCGCTGGCCTTTTCGACAACTTCCCCCGCGGCCACGGCACCCTCGTCGATCAGCTCAAGAGGGCATCCCTGTCGATCCCGCTCCACATCACGGAGGGGTACGGCAAACGGAGTCGCAGCGATCGCGCCCGCTCCTGCGAGATCGCCAAAGGCTCAGCCCATGAGTGCGGCGCCATTCTCGATGCGGCTCTCGTCTTGGCCGTCCTCGACGAGAGGACCCATGCCTCGGGAAAGACCTTGCTCCACCGCATCGTCTCCATGCTCGTGAGAATGGTCGCCTAACACGGTGGCACCGTTCCACGGCAACGGCGACGGCGACGGCGACGGCGACGCAAACGGCCATCGAAATCCCAGGACGTTGCCGCGATCCCCTGCTCACCTCGGTGGTGAACGTTCTCAGCAGGTGCGGGAGTCCGGAAACCTCC
>JAFGEP010000143.1 GCA_016931535.1 Bradymonadales bacterium
CGGCAACCGCTCGGCGGGTCCCGGCGTCCACTCTACGGTTCGGCGAAAGTCCAGTCTCCGCTGGTGGGGCGTCGCCGGAGGGGGCGACTCTAGCCTCTGGCCAACCCCGTAGCGACGGAGGGGGCGATCCTAGCCTCTGGCCGGCCAAGCCTTCGCCCCCGAGACTCCGCCACCCCCCTATTTGCGGATGGCCCTCATCTGCCTCGGGCCACCGGAGAGCGCCTCCATCAGCTCCTGGAGCTGCTGGGCGTCGTGGGTACGTCCCTGCCGCTGGTAGAAGCGCAGCAGATGTCGGTAGGCGAACAGCGGATCCTCGCTCAGCATGGCCGCTTGCCGAAAAAGCTCCTCGGCCCGGGTGGGATCGGCAGGCTCCACCAAGACGGCCAGGTGCAATAGGAGCCGCCCATCCAGAGGGTTATGGTGCAGGCTCTCCAGTAGCGCCTGTTCTGCCTCCTGTCGTCGGCCCTGGTCACATAGGATTGTGGCCAGCAGTACCGCGATCCCGGCCTCCTGCGGGCGCAGGGACAGCACCTCCCGATAGTGATGGGCCGCTGCCTCCAGATCACCTTCCTCCTGGGCCACATGACCCAAGAACGCATGAGCACGATGGTCGTTGGGGCGCAGCTCAAGGGCCCGGGCAGCATGCTCCCTCACGCACTCTCGATCCAACGACCAGTACAGGCAGGCCTGGGCCGCCGCGATCTGGATCGCCGGGTTCTCCTGGTCAAGCTCCAGGAGCGCTAGCAGGTGCGGCCAGGCGGCTGCATACTCGTACTCTTCCGTCAAGGCGACCGCCAACCTTCGCCGAACCGCCAGCTCCATCTCGTCCATCTCCGGTCGCTGCTCCGGTCCCTCATCTATTCTCCCACTCTCTGTGAGCAGCCCGGTGGTCGCACGATGCTCCTCTGTTCGATCCGCCGTCGCCTCCTCCTCCACCACCGGGTCGCTGCCCAGTCGCTCCCAGTTCGAGCGATCCGATGCCTCCTCCTCCACCTCCACCACCGGGTTGCTGCCCAGTCGCTCCCAGTTCGAGCGATCCGATACCGCCTCCTCCTCCCCCGCCGAGTGGTTCAGTACAGACACCCCGCCACCGCAACCGGTAGCCATGAGGCCTACCCACAGCAGGAACGATGCCTGAAGAATGGGCATGCGGCTGTGCATCGCGATCTTCCTTCGCCAGCCGGCCTCGCGTCGGGCCGGCTTGTACGGCGCCCCAGTATAACGGGGTCAACAGATTTGTGCAGGCTCTTGGGTGCCGATGCACCAGGATCAGGGTGCGCTGCGCCGGGTGCTGGCCGCTCTATCGCCCTGCGAGCCCCTGGCCCAGTTCGATTACCGATGGGACCAGCCTCCAACCACAAGAAAGCGCGCTCAATGCAGCACCATCGCCATCGATGGCAACCAACGCCACCTCGCCGACGTTGACGGGGGCCGAGCCGACCAATACCCTGGGCCTGTCGGCGGTCGGTGGACTCACTTTTTTGGGCCGCATGGAATCATGCGGCGAGCGGGACAGGAACCCATGGCAACCAGAAGCGGGCGAAAGGGTGGAAGATCGGCGTCTGGACAGCCTTCTCGCGCGGCGGTCACCTCCTTGTCCGGGAGGGGTCCCGGCGGTGAAGGCGGATCGGCCGCGGGACGGCAGGAGGATTCGGAAGGTGCGCGCCAACGTGTCGATTCCGCTGTTGCCAGCCTGAAGCCCGCTGGCAAAGGTGGGCAAGCCCTTCAACCGGAGGATACAGGTGGACCGGCCGGGAGGGATAGCAAGGGCGTTTCGCGATCTTCCACGATCTCCGGCCTTCTTTCGATGGTGCTCTGGCTGGGGGGGGTCGGACTGGTGGCGGCGGTCTACCTGGTGTTCAAGATGTTCGCCATGAACTGGTACCTGGGGGACGAGCACATCTACACCTACCAGGCACGCCTCGTGGCTACAGGGGTGACCCCCTACGCCGAATTCGCCATGGCCCATCCGCCCCTGCAGGCGTTGTTCGCAGCGCTGGTGTTCATGGTCACCGGCCTGAATCCGGTGGTCATCCGGTTGCTGCCCATTCTGTGGGGGCTGGCCGGTGGGGTTCTACTGGCGTTGCTGGTGCGCCGGGAGTTGGGCCGACTGGCCTCGGTGGCGGCGATGGCGTTTTTCCTGCTCTCCTACGAGCCGCTCAGGGCCACCTCGCACTTCACCGGCGTGAACATGACGGTTGCCCTGCTGTTGGCCGCTTTTCTCGCCTATCGGCAGGGGGCGGTGCGGACCTCGGCCGGCTTCTGTACGGCGGCCGTCTTCACGCGCCTGTACGCCATCCCCGGAGTGCTGGCGCTGGTGTTCTGGGCCTTCGTGGAGCACTGGCGCAAAGGGGTTCGGCTGACCGCCTGGGGGGCGGGGATGGGGTTGAGCGCCTTTCTGGCGCTGGGGCTGTGGGCCGGCTTCGGCAACGTGGTATCCAACCTGGTGCTGTACCATGCGCAGAAGACGCCGATGTCCGCCGAGGGGTTGCGAAGACAGAATCTCACGGTGCTGTTCCACAACGCCCCCACCATTTTCCTGTTCCTGGCCGGCTTGCTCGCCCTGCTGGTCCTGGGCTGGTTGGCCTATCGGCACCTGAAGGAACAGACCAGGCGGGGCGGCTCGAAGGTTCGGCTGGTTCCCTACGACCTGGTGGCCATCGCGACCCTGGCGAACCTGGCGGTAAGTGCGATCAAGGGATCGACGGGATGGGTGCTGTTCTCCATCCCGCTGGCCGTCGCCGCCGTGCTGGTGTGGTCTGCCCGGATCCGGCGCACACGCGAGCTGTTGGGGCAACAGGCTGGCGAAAGGGAGAGGGGCGACGGAAGCGAACCGGTGGGGATCGGCCTGCTCTTGCTCTGCGCGATGACCACTCTGGTTTTCTTGGCCATCTTGCTGAACATGGAGCGGGTGTGGATGTACTACTACATCCCCGCCTTCCCCTTTGCCGCCGTGGTCGGTGGATGGCTGGTGTCGCGCTGGGTGCTGGGCGGCATCACCTGGGCCGGCCGCTTGATCCGGTCTCGCCGTCTGCCTCCTCACTGGCTGCCGACGGCCGCAGGCTTGCTGCTCCTGGTCGCTTACCTGGCGTCCTGGTGGGTCAGCCCCAACCTGGAGCGCAACCTGAGATACTACCAGCAGAGCATGACCCGGCCCGCATCGCAGCGGGTTCACGGCTACACCTGGCGGCCGGGAATGCTTCCCGACCCGATCAACCGGCTGGTCCGGGCGCTATGCTGGAAAGACCAACGCGTGATCGGCGAGCGCTACAACCGCTTCAACTACCTGCTCTGGCACGAGAGCCGGACCTTCGACCAGGCCCAACAGATGGCCGACCTCGTCCGGTCTCACACCGGTCCGGAGGATCGAATCTTCGGCGATTCCTCCTCGGTCCCCCTACTGGCGCTGCTGTCTGAACGGACCATCCTGGACCACGAGGTGGACACCAACATCATGCGCTATCGAGGTGACCCAGGCGCGCCACAGCAGCTCGTCGAACGGATCGACCAGCCGGAAAACAGGGTCATCGTGCTCTCCCGGGGCATCGGAGTCGGCAGCCTTCCAGAGGTTCAGCGCCTGGTTCAGAGCCGCTACCGTCCACTGGGCTCCTTTCCCACCGACCAGGATCGAACCCTGACTGTCTACCTGCGCCAAGAGGAAGACTGACGACCCCTCTCCAATCGCTCACGCTCAGTCGCTCACGGTCACGCGCAGTCGCTCACGCTCACGCTCAG
>JAFGEP010000144.1 GCA_016931535.1 Bradymonadales bacterium
GCCTGTCTGATGTGGGTACAGGCTGTAACTGTAGTCGATTCAAGTCAGCCCGTCGACGTTCTCGGATCTCAGGAACCCGTCTTCCACCGGCAGTACGACATGCTTGACGCCAAAGAAGGCGGCACCCAGACGACCATGTATGGAGAGGCCATCATCGTCAACACGGCAGGAATCCAGCCAGAACACACCGTTCCAAAGGGTAACTTGTCGATATAAGTAATAGAGGAGTGAAGTCGGGGTCGAGCCGAAGATGTCGGTCAGTCCGCGCTGGTGACTCTATGGTGACTCAATCACCATTTCGGTCTCGCCTGCATCGGGAAGTTCTTGATTTTCCTACTCCGGAGGACGGACTCGAACCGCCGACCAAGTGGTTAACAGCCACCCGCTCTACCGACTGAGCTACTCCGGAAGGTGCCGCCGATGTCCCGTCAGCGACGATGGCGTTTTACTGAGGCTGCCCCTCCCTTGTCAAGCGGAATGGGGCCCTGCCGTCGCCTCGACCGCACGGCCTGGCCATCCCGCTCAGGTGTCCGACCTCCTGCCGACTAACGCCACCCGCGGCAAGGTGGGGCCGTCGGCCTGGTAGGGAGCCGTCGAGCAGCCGGCATGGGCGGCGAGGAGCTCGAGGCCCGCCGCCCGCACCAGCGCGACCAGCTCGGTGATGCAGTAGAGGCGGATGGACGCCGTCTTCTGGCCGCAACCTTGCGGGCCCGCCCAGTACCAGGTGTTCTGAAGGCGCCCCGAGATCGGATCGAAATGGGGCTCCTCGACGACCAGCATGCCGTCGGGCCTTCTGTGCGACATGGATCCTCCCCTGGCGAGCATCAGGGCGACGGCATCCCGGTGCGTCGTATCCAGGACCACCTTGCCCCCGGGAACTACCGCGCGGGCAAGGGTCTTCATGATGGCCAGGTCGTCCTCCTGGGTGCCGTATCCGATCGAGCTGAACAGGTTGAGGGCGACGTCGAACCCGCCCTCGTCGAGGGGCCGGCGAAGGTCGTGGCAGAGGTAGCGCAGGGCCTGCTCGGTGTGCGCTCCGCGTCGGCGGTTCGCCTCCTCCAACAGGAAGGCGGATTGGTCGACGCCCAGCACCATCGCGCCGCGGTCGGCGAGCTCCCGCGACACTCTGCCGTAGCCGCAAGGGGCGTCCAGGATGCGCATCCCCTGGTGAAGATCGAGGATCTCCCAGAGCGCATCGGTCTCCTTTCGCGTTCTCTCCTCGTCGGTCCAGGCGGACCAGATCTGGAGGTACTCCTCGTCGAAGAAGGTTGTCCACCACTCGTTCATGATCCCCTCCGGGTGTTCGCCTCTCTTGTACCCGCGCTCATCCCCTCAGAAAAGGAGGAAGAGGAGCCTGGGATGCAGAAGGGGATGGCGGCGTCGGCGCCAGGGCGATATGGCAACCGGTGGGCTAGGCGACATTTCCGCAGGGCTCTGGCAGGACCTGCAATGGTGCGTCGACCGCCTCGAAAAGGAGCAACTGCCGGTTATCTTGAGTCACCTGTCGGGGCCTCGGCGACTCCAACCACGACGTCATCATGCGTCTCCCCGAGTGAACGACGATTCTTGACGCCCTGGCCAGCCAAATCTACCCTCCCTCTGGTCGGCTTCGGCGCTTTGCTCGAGCATGCTCGAGGCTGATCGACCACGTCGGGGAGGTTGACCAGACCATGAGAACCGTTTTGCTGGTGTCGTGTTTGCTGGCTTCGATGCTGGCCGCCCCGGCATCGTCCCAGGCATCGGGGCCGACCGAAGAAACCGGTGGGAACAGTGAGGCGGCGGTCATCGACCTCCCACAGCCAAGCCGCACCGAGCGGCGGGTCATCGTGGAAACCAGCGAGAGCCCCCTCTACCACCGGGCACCCAAACCCAAACAATCCCAGATGCTGGCTTTGAGAGCCGTACCGAACCTTTCCTACCTGACCACTGATTCCACCGAGGGATCGTGGGCCTTCGGCGTCGACGCCTTCGTTTCGGCCTGGTTCGACCTGAACCGTGGAATATGGCACTGGGCGCTCATCCCCGAGCTGGGCTACTCCTTCGCCGCCATGCCCGATGGTGCCGATCACCTGGCCAGCGCCGGGATCGGTCCAGCCTTTCGATGGGATTGGCTCATGATCGGCATCATACCGAGAGGGCTGTTGGGCTCGGCAGATGGCGAGCTGGTCGGCGGGGTCCGGACCAGCCTCGTGGCAGCCTTTGGCGGCGACTACCTGTTCGGAGCAGAGCTGTCCCACTGCTGGCTCAGCGCCGGCCCCGAGGGGCGACAGAACCTGACAGCCGGACTGTGGCTCGATCTCATCGGCGTGGTGGCTCACAATCGCTAGTTGCCACAGGCGCTGGGGAGGTGGCGGTGACGAAAGCGTCAGAGGGTGGACAAACAATGGTGAAGACTCAGATGCGCTGGTATAGCTCCCTCACCCCAGCCCTCTCCCGGTGGAAGAGGGAGTTGGATACCCTCACCTCCGCCCTCTCGCCCAAGAAGAGAAGTCTCGCCCCCTCAAGCCTGCCTGCCATCTCGATTGCAGCCCTGACCGCGTTCTGCCTCGCTTCCTGCGCGCCAAATCTCGGTGAGCTGCTGGTCGAGCACCACTTCAACGAGGCCGTCTGCGCTGCTCAGGACAGCTATGACCCGGTGGTGCAGTCCATGGTGGTGGCGGTTCTCGAAGCGGACATCGATCCAGCCATCCACATCGCCGTGCTCGGTGATGCCGAGCTGAGGCCCTTGTTCCGGGAGTATACCGACGACATCCTTCGACGCCTCGTGATCCTTCACCTCAGTTACGAGGTCAACGAAGCGCCGATCGACGGGGTCCACATCAGTGTCGCGATCCTCGGGGACGGGGAGCCTCTTTCATGGGTGTACCCATCGAGAGTCGAACTGGCCGCGCTGATGGGGGAAACCCTCCCCGACGCGCGGGTGGCAGAGGACCCCTGGGAGGGCGCCAGAGGCCTGGCGGGCTTGGGTGCGGCCGCGAGCTTGCCGATGGCCCATCTCGTCGACCTCGGAACCCTCAACATCTTCCACTTGAGCGAAGGGGCTGAAGACCTCATCGCCAACAGTGGTCCCCAGACCCATGTCGTGTACCCGACCGTCCAGGAGCTCCGCCGGCAGGCGCCGCGCTCGGATCTCGTCTATCGACTGGCGCTGGGCGCATATGGTCCCGACTACGAGGATGGCATCCACCACGGCTTTTTCTTCTTCGAGCAGCCGAATCCTCAACCAGCACGGCTCCAGATCGAGATCGGCTCCTCCTATGCCGCAGACGGCTTTGCCGCACGTGGGCTTTACTCCGAGCAGTGCATGGTGTACGCCGAGCGGATCGTCCTGGAGGTCTTGGAGCCAGCCCGGCTGGAGCGAGCCCTGCAGGCGATCTTCGGGCAGCGGATGGTGCGGCTGGCCGAGCTCAGGAGGATGGCACAGACACGGTCCAGGTGAGCACCGGGCGATCACGTCACTCTTTTCATTCGGACAGTGGCTGGTGCCGTTAGCAGCCACCCGATCCATCGTGTAATATCCCAGGTCTCTAACTGGATTGATCCCTACCAGGTTTCAGGCCAGTGGAGGTCACGAAGAAAAGATGGAGGGGAAATGGCACCGCACTCACCTGGAAGTACCAGAAGTTGGTCGGTTTTTGGCCTGTGTTTTCTGACCATGCTGCTGACATCGAGCAGGTTGCTGTTGGCACAAGAGCCACAGGTGGTTCAGCAGCAGACCCCCTGGGCCACCTACACCTTCACCATTCCCGCCACCCATCCGGTGGACCGTCCGACGGCGGTGCAGCAGACACCGCTGGGACCGGTCACCATCAACCGCATCATGGCCATGAACACCGCCTTTCCCATCTTTTCCTACCAGGCGGCCATCGTCTCCTACCCTCCGGGCTACCTGGCCCAAACTCCTGAGCAGGAGATGTTCCTGAACGTCCTGTACGGGGTGCTGGGAGGGTTCGAGGAGTTCACGGCCCTGTCGGTCCGCCCGGCGACTGTCGGCGGCGTCACGGGTATCGAAGTCGATGTGAGCCTCCTCTATCTCGGCACCCGCGTCCACGCCCGCAACCGTCTGTGCCGGGTGGGCGACGACATCGCGATGGTGACCTTCGCCGGAGGCATCATGGAGAACCTGGATGGCGACCCGACCTTGCTGGACGACCCGTCGGGCATGGCCTACCTGGACAGCCTGACCATCGTGCCCGGGGCACCGGCCGCCACCGTCGCGCCCCTCTGCCACCTGAGCGGTACCTGGCAGGGGGTGTTCCCCCCCAGCCCGTCACCCGTGGCCAACCAGCCGGTGACCTTCCACTTTGGAGAAGACGGGCAGCTGACCTGCACGGCGGCCGATATCTCTCTCACCTCGTCCTGGACCGCCGAGGGGAATGCCATCCACATCCAGGACCGCTCCTCGATACCCCCGCAGGTCGCCTGCGAACCCGCCGCGATGGGAACCTACGCGATGTCTTTCGATCCGGAATGCACCCAGGTGACCTTCAGCGTGATGAACGAGCCCTGTGGCGGGCGGTCCTATTCCATGAACCACTTGGTGCTGACCCGCATGTGAGCGGCTGTGAGGAAGGTGGCAGCGCTCGTCCAATGACGGCTCCGTCGTCCGAAGAGCCGTTCCATCACCAGGGCAGGCAGGTGGCGACGCGGGTCGGGAGGCGGTACTGTAGCGCCGGGCTGGCAGCAAGGACAGGTAAGATGGAAGAAACGAAAAGCTTCTTCTGTCTGAGGCGACAATGGCGGCCCACAGCACCGGATCGCGAAGGCCCGATGCCTGTGCCGCCTTTGGTCGGCGAGTATGGTGATGAAAGGTGGAGCGAGACAAGGAGAGGGGAGATGGAGGAAGATCACATCGAGGAGCGCATCCAGCAGTTTCTGGAAAGCAAGGTCTATGCGGTTGCGGGCGCCTCGACCGACCGTGACAAGTACGGCAACAAGACGCTGCGGGTCTACCAGCAGCGCGAACGGAAGGTCTATCCGATCAACCCCAACGCCGAGACCGTCGAGGGCTTGCCGGCCTACCCCGACGTGCAGTCCCTGCCGGACGATGTCGAGGCCATCTCCATCGTGACCCCGCCGGCCGTCACCCTGGATGTGGTGCGCCAGGCGCTGGCCCATGGCATCCGCCGGTTCTGGATGCAGCCTGGCGCCGAGAACGAGGAGGCGATAGCAGAGGCCGAGGCGGCGGGTGCGATCGTGATCCACGGCGGCCCCTGCGTCCTGGTGGTGCTCAGATACCGGGAGTGAGCAGCGTCGCGAAGCCTCACCTGGTGGCAGGTCGTGCGAATCTGCCTGCGGTCCCCATCTCTTTTTGTCGTCCTGGCGACCCGATCTGACGACTGCCAGGGTATTTTCCTCCCTCTGCTCCCCTGTTCGATAGGGAAACAAGAAACTGATCACGCGAAACCCGGAACTGTGAGATATTCCCCCGTCAAATTGGCTTGGCGAACAAGGAGGAACCAGCATGGCGGCAACCAGGAAGCGCCCGATAACGGCCGAGGATCTGTATCGCATCCCCCTGCTCCAGGACTGCCAGATCTCGCCCGATGGGAAGTACGTGGCCTATGGCCTGCAGCGGATCGACCGCAAGACGGAGAAGAGGTACGCCAACCTCTGGATCGTGCCCACGGGCCGCGGTCGACCCCGCCAGTTCACCTACGGGGACCAGGTGGACCGGATGCCGAGGTGGTCGCCGGACGGCAGCGAGATCGCCTTTCTCTCCAATCGGGGAGACGAGAAGCAGTTCCAGCTGTACGTCATCCCCTTGTCCGGTGGGGAGGCCAGGCCGGTGACCGACCTCAAGGGGAGCTTCGCCAACGTCGCCTGGTCACCGGCAGGTCGCACCCTGGCTTTCCAGTTTCGCAAGAAAGACGAGGAGGAGCTGAAGCGGGAGAAGGACGAGCAGAAGAAGAAGCTGGGGGTCGTGTCCCGCCACATCGATCGGGTTTTCTACAAGCTGGACGGGGTCGGGTTCCTGCCCAAGGAGCGCTGGCATCTCTGGACCGTCGACAGCCGCACCGGCCGGACCAGTCAGTTGACCGAAGGCGCTATCCACGACGAGGTGGATCCCTCCTGGTTTCCCGATGGAAGCCGGATTGTGTTCTGCTCCAACCGGACGCCGCAACCGGATCTGGATCCCGATGCCGTCGACCTGTTCGTCATGCCCGCCCGGAAAGGGGAGATGGTCCGGATCGAGGCGCCACTGGGTTTCAAGGCATTTCCTGTGTTCTCTCCCGACGGTGGCCGGATCGCCTACCTGGGCCTCGAGGGTCGGGGAGACTGGTGGAGGAACAACAGCCTGTGGGTGGTGCCGACAGATGGGTCAGATGCGGCTCGAAACCTGACCGGCGCCATGGATCTTCACGTGGACTCCGTGACCTTGAACGACCTGGGTGCGCCGCCGATGGTTCCGCCGGTGTGGTCTATCGATGGCTCGAGGTTGACCTTCCAGGTCAGTCGCCACGGGAGCACGCGGCTTTGGTCGGTGGCGGCCATTGGCCAGGAAGCGCCGGTCATGCTGGAGGGGAGGGAGGGAGGTATCGGGCCGTTCACTTTGGACGAGAAGCAGCGTCGGATGGCCTTTTTCCAGGGCACCGTGACCGATCCGGGGAGCCTGTACCTGTTGGACCGGGCTTCCGGCAAGACGTCCAGGCTGGTGAGTCCGGCCGAGGGGTTGCTCAGGGCGATCGACCTGGGAGAGTGCGAGGAGGTGTGGCTCAAGGGGGCGGCGGGCAACGACCTGCAGGGTTGGATCCTCAAGCCTCCAGGGTTCGATCCGGCCAAGCGCTACCCCTCCATCCTGGAGATCCACGGCGGTCCGCAGTGCCAGTACGGCCACCTGTTCATGCACGAGTTCTATTTCCTGGCGGCCCACGGGTACGTGGTGCATTTCACCAACCCCCGCGGGGGGCAGGGGTATGGCGAGGAGTACTGCCATGCCATCTGGGGTGCCTGGGGCACGGTGGACTACGACGACCTGATGGCCTGGACCGACCAGATCGAGAAGCTGCCCTACATCGACCCGGGACGGATGGGGGTGACCGGGGGAAGCTACGGCGGCTTCATGACCAACTGGATCATCGGCCATACCAACCGGTTCAAGGCGGCGGTGACCCAGCGTTGCGTCAGTAACATCATCAGCATGTGGGGATCGAGCGATTTCAACTGGGTGTTCCAGGAGGAGTTCGACAACCTCCCCCCCTGGGAGGGGTTCGAGCGGATGTGGCGATGCTCGCCCATGCAGGCCATGGGGAACGCCAGGACCCCCACGCTGGTGATTCACAGCCTGAACGATCTACGCTGCGCCGTGGAGCAGGGGGAGCAGATCTATGTCGCCCTGAAGAAGCTAGGGGTGGAAAGCGAGCTGGTGCTCTTCCCCGAGGAGCCCCACGGTCTCTCCCGCGAAGGGCGTACCGATCGGCGCATCGTCCGCCTGAATCACATCCTGCGCTGGTTCGATCGGTTCCTGACAGGGTGAGACGCCAGGCCAGTCACCTGGCGGTTTGCCGATTCGGGTTGCGATCGATCGGCGAATATGGTTAACAGACCGGCGGTAACCAAAGGCCGTGTCATGTCTGCTCCCAGTTGGCGGGAGTCGAAAGGGTTTCGGCCACTCTGTATGATGAAGGGACTGCCATGATGAACCAGCGAACTTGCGTCCTGTCACGGTGGACTGTGACGATTGGCATCTGTCTGCTGTTTTTGCCCGTGCAGGCCAGCTCGGCCACCCTGCGCTTCACCACCACCACCGAGGGTGAGCTGGCCATGACCGGCAACACCATCGGGTTGAGCAATGCGCTCGACAGCAACTGCCCGGGGACTCAGGACTCCATCGGCACCTTCATCAGCCCCAACACCAGCCTGATAGATAGCTACCCGGAGTGCACCGACAGCTCCTGGCCTGCCGGCACCACCTCCAACTGGCGGAACAACGGTTCCATGGGGGTGCTCGATTTCCTCGACGATGCCGAGGTGGTGCGCGCCGAGCTTTCCTGGGGGGGCAGCTGGTTGTACGGCAACGATTCGGTGTCTGGCAACCTGAACGAATCGGTGGTCCTCACCTTCGAGAACGGCGACTACATCAGCGTGGCCCCCGATCCCGCGGCCTCGGTCACGCTGGACCTGTTCTCCGTCGGCGCTTTCGATGTGCACTACTACATCCGTTCCGCCAACGTCACCAGCTTCGTACAGGAGCACGGTCCGGGACAGTACACGGTGAGCGGCATCCCCGCCACCCAGGATCACCTGATCGATGCCTTGAACGCCGGCGGCTGGAGCCTGGTGGTCGCCTACCATCACGCTTCGCTGCCGCAGCGGAACCTCACCATCTTCGTGGGGGCGGACTGGGTGGACGAGCGCATGCAGGAGGACTACACCTTCAGCGGCTTCTGCACCCCGCCCACCGGCCCGGTAGAGGGGCGGGTCCTCTTGGGCGCGATCGAGGGCGATGCCAACCGCTCGGGCGACCAGGTTTTCATCGGCCAGTCGGAGGGAGGGGAGTTCATCGCGCTGCAGGCCCCCAACAACCCGCTGAACAACTTCTTCGCCTCCCAGATCAACACCATCTACGGGGTGAGCGATACCCTCGGTACTTTCGGAAACCGCAACCACAACGCCAATACCGACACCAACACCATCGGCGGTCGCCAGAGCTGGGATCTCACCGGGGTGTCGCTTTCCCAGTGGGAAGGCCACCTGGCCAACAACCAGACCACCGCCATCATCCGCGCCACCAGCGGCGTCGGAGCCGACTCCTACGTGGTGGCGCTGGTGGCGTTCCAGATCGATATCAACTCACCCGCATTCTACCTGCCTGACTCCACGGTAGTCGCCACCGCCGAGGCCGATGTGGGTGACCCGATCACCTACACCGTCTACCTCGACAACTGGGACGGCTCGGCAGATGCCCAGAATACCCTGTTCAAGATGCCTCTGCCCGAGGGGCTGGACCTGGTCGGCTTCTTCATCGACGGCGAGCCCGGCGATATCTTCGGCACCACCGTGACTCGCCAGGACCTGGTGCAAGGGGTGAAGGTCGGCGACATCCCCTGGTGGGAGATCGTGGTCGTGAGGGTGGAGGCCGAGGTGGCAGCTGTGCCCGGCTCGCCGGCTCCCGCTCAGTTCCAGACCCAGGCCGAATGGACCTATGAGTTCGTCTCCTGTGCCGGTGAAGATCCCATCGAAGGCCAGGCCCTAAGCGACCTCATCACGGTGCGGGCGCCGCGCCTCGAGAGCCACATCGGCCTGAACCCTCTGGCTCCCTACCTGCCCGGAGACGAGGTCACCGTGACCGTGACCGTGGCCAACAGCGGCGAGGCGGCGACGAGCGATGCCACGGTGGACATCACCATTCCCGACGGCCTCAACTACGTTCCGGGCTCCACCACGCTGGACGGAGGCGCCGTGGCCGACGTCGGCGGGCAGATGCCCTTCGTCGGTCCTACCTCGGTCCGCTCCTCGGGCGAGGCCGAGGGCGTCGTCTTGCCTGGCGACGACATGGTCATCCGCTTCCGGGTCGTGATCGACGAGGAGCACGGATACCGGCCGGCCGTGGTCGTGGTGACCGATACCGATGGGGAGGGCCCCTCGCCTGGCCGGACCACGAGCCAGGAGTTCGTGATCGACGATCCCGAGGCGGTGTGCGGCAACGGGATCCTGGAAGGAACCGAGGAGTGCGACGACAACAACGTCAATAACAACGATGGCTGCAACAGCAGCTGCACCATCGAGGAGGGATGGGACTGCGAGGGGGAGCCCAGCGACTGCTTCCTGCTGCCGGTATGCGGCAACGGGGACATCGAGGAAGGCGAGACCTGCGACGACAACAACACCAACCCGGGCGATGGCTGCAGCCCCACCTGCACCGTGGAGGACGGCTGGACCTGCCAGGGTGAGCCCAGCGTCTGCACCAACGATCGGGATAATGACGGCCTGACCGACCTCGAGGAAATCGAGTGGGAGACCGATCCGGACAATCCGGACACCGATGGGGACGGCCTGCTGGATGGCACCGAGGTCCACGGCGAAAACCCCACCGATCCGTTGAACCCCGATACCGACGGGGACGGCCTGTGCGACGGCCCCAACACGATCGATGAGGTCTGCGGCCCCGGCGAGGACAACAATGCCAATGGAGCTATCGACTCCGGTGAGACCGATCCCAACAACTGGGATACCGACAGCGGAACAGTGGGAGACGGGGTCGAGGTGCACCGGGGGACCGATCCGCTCAACCCCTACGACGACCTGCCGAAACGGTTGACGGGCGGCGAGCTGTGCGGCTGCAGCAGCACCAGCCAGAGCACGCCGGTGAGCCTGACCCTCACGCTGCTGGCCGCGCTGGCCGTTACCTCCCTGCGTCGTCGCCGGGGATGAAAAACACCTGTCCCCCCGCGTTGGACCTGAATCGCATCAACCCTCAGATCAGAACGTATCTGCTTCCCCGGTAGCGGGCCTGGACCTCCAGCATGCGCAGGAAGGAGAGGTAGATCTCCCCGGCCGGGTAGTCCACCAGCTGGCACATCGGTCGGTTGGTGCGGCGCCAGAGCTCCCAGTCGTCGGTCAGGATCTGGAGGCCGAACCGGCTGGGGTTGGCGTAGAACGCGCTTCCGGGATAGGGGGTGAACATGCCGGGCTCGACCAGGTGGACCAGCTCCTCGCGAAACAGGGTCTCGACCAGATCCTGCGTCACCGCGGACTCCAACGGGTTGTCGCCGGGGTGGCCCACGATGAAAAAGGCGTAGAGCTGGACGCCCCGCTCTTGGCAGAGGCGGATGGAGGGCATGGCCTGCTCGATGGTGTAGCCCTTGTTCATGGCCTGAAGCACGCGGTTGCTTCCGCTCTCCAACCCGACCATCAACACCGTGACCCCTGCCCTCCGCATCGCCTCCAGCCCTTCCGGGGTTATGGTGTCGATCCGGCTCAGCAGGCTGAAATCCTCCGGCCGAGCAGAGCTGGCCGCCAGGCGCCGGCACAGCTCGTGGAAATAGGGGGTGCGCATGTCCAGCATGCTGTCGTCGATTCCCACCACCCGGTCGCCAAAGCGGGTGCGGATGAGCTCCATCTCCTCCACTACCCGCTCCAC
Organism: Bradymonadales bacterium; assembly: GCA_016931535.1. Taxonomy (GTDB): domain Bacteria; phylum Myxococcota_A; class Bradymonadia; order JAFGEP01; family JAFGEP01; genus JAFGEP01. Next base: position 11,084 of record JAFGEP010000144.1, read on the forward strand.
GGGAAGCTGGCGCACCTTGCCCCCCCAGAATCGCCGCTCGTGGCAGAAGCGGCAGCGATGGGCGCAACCGCGGCTGGTGATGGCATGAACCTCCATCCGGCGGCAGAACGGTTCCGGCAAGAGGTCGAAGTCGATGGGGGGCAGGGTGGAGACATCGCCCAGCATCCGCGCCCGGTTGCGTATACTCTGCCCATCGGGAAGCCGCCAGGTGATCCCCTCGACCTCGGCCAGATCGCCCCGCCGCTCCAGGGTGCGCAGGAGATGCAGAAACGTCCATTCTCCCTCGCCCCGCACGACCACGTCCACCTGGGGCGCTTCAGCCAGGCACTCCCGGTCCCAGAAGGTCACGTGAGGTCCTCCCATCACTATGGGAAGGTCGTCTCCACCTGCTGCCCTGACCAGCCGTGCCAGCTCCAGCCCGGCGGGGTACAGGTAGGTGTAGGGGATGGAGATGCCGACCGCCCGGGGCTCGAGCGTCCGCACCGCTGTGCTGACGGTGGCAGCCGTTCGCGCTCGCACCTGCTCCCGGTCGGCGAAGACGTCGACCAGGTGGGCCAGCGGCAGCAGCTCGACGGGGATGTCATGGGCCTCGAGGAGGCTGCCGAGACAGGCGATGGCGCGCGGAAACAGCGGGCCCGTGTGTCCATGCATCGGCGGAGCGATCAGCAGCACGGGATGGGCGGCGGTCCGACCGGCATCCAGCCACAGCGAGGCCTCTGAGAGCTGGCTCACCGAGGAAGCTTGCTCCTCTCCACCTGGTTCCGGGAGCGCTGGCCCCGGATCCGGTCCCGATGCCGGCTGCAGATCCGCCGCCGGTATCGCATCGCCTGTCGACCGGGGTGCCGGCTCTGGCTCTGGAGTCGGTTGTGCCGTCGGTTTCGTGCCCTCTTTTGTCCGCAGTGCGACCGTCGATTCCGCCATCGCCTGCGCGCGATCTATCGTCCGGGGTGTCGGCCCTGGCTCCAGGGTCTCTTCCTCCTGCGCTGTCGCTCCTTCTCGGGTCCGTGGTGCGACTCTCGATTCTGCCTTGTGCTGCGGGCGGTCCATTGCCCGAGGTTGCAGCTCCGACTCTGGCGCCGGTTGTGCCGCCGGTTCCGTGCCCCGTTTTCCTGAAGCGCTAGAGGTGCCATCCAGGCTGACTGCTCCCTCCCCAGCGTGTCCTGGTCTCAGGGAGACATCCACCACGGGGGAAAAAAGCATGCCGGCCTCCGATAGCTGGAAACCGTGGGTCTTCTCCAGCTCTAGCACCTCCTGGTAGAACTGGACGGCGCGCGCCAGATCGCCCTGGTAGCGGTACAGGTCCGACAGCCGCGCCGCCTGCTCGGCGGCAAATCGATAGTCTCCCAGCGCCAGATAGCCGGCTCTGGCCTTCAGCAGGTCGGATTCGGCATCCACCAGCCGCCCGATCGCCAGCAGGGCGAGGGCGCGGTTGCCGCATAGCTGGATGTCCAGGATCGACCCTTGTGCCTCTTGGGGCAGCGCCGTCCTGGCCTCGTCCAGCCGCTCCACGGCACGGTGCGGGTTTTTCTGCAGGTACAGCAGTCCTCCCAGGGTCACCAGGAGATGGACGAGCTGGATCGGCTCGAACAGGAGGCGCAGGCCGGGCAACGCCTTCTCGTAGGCATGGATGGCGGGCTCGATGTCGCCAACTACCCGGTGCGCATCGCCCAGGGCCACCGCCGAGCTGGTTGCCGCCCGTTGGTCGCCGATTTCCTGGAACAGCGAGATCGACCGGGTGAAGCCGGCGATCGCATCGGCCGCGTTCCCCAGCCCCAGGTGAGCCTGTCCCAGGGAGAACCAGCCGATCGCCTCCGCACGACGGTCGCCCTGATCTCGGCCTATCTCGAGAACCCGCTGGGAGGCGGTCCGCGCCTCCTCCAGGCGGCCCAGGGCCAGGTAGCAGCTCACGAGGTTGGCGCACAGCATGGGATCGGAGGGCAGGCCAGCCTCCTCTCGCTGGGAGCAGGCATCAAGAAATAGCTCGAGGGCCTGGGGGTAGTCCTGCCGGAAAAAGGCGTCGGCGGCTTGTTCTGGAATTTCCTTGTGAGTCATCATCCCTCTTGATCCGCCAGATCGAGCGATTCTGTCATATTCCTGCCCCTTGTTGAGAGCCACAAGATGCTTGTGTTTTCCCGGTCTCCCCGATTCATCGTTGCCGAACGGGCAAAAGCCGGTGACGCTTGGAGGCGCAACGCCGCTCGCTACCCGAGCGGCGGTTTTGGCGCCGCCACGAAACGGTTGCTTTGACCGCTCACCATTCCACCCATACACTGATGGAACCCGCGGTGGGAAGGGGGGCCCATGTGGGAGGACCACTGGCAACAGGAAGCCAGGTGGTTTGCATCTTTTCTCCGGGATACTGGCTCCAAACAGGACGGATCGTTGCGTCCATCCTGCGGTTGGAGAGGAGAATCGGGTACATGGCTGAGTTGAATCGTCGAGACTTTCTCCGCCTGGGCACGGCGACCGCCGCCGGCGCCGGGGTTGCCCTGGCTTCCGGCGGTGCGGCCGAGGCGACCGAGTACAACCGGGAGAGGGCGGATCGCCCCAGAGAGAGGCACCATCCCCCCAACCCGACCCGGGTGATCCCCACCGTCTGCGGGGTCTGCTTCTGGAAATGCGGGGTTCATGCCGAGGTTGGCGAGGACGGAACGCTGCTCCACCTCAAGGGGAATCCGAGGCATCCTCTGAGCCGCGGGAAGCTGTGCCCGCGGGGGGTCGGTGGCATCGGCATGCACGAGGACAGCGACCGTCTGCGCTACCCGATGCGGCGTACGGGTCGTCGTGGTGAGGGGCTGTTCGAGCGGATCACCTGGGAAGAGGCGTTCGATGAGATCGGGCGTCGGCTGCAGGCGGTCCTCCAGGAGCACGGGCCGGGGGCGGTCTCCTTCATCACCCATGGCCCGTCGGAGGGGCATTTCGCCCATTTCTGCGACGCGCTGGGCACCCCGCTGCACAACCACCCCTCCTACGGGCAGTGCAAGGGACCCCGCGACACCGCCTTCAAGCTGACCTTCGGCATCATCCCCGGCTCCCCCGAGAACATCGACCTCGAGAACACCGACTGTGTGGTCCTCTTCGGCAGCCACCTGGGCGAGAACATGCACAACAGCCAGGTCCAGGAGTTCGTCGAGGCCAGGCAGCGGGGGGCCAAGATCATCGTGGCCGATCCCCGGCGCTCCACCGCCGCCGAGAAGGCCGACCTGTGGCTCCAGATCAAGCCGGGCACCGACCTGGCCCTGGCTCTGGCATGGACCCACATCCTGATCCGCGATCAGGCCTGGGACCGCGAGTTCGTGGAACGGCACTGCACCGGCTTCGAGCAGCTCGCCGCCCACGTTCGCCGCTACACCCCCGAATGGGCTGCCGGCGAGACGGGCCTGACGGTCGAGGAGATCGAGGCCGCCGCCCGCCTCGTCAAGCAAGCCGCCCCCCATGTGATCTTCCATCCGGGTCGCCAGACCACCTGGTACGGCGACGACACCCAGCGGATCCGCGCCACCGCCATCCTGGTCGCCCTCACCGGATCGTGGGGCGTTCGTGGGGGGTACTACATCCCGCAATCCGTCAAGCTGCCCGCCATCCACGATGCCTTCCCCGAGGTGCCCCCCTACCCCGAGCCGGCCGCTCGCGTCGATCCCGGCTACCCCTTCGGCTACGCCGGGACCGTCAGCGGGGTGCGGACGGCCACCCTGGAGGACAAGATCAAGTTCTGGCTGGTGTCGGGCACCAACCTGGTCATGGCCATGCCCTCGGTCGCCGAGACGGTTGCCGCCATCGACAAGCTGGATACGCTGGTGGTGATCGACATCCTGCCCACCGAGATCACCCAGTACGCCGACATCCTGCTGCCCTCCACCGCCTATCTGGAGCACCCCGAGCTGCTGTTTGTCACCCCCGAGCGCGATCCCTACGTCGCCATGCTGCAGAAGGTCGCCGATCCGCCGGGCGAGGCCAGGTGCGAATGCGAGATCGCCCGCGGGATCGCCCATCGCATCGGTCTCGATCCCTACTGCGCCTGGAACAGCCAGGAGGAGTTCTCCGAACGGATGGTCGCGCGATACAACCAGCTCCACCCGGACCATCCCATCGATATCGACCGGTTGCGGCGCGAGGGGGTGGTGGTGGTGGAACAGGGGGTTCCCATCTACCGCGAGGGCTACGGCCTGGGACCGGACGGCAGTGGGCGGGCCGGAGCGGATCTCACCTTTCCGGAGTTCGACGGCGCCCTCCGCTCCAACCGGGTTCGCCTCTACTCCGAGGACCTGGCCCGGGTATTCCGGGAGAAGCTGGCTGCGGGGGAGCCGGCGGCGGGCTTCGAGCCGATCCCGACCTACTATCGGCCCCGCCCGGGTCCGCCAGGCCTGGTGCGGCTGGCCTACGGCCGCTCGCCGGTCCACAGCTTTACCCGGACTCAGAACCTCCCCCCGCTGTTCGGACGGGAGCCGGAAAACCGAGTCTGGGTCTCGCCCGGCACCGCCCGGGCGTTCGGCATCCAGACGGACGGGGAGATGGTGAACCTCATCAACCAGGACGACGTGTTGGAGGGACCGGTGCGGGTCTTCATCACCTCCCGGATCCGGGACGACCTGGTCTACATGACCCACGGGCACGGGCGGAACTCCCGCCAGTTGACGCGGGCCTATCGGCGCGGCGCCAGCGACACGGAGCTCATCACCCGCTACGTGATCGACCCGCTGTGCGGCGCCACGGCCATGCGGGTCAACTTCGTCCGGCTGGCCAGGCTGCACTCGGCCTGAGAGGGGAGGGCGATGAAGTCACCGCGGATGGACGGGAGGGGCTGACGTGGAAACGACTGGATGCAAGGAATATGAAACCTTGGGCCCTGCACCGTTCGATCGGGATGCCGCCATGGGAACCACGACCGGCCCGACGGGCGGGGTCCTGCTGCCACCTGCCGACGAGGAACGCAGACAAGAGGAGTAGTGCCAATGTCCTTCGAGATGCGGATCGACGTCACCCGATGCATCGGCTGCCGAGCCTGCGAGGTAGCCTGCGTGACGGTCAACGACCTCAACCCCGAGCTCTCCCGCAACTGGGTCCCTCACGCCGAAACGGGGAGCGAGCCCAGGGCTCACGCCATCTTCGCCCCCTATCTCTGCCACCACTGCGAGGAGCCGCCCTGCGTGCCGGTCTGTCCCACCGGGGCCTCCTACGTGGGCGCCGACGGGCGGGTCCTTGTGGACCGCGACCTGTGCATCGGTTGCGGCATCTGCGTGCCCGCCTGTCCCTACAACGCTCGTCGCCACGATCCGCGAGCCGTGAAGCTGGAGAAGTGCACCCTGTGCGAGGGACGGGTACAGGCCGGCCTGCCGCCCGCCTGCTTCGAGGTCTGCCCCGCGGGCGCCCGGTTGTTCCGGGAGCGGGTGGTCATCGAAGGCCAGGAGCGGCTGGTCCAGGTGGGCGAGGTCGACCGCCTCGATCCGGGGCACCAGGAGATCCGCATGGTGACCGATTCGGTCGATCCTCGGCCCAGGCTGCGCTTCAGCGGTCGACCGGAGGACCTGGAGCTGTTGGCAACCGCCTTTCCTCCCGTGGCCGGAGAGGCGCTGGTCACCCGGGCCTGGCAGCGGTGGGCCGGCCTCGCCGTCCGGCTCTTCGGCTATGCCGCGTTGGCCACCATGGGCGGGATGGTGGCCTTCCGGGCCTTCCGCTCCCGGATCGAGTCGGTGCGCACCGGTCGGCCGACAGAGAAGGCCAAGCCCAGGAAACCTCCCGTGGATGATAGCAATGCGGGCCGAGCGAACGACGATCCGGAGGAGAACGCCAATGGCTGAGCAGAGGGAACATCACCGGCTGGCCGACTGGAACCAGACGGTCGAGACAACCCCCCAGGTAGAGCCCGGAGATCTTTCCGGGAAATGCGACGATCCGGAGGAGAACGCCAATGGCTGAGCAGACAGCACCACAGCAGGTGTCCGCGATGGATGGCCCACAGGACGCGGCTTCGGCCGCTCAACCGCCGCCGATCCTGGTCAAGCACCCGCTGCCTCAGCGGTTGATGCACTGGTTCAACGCGGTCTTTTTCTTCTTCCTGTGGTTCACCGGCATCGCCCTCATCACCAGCGAGGGCTATCGCCTGGCGCCCCGCTTCTACACCGACTTCGTGTCGGGGCTGTTCGGAAGCCAGACCGCTCTTCTACGGGCCCACATCGGTGCCGGCATCGTCTGGTTTGCCGTGGTGAGCCTCAACTTCCTCATCGACCCCTGGGGGTTGGCGCTGCGCTTCGTTCGCGACCTGCGCTGGACCAAGAACGACTTGGGCTGGTTCAAGGTGCGGGTCAAGCACGAGCTGGACCCGAAGACCGAGCTGCCGCCCCAGGGCTCTTACAACGCCGGGCAGAAGGCCTTCGGCTGGACGGTCATCCTGGGCGTTCCCTCCATCGGCATCACCGGCCTGCTCATGGTGATCGGCGTGGGCGGGCACCCGGTGGGCTCCTGGATGGTGTTTCTCCACCTGATCGCGGTCGGGCTGGTCATCGCCTTTCTCATCGTGCACTTCTCCATGGCGGCCCTCATCAAGGAGGAGCGGCCGGTCCTGAAGGCGATGTTCAAGGGGAAGGTCGATCCGACCTATGCCGAGCATCATCACCAGGAGTGGTACCAGAAGGTGAAGGCGCGTGGCGGCGAGCCGCTCGACCCCGCCGAGCGGTTCGCTCTGCCGAGAGCCGTGTGGGCGGTGCTGAGGTCGCGGTGGAAAGCGCTCGCCAGCCGTCCGGAGCGGCCCTACTGGTCGCCCTACCTGGCGGGCATCGGAATCGGACTGGCGGTGCTGGCCGCCTTCCTGGTGTTCGGGCATGGGCTGGGGGCTTCCGGCCTGTTCTCCCGCATCGGCGCCTTCGGCGTGGCCACAGTGGCCGAGGACCACGTCCGGGGCAACGCCTACTGGGGGCCGACGCTGGAGGAGGGCTTCTGGGGCTACTGGCTGCTCTGGATGGGGATCGGAACCTTTGTTGGCGGCTTCATCTCGGCGGCACTCGGCGGGCGTCTGAAGGCTGGCGTGGATCGGGGTGAGCTGATCTCGCCCCGTCTCCGGATCGGGCTGGCCATATTCGGTGGGGCGCTGGTGGGGTTTGCCACCCGCTTCACCCGGGGCTGCACCTCGCACCAGGCGATCTCGGGGGGCTCGCTGATGGCCACCGGCTCCTGGGTCTTCATGCTGTCAGTCTTTGCCGGCGGATTTCTGGCGGCCATCTTTCTGAGGAGGGTCTGGCGATGAGCGAGCTGTTGCCACTGGCTCCCCAGTTGGGGCTATCGTTGATCGCCTATCTGGCCATCTCCCTGGTTATCGGCCTGGCCTTCGGCTTTTTTTTGGAGCGGGCGGGGTTCGGATCGGCCACCAACCTCACTGAGATCTTCATTCTTCGCGACTTCCGGGTGTTCCGGGTGATGTTCACCGCCGTGCTCACCGGCATCATCGGTTCCCAGCTGTTGCATCACCTGGGTGTCATGAACCTGGGCCTGGTCGAGTTCGAGGCCAACTACTTCTGGTCGATCCTGAGCGGAGGGCTGCTTTTCGGCGTGGGGTTCTACGTTGGCGGCTTCTGTCCAGGCACGGCGGTGGTCTCCCTGGCTCGGGGCCGCTGGGACGGGCTGGCCTTCCTGTTCGGCATCGTGCTGGGCATCTACGGATTCGCCCTGCTGTTCGATGGGGTGTCGGACCAGGCCTGGTTCATGAGCTTCTTCGCGCCGGCCGACGCGGCCCGGACCACCCTGTACGGTGATGGACCGGCCTGGCCCTGGGTGCTGGCCATCACCGCCATTGCACTGGCCGGGTTCAAGGCCGCCCCCTTCATCGAGCGCCGTTTCCGGCTGAAGACCGTGGCCGAGCTTTCTCAGTTGGCGGAGACGGAGCCGGAGGGGCAAGCGGCGGCTCCTCACGCCGGACCAATAGTGTCCGCGGTGGCCGGCAGGAAACAGCCACAGACCATGGCCGAGCTTTCGGGGTTGGCGGAGACGGAGCCGGAGGGGCAAGCGGCGGCTTCTCACAGCGGGAAAACGGCGCCCCCGGCGGCCAGCAAGAGCCTCTGGAGATGGCTGGGGCCAGCGCTTGCCTTTGGTGGCGCTCTTGCGCTCATGGTGATCGAGCTGGCCAGACCGGTTCCCCTGGACTTCGAGGGCCCCGACCACCGGGTCGCCGAGCTCTCCCAGGAGACGGTGGTGGACGGGGTCACCCCTCAGACCCTGGCGAGCTGGCTCATCGAGAACGCCCACCGGGCGAACGAAGGGCTGGCCCCTAACGTCCTGGTGGCAGACCTTCGCGAGGAGTCGGAGCGGCTGGCGCATCCCGTTGTTGGGGCGACCCCTCTTTCCTTTGCCAACATGGAGCAGGCCGTCGAAGCGGCGGAGGTTGCGGCCGTGGTCCGGGAGGCACTGGCCGATATTGGGCAGAAACCGGTAGTCTTGCTGGCGACGGACCAGGAGCGCGCCAGGCGGCTTGTGACTGGTCTGAGGCGGCACCACGTCTGGGCCTTCACCCTCGAGGGAGGGATGGAGGCCTGGGCGGCCCAGCTAGCGGATCCCGAGCACTGCTTTGGGGCGATCCTGCCCGGTGCGGAGGACCTGGCGGAGCCGAGGAGGCGAACCATGAACTGGCTCGCCGGCCGGTCGCAAGAGCTGCCGCCCCGGCTGGTCTGCCTGGGGGCCATCCCTCCCGAGACTCAAGTGGCCGCCGCCGTGGCCACGACACCCAACCGGGGAGGGGGGTGCAACTAGAGGAGGGAACCGGCGGGTGGACCCTTTGCCTGGTCGCCGGCCTCCGCCATCAAAGGTAGCACGGAGTCTGGGCTGCGAGGCGCGGGATCGGTGTGAACGGTCGCGTCTTGAAAGGAAGCGGGTCCTTTCCCGGCAGCTCACAATGGATAGAGCGACAGGTCGAGCTGCTCCGCCGCTGCTTTCATCTGCCGATCGTAGGTCGCCAGCTGGATCGGGAGCCGTCTCTTGACGAGGAACTCGACGGTGGCCAGGTGAATCGCGTCCAGGGTCCGCACTGGACCGGGGAACGGTTCGACCAGGCGTGAAAGCACCTCGGGTTTGAGCTCCACCAGGTTCACGCGCGCCACCATCGCTCGGACCTGCTCACCATGAGACTCCCCCAGCCCCCGCGCGTTGATCCGCATCCACAGCTCGTACTCCAGCAGACGGCTGGAAAAGAGCGTCTCACGCCACAGGCTTTCCGGAGGGTGGATATCCTCTGCCAACAGCTCTGCCAGGACAACCGAGGTGTCGAGGTAGACGTTCATCGCTCCCTGCGATCCAACGCCAGCTCCTGGAGCAACTCTTCCAGGCTGGCCACCTTTCTCGAAGGTTGCTGGGGACCGGCAGGCATCAAGGCTGGGGTGATGAAACCCTGTCGGATGGCGTCGGCAAGGTAGACGTCGGAGACCGTGTTGCCCATGGATGGCGGTGGGCTCGAGAGCACCGCTACCACTCGGTCGCGGTCGCAGACCAGGATCGTCTCACCCTGCTCGGCGTAGCGGAGGTACTTGCTCAGCTCGTTCTTCAGGACCTTGGTGCCCACGCTTCTCATGGGCAAATGGTAGCTATCGGTAGCTACTTTGTCAACTCGGTGATCTGCCTGAGATGTGGTCCAGGTTGTTGAATGGCAACCCTCCACCTTTAGGGGGGGAGATGAATCATCTGGCCCCGGGAAGGTGGAACTGGTGGGGCAACCCTCTACCTTTAGGGGGGGAGATGAATCATCTGGCCCCGGGAAGGTAGAACTGGTGGGGCAACCCTCTACC
>JAFGEP010000016.1 GCA_016931535.1 Bradymonadales bacterium
GCGGTTCCCCACAACCGGCCGAGTTGTGGCGCAAAATGCGACGTAACTCCGGCGGTTCCCCACAACCGGCCGAGTTGTGGCGCAAAACGCGACGTAACTCCGGCGGTTCCCCACAACCGGCCGAGTTGTGGCGCAAAACGCGACGTAACTCCGGCGGTTCCCCACAACCGGCCAAGTTGTGGCGCAAAACGCGACGTAACTCCGGCGGTTCCCCATAACCGGCCGAGTTGTGGCGCAAAATGCGACGTAACTCCGGCGGTTCCCCACAACCGGCCGAGTTGTGGCGCTTTGCTCGACAGGCCCCTGGTGTTAGGCCCCACTGAGACTGCGCAATCGCAGGGGGCGGAGAATGGCAGTGAACCATGTTCCACGCGGAGCGATCATATCCTCGGTCTCCCTTGATCTCAAAAACAGATCTTTGTTACTTCGACCAACGCATCCTGATCACACCCGTGATAGAGTGACCCGGTTGGACGGAATCATGCGCAGGTGTCAGCCACCAGTTCCAGGAGGAGAGGGAGCAAGGCCCGAATCGCCCGGGTTGCGGCAGGTTGGCCTACGCACCTGGGTGAGCGTGGTGGGGGGGGTGGTCCTGCTCACCATCTACCTGTATCAGGGAAACCACCGGTTTTTCGTCGAGCGGCTGGCCTTTTTGGCTCCCGAGCATCCCCTGTACGAGTGGACCGTTCAGGGGTACCAGATCGGCGCCGCCTTTCTCTTGCTGGCGGTTCTACCGGGGTTGTGGATGGGGCTGGGGCTGAAGCTGCCTCCCATCCGGACCCTGCTGTCCCCCGGAGACTGGCGTTTTGGCCTGAAGTTCGTGGTGGTCGCGGTGCCGTTGCTGGCGCTGCCCCTCTACCTGGGGGCCGGATCGCCCGAGCTGCAGGCCGAGTATCCGCTGGTGAAGGCAGCGGGCCTCTCGGCAGGTCATTTTGCGATCTGGGCTCTGTGCTACCTGGTGTACTACCTCGCCTGGGAGCTCTTTTTCCGCGGCTTCTGGCAGCTCGGCCTGCAGAGGGAGCTGGGGGTGTTTGCCGCCCTGGCCTTGCAGACGACCGCCAGCACGCTGATGCACATCGGCAAGCCGCAGTCGGAGACGTTGCTGGCGGTGGCCGGCGGGGTCGTGCTGGGGCTGGTGGCCATACGCTCGCGCTCCGTTCTGTACGGTCTGGCGGTCCACTGGTACGTCGGTGTGGCCACCGACCTGTTCTGCCTCCTGCGGAGCCAGTAGAAGGTGGGATCGCTACTTCCCCCACCATTCACGCAAACTCCAGCGAGTCCGGGAACGAGCACGTGAACGAGAACGCCACCGCCTGGTTGGATTTCCGGAACTGGTTGCGATCGGAAGGACTCCCCGCCATAGCGGCAGCCCCTTTCTCGGGCAGCGCAACGGCAAGCGAGGTGGAATCGTGAGGGTACTTGTGACCGGAGGTGCGGGTTTTATCGGCTCCCACCTGGTCTCCGAGCTGATCGGTGAGGGTCACGCCGTGATCGCCCTGGATCTGGCCTGGCGTCATGAGGGACAGGCGCACCCCGAGGCGATCCAGGTCGTGGGCGATGTCACCAGCCAAAAGGACTGCGTAAGCGCGGTGCAAGGGTGCGATGCGGTCTGTCACCTGGCCGCACGGGTGGGTGACTGGGGCCCCGGCCAGTCGTACTGGCGGATCAACGTGGAGGGCACGCGCAACCTGCTCGCCGCCGCCCGCAACGAGGGGGTCCGGCGATTCGTCCTGGTCAGCTCGCTGGCGGTCCATCGATACCGCGGATACCGGGGTGGCGACGAGACCGCACCGCGGGACGCCACCATCAACGCCTATGCCCGTTCCAAGATCGCGGCCGAGGATCTGGTATGGGCCGAGTCCGGCAACCTGGAGGCGGCGGTGGTTCGGCCGGGGGTGTTCCCGTTTGGTCCCTCGGACCGGACCTCCTTTTTCCCTCTGGCCCAGGCGCTCGAACGAGGTCGAATGGGGCTGGTCAACTCGGGGAAGGCGGTCCTGTGCACCGCTTATGTAGAAAACCTGGCGGCCGGGTTGCGCTTGGCTCTGGAAAGGCCGGAGGCGGCCGGGGAGACCTTTGTCATCGGGGATGACCGGGAGGTGACCTGGCGGGAGCTCCTCGATCTGTTTGCCCTCAAGCTGGGGTGTCCCCCGGCTCGACTTTCGTTGCCGCTGGCGGTCGGCTACCCCATCGCCGCCGCCTGGGAGGGGCTGTACCGCCTGTTCCGGGTCAAGCGAGCGCCGCTGTTGACCCGATACCGACTCCTGGTGGCCGGCCGCGATTGCCATTTCCTCAGTACCAAGGCCCGACGGCTGCTCGGTTATCAACCTCGCATCGACCTCGAGGAGGGGGTCGAAAGGACGGTGGCCTGGTATCGCGGCCTGGAGCACGGAGCGAAGGGATGAGAGAGCCATCCTGGATGGCGTTGGCGGTCAGAGGGTTTTTCACCGCCGCTCTTTCCCGGCGGTCTTCGCGGCGCGAAGATGCGCGGTTGGCTGCCGCCCGCTCCGCACCGGGGCCCGCGTTGCGGCAAGCGAGGTCGGCTCCAGCCGGCTCCGATCGTGGTGAAAGGGCAGCAGGATGATGCCACCGGAGGTGGCCGGATGTCATTGATGGTCCAGCTTGATCGGGTCTCCAAGGCCTATGGGGGGAAAACCCTCTTTGCCGATCTGAGCTGGCAGCTTTCGGCCGGCCAGCGCATCGGGCTCGTCGGCCCCAACGGGGCAGGCAAGACGACCCTGTTTCGTCTCATCCATCGCACCGTGGAGCCGGACGCCGGACGGGTCATCATTCCCAAGGGGATGACTGTCGGCCTGCTTCCTCAGGAGATCGATACTCTGGACGATCGGCCCATCCTCGAGATCGTCCTGGAAGGGAGACAGGAGCTGGTCGAGCTCGAGCGCCGTATCGGGTACCTGCACCGGGCCATCCAGGAGATGAACGATCTGGGGCGGCCGCATCCCGGCTCCCTCCGAGCGGTGATCGATGACCTGGTGCACGAGCTGGGGCAGCTGCAAGAGCAATTCGAGCGGGAAGGTGGATACCAGTTGGTGGCCAACGCCCGACAGATCCTCTCGGGCATGGGTTTCCCTCCCGACCGCCATCAGCGGCCGGCCGGCGAGCTGTCGGGCGGCTGGAGGATGCGGGTGCTGCTGTCCCGCCTCCTGCTCCAGCGGCCCGAGGTGCTGCTCTTGGACGAGCCCACCAACCACCTCGACCTGCCCAGCCTGGAGTGGCTGGAGAGCTTTCTTGCAGGCTACGAGGGGACGGTGGTGGTGGTTTCCCACGATCGATACTTCCTCAACCGCCTGGCGACGCAGATCGCTTCGATCGAAGGCGGCAAGCTCCTGGTGGTGCAGGGGAACTACGACCGCTTTCTCGAGACGCGACAGCAGCAGATCGAGCAGCTCGAGAAGCAATACAGCGCACAGCAGCGGTTGATCGCCCAGAACGAACGCTTCATCGAGCGGTTCCGTTACAAGGCGACCAAGGCTCGCCAGGTGCAAAGTCGCATCAAGCAGCTCGGCAAGCTGGAGCGCATCGAGATGCCCCAGACCGGCCAGCAGGCGTTGGCCATCCGCTTTCCCGCTGCACCCCGCGAAGGACAGACGGTGATGCAGCTGGACCAGGTGACCAAGCGCTATGGCGATCTGGTCGTCTACTCCAATCTCTGCTTCCAGTTGCAACGCCGGGAACACGTCGCCTTGGTCGGCCCCAACGGAGGAGGCAAGTCCACCCTCCTCAAGCTGATGGCCGGTGCCATCCGGCCCGACGAGGGCACCGTAGAGCCGGGCCACCAGGTGTTGGTAGGGTACTTCGCGCAACACCAGGTAGAGGCCCTCGATCCGGACAAGACCGTCCTCGAGGAGATGGAATCCTGGGCGACCCACGAGACCTTTCCGCTCTGTCGCTCCATCCTGGGCGGCTTCCTGTTCTCCGGCGAGGAGGTGGACAAGCGGATCTCGGTGCTGAGCGGGGGAGAACGATCCCGGCTCGCGCTGGCCAAGATCCTCCTTCGCCCCACCAACCTGCTGCTCCTGGACGAACCGACCAACCACCTGGATATGGTCAGCCGGGACGCGGTGCTGGCCGCATTCCACTCCTACCCGGGGACCATCGTGCTGGTGTCCCACGACCGCCGCTTCATCAACCAGCTCGCTACCCGGGTCGTCCATGTCGAAGGGGGACGGTGTGTCAGCTACCCCGGCGACTACGAGTACTATCACGCCAGGCGGCAGATGGAAGCGCGGACGGCAGAAGAACCGCAGAGCCGATCCGGAGCGAAAGACGAGAGCCAACCCCTGGAGGAGGTCCCGAACGGCAATCTGACCCGCAAGGAGCAGAAGCGCCTGGAAGCGGAACGCCGCAACCAGCTCTACCGGCGTACGGCGGGCATCAAGGCCCGGCTCGACTCCACCGAGGCGATCATTCAGATGACCGAGGAAGAGGTGGAACGGCTCGAACGGGAGCTGGCAGACCCCGAACTCTACCAGGACCACAGCCGGGCTCGCCAGGTGGCAGAATCGCACGCCGAGGCGAGGAAAGAACTCGATGAGCTCTACTCGACCTGGGAAACGCTCTCCCGGCAGATCGAGGAGATCCAGGCTGAACTGGCGGAAGAGCTGGTGACATGAGAAGGCACGAGTTGCTCAAGCGAAACGGACCACCCGGGGAGAGCGGGCGGTGTTTTCCAGAGGTCGCCTACCCTCGAGGGCGCCGTCCGAAGGGTAGTCTATTCGTGCGAAGCCTGTTTTCCCACCTCGCCTGGTTGCTCCTGGTTTTGACCGGCTGGTCTGCTGGTGGCGAGCCTCTCCCGGCAGCCGTGCCACCTGTCGAGCTGCCGGGCCGGTTGACCTCTCGACCGCCTGCCGATCCCACCAAGCAGTCACCAACCCTGCCGTCTGCCGAACCGTCGGACGATCCGCCTTCCTCCGAGGAGATCCAGGAGGTCCAGGCCCGCTGCGAAGAAGGCGACCTGCAAAGCTGCTTCGAGCTGGGGGAGGCCTACCGGGATGGCCGCGAGGTTCAGCCGGATCTGCCCCATGCGGTCGAGCTGTTCGAGCGCTGCTGCCGGTCGGGTCTCCTGCTTGGATGCAACAGCCTGGCCAACCTGCTGCAGTCGGGCCGCGGGTTCGATCGGGACCTCCGGCGTGCTCACCAGCTGTACCAGCAAGCCTGTGAAGGAGGAGAATGGCTGGGGTGTGTCAACCTGGGACTGCTCTACGAGGAGGGCAGGGGGGTGGATCCCGATCCCGCCCGAGCCGCCCGGTACTACCACCTGGCCTGTGAAGCCGGAGTCGCCGCCGGCTGCAACGCCCTGGGGTCGATGGTGCACGACGGACATGGCGTCCCTCGGGACATCGCTGCAGCATCGTCCCTTTTTCGACAGGCCTGCGACGGGGGGGAACCGATGGGTTGCGCCAACCTGGCGCTGCTCCTGCTGCGTGGCCAGGAGGTGGAACCAGAGGTGCGGGGTGCTGCCAACCTGCTTCGACAGGCCTGTGAGGACGGTTTTCCTCCCGCCTGTGCTAACCTGGCCTTTCTGCTCCTGCAAGAGGAGGGAGAGATCCAGGATCTGCAAGGCGCACGGCGTCTCGGCCAACGCGCCTGCCAGGCGGGCGATGGGATGGGCTGCACGGTGCTGGGCGTCCTTCTGGAAAATGGGCTGGGGTGCGAGCCCGATCCGCGACAGGCAGCCGATCACTACCTTATGGCATGCAAACGGGGCCACCTGACCGGATGCAACAACCTGGCAGGTCTGTACTGCCGAGGCCAGGGGGTGGACCAGGACTACCGGGTGGCGTTTTCGCTCTATCGGTTCGCCTGTGCGCGGGGAGACCTGCTGGCCTGCAACCACCTGGGGGTGATGCATGAAAACGGCTGGGGGCTGCCATCGGATCCGGAGCAGGCGGTGGAGCTGTACACCCGGGCCTGCCAGGGGCAGGAACCATCCGGTTGCTACAACCTGGGCCGGATGCTGGAGGCGGGACGGGGCATCGAACCCGATCCGGAGCAAGCCGCCGAGCTGTTTCGCCAGGCGTGCGAGCTGGGCGAGCTCTGGGCCTGTCTGGATCTGGGGGCTCTGTACGAGGCCGGACGGGGAGTGGCCCGTGATGACGCCGCGGCCATCCTCTACTACCAGAGGAGCTGCGACGGGGGGGTGGAAGATGCCTGCCTGCGTCTCCCCCGGTTGACCGATTGACGGGACCGCGCTCGGTGACCATCCACTAAAAGTGGCGCTTGTCCTTGGCGCCGTTAGCGCCGGCGAGTCTTTACCTTTTGCCCCTTGCGGGGTATCTGTGGCTCTTGTGGTCTATCGCATGAACCGGTTTGAATGAACACTGTCTGGGCGAACCGCGGAGCCTGGACTTTCACCAAGCCGGAGGGTGGACACCGGGACCCGCCGAGCGGTTACTGGGAGGTAACCGCCGGTGGGTGGTGGAGTCGCGTAGGCGAGGGGAAATGCCCAGGCTCCGCCCCGTGTGGTCAACCTAATCGTTTTGGGCTACAAGCCTGCGCCCGTACCCGCGCTAAAGGCGCGAGTCCGCAAAGGTGTAGGTCGCCCGATCTTTTTCGATGGATGTCCATGAGCCGGAGCAGGGCCTGTATAGCGATGCTGGTGGCAGCTCTTTTGCTGCCCTGCTGTGGAGGACCGACGGTCGTGACCCCCGCCGATGTCGACACCGGCGCGCCACGCTTGCGCTCCCTCGACCGCCGAGCCCCGGGGGGTGCTCCGGAGGGGTTGGCGGACAAGCCGGGCGATCTCTGGCTGGACAAGGGCAAATCCAGGGGGAGTTACCGCACCAAGCCGATGGAGCCGGATCCCGACCGTCCCAAGCCGCCCTACCTGGTGCCTTACGAGCCGGTGCGTATCATCAGCGGTTATGGGGAGCGGCGGGGTCGGCGGATCCACGAAGGGATCGACTTTGCCGGCGCGGGACCGGACTGCGGGCTGGGTACCCCCATCTACTCCATCGGTCGGGCTCGGATCAGGTTGATCGGTAGATCCCGACAAGACCCGCGGGAGTTCGGCCGGCCGCTGACTCGTGGCGGGACCGCCATCCGTGGGGGGCGCCGGCTACCGGTCTCCGCCGAGATCGACGGTTACGGTCGAGTGTACTTCTTCACCCGGAACCGGGGCCGCTGGCGTGCGGGGACTACCGTGGTGACCGAGCTTCTCGACGGCCCTCTGGCCGGCTACACCGTGCGCTACATGCACCTGGCCGACGTCCACCCCGAGCTGCGGGTGGGGGATATTGTCGATGCCGGTGAGGAGTTCGCCCTGTTGGGCGGCACGGCGGTCCAGGAGTCGATCCCTCACCTGCACCTGGATGCCCTGAACCCGCAGGGAGAGCCTTTCGATCTGACCCCCTACCTGGATTTTGGAGGGGCTGCTGTAACGGTCGAGGGGTCTGGAGAGGACTCGGAGGAGAGCTCGGAGATCCCGGGCTGCTAGTCGGCTCGTGCGATAAGGGCCCTGGTGCTGGAGCGCCCCTCATCGAGGTGGGTGTCCGGACAGGGAGCACTGCCAGTTCGATCCCGACACAAACGGAGCAGACGATGTTCGGAAAAAAGAGAGGCGACGCCATCGGTGTGGGAGACAGAGCGCCGGATTTCCAGTTGCCCGACCAGCATGGGACGCCGGTGCGCCTGACGGAGCTGTTGGCCAACGGTACCGTGGTTCTCTACTTCTACCCCAAGGACGACTCTCCCGGCTGCACCGCCGAAGCGTGCAGCTTCCGGGACGCCTTCGAGGTGTTCCGCGAGGCCGGCGCCCAGGTGGTGGGGATCAGCTCCGACGACGTGGAGCGGCATCGGCGGTTTACCGACCGCCATCGGTTGCCCTACCTGCTCCTGAGCGATGGAGACAAGACGGTGCGCAAGGCCTATGGGGTGCCTGCCACCTGGGGACTGATCGATGGCCGGGTGACCTACGTGATCGACCCGGAGGGGGTCGTCCGCCACCTGTTTTCTTCTCAGTTCAGGGCGTCGGCTCACGTGGAGGAGGCGTTGGAGGTGGTGCGCAAGATCCAGGAGGAGCGGCGCTGAGGGTCGGCTGAAGGTTGCTAGTCGGTCAGGCTGATGACCGCTGCGGTGTTGAAGCTGCGCAGGTCGGTGATGCTCACCCCGGCATCGGAGAAGGCGTACAGGTAGTTGCCGATATGATAGGCGCGGCGCACGTTCACCGAGCCGGCCGCCCCCCCGATCAACTGGCCGTGGTCGATCACACCCTGGGCTTCGAATCCCCGATCCAGGATGCTGTACAGGTACAGCCCGCGGGACGAGCTGTGCTCCATGGGCACGGCCAGGAGGTTGAAGTCAGGGATGTAGCGGAAGGCGCGGTGTTCGGTCAGCGCTTCCGAGGTCGACCCCCGGCCTCCCTCCAGCCGTTCCTGGATGCTCCGGGGCCAGTCCAGGTCGCTCACGTCGAAGATCGACAGCTTGATCCCCTCTGGATCGTCATCGATATCCCGCAGATTCTGTCCGATCGCCAGCAGTCGATGGTTGGAGATGGGGTGGATGTAGGTCGAGAACCCGGGGACGGTCAGCTCGCCGCGGACTCGAGGGTCGGTCTGGTCTGAAAGGTCCACGATCCACAGCGGATCGACCCCCTGGAAGGTGACCAGGTACGCCAGGTTCTCCTTGAAGCGCACGGCGAAGAGCTCCTCGCCGAAACCGATGTCGGTGATCTCGCCGGCGACATGCAGCAGACCTCCCTCCGAGGAACTGCTGGACATCATGACCATCCCGGGATCGGGTTCAGTGGCCACAACCGGCAGGGTGAACAGGGCGCTGCGCGCTTCCCAGGTACCCCGGTCGATGGCGGTCGCCACTCGGACATAGCCGTCGTGCTCGCTCAAGGAGAACTGGTTCAAGATCCAGCCGTGGACCAGGCCGGAGGCCTGGTAGCGGGCCTCCCCGGTCAGGTCGTCCAGCTCGAACCGATGCAGGTAGGTCACCTCGGTGTCTTCGTCCAGCTCGACCTCTTCCGGCTCCTCGCTGTCATCCCAACCAAACTCCCAGTCATCCCACGAGCTGGAATCGCTCGCCGACGTGGTCTCGGCGGCCGACATGTAGGCCACCTGGGCGTAGTTGGTGAGCGCCAGGATGATGCTGTCGGTGGAGGCGTAGACCAGGGTTCCGTCCCCCACCACGGTGGTGCTGGTCACCCTGCTGGAGCCGTCGCGGATGTCGATGCTGTAGATCCCCAGCACATCGTCTCCCGGGGTGCCACTGGCGGCGTAGGCGGTCTGGCAATCGCATCGCTCGATCGACTCCTCGGCCAGGTTGCCGTCTTCGTACCGCTTGTTGAAGACGAAGGGCAGCCAGGAATCGAGGCTGGAGCCCATGATCTTGCCGGACTGCTCGCTCAGCCAATCCTGCATGTTGGGCTGGGTGTTCGATCCCTGGACCCCGCCCAGATCGGCTCTGGCGATCACGTAGACGAAATCGCCGATCCGCCGAGAGGCCACGAAATCCCCCTCCAGGGCCACTTCCCGGACCAGCTGGGGATCGTGGCGGTTGGCGACGTCGAAAAGCAGGACCTTGACCAGGCTCGAGGTGGAATCGCGATCGGGCCCCTGGCTGTCGAACTGCATGGCGACCTGGCCGTGGCGTACGCGGGTCATCACGACGACGGTGTTGTCGATGAGGAACATCTCCAGGGGGGTCCCCTCGATGTACACCTCGGCCGCAACCTGGCCGCCCTGGATGTTGCTCATGTAGACCGGCCCGCCGTCCGGGTCCGGGGTGGCGGTGCCGATGGCCTCGATGATGACCAGGCGGTTTCGGTGCAGGGCGAAGGCGTGGGTTCCATCGACCTGGAAGATGTCGGCCTCATCGACGCCGGCCTCCTGGTTGTTGGTGGTGGAGAAGGAGCCGGTCATGTAGGAGACGCCCGATGGCAGGTCGCCCTGGGTGGCGAAGCCGAAGGGATCGTAGGCCTGCACGGTGGTGCCCAGAGTGGCGATCACCTGGGCGGTTCGCAAGGCCTCCGCTTTCAGGTGGGACTCCAGGTCCCCACAGGAGGAGAACTTGACGAGGCGCGCCTGGCTGGGGTCCAGGGGGGACAACGGTCCGAACTGGCAGGCAGAGCCCAGGAGCACCACCGATAGGGCGAAGCATCCCAGCCATAGACTCGTTCTGTGTCCGTGGGAGAAATTGGGCGACCTCATTTTTTCATCCTCCTCTTAATGGTCGGTGCAGCCTTAGCACGGTAGAACGGGCGTGCCGGGCAGCCTGCGTACATCGGTTTGCGGACGGGCGGGCCGTTTCACCCTTTGTCAGGCTCGCAGCGCGAGACGTAGGTGCTGCCGACAGCGGTTGAGACGACGTAGAGTTCGCCGTTATTCACCTGTGGTGGGAGGTTGAAAGATCTTCTTGATCGGAGCGTGGTGTCAGTGTCCAGATCCAAACGGCTGGTAGCAGGCAGAGAAAACGGCTGACAGCCGACCGCCGACCGCGGTAAGCTGTCAGGCTGAATTCCAGTCCCGATCGCCAATGGAGCCCGTCGATGAAAGAGATCACCCCCACACTCGTCCTGGCCTTCAGCTTGGTCTTCCTGGGGTGTTCGGCACCGCAGACGCCGGCACCAGGTCAGGGTGACCAGCCGCCGGTCGTGACGGAGGAAACCGACGAAGCGCAGGAGGAGGAAGCCCCGGCTCCGACCGCCCAGGAGGAGCAGGAGGCGCTCGACGAGGAGACATTTCGACCGGAAGAACCGGGTGAGACCTGGCTTACGGAAGAGGAGCAGGCCCCCACGGCTCAACAATCCGGCTTCGCCTCCGACGAGGAGCGGCACGAAGCCTACCTGAGGGCCTGTGAGGACGGCAACGCCGACGCCTGCTACGGTCTCGGCGAGGACTACCGTCACGGCACCGGCGTGGAGCAGGACTTCACGCTGGCCGCCGAGTACCTGCAGCGGGCCTGTGACCAGGGGCAGCACACCGGCTGCAACAGCCTGGGCTACCTCTACTTCGCCGGATCGGGAGTGGAGCGTGATCTGACCCGGGCCCATGCGCTGTTCGAACGATCCTGCGACAACGGGGAGATGCGGGGGTGTGTGAACCTGGGGCTGCTCTACCAGCAAGGCACCGGCGTGGAGCGGGATCCCTCCCGGGCGGCCTCGCTCTACAACCGGGCTTGCGATGGCGGGATCATGACCGGCTGCGCCAACCTGGCCAACCTGTACCAGGACGGAGCCGGAGTCGACCGCGATATGGCACGCGCGGCCTCCCTGTTCGAGCGGGCCTGCAACAACAACCTGCAGCCGGCCTGCGTCAACCTCGCCCTCCTTTTGGCCAGGGGAGAAGGGGTCGATCCGGACCCGGAGCGAGCGGTGACTCTTCTCGACACCGCCTGTCAGGATGGATCGATGATCGCCTGTAACAACCTGGCGAATCTCTACGAGCAGGGGATCGGGGTCGATCAGGACCTGGAGCGAGCCCGACAGCTCTACGGCCTGGCCTGCAACTACCAGGAGTGGGAGGCCTGCAGGAGCCTGGGGGCGCTCTTCATGGATGGCCGGGGGGTGGAACAGGACTACAACCGCGCTCATGAGCTGTTCATGTTGGCCTGCAACCACGACTCGATGGTGGCCTGTGTCCAGGCCGGCTGGCTGTACGCCCACGGGCTGGGACCCCAGACCGACCTGGAGCGGGCCACCGAGCTGTACGACCGGGGATGCCAGGCCGGGATCGCACAGGCCTGTGCCTACCTGGGCGACATGCTGTGGCGGGGCGGACAGGGCGTCGAAGCGGACGACCAGAGGGCTTTCGATGCCTACCAGCGGGCCTGTGACGGGAACGTGCTGGTGGCCTGCGTGAACCTGGGGTTGATGTACTCGCAGGGTCGGGGCACAACGCAAGATCCGGCTCGAGCGGCCCAGCTGCACCAGCAGGCCTGCGAGGGCGGTGTGGTCGGCGGCTGCTACTACCTGGGGTGGCAGTACGCCTCGGGGCATGGGGTCGAGACCGACCTGGAGCGGGCCCGGGCATTGTACGAGCAGGCCTGTGAGGGGGAGATCCCCGAGGCCTGCACCAACCTGGGGGTCATGTACGTCCAGGGCCAGGGGGTCACGGTAAACCTGGAACGGGCGGCCAGCCTGTTGGAGCGAGGATGCTACGGCGGCGCCATGGCCGGTTGCGTGGGGCTTGGCCAGCTCTACGCCTTCGGCGCCGGAGTGGACCAGGACCTGGAGCGGGCTCGCCAGCTCTACCAGCGGGCCTGCGACACGGGGATCACCCAGGCCTGCCAGCTGTTGGCCGAGCTCAGATATGTCCAGACCGAAGCCGAAGGCGGCGCCGAAATGCCCGCCAGCGCTGCCGTCCGAGCCCGAACCGCCTGCGAGGGCGGAGACATGCCCCAGTGTGTGCTCCTCGGTTACATGTACTCCCAGGGACAGAACGTCCCCCAGAACTCCCAGCGGGCCGCCGAGCTCTACGACCAGGCCTGCCAGGGAGGCGAGATGCGCGGTTGCGTCAACCTGGGGTTGATGCTCCGGGACGGAGAGGGCCTGCCGGAGGAACCCGAGCGCGCCGCCCAGCTGTTCGAACGGGCCTGCGAAGGAGGCCAGATGCAGGGATGCAGCCACCTGGGCGTCATGTACCTGATGGGCCAGGGGGTAGAAACCGACTACCAACGCGCCTTCCAGTACATCCAGCGGGCCTGCGACGGGGGGGACATGCGCGGCTGCGGCAACCTGGGGGTCATCTACGAACGGGGCTGGGGGGTCGAGGCGGACCCCGACCGCGCCTTCGATCTCTTCCGCCGGTCCTGCGAAGGGGGCGCGCCCCTGGGCTGCACCAACTACGAGCGGATGCAGTCGGAGCGGAGCGGGCAGTGAGATCGCATCTCATGTAGTTCCCGGACTGAGGACGACCGATCCCACACGCCAATTGAAATGTCTCTGTTGAGCCGGATTCACCGTCCGAGGCGATTCGCTGGAGGCCAGCTCCAACAGCAGGCACAGGGAATGAATGTTCGGAAAACGTGAGGTCCGCCGCCCTACCAGATCAGGCTGTACACGGCGGGAACCGCCTCGCCCTCCACATTGCTGCCTCCGACCAGAAAGATGCGCGCCGACATGACTCCGCCTGTCAACAGGTATAGGGATTCGGGAAGTTGCTGGGAGGCATTGTTCCATTGTTTCAGGTAGGGACACTCCACCCCTCCCTCTGCGGTCTCGCAGACCAGGACCGAGTCTCCGGTGGCACTGGGGTCCTCGGAACGGCCAGAATACATGTAGAGCTGGTTCCCCAGGGCGGCGTGGCCGTATCCTGCCCGGTTGTTGGCATCATGGACCGCGATCCAGGTCCCCAAAAGACCCCCGCTGGTCACCAGAGCGGCGTCCACATCCTTGGAGAGGACCTCGGATTGCCCGGTCGCCGGGCCGTATCGACGCCCGCAACCGGTGTAGATCCAGTTGTCTCTTGGGTTCGCCAGCCGGTCGGTCACCTCGCGGTCTACGGAGTAGGCGCCCAGCATCCAACGGCTGGTCCTGAGCAGGTTGGGGTCGCCAGCGTTCGCCTCTCCTGGCGGAATGACACCCGGCTGCCATGCGGTTCCCACTACGTGACTGCCGTCGGTCCCGATGAAGATCGGCAGGTACTCGTAGTCGGTCCTCACCTGGTTGGATGTCCCCAAGCCGGCGATGGCGTATAGGTAGAAGGTGTCTGGCAACAGGTCATTGTCCGGCTCCTCTCCTCGCGCCAGGCCCAATCCCTGCCGAACATGGAGCATGGAGGGCATCTCCATCCATACCCCGATGTCGCCGAGGCGTCTGGGCTCTGCCAGCTCTCCAGTCATATCGATGGTGCCGAAATCGGTGAACTCACAGGGGGCGTCCTGTCCCACGGTCTCACAGGTGACCTCTGCCAGGAACCGCTCGGTTCCGGTCGAGCCAGCCGGCATGGGGCTCCGGTAGAGGCGATAGAGGATGGGATCCCCCTCCTGGCGCGCCCAGCGGATGGTTACCTGGAGGTAGAGTGGCTCACCGGTGTCGTCTACCAAAGCGGGAATCCGGACCGGTTGCGGATCGCTGGCCAGGGTCTCGCCACCGGGGTTGTCTGGGTCGTCTGGTGGCATGACCGCAGCTAGCCGATAGTAGTACACTCCAGGCTGAGTGATCGCGGGTTCGGTGGCTTCGACCACCCGCATCCGCACGCGGCGGATAATGGGTGCATCCTCAGGCCGCAGGATCTCGGCGCGGATCACAGAACGGGTAGGCAACCCATCGATCGCCCCACCGGCAAGATAGATGAAGTGGCCTACCGTGTTGGCCATCGCGAAGCTCCGGGGCTCTGGAAGCCAACGGTCCTCTCTGAGCAGACGGAAACCCAGCTCTGGATGCGTCTCGTCCGGCGGAACCAGGTACCCGTATCGATCTAGATGTCCCACCTCGACGCTGTTCAGAGTCGTCAGTCCGACCGAAGTAGACCCCCCTTCGCCCCCCATAGCATAGATGAACTGAGCCCGGGCCGTGGCCTTGCCGCCCGTCACCGCCAAGGCGCGCCTGGGCGTGACCAGCCCTGGTTCGGCATTTATGCCGGCAGGGTTGAGGGAAGACTGGATGATGGCCAGCGCGGAGAACTCGCCGTAGCTGCCGTCATCGCCGTTTGTCAGGCGGACTATGCAGATCCAGCCCTCGCGCTCGGATCCCGTCGACCCAGGGAAGACGGCCACGAGGAGGTTTTCGGTGTGGTCGCTATCCACTTCGACCGGCAGAGGATCTTGCTCCTCACCGTCTCGATTCCGACACAAGAGGGTCACCGATGGGTCCCTGAAGTTTGACCCCTCCACCGTAAAAGACTGGTCCTCCGGTGTCCTGGGCAATGTCGACGGTGCGACCAGGTCGATGGTCGGCGGCGCCTGCTGGGTGACCTGAAAGGCTCCCTCCAGCACCCCGACCTCGGCCTCGGAGCCCTGGGGGTTGACTACGATGACGGTGTAGTCTCCCACGGGCAAATCGGCCGGTACCACCGCCGTGATCTCGGTAGAGCTCAGAAAACCGATGGCGGACAGGCGGGTGGCGACGGTTCCCTCACCGGTGGTGGTGGGATTCAGATAAACCGTCGGCAAGCTGACGAAGGTGTTGACCACGGCGTCTTCCGGGTCGTCCTGGGCCAGCAGGGTCACGGCGGTCCGGGTCTCTTCCCAGCCGAAGGGCGGATCGATCTCGACCAGGTTGATGTTGTCGCTGTCCGTCACCCGGAAGGCCTGGTACAGCGGAGCGACGCAAAGAGCGTCGTCGATGACCACCAGGTCGTAAATTCCCGTATCCAGTCCGGCCGGGACGTCGGCCTGGATCTCCCCCTTCTCGGCGGGATCGAAGTAATAGGTCAGCGGCTGGTAGGGGCCGATGCTGTCCTGCTTCCGGATACCCACGAAGTTGATGCGATCGGCGCTCAGGTCCGACAGGTAGACCGTGATCCGGATGGTGATCTCGTTGAAAAGGACCGAAGGTTCGGCAAAGACCGCCAAGGGGTCGGGGACCACCTCGATGGCGTCTTCCAACAATGCGGTACAGGCCTCATCCCCGTTGGAGACCAGGGCGTCATACCAACCCTCGGCCAGACCGTCGAATGTGGCGATCAGCTCATTGGAGCTCACCAGCTCGGTAGCGATCGGCTCCAGGATGGGGGAACCTCCCTCGCCGATGAGCTGGACGATGGTCTGGCTGACGAAACCGCTGCCATACAAGGTGAGCAACCGTTCTCCGGCGCAGACCGGTGTAGGATCCAGGCTGTCGAGCTCCGGGACCGGCCCGATGCTGAAGTCGATGATATCCCGGCAGCCCGCCGCCAGCGACTCCAGGACTTCGACCTGGTAGTTCCCCAGAAGAGAGGAGCTGTCCAGGGGGATGGTCATCCTCTGGCAGCGCTGCACATCGGCCAGGAGACCGGCGAGATCGACGCAGGAATCCTGGATCGAGGTCGGATCCAGCGGGAGGGGTGGCAACCCATCCGGCCGGTGCAGGATGACCAACGGGCCGATGCCGTCGACCCAGTAGAAGCCGGAGCCGACCAGGGTCAGCTCGGAGGGGAGGTGGCCTTCGCAGCTGATCTCGGGGAGGATGGCGGTGATCCCGTAGCCGTCGCACCAGAGGAACTGGTGGCAGTTGGCCAGGCAGGTGTCGGTGTTGTCCTGGTTGGCGTCGTCGCACTGCTCCACGCCGGCCCGGACGAATCCGTCACCGCAGCGGGCCGGGGTACAGTCGGCCAGGCAATCGTCGGTGCTGTCCAGGTTTCCGTCGTCGCACCGTTCCACGCCGGCCCACACGAAGCCGTCGCCGCAGCGGGCCAGGGTGCAATCGTTCAGGCAGGCGTCGGTATCGCTCCGGTTGCTGTCGTCGCACTGCTCCACGCCGATCCGGACGAAGCCGTCGCCGCAGGTGGCCAGGGTACAGTCGTTCAGGCAATGGTCGGCGTTGGAGAAGTTGCCATCGTCGCATGGCTCCACCCCGGCCTGAAGGAAGCCGTCGCCGCAAGTGGCCAGGGTGCAGTTGGCCAGGCAGCCATCGCTGTTGTCGAGATTGCCGTCGTCGCACTGCTCCACGCCGGTCCGGACGAAGCCATCGCCGCAGTGGGCCAGAGTGCAATTGACCAGGCAGCCGTCGCTGTTGTCGAGATTGCCGTCGTCACACTGCTCGCCGTCCTGGATGAAGCCATCCCCGCACCGGAAGCGCAGGCAGAGAGGGGAGCAGCCGTCGTCCGGCAGCAGATTTCCGTCGTCGCACTGTTCCACCCCGTACCAGAGGATGGAATCCCCACAGTAGGCCTCTGTGCAGTCGTTCAGGCAGGCGTCGTGGTCGTTTTGGTTGCCGTCGTCGCATTCCTCGTACTGTGGATCATCGGAGTCGGTGATGTCCCGCCGCCAGAACCGATCGCCGCAATGGGCGAAGAGGCAGGTGTTCAGGCAGTCATCTGTGTTGTCGAGGTTGCCGTCGTCGCAATCTTCCGCCGCCTGGACCACCCCGTCCCCGCAGGAGGGGGGTGCACAACGGTTGGTACAGCCATCTTGGTCGTCGGAATTTCCGTCGTCACAGGCCTCCACCCTGAGCCAGAGGAAGCCGTCGCCACAGGTGGCCAGGGTGCAGTCGTTCAGGCAGTAGTCGGCGTCGGAGGAGTTCCCGTCGTCGCATTCCTCCCCCTCCTGGACGAAGCCGTCCCCGCAGAGGGGGAGCACACAGGTCGACAGGCAGTCGTCGGCGTCGTCCAGGTTGCCGTCATCGCAGGCCTCGCCGGTCTGGACGATGCCATCGCCGCAGCGCGGCAGGGTGCAGCGGTTGGTACAGCCGTCGTCATCGGCGTCGTTGCCGTCGTCGCATTGCTCGACCCCCTGCAGCAGGAAACCGTCGCCACAACGGGCCAGCATGCAGGTCGGGAGGCAGTAGTCCCCAAAGCCTTGGTTTCCGTCATCGCATTCCTCGCCCGTTTCCAGGACACCGTTGCCGCAGGCCGGCTCCTGGTCCTCTTCGCCGCATCCTGCCAGCAGGAGGACCAGCGCCACCGGACACAGGGTCTTTATTCTGTGGAGCGCGCTCACCGTTCATTCCTCCGGATTTCGAGGTGAAAAGCCTGCTCGCACGATCTGTCGTGTAGCTGGATGCCCGGCACCTACTCCCACTGGTACTCGCACAGAAACGGCCGAGCCGTCCCGCAGTCGTCATCGGCCCACCAGGTCGCATAGGCCGAGCCCACGGCGGTGGGAGCCTCGTAGAAGAGGTAGGCGCAGTCGGCCGGTACGCCGCCGAGGTCGTCGATGTTGTCGGGCTGGGCTGGCTCGGTGTTCCAGGCGGAGTAGGTGACAGCCAGCCGTCGATCGGGACCGAGCACCCAGTAGAAGGCGCCTTCGCTGGCCCGATCGGTCAGGCCGATCCAGGTGTCAAGGTCGGTGAGCAGGGTGCCGGCAGCGCTCAGGAAGTCGCTCACCGCCTCTTGCTCCTCCGCCCCGGAGATCTCCACCAGGTGGGCCTCGAACAGCTCGCAGACCGCCCGGGCGTCGCTCCAGCTGGCAGGCTGGGTAAGCGATTCCTCGGTCTCCTCGCCGAACAGCATGTAGCAATGGTCGTCAACCAGCTCCTGCCGGTCTCCCAGGCTGCAATCGAAGCGGCAGTGGGCATCGCACCAGTCGCCGTCCAGCAGGTTGCCGTCATCACACTGTTCAAACAGGGCGTCCTCCTCGTCGTCGATGTCCAGTCGGACCACCCCATCGCCGCAGGTGGCGAGCAGGCAGGTGGTCAGGCATTCGTCCTGGTCGTCCAGGTTGCCGTCGTCGCACTCCTCCACCCCCTGTTGGGTGTGGCCGTCGCCACAGGAGGCCGGCGTACAGTCGTCCAGGCATCCGTCGGTGTTGAGCAGGTTGCCGTCGTCGCACCCCTCCACCCCGATCCAGAGGTGGCTGTCCCCGCAGTCCGCCGCCAGGCAGGTATTCAGGCAGGAGTCGAAGTTGCTGCGGTTGCCGTCGTCGCATTCCTCGTACCCGGCTTCAGCCGAGCTGGTGATGTCGGCGCGGGTGAAGCCGTCGCCACAGGTGGCGAGCAGGCAGGTGTTCAGGCAGCCGTCGTGGTTGTCGAGGTTGCCGTCGTCGCACGCTTCCGGGGGCTGAGTGGCCCCGTCGCCGCAAGTAGGCAGAGCGCAGGCGTCGGTGCATTCATCGGTATCGTCGCCATCCTGGCCGTCGTCGCAGGCCTCTACCCCCAGCCAGACCAGGCTATCGCCGCAGGTCGCCATCCGGCAATCGTTGGTACAGCTATCGTGGTTGTTCTGGTTGCCGTCATCGCACTCCTCGTAGTCCGAGTCGTCCTCATCCAGCCCGCGCCGTAAAAAGCCGTCGCCACACCAGGCGAACAGGCAGGTGTTCAGGCAGCCGTCGGAGTTGTCGAGGTTGCCGTCGTCGCAGTCCTCCTCCGCCTGGACGATGCCGTCGCCGCAGGTGGGCAGGGCGCAGGTGTTGGTACAGGAGTCGGTGTCAACCTCGTTCTCGTCGTCGCAGGCCTCCACCCCGAACCAGACGAACCCGTCGCCGCAGGTAGCCAGCAGGCAGCTGTTGCTGCAGCTGTCCGAGTTGTCCCGGTTGCCGTCGTCGCACTCTTCTTCCCCCAGCTCCAGGAAGCCGTCGCCGCAGAAGGCCTGGACGCAGGTGTTGGTGCAGCTATCCGAGTTGTCGCGGTTGCCGTCGTCGCAGGCCTCCCCTGCCTGGACGATGCCGTCCCCGCAGCGCGGTGTGGTGCAGGCGTTGGTGCAGGCGTCGGTATCGACATCGTTCCCGTCGTCGCACCCCTCCACGCCGCGATGGACGAAGCCATCACCGCAGGTGGCCCACAAGCAGGTGGGCAGACACTCGTCTCCGTAGTCCTGGTTCCCGTCGTCACACTCCTCGGTACCCTCGACCTTGCCGTCGCCGCATACCGGACCTTCCTCTTCATCGCCGCAACCGGCTGCTGCCAGGACCAGCCACAGGGCTAAACAGGCCGACCAAGAGATGCTGCGCTTTACTGAAAGACCACCAGACATGATCGCCTCCTCGCGGGACAGAACAGGTTATGCTTCCAATCCGAATATTTGGTGCATCTGGATACAGTATCAGCCAGTCAGATTCAATCGGCATCAAAACGATTGTTGATCGCAGATCCAGACCGCTCCACCGCCGATCTGTGGTCGGACATCCACCGGTACTAGATCCTTGACAGCGCTGGCGAGGCAGATCAGACATACCCGGGGCTGGATGCGAACACCACCAGAAAGAGGAGGCGTGGAATGCCGTTGGTCGATGAGAGGCAGGCCTGTTGTTGGTCGGGACGCCGTCGAGATTTCACACTTCCAGGAGCGGAGGCCCAGTATCCACCGGACCTGGAGCTCGAGCCGGTCCACCTGGAGCTGGATCTGTTCGTAGACCTGGAGCGTCGAGGGGTCAACGGCTCGGTGACCACCACGGTGCGGGCCCGCCCCAGCGGCCCCCGGAGCATGGTGCTGGATGCGGTCGATTTCACCGATCTGGCGCTATCCGACGTCCAGGGGAAGCAGATCGACTGGAGCTATGATGGGAAAAGGCTGCGGGTCACCTGGGTCGAGCCGTTTGTAGCGGGGGAGGAGCGCAGGCTCAAGATCGGCTACCGGGTCGAGCGCCCGGTGACCGGCATCGTATTTTCTCGTCCCAGCGAAGCCTACCCGCAGGACGGCTGGTTCGCCGTCACCGACCACGAGACCGAGCGGGCACGCCACTGGCTGCCCTGCATCGATCTCCCCAATGTCCGGACCACGCTGGACATCCGACTCCGGGCCGAGGAGCGGTTCGCGATCCTGGCCAACGGGACCCTGGTGGAAGAGACGGTGCACGGCGACGGGACCAAGGCCGCCCACTGGCGCCTGGAGCAGCGATGCCCCAGCTACCTGGTCTGCTTCGCGGTGGGCGACTTCACCCGGGCCGACGACGGAGAGTTCGAGGGCCGGCCGGTGGCCTACTTCGCCCGCTCCCGTTTTCCGGTGGACACCCTGATGCGCACCTTCGGCCGAACCCGCAAGATGCTGGCCTGGATGTCCCACAAGCTCGACAGCCCCTTCCCCTTCCCCAAGTACTTCCAGGTGGCGGTGCCCGGCATGGGGGGAGCCATGGAGAACATCTCTTTGGTGACCTGGTCGGAGATATTTCTGCTGGACGAGACCCTGGCTGCCGAGTGGGGCTGGCTGGCGGACCAGGTCAACCTGCACGAGATGGCCCACAGCTACTTCGGGGACTGGATCGTCTGCCGCGACTTCGCCCATGCCTGGTTGAAGGAGTCCTGGGCCGTCTATTTGGAGACCTGCTGGCTGGAGGACGAGGCTGGCGAGGACCAGGCGTTGTGGGACTACTACGCCAACGCCCAGGCCTACTTCGCCGAGGCCGACGAGCAGTACAAGCGGCCCATCGTCACCCGCCTCTTCCACAGCTCGTGGGATCTGTACGACCGGCACCTCTACCAGGGCGGGGCCTGCCGGCTGCATACCTTGCGCCGGGAGCTGGGAGAGGAGCCGTTCTGGGCGGCCACCCGGGACTACGTGGCGACCTTCGGCGGAAAGGTGGTGGAGACCGACGACTTCCGCCAGATCATGGAGCGCCACTCCGGCAGATCGCTGGGCCGCTTCTTCCAGCAGTGGTTCTACTCCAAGGGCTACCCCAGCCTGAAGGTCTCCTTCGACTACGACCAGGAGAAGAAGCAGGGGACCTTCGAGATCGAGCAGACCCAGGTGGACGAGAAGGAGGAGATCCCGGCCTTCCAGCTCAAGCTGGACCTGGGCTGGGTCATCGAGGGCCGGCTGTCGACCCGCACGGTGGAGATCAAGGAGCCCAAGCAGGTGGTGGTGGTGGCGATGGAGGTCGACCCGCAGCAGGTCCGGATCGATCCGCACGCCAAGGTGCTGCACAAGCTGGAGTTCAACCCGGGCGACGACAAGCTGAGAACCCAGCTCGTCAAGGCCCCCGACGTGATCGGTCGGATCCAGGCCGGCAACGAGCTGGCCCGGACGGGCAAGACCCGGAATATCCAGGCGATCGAGGAAGCCTACCGGGCCGAGCCGTTCTGGGGGGTGCGCCGCGAATGGGCCCGCGCCCTCGGCAAAGCGGGGGTGCAGGAGGCCGCGGAAGCGCTGACCTCCCTGGTCGGCTGGGAGCAGGACCCCATGGTGCTCGAGCCGCTACTGCGCAGCGCCGGGCAGGTTCGGGACCCCGCCCTGGCGGCCGCCCTGGAAGCCAGGTTGGCACAGGGGTTGCCCTATCGCGCCACCCAGGCCTGCTACGAGGCGCTCGGCAAGCAGCGGGATGGAGCACCGTTCCCATTGCTGGCCGAGGTGGCTCGCGTGCCCGGATACCACGGAATCCCCCAGGTCGGCGCCTTCCGCGGCCTGGCAGCCAGCCGCAACCCCCGGGCCATCGAGCTCTTGGCAGCGTCTACCGTCTATGGCGCCTGCCCCTGGCTTTCGCGAGCCGCCGCGGTCTCGGCCCTGGCCGACCTCGGAGCCCTCCAGGAGCGGGGCCAGCAGGAGCTGGTAAGGGAACGGCTGATCGACCTGTTGCGCGACCCGGAGTACCAGGTCCGCATGGAGGCGGTCCGGGGACTGGCCACCCTGGCCGACGGTCGGGCCATCCCGGCCCTGGAGGCCTTTGGGGCCGGTCTGTCGGAGCAGGACAGAAGCCAGGTGAACGCTGCCCTCAACGCGCTTCGCCAGGGCGAGAAACCCCGCGCCGAAGCGCTGGAAAAACAGATCGAACGGTTGGAGGACAAGCTCCGCAAGCTGGAGGATACCCTCCGCAAGCTGGAGGCGAAACAGGATGCCAGGTCGGCGGATGGTTGACGAACAATAGAATAATGAAGAGGGCAGGGCAAGCCCTGCCCCTACTGATCTGTCTACCCGAAACCCAATCCAGAAAGGAGAAGGGGCGCTGCTTGCTGCGCCCCGATCACCGGCAGCTTTCCTGGTAATCCAGCAACAGCATCTGGATGCTCTGCACGGTCAGCTCCTGCAGTGAGAGCAGGGTGTTCCGATCCTGCTCCCGCGTCCTGCTGGAACCGACCGCCTCGGCGATCTCTGCCAGATCGGCCCGCAGCAACCGCACCAGCTCCTCGAGGATGCCACAGTAGCCCGCCATGCGATCGAAGCGCGCCGAGAGCGCCAGCTCCACGCGGAGTGCATGAAGCTCCAGCGAGCGGGCCAGGTGGTTGCCCATGACCTGTCCCCCCGGCCCGTCGTAGCTTCTGCGAAAAGCCTGCTCGCAGATCTCCTGGTTGAGCAGCGCCTCCTCCATCTGCCGCTCCAGCTCGGCCTCGCTAGCCGTCTCCAGGTTCACCTCCCGGTAGGAGGAGAGCAGGTCCAGGCAATCCAGGGCGATCTGGGGGTAGTCAACAGGAGAATCTCCCTCTGGTTGGTCGCTGTTGCCCGACTGCTGCGATCCGGAACAGGCGGGACAAGCCAGCAGCGCCCCCAACCCGCAAAGCAGTCCGGCCAGACAGGCTTGCCACCGATCTGTTCGCCGGGTGTCCTGGTGTGGAGAAGTCGTTGCCATCTCGTAGGGGAGGCTACCAGGCAGGTTGGGGAAAATCCAGTCATCCCATCCGGTTGGAAGAAAGCGCGGCGCGATCGACCGACCGTTTGCCGACTCACCAAGGTGGTCATCTGACGCGCCGTCTTCGACGAGAGCCAGGTGGTGAACGACCGCAACCTCGCCGCCGGACGAGACACTCCTCGACCCTTCAGGACCACCTGCTCCTTCTGGACTGCCTTTAGGAGGCCCGATAGGATGGAATGCAACTGCTGGAGGAATCGAAATGGCGCTGCTACGGAAATCGTACCCGCAGATCGCGGTCCTGTTGGGCTGCTTGACCGCCATGGCATGTGCCAACGAACCGCCCGCGAGCCCATCGGACACGGGCACCGACGACACCGGTGGGGTGGGAGACCTGTTCGAGGATTACCAGATCGAGGTCTCCGACGATGACTGGGATGGGGACGGGCTGCCCAACGACCTCGAGGACCTCAACCGCAACGGGAGCTACGACCAGGGAACCCAGGAGACCGATGCCCACAACGCCGACACCGATGGGGATGGGATCCCCGACGGCGTGGAGGACGCCAACCGAAACGGGGAGGTGGACCCGGGCGAGACCGACCCCCGCCTGGCCGATACCGATGGGGACGGGCTGGGCGACCTGGAGGAGTTGACGGACCATGGCACCGACCCCACCCGATGGGACACCGATGGCGACGGAATTTCGGATGGTGCGGAGATCCACGTGACCGGTACGGATCCGCTCAACCCGGACACCGATGGCGACGGGCTCAAGGATGGTGAGGAGGACCGGAACGCAGACGGGATCATCGGGGAGACCGAGACCGATCCCCACTTGCAGGATACTGACAATGACGGGGTCATCGACTCGCAGGAGCCGGCCCAGATCGCCTGCGCCTGGTCTCGCCAACCGGAGCTGTTCCTGTTCGAGGAGGAGAGCGGTGGGTTTTCCCTGGCGCTGCCAGCCTCGTTCGACACGGCGGGCTCCTACCAGCTATCCGGATCGAGCGGAGCCAGCCTCCGTCTATCCCACTTCCAGAGCAGCAGTGGACAGGTGTTCGGTTTCGCGGTGCGAAAGCCGATCGAGGCGGGGGTGGTGACGGCGGCCGGCCAAGCGGAAGCGGAGACCGCGTCGTTGGGAAGCCTGGGCCGCCTGTCGGATCGGCGCATCCTGGCGGGGCTGGGGGGGTCGCCCGAGCTAGCGGTCGAGGTGAGGGTCCATCTTTCCCTGTCCCAGTCCGTACAGGCGAGCACCCTGCGGGATGAGCTGGCCGCTGCCGTGGCGCGGCGGCCCCTGTCCGACCTGGGTGGACGAGCGGTGGCGACGGGTCCGCTGGCGACGGAGTGGATCCTTCGCTACTCGGTGATCCGGGTGGCCACAGACCGGGTGTTGGTCCTGGGGGCGCTGGCCACGGCGGGCGATGTCGCTGCCCAGGAGAGCCTGGCCATCGCGCAGCGGGCGGTCACCGACCCCACCATCGTGGGGGAAAGCGGTGTATCGCTGGAGCAATCCTGTGTGCGTCTAGTGGCCGGGAGCGGGCAGTTTCCGCTCGACATCTTGTGGCTGGTGGATCGGGTCTACACCGTGGCCGACGATCGGACTCGGATCGTGCAGGCGGCCGGCCACTGGTTCGAGACGTTGCAGAACACCCAGCTGGATGCTCGCCTGGCCGTGGCCAGCATGGGGATGCACAACGACCAGAGCTGGCTTGGGGTCTCGCCCGGTTTCAGCGCGCTGCAGGAGGATTTCACCGCCCAGATGACCGATCCGCCGGGGACCGAGCTGGCCTACGGCCTCTCCAGCGGCCTGAATGTCATCGAGCTGGGACGGGGAGACTCGGCCGAGGGAGGAACCCAGGTGCGGTCCGAAGCCGCGCTGGTGGTGGTGTTTCTCTCCGATCGGCAGGACGCCGGCGTGGCGCACCAGATCGCCCAGGGGGTTCCCGGTTGCGATCCGGAGCAAGACAGCCTGTTGTCCGCCTGTTCGTTGTTGAACAACCAGATTGCGGAGTATCGGGCAGAGGGGGTCACCTGCTTCGCGGTGACCGGCGACCTGTCGGGGGGGTGCGAGGGGACGGGAGCGGCCGCCGCCGGGAGCACGGAAGTCCCGGGTCATGGCTATATCCAGGCGGCCTATGCCACCGCCGGCGGTTTTTTAAGCCTGTGTCAATCCAGCATGGCCGATCTGCTCGACGAGATCCTGTGGAGAGCCTATGGCGTGGCCAGCGAGTTCCGTCTCGAGTCGTCGCCGATCGATCATTCGCTGCGCGTAGTGCTGGATGGCCAGGTGGTGCCCAACAGCCGCACCGACGGGTACGACTTCGACACGCAAACCGCGGCTCTCCTGTTTTTTGGCAGCTACCGGCCTTCCCCGGGTTCCGAGCTGTTCGTTTCCTCCCGGTATTTCGGACCGGTCGATTGACGGCGAAGGATCATTCGCCGTAGATTGATGGCGCAGCAACACGCAACGCGGTTGACTCCCGGTCGGTGCAGTCATGACAATCGAGTTGAAGTACGATCTCGGCGAGGAGCTGAAGAGCGGTCCCAAAGGGAAGGTCTACAAGGCCACCCATCGAGCGCTGGGGCGGACCTGTGTGATCCGGATTTTACATCCCGACTTGCCGCGGGAAGGGGAAGGCGGCAGGCTGGGACTAGAGGCCATCTACCGCCACGCGGAGCTGGTCCATCCCAACATCGGACGCATCCTGGACGCCGACCTGGCTTGCCCGGAACCTTACCTGGTGATGGACTACTACCCCAACGGGACCCTGGGCGACCGGCTGGACAGCGGGCGGAAGCAACCGGCCCGTATCATGGCGGATCTGCTGCTGATGCTCAACGCGTTGGCGTTTGCTCACTCCAAAGGGGTGCTGCACCGGGACATGTCGCCAGGGAACGTCCTGTACGATGAGCTGGACATCCCTCACCTGGTGGATTTTTCGTTCGATCTGCTCAAACCCACCGATCCGGGTGGCAAGCGGCCGTTGTTCGTTGGCGTCAGGGAGCTGGCATACCGAAGCCCGGAGCTTTTTCGCGACCCCCAGGCTCACACCGAGCAGACCGACATGTACGGGCTGGGGGTCATGCTGTACGAGGCGTTGTCGGGCGATCTGCCGGGCCGCGAGGCGCCCGTGCTCAGTGAGGTTTCTGCGGTTCCGTTCGAGGTGGACGAGCTCTATGTGCGGCTGACGGGTCGGTTCGACCCGTTCCAGAGCAGCGCCCAGGCCTTGTGGTGGGCGCTGTCTACCCCAGAGATCGTGAACTCCATCGCCGTCAGCTCGGTGCTCGGCCCCCTCTTCAAGGAGCTCCCGCAGCGCAGGCAGATGCGCCCCAGGCAAGCCGGTCGTCCTGGCGAAGGGGGTCTTCTTCCGCCGGAAAAGGAGAAATCGGTGGACCAGCAGGGGGTGGAACCGGCTGCATTGTCGTGGGTCTCGGTCGAGGTGGAGCCCGAGCTGCTGGAGGGCTCTGCCGTCCCTGCCCAGTCCGAGGTCCCCTGGGAGCTGAACGAACCGATACCAACCGACGACGACGTGATGGTGACGGCAGACCTTCCGCTGGTCGATGAAAAGCCACCAAAGTGGGAGACGGTCCTGCCGGAGGTCGAACCGATCCAGGCGGAGGAGCAAGAGACACTGGAGGGGGAAGGTATCCTGCCGGAGGTCGAACCGATCCAGGCGGAGGAGCAAGAGACACTGGAGGGGGAAGGTATCCTGCCGGAGGTCGAGCCGATCTGGGCTGAAGAGCAGGTGACCCCCGAGCCGGAAACGGCCCTGCCCGAGATCGAGCCGATCTGGACAGAAGAGCGAGAGACCCTGGAGCCGGAAACGGCCCTGCCCGAGATCGAGCCGATCCAGGCAGAGCAGGCCGGCGGGGAGGAGCTCCCCTTCGAGGAGGGAGCGGCTCCGCCTTCCGAAGCGCCACCCATCGCCACGGCCGGCCCGGAACCGGTCGCCGCGGAGCAAAAACCCGCTGCATCCAAAACCCGCCAGGATGTCCTGGCCCGCCTGGCCAAGCTCAAGAACAAGTTCGACTAGGAGCCGAGCCCCTTCACAGCAGGTCGCGCAGGTATCTTCCGGTATGGCTGGTCGGATGGTCGGCGACCTGCTCGGGCGTCCCCATGACCACGATCTCGCCTCCTGCCCCACCCCCCTCCGGGCCGAGATCCACCAGGAAGTCGGCGGTCTTGATGATGTCGAGGTTGTGCTCGATCATGATCACGGTGTTGCCCGCGTCGGTCAGGGTCTGGATGACCGCCAGCAGCTTCTGGATATCGTCGAAGTGGAGGCCGGTGGAGGGCTCGTCCAGGATGTAGAGGGTATCTCCGGTGGCCACCTTGGCCAGCTCACGGCTCAGCTTGATGCGTTGCGCCTCGCCGCCGGAGAGGGTGGGGCTGGGCTGTCCCAGCTGGAGGTATCCCAGGCCGACGTCGAGCAGGGTTCTCAAGATGCGCTGGATCGCGCGGTGCGTCTGGAACAGCTCGCCGGCCTGCTCGACCGCCAGGTTCAGGATATCGGCGATGCTGTGGCCCCGGTACTTGACCCTGAGTGTGGCGTCGTTGAACCGTTTTCCGCCGCACTGTTCGCAGGTGACGTAGACGTCGGGCAGAAAGTGCATCTCGATCCGGCGCACGCCCGCCCCTTCGCAGGCTTCGCACCGCCCGCCCTTCACGTTGAAGCTGAACCGCCCCGGCTGGAACCCGTACATGTGGGACTCCGGTAACCTGGCGAACAGGCTACGGATGTGGTCGAACACCTTGGTATAGGTGGCCGGGTTGCTGCGCGGTGTCCGGCCGATGGGGCTCTGGTCGATGTCGATGACCTTGTCGATCACCTCCAGGCCGTCGATGTGGCTGTGCTCTCCCACGGTCAGATTGCTCTGGTACAGGTGGCGTGCCAGAGCCGGGTAGAGCGTCTCGTTGACCAGGCTGGATTTGCCCGCGCCCGACACGCCGGTGACACAGGTGAACAGTCCAACGGGAAAGGGGACGTCGATCCCTTTCAGGTTGTTGGCCCGAGCCCCACGCACCACCAGGTGCCCGCGTCTGGGCGGCCGCCTTCTGGGCGGTATCTGGATGGCGAGCTCGTTTCGGAGGTAGCGGCCGGTCAGGCTGCCCGGGGCGCTCCGGATCGCATCGGGACCGCCGGTCGCCACCACGTAGCCACCCTGTAACCCGGCTCCCGGGCCGAAATCGATGATCCAGTCGCTCTCCTCCATGGTCTCCCGATCGTGCTCCACCACGATCACCGTGTTGCCGAGATCTCTCAGGTGCTTGAGGGTGGCCAACAACCTGCGGTTGTCGCGCTGGTGCAGGCCGATGCTGGGCTCATCCAGGATGTACAGCACGCCGGTCAGCTCGCTGCCGAGCTGAGAGGCGAGGCGGATGCGCTGGGCCTCTCCCCCCGAGAGGGAGGGACCCGAACGGTCCAGCGTGAGGTAGTTCAGCCCGACGTCGTTCAAAAACTTCAGGCGGTTGGAGATCTCCTTGAGGAGCTCGACGGCGATGAGGGCATCGTTGCCGGGAAGGGTCAGGTTGGAGAAGAACTGGTAGCACTCCTGGACGGTGGAGCGGTTGACCTCGACGACGGTCTTGCCGCCCACCAGCACCGCCCGGCTTTCGGCCCGCAGTCGGCTGCCCTGGCAGAGATCACAGGGGGCTTCCGACAGGTAGCCGGCGAAGTACTCGCGGTAGGCCTCGTTTTCTGCCTCCTTGAAGCGGCGCATCAGGTAGGGGAGCACCCCCTCGAACGCCAGGGTGGCGCTGCGTTTTCTGCCGTCCAGGGTGAGCTCGAACAGCTCCCCCTCCGAGCCGTACAGCAGCAGCTGTTTCAGGCTTTCGGGCAGGTCCCGATACGGTGTCTGGAGGGTCTCCCCATACCCCTCCACCAGCGCCTTGACGATCCGCCAGTTCAACCGCTGGGCGCGACTGAAGCGACGGTTCCAGACGGTGATGGCTCCCTCTTCCAGCGAGAGATCGGGGTCGATCACCTTGTCGGGGTCCATTGCCAGGGCCGTCCCCAGACCGTTGCACCGGGTGCACATCCCCAACGGGCTGTTGAAGGAGAAGCTCTGGGGGGTGAGCTCGGGGAAGGACAACCCGCAGAGGTCGCAGCCCAGCCGTTCGGAAAAAAGCTGATCCGGCTGGAATCCCTCCCTGGTCTGGATGCTGATGCTGCAACGCCCGTCGCCCACCTTGAGGGCGGTCTCCACCGAGTCGGTCAGACGCGCTTCGACGGA
This sequence comes from Bradymonadales bacterium, assembly GCA_016931535.1. Classification (GTDB taxonomy): domain Bacteria; phylum Myxococcota_A; class Bradymonadia; order JAFGEP01; family JAFGEP01; genus JAFGEP01. The sequence goes on from JAFGEP010000016.1 coordinate 29,272, forward strand.
GGGGCCCATCACCAGCCTGTCCACCACCACGTCGATGGTGTGCCGCACCTGTTTCGGAATCCTGTCCAGCTCGGCGAGGTCCACCAGCTCCCCGTCCAGGCGGATCCGGGAGTACCCCTCTTTGCGGAGCTGGTCGAACAGGTCGCGGAACTCCCCCTTGCGGTTCTGGACGATGGGGGCCAGCAGCAGAAAGCGGGTGTCGGGTGCCAGCTGCATCAAGGTCTTGACGATGGTGGCGCTGTCCATCCTCCCTACGGGTCGACCGCAACCGGTGCAGGTCTGCTTTCCGACGCGGGCCCAGAGCACGCGAAGGTAGTCGTAGATCTCGGTGATGGTCCCGACGGTGGATCGGGGGTTGTTGCTGGCCGCCTTCTGCTCGATGCTGATGGTGGGGGAAAGCCCCCGGATATAGTCGTAGTCGGGTTTGTCCAGCTGGCCGAGGAACTGGCGGGCATAGGCCGACAGGCTCTCCACGTATCTGCGCTGGCCTTCGGCGAAGAGGGTGTCGAAGGCCAAAGACGACTTCCCGGAGCCGCTGGGACCGGTCAGCACCACCAGCTTGCGCTTGGGAATCTCCAGGTAGAGGTTCTTCAGGTTATGCTGGCGCGCTCCCTTGATGATGATCTTGTCGGGTTCCAACGCCGTCGCCGTTGTTGCGGGTCTGGACGCCATGCGCGGTACGCCCGGAGTGGACCACTCGCTCCCCCCGGGGTACGCGACGGGCGGGAGCCAAACGATCAGGCCACAACCGGGATGGGTCTGTCAATGCCACCCCGTCGGTCGGCGTCGGCGGCCAAGAGGAGCGAGTGGCATGTGGTGCGACGACCTTGCCCCCGGCTCCATTTCACCATAGGCTTTCGAATTGGCCAGGTTTCCTCTTGCCTACCGGTCTGGCCCCGGGGTGGCCTGAGGGCAGGGAATCGGATTTTCGACAACATCAAAAACGGGGTACGCGATGGTGGCAGGGCGTGTGACATCGATCCAGGATCGCGATCGAAGAGGGGACGCGATCGGGTTGACGATCCTCATGGCGATCTTTCTCTTTGGAGTGCGCCCGGGATGGGCACAGGAAGCCGCTGTGGAGTCGGAGCAGCCCCAACAGGAGGTCGCCGATTTCTCGGGGAGGTGGTCCACCACCTACGGAGTGCTCGAGCTCACCCAACAAGGGGACTCGGCGCGCGGTACCTATAGCTATGGCGGCGGATCCAGCATCGAGGGCAGGGTGAACGGCAACCGGCTCCAGTTCCGCTACCGCGAGCCCATCGCCACCGGCGAGGGCTGGTTCGAGATGGCCACCGACGGCCAGTCTTTTGCGGGGCAGTGGCGAGAGGACGGCGCATCGAGCTGGTATGCCTGGACCGGGACCCGCTTTACCCCACCGATTCCAACCGATGCCGCTACCGGCATGTCCGGGCTGTTTGACACCACCTACGGCCGCCTGCGGCTGTTCCGCTCGGGGGAGGAGGTGGTGGGCAGTTACAGCTTTCAAGGGGGGAGCAGCATAGAGGGCCGGATGGAAGGGAACCGCCTGGTCTTTCGCTACACCGAGCCCACCGCCGCCGGTGAGGGCTGGTTCGAGATGGCTCCCGACGGATCCATGTTCGAGGGGGCCTGGCGGGCAGACGGAACCGACCACTGGTCCAGCTGGGTGGGAGAGCGGGTGCAGCCCGTGCAGGGGATCATGTGGCTGGTGGTCCTGGAGGCTCCCTGGGAGCTCAGCCTTGCCGAGAACGAGTACTCCTTCGGGGAGATGCTGCGGGCCTACTTCGAGCGCTACCCTCATGTCCGGGTGCGCCACCGCCGCTTCTACGACCTGGAGGATTTCCGCCGGGCAACCTCGGCACTGGCCTTCCTGGCCGAACCGGTGGCCTTGCTGGTCGCCGGCCACGGTCAGGGCGGCCAGCTGATGTCGGAGGGGGAGCGGATCCCCCCCGACGAGATCGGCCGGGCGCTGGCAAAAGCCCCCAATGTGTTTGTGGTGCACTTCTCCAGCTGCGAGATGATGACCGGCACCGCTCCCGAGGAGATCAAGGCCCAGCTTCCCGAGGGACGGTCGGTGGCCATCTCCGGGTACGCCACCTCCGTGGACTGGTCGGCCTCCGCCTTGCTGGAGTTTTTCTATCTCGACCTGGTGCTGGGAAGGGGCATGCAGCCCGGGGTAGCCGCCCATGCGGTGCTGCGTGATCTGGCCTTCGCAGGGGACCAAACAGACGTCTATTCACCGCTGGGTGCGGCACAATTTCGATTCGTCGAGTAGAAAACCCTGTTCGTCGTGCGGGAGGGGTCATGTCGGGCTCGCGCATTACAGTGACCAGACCTCTGGTGGGGAGCTGGCGAGAGATCCTGGTGGAGGCCGGCGAGGTGGTCCTCGTCGGTACCCCCGAGCGATGCGACCGGGATCGATTGCGCCGAGAGCTGGCCACGGCGGACGCCCTGGTCTGCCTGTTGACCGATCGGATCGACCGCGAGCTCATCGAGGCGGCGCCCAGGCTGAAGGTGATCGGCAACTGCGCGGTGGGGGTGGACAACATCGATGTCCAGGCCGCCTTCGAACGCGGGATCACCATCTGTCACACCCCCGGGATGCTGACCAACGCCACGGCCGATCTCACCATGGCTCTGCTGCTGGCGGTGGCTCGCCGGATTGTGGAAGCTGATCGGTTCGTGCGGGAGGGGGGGTGGACGGTGTGGCAGCCTGGCCTGATCCTGGGGTTGGAGCTTTCCGGATCGACGCTTGGCATCCTGGGCATGGGCCGCATCGGCCAGGCGGTGGCGCAGCGGGCGGTGGCCTTTGGTCTGAAGGTGGTCTACTGGGATCGGCAGCCGGTCCAGGAGGCGCAGTCCATCCCCGCCGAGTACCTGGAGCTCGATGACCTGCTGGGGCAAAGCGACATCGTCTGCCTCCACCTGCCGTTGACCTTGGAGACCGAGCAGCTGATGAACCGGGAACGCCTGGGCGCCATGAAGCCGGGATCGATCCTGATCAACACGGCGCGCGGGCGGATCGTCGACGAGGAGGCGCTGGTCCAATCTCTTCGCTCCGGCCACCTGTCGGGCGCAGGGCTGGATGTGTACGAGCGGGAGCCGGAGATCCATCCCGGGCTGTTGGAGCTGAAGCAGGTCGTGCTGTTGCCCCACATCGGCTCCGCCACCCACCGGACGCGGACCGCCATGGCCAGCGCCGTCTGTCGAGATGTCGTCAAGGTGCTGGGTGGACAGCGGCCGGAGCATCCACTGGTCGTTTGAGATCCGAGGGTGAAAGCACCGCTTTACGGCGTCCTTGCGCACGATTATCATGTTGCCTGTCTGGTTCCGCAGCGATCGCGACTGGGTTGAGCCGCCGTGAGAGTCCGTTTTACAGGCATGACCGACACGGGGATGACGAGGGATGGCAACGAGGACTCCTTCTTCATCTCGGAGACCGAGGCGCTGGCTCTGGTGGCCGATGGCATGGGTGGACATCGGTCGGGAGAGGTCGCCTCCTCCATGGCCATCGAGGTGATCCGAGACTACTACGCCAAGACCCTGGCCGACCTCAGCGACAACATCCGGTTCAGGCTCCTCTCCTGGCCCTTTGGCCGCCGCAAGCCGGAACATGCGGAGGAAAGACGGCTGATCGAGGCGACCATGATCGCCAACCACAAGATCTTCAACCATGCCACCCGCCACGAAGAGTGCCGGGGCATGGGAACGACCCTGGTCGGGGCTTACTTCCTGGAAGCCGGAGCCTACTTCATCCATGTCGGCGACAGCCGCGCCTACCGATTCCGCCAGGGCAAGCTGAGCCTGCTCACCAGCGATCACAGTCTGGCCAACGAGTACCTCCAGATGGGAATCCTACGGCCCGACGAGATCGACCACTTCCCGTACCGCAACGTGATCACGAGAGCACTGGGGCTCAACGATACGGTTGAACCGGAGGTCCAGTTCGAAACGCTCCAGGGGGGAGACATCTACCTGTTCTGTTCGGATGGGCTCTCCGATCCGCTGTCGGACCAGGAGATCTCGAAGATCATCCGGAACAACAAGGACCTCGACGAGATCTGTCGCACGCTGATTGCGGCGGCCAATACCGCGGGGGGACCCGACAACATCACCGCGGTGCTGGCACAGACCCTCCGGGATTGACCGGCCGCCCGGTCGGCAGCGCGGCGAACGCTCCTGCCATCCTTCGACACAGACTCAGCCAAACGGTCAGATCCCGACCCTCGACAGGAAATCACCCAAACGGCCAAATTCAGCAGTCCTGGCTGGGGTGGAAACGGCCCGGCGTTCTTCTGGGGACAACCTGTGCAATGGACCTGCGTCTTCGACGAAAACCCCCATGCACATCCAGATCCGCTACCCGTGGAGCAGGGCGGGTTTGGCTTGGGGACACGCATGGGGTTGGGCATGCAAGAAATGGAAGGTGGTGAGGCACCCACAGCCCTCGAGGATCTCGGCGAACACCAGCAGCCCATCTGGGAGACCGAGGACTGGTATGGGCTGCTGCTGTGGTGCGTGGAAGGGATCGGGTCGGCCCGCTACAGGCTGCTGGTCGAACGTCTGGGGGGAGCCAGGCAGGCGGTGAGCGCCGGCCCACAGGAATGCGCCAGGTTGCTCGGCACTCCGTGGCTGTTTGACAATTTCCAGAGATCGTGGCCTGTAGAGAGCTGTCAGGAGCAGCTGGTCGGGCAACTGGAGAAGGGCCAGATCACGGTCCTGAAGCTGGGATGGCATCGCTTTCCCGCCTTGTTGCAGGCGCTGGGGGAGCCCGAGTGGCTGTTCGTCCGGGGCGACCCGGCTGCCCTGCAGCTCCCCCTGGCTGCCATCGTGGGTACCCGGGCGGCGAGGATGGAGGGGATCCGATGGGCCCAAAGGGTGGTGGGCTGGTGTGTCCAGCGGGGGTGGCATACGGTGTCGGGGGGAGCGCTGGGGGTGGACGGGGCGGTGCATCGGGCCACCATCGACCGGAAGGCGACCACCGTGGTGGTCATGCCGGCCGGTTTGCTGCACCTGGCCCCTCGATCTCAGCGATCCCTGTTTGAGGCAGTTGTCGACCATGGGGGTTGTCTGGTATCAGAGCACCCGCCTTGTCGGACACCGCGGTCGCAGCTGTTCGTCCGGAGAAACCGCCTGATCAGCGGGCTGGCTGCCTTCACGGTCGTGATCCGGGCCCCTCTGCATAGTGGGGCCCTGATCACCGCGGCCTGGGCAAGACGGCAAGAGCGGCCGGTATACGCGGTTCCGGGGTCGCCGGAGGATCTCACCACCCTGGGCTGTCTGGAGGTGATCCGAAGCGGAGGCCACCTGATCGCCTCGGCCGAGGATCTCCCCCGCCGGTGGGAGAGCGTCGGGCGGGTAGAAAGCACACCGGCCGCCAAGGGCGATACCGAGGAGCCGCGGTTGGCGGAGCTGCCGATCGGGAAGGAGCAGCGAGCATTGATGGAGATCCTGAGGTCCGGTCCCTGCTCACTGGAAGAGCTGGTGGCCGAATTGGGAAAAGACCTCGGCACCATCACCACCGCGGTAACGCAACTGGTGCTTTGGGGACACATCCGGCAGATCGGACCGGCTCTCTACTCGGCAGCCGGTTGTAGCCGGCGGTATCCCAGAAGCCCGTGAGTCAACATAACCCGTAACTTGTAGAGCCTATGTCGAAACATCTGGTCATCGTGGAGTCGCCGACCAAGGCGAAGACCATCAAGAGGTATCTGGGCCATGACTACGTCATCATGGCCTCCAAGGGGCACGTGAAAGACCTCCCGAAAGAGGAGCTGGGGGTGGACGTGGACGGGGGATTTCTGCCCCACTATGTAACCATCCATGGCAAGGGGACGGTGCTCAAGGAGATCCGCAAGCAGAGTCAGGAGGCTGATGTCGTCTTCCTGGCGCCCGACCCCGACCGGGAAGGAGAGGCGATCGCCTGGCACCTCGCCGAGGAGATCAGGCGCCCCAAGAACGGCCCCGGCAAGATCATGCGCGTGCTGGTCAATGAGTTCACCCAGCGGGGGGTCCAGGAGGCCTTTGCCAACCCGCGAACCCTCAACTCGGACCTGTTCAACAGCCAGCAGGCCCGCCGCATCCTCGATCGCCTGGTCGGCTACCAGCTCAGCCCCCTGCTGTGGGACAAGGTCCGGCGGGGGCTATCCGCAGGCCGGGTACAGTCGGTTGCGGTACGCCTGGTCGTGGATCGGGAGCGCGAGATCGAGGGGTTCAAGCCGGTGGAGTTCTGGCGCCTGGAGCTGCTGCTGGAGGGTTCCACGCCACCCCCCTTCTGGGCGCGGCTTTTCAAGCACAAGGGCAAGGAACTCAAGATCCCCAATGCTCAGGAGGCTCAACACCACATGGAGGCCCTGGCCAAGGAGTCCTACCGGGTCGCTCAGGTCGAGCAAAAGGAACGGCACCGCCAGCCTCCCCCTCCCTTCATCACCTCGCGCTTGCAGCAGGATGCCTCCCGCTGGCTCAAGATGCCCCCCAAACGGACCATGATGATCGCCCAGCGGTTGTACGAAGGGCTCGAGCTGGGCGGTCGAGGCCAGACCGGCCTGATCACCTACATGCGAACCGACTCCACCCGCGTCTCGGAAGAGGCCATCCGGGCTGCGCGCCAGCACATCCGAGAGCATTTCGGAGCCGACCGGCTTCCAGCCAAGCCCCGTCACTACACCGCCTCGAAGAAGGCTCAGGACGCCCACGAGGCCATTCGCCCCACCGATGTCGAGCTGACCCCCGACGCGGTCAAACCGTTCTTGGCCCCTGAGCAGCACGGCCTGTACGCCCTCATCTGGCGCCGTTTCGTGGCCAGCCAGATGAGCTCGGCGGTGTATGACGCCACCACCATCGACGTCCAGGCGGGCCCCTACCTGCTGCGCGCTTCCGGTACGGTGCTCCGTTCGCCCGGCTTTCTGGAGCTGTACAAGAACGGCACCGACGAGGACCAGACCGAAGGCAATGGAGAGAGCGATGGCCCGTTGCCGCTGCTTCGGGTCGATGACCCCCTGCGCAAGCTGGACCAGCGCTCCGAACAGCGTTTTACCCAGCCTCCTCCCCGCTTTACCGAGGCGACCCTGATCCGGGAGCTGGAGGAACGCGGCATCGGCCGCCCCTCCACCTATGCCTCCATCATCAGCACCGTTTTGGACAAGGAGTATGTCCACAAGCAAACAGGCCGGCTGCATCCCACCGAGCTGGGACGCACGGTGACCGACCTGCTGGTCGAGAGCTTCCCCCGGGTTCTCAACGTGGAGTTCACCGCCGAGATGGAGACCGAGCTGGACAAGATCGAGGAGGGACAGCTCGACTGGGTGGAGCTCCTCAACAGCTTTTATGGACCCTTCAGCCAAACCCTGGAAAGGGCCCGCAAGGAGATGCGGGATCTGAAGCGGGAAACCATCCCTACCGATCTGCTCTGTCCGGAGTGCGGGGCCGCCATGGTCATCCGCTGGGGGAAAAACGGCAGCTTCCTCGCCTGCAGCGGCTACCCCAAGTGCCGGACCACCCGGGAGTTCGAACGGGTTGACGGAAAGATCGTGGTCGTCCAGCCCAAAATGGAGACCAACGGAACCTGTCCCAAGTGCGGCTCCCCCATGGTGATCAAGACCGGCCGGTTCGGCCGCTTCCGCGCCTGCACCAACTATCCCCAGTGCACCCAGACCGCGCCCGTCACCACCGGTGTGCGCTGTCCCACCTGCCAGGAGGGGGAGCTGGTGGAGAAGAGAACCCGGCGTGGCAAGAAGTTCTGGGGCTGCAACCGCTACCCCACCTGCAAGTTCGCCAGCTGGAACGAGCCGTTGGATCGGCCCTGTCCGCAGTGCGCGTACCCCATGCTCTTTGTAAAGGTGGGTCGAGACGGCACCAGCAAGCTGGTTTGTAGCCAGTGTAGCTACCAGGGTAGCCTCGATCAGGAGAACGGCTGATCGGGGGCACAATGAACCAACCCGCCGAGCTCGCCCGGCCCGGTTCCCCTGTCGCCACCGTGATCGGGGCCGGTCTCGCCGGATGTGAGGCCGCCCTGCAGCTGGCCCGACGACAGATCCCCACCCGGCTGGTGGAGATGAAACCGCGCAGGCGATCGGCCGCACACACCCTGGATGGCCTGGCTGAGCTGGTGTGCAGCAACAGCCTCAAGTCCGACGACCTGGCACGGGCCAGCGGGTTGCTCAAGGAGGAGATGCGCCGGGCAGGAAGCGCCCTGATCCCCCTGGCCCACCAGGCTCGCGTGCCGGCTGGGGCCGCCCTGGCGGTGGACCGTCACCTCTTCAGCCAGCTCGTCACCGAGAGGATATCCCGAGATCCCTTCATCGAGCAGGTCTGCTCGGAGGCCACCGGCCTGCCAGAGGGATGGGCCATCATCGCCACCGGTCCGCTGACCGCCGATGCCCTGGCTACCGAGATCGGCAAGAGCCTGGGAGCCCAGCACCTTTTCTTCTACGACGCCATCGCCCCCATCGTCGAGGGCGACTCCATCGATCGCGGCCTGGTCTGGTCCCAGAGCCGCTACGACAAGGGCGAAGGAGCAGACTACCTCAACTGCCCCCTGGACAGCGACCAGTATCAACAGTTGGTGGCCGGGCTGCTGCGTGCCGAGAAGGTGCCGTTGCACCCGGGAGAGGAGGGCCGCTTCTTCGAGGGCTGCCTGCCGATCGAAACGCTGGCGGAGCGGGGCCTCGATGCCCTCCGTTACGGGCCGATGAAGCCGGTGGGACTGGTCGATCCCCGGACCGGCCGCATGCCTCATGCGGTGCTTCAGCTCCGGCAGGAGAATCGGGAGGGGACCGCTTACAACCTGGTGGGGTTTCAGACCCGATTGAAGCAAGGTGAACAGGCACGCGTGTTTCGTTTGATTCCCGGTCTACAGGAAGCCCTCTTTCTCCGCTTCGGATCGGTTCACCGCAACACCTTTCTGGACGGTCCCCGCCTCCTCAACGCCGATCTGTCCGTCCGCCAGAAACCAGAGCTTCACTTTGCCGGTCAGATCACCGGGGTGGAGGGCTACGTGGAGTCCATGGCCACCGGGCTGCTGGCGGGAATGGCGGTGGTCTCCAAGATCGCAGGGCGAACCTTTCTTCCTGCTCCCCACTGTACCGCGCTCGGAGCGCTGGCCGGCCACGTGAGCGGGGAACTTGTGCCGTCATCGCCAATCTACCAACCCACCAATATCCACTGGGGGCTGTTTCCGCCCCTCGAGCGGCGCTTTCCCCGCCGGGAACGAGGATACCAGCAGTCCAAGCGCGCCCTGGAGGCGCTGGCAGCATGGCTCGAGCAACAGTCGAACGAGGAATCGGTGTATGCAGGAAAAGACCATCAGGAGCTTTGACGGGACCGAGATCACCTACCAGGTTGGCGGCACCTCCGGCCGCTGGCTGGTGGTGGCCAATGGCTACGGGGGAACATTCTGCGCCTGGCGCGAGGTATTTGACCGCCTCCAGCAGCACTACCGCCTTCTTCTGTGGGACTACCGCGGCCTCTTCTCCTCCCGTGCGCCTGAAGACCGGACACGACTTCGCATCGAAGACAACTGCCGCGATCTGGACCTCCTGATGGAGTGCGAAGGGATCGAACGGATGGTCCTGGCCGGTTGGAGCGTCGGGGTCCAGGTCGCCCTGGAGCAGTATCGGAGACGACCGGAGAAGATCGAGGCGCTCATCCTGATCAACGGGGCCCATGGCCGAGTCCTTCACCGCTCCCTGGACGGCCGGTTGGCCGGGCTGCTGCTGCCCCCGCTCGTGGGCCAGGCCGAATGGATGGCACCCTGGATCAACCGGTTGGTGCTCCCCCCCTTGCGCCGGTTGGCCCGGACTCGATGGGCACCTCGACTGATCTCGCTGGCCGGTTTCGTCAACGGCCAGCCGGAGACCTTCCAGGAAGCGCTACAGCGGATCTTGACACTGGATGCCGGGGTGTTCGCCCGCATGGTACGATATGCCGACCAGCACGATACCGAGGATCTGCTCTCCGCGGTGGCGGTGCCGACCCTGGTCACCTCGGGCAGCCGCGATCGGATCACCCGCCCCAAGATCGCCAAGCACATCGGCAACCGCATCCCTGGCGCAGTGCACGTCGAGTTCCCAGGGGGGACCCACTACTCGGTGATGGAGTTCCCCGACCAGGTGGCGGCCCAGATCCATCGGTTCCTGCAAGGGGTAGGGGAGTGATCCGCCTGGCTCGCATCGCCTACGCGAGAGCGTGACCTGACGCCCATCGGTTGAGGAAAAGTACCTCTGGGTCTAGGAGTGTCGCCCCTCTGGGGCTCTGGGTGCAGAGGTACC
>JAFGEP010000145.1 GCA_016931535.1 Bradymonadales bacterium
AACCTGACCGTGAACCTGACCGTGAACCTGACCGTGAACCTGACCGTGAACCTGACCGTGAACCTGACCGTGAACCTGACCGTGAACTTGACCGTGAACTTGACCGTGAACTTGACCGTGAACTTGACCGTGAACTTGACCGTGAACCTGACCGTGAACCTGACCGTGAACCCCGGGCGGTCGCGCCGCCCTCTCTCTCCGCACTCCAACTCGGGAGAAAAGAGTTTCCCCTTCCACAAACCGCCCAAAAAGCGAAAACCCCCGCGGGCATCCATGCCTGCAGGGGCTTTCCAAACGTGGTTCAGACGGTAGGCGCTCAGGGAGGAAGCGCCGTCACTGGGTGATGGTCAAATCGTAGTCGCCGGCTGCTCCGTTGTAACCGTAGATCTTGAGAACGGTCGCCTGGCCGGCGGTGGTATCGAAGGTGATGGTCTCGGTGTCTGCGGTGCTCTGGCTGATGGAAAAGTAGTTGTTGGCATCCCGCCAGGCGGACATGTCGAGGTCTCCCCGGCTGTGCTGGAAGCGGATGGTGACCGTGACCCGTCCGGCGGAGGGAGCAGTGTACTTCCAGAAGTCGGTCTCACCGGCGCAGATGCTCAGGCCCTGGTGGGTGCCGGCGCCGATGGCCCGGGCGGTCGCAAAGGAGTTCCCGGCGTCGCTGCAAGTGGAGGCGGTGTTGCTGCGCACGGCCAGCTGCAAGGTAAAGGGGCCGGTGGCGCCGCTGTAGCCGTAGACCCGGATAAAGTACTGGCCGGCGGGAAGCACCGGGTTGACGAACTCGACGTTGTTGGTGGACTGGCTGGTGGCCAGGTTGCCGCCGTTGTGGTCCTGGAGCTGCAGGTCCAGGTCGCCGGACGAATGGGTGAAGTTCAGGGTCACCTCGACCTGCTGCTGGGAGGTCAGGGTGAAGGTGTAGTAGTCGACGTCGGTCTGGTTGCAGATCTGACCGGTTAGCTGCCCCGGGGTCAAGCGGGTGGCGCTGGAGCGGTAGTCATTGCCGTCCTCGCAGCTGGTGCCGGGGGTCGGCTCGATGTTGACCTGGGAAAGGTCGCAGAAGCCGGTCCAGTGATGGGTCTTCTCGGTGTCGTTGACCACGTTGGCCTGGGGGCAGCTTTCGTCAGCGCTCCAGGCCAGCCAGTCTGCGCTGCGGCCGATGGTCTGAGCGTAGTTCCTGTAGAGCTGCCATCCGTCGCCGGTGCTGCCGCGGTTGCGCCCCATGAACACGGTGGGCTGGATGCACTCCCCGTTGGTCATGGCCGCATCCTGCTCGGCCTGGGCGTAGGCCATGACGATCTCGTACATGGCGCGCGTGGTGGAGTTCCAGCAGCAGCTGCGGGACCGGTTGTAGACCAGCTCGGCGAACACGTAGTCGGCCAGGGTCCGGTACTGGGAATCCACCTGGACCTTGCTCATCCCGAAGTGCTCCTCCATCACCTGGTACAGGGTGACAAACGCCTCTTCGCGACGCTCACGCGCCGAGCAGCTGGCCGGATGGTCGGCCAGGTGCTCGCGGGAGGCCTGGATGCGGGTCAGGGCGGCGTCGCGGAGCTCCTGGGGGCTCACATCCGCCAGCAGCTCGCGAAAGCGGGAGGTGCGGGCCGCAAGGGTGTCCACCTGGGAAGCGGCGATCACGATGTTCCGATCTTCAGGCATGTAGTTGTTGACCCACATCGTCCCCTTCCGAAGCGCCGAGCGCCACCGCCGGATCCCGCCGCCCAGGCTGGCGTAACGGTCACCGTCCTCGTTGGTCCCCGGGCCGCCGGAGTAGTCGGAGGTGAAGTACCACAACACCGAGGCGCCCCGCTCCCACACCGGCTGACGGCGAGGCATGGAACCGGTGGCGATGTCGATCTCCAGCCGACCTTCCATGGGATGGGTCACCCGCATGACTGGGATGGTGTGTCCGATCCCGGAGCGCTGCCATCGCTCGATCAGGACGTCGCCAGCCCGGGTGGCCTCGGGAGCGATGTGGGAGGTGTTGTTCTCGTCGGCCAGGTGCATCGAGCCGAACCAGGAAAGGGCCATGATCAGGAAGTGCCCCACCCGCTTGTTCAGAAACAGGGTGTCGAAGTAGGCGCCCGCGCGGGCCGGCTGGCCATTGACCTGGGGTAGGAAGGGAACCTCGTCTCCGCCGCCGTACAGCCCCTGGCGAGCAAGCGCCGAGTTACTGGGGAAGGCGCCGGTCCCGTTCCAGGTCCCGGTGTAGTCCTTGTAGTTCCTGAATGTGGGCGAGCTGGAGAAGCGGCTGCCGTCATAGTTGCGAAACCCGAAGTGACCCAGGTAGATCGGGCGCCATTGGCCATTCACCTTCTGTGACGACCGCAGGTAGAACGGTAGCCCGTACCAGCTGGCGAAGGTCACCCGCAAGAAGATCGCCACCTCGGCACACTCCAGCAGGGGAGCCGGAAGGGTGCGCCCGTCGGGCGTGGTGATCTCGAAGGTGGTGCCCCCCGCTTCCCGGGTCGTGGTCTGAAGGCTCTGTACCCACGCCGAGTACTTCTGCTCCCAGTTCAGCCCGCTGTTTGCCGACCAGGCGATGCCGGCTTCGGCCGTCACGTCGGTCCACTCGTGCTGCACCGTCCAGACCGTATCGGTGTTGGCCCATGCGCGGGCCGGCCCGGTGGTGGAAGCGGTCTTGCCCAAGGGTGCGCTGGTCTCGAACGGCCCCTCGATGCCGTAGAAATCAACCCACTCCTCGTCCAGCTGCTCCTGGTCGGTGAGGCTGATCTCTGCACAACCGGCCAGAAGAAGAGACCCGATTACCAGCAGTCCAACAAGCTCTTTCGTTCCTTTCATCGCCTTCCTCGATGTGGGGTTCGCTGCGTTCCGCGCTATTCGAAGCAAGTTCCGGGCCAAATGACGGACACCAGACCGGCACGCTGGCCCCAAAAAGACCTTCAATCCCGACGACAGCCCTGATCCCGACGTTCCAGGTCGCCTTGCGCCCCTTCAGTCCCATTTCGCACGCATCCGGTGATCCCCAAGCAGACCGGGATCGCGCCCCTCCGGACCGCCGGATTTGCCGGTCCAGCCGACTCTGTCGGCCTCGATCGGCAACTCCACCTTCCGATCCCCTGTGGCTTGCATGTCACAACTTGACCCCGCTCCCGGGAAACCGTGGCAGCGAGATCTTTCCCCCTGGTCTGGGGTCAAAAAACCCCACCTTCACCAGGCCGATGGAGTTCCCATTCGGAGGAAACAAGAGAAAAACCACTTGAAACCTGGCTCATGACAAGCTGGGGACAAGAGTCACCACCCAGCGGAGAACCGGGGGTCCAGACCCTGGATCGCAAGGCAACTCGCCTGTGCCCGGTCCCGATCCGGGAACAGGTCCACCGCTGCCGTCTCAGCGGCGTCCACAAGCCAACAGGCCAAGCGCAAAAAGCGCGCTGAGCGGCAGCCTGGTGCAGCGCTCGGGACATGACATGAGATCTCTACCTCCTGACGCTCGGTGGGTGTGGAAAAGTGTTTCCCTCCGTGAATAGGTCGGCCCATGGTCGCACCAATGTGGCCCGCCCTATCATAGGTGTTTCCCTCCGTGAATAGGTCGGCCCATGGCCGCACCAATGTGGCCCGCCCTGTCATAGGTGCTTCCCTCCGTGAATAGGTCGGCCCATGGCCGCACCAATGTGGCCCGCCCTGTCATAGGTGCTTCCCTCCGTGATGAGATCGGCCCCCGGTCGATACCCGCCTGGGACAATCCTGCACGATCTGCCGCCGTTTGGTATCCTACGGACTGACGTACCAATCCCAGCGTCAGACGGCTGCTCCCCTCTATTCTGTCCCCTGGCATAACGACCGTTGAACCGCTACCATCGGTCGAGGCGGGCACCCTCGCGGCACACGGCGCCCTCCCGGTAGCGCTGCCGAGGTCGTCGTGGAACCGACAAGCTGAAGGACCCGGCTAGAAGGGAGACAACCGATGGAAAACAAGCGGATCATCATCGTGGGGGCCGGCATGGCTGGCCTGTGTGCCGGCTGCTATTTGGCGATGAACGGCTACGATACCGAGATCTTCGAGCTGCACGACAACCCCGGCGGCCTGTGCACCAGTTGGTACCGCAAGGGCTTCACCTTCGACGGCTGCATCCACTGGCTGGTCGGCTCCAGCCCCTCTCACGCGCTCTATCGGCTGTGGAGCGAGCTCATTGACATGTACTCCATCACCTTCGTGGACCACGACCGCTTGATGGACCTCGAGATGAAATCGAGCCGGGCTCCCGACGGCGACCGGATCTTTCATTTCTACAGCGATCTCGACCGCTTCGAGCGCTACCTCCAGCGGGTCGCCCCCCAAGACAAGGCGCACATCCGGGCTCTCATGAGTGCGGCCCGGCGCATCCGAGGCATCGACATGGGCGCCTCCATGATGAAGCCCAAGGAACTCAACACCTGGCGCGACAAACTGGCATTCCTGGCCAACATACCCGCTTTCCTTCCCCTCATGCCGTGGGACAGGATGTCGCTCACCGCCTTCGCCCGGAAGGTGAAGTCGCCTTTCCTCGCGGAGGCGCTGGTGACGGCCTTCGAGGGGATGGACGCTTCCGTCCTGCTTTTGCTCTTCCAGCTCGCCTGGTTCGATCAGCGCAGCGCCGGCTACCCGCTCGGCGGCTCCATGGCCTTCGCCAAGCGCTTTGCCGACCGGTTCTCCGAGCTTGGCGGGCAGATCCACTATCGCTCCCGCGTGGCCCGCATTCTGGTCGAAGGCGACAGGGCTGTGGGAGTCCAACTGGCCGACGGCTCCGAGCACCGGGCCGACGTGGTCATCTCCGCGGCCGACGGGCACTTCACCTTGTTCGAAGCCCTGGGTGGGCGCTATCTCACCCCCCGCCTCAAGCGGATCTACGACGGCCAGGAGCTGAAGCGCTTCCCTTCGCTGATGATCGTGTCGCTGGGCATCGACCGCCTCCTCGAGCAGCCCACCACCGTCACCAGCTACGTGCTCGACGAGCCCTGGACCGCCCCCGACGGTACCCGCTTCGAACGCATGACGGTTCATCCCTACGGGTACGACCCCACAATGGCGCCTCCCGGCAAGACAATGCTCAACGTCATCCTCCCCACCTCCACCCTCGGTTTCTGGAAACGGTTGCGCGAAACCGACCGCGAGGCCTACCGCCTGGCCAAGGACCAGGTCGCCGACCGGGTCACAGCCTTCCTCGATGCTCGGCTCGGCGATATCCGCTCCCACGTCGAGGTGGTCGATGTGGCCACGCCGGCCACCTTCCACCGATACACCAACAACTGGGAGGGCAGCTTCGAGGGCTGGATGCCCCCGCTCAACCTGCTGAAGGACAACAGCCTCCCCCACCAGCTTCCCGGTCTGAAGGATTTCTACATGATCGGCCAGTGGACCGAGCCGGGCGGCGGCCTCCCTCCCGCCGTCATCCATGGGCGCCAGGTCACCCAGCTCATCTGCCACCGCGACCGGAAGCCGTTTGTGGTCATGCTGCCCGGGGAGGAGGACGGCCCAGGCCGTGAGCGGGTCTGATGATAATGCTTTCAGGATGGAAGCGCCTGATCCTGGTGACCAGGCGCTCGCACCGATCCACCATCGAAAGCCGGTAATACCCGCTTTTGCATCGCTCACATCCGGATCGAGGTCGTGCGACGCCAAACTGGCGGCTTAAGCAGTAAAGGTCTTTCGATCCGCCACCTCCGGCACCTACCTGAGCCCACCGTGTCGCCAGGGGGGTCGCTCGGAGCTGTAGGCCTCGGCTCTGCGGGTTCGATGCTTTCGAGCGGGCAGCCCCTTGCCAACTATACAAAACAGCCGTCCAGTCGATCCCGGCATTGATGATTTCGTGGGCAGATGATTGCTGGACCCATGGATAGGATCCACCTTGCGGGGGGGGAGATGATTCCTCTGACCCCCGGAAGGTAGAGTAGAACCTCTAGAAGGTCGTCTACCAGCTGCGGCAGTTCTACCTTGCGGGGGGGAGATGATTCCTCTGACCCCCGGAAGGTAGAGTA
>JAFGEP010000146.1 GCA_016931535.1 Bradymonadales bacterium
CGGGCAGCCCAGTCCATGGCGTTGACCATCTCGCCCCGGGCATACCCGGGGTGGACCGAAACCCCCTCGATCACCAGGCTGGCCTTGTCGGCGCTGAAGGTCTCGCTGTTGACCTCGCCGATGGGACCCCCGTCTACGGTGTAGGCCGCCTTTGCGCCAAACCCGTCCAGGTCGAAATGGTCTGCGCCCCTGCCGATCTCCTCGTCGGGGGTGAAGGCGATCCGCAGCGGCGGTCGGGGAATCTGGGGGTTGGCCGCCAGCACCTCGAGGGCGGCCAGGATCTCCGCGATGCCCGCCTTGTCGTCGGCCCCCAGCAAGGTGGTCCCATCTGCGGTGATCAGCGTGTCTCCCACATGCTGCAGAAGGGCGGGACAGCTCTCGGGATCCAGCTCGACCTGGTCGTTGAGCCGGATCACCCCGCCGTCGTAGTCGGGGTGGCGAACCGGTTTCACCCCCTGGCCGTTGAAGGCCGGAGCCGTGTCCAGGTGGGCGATCAGCCCGACCGCAGGCCTGTCGTCAAGGCCGGGACAGCAGGCGTACAGGTAGCCATGCTCGTCCACCCGAGCCTGGTCGATCCCCAACTGGTTCAGCTTGCCGACCAGGAAATGCGCCAGCTCGAGCTGGCCCGGTGTGGAAGGGCAGGCGGGGTTGTCGGGGTCGGACTGGGTATCGAATGCGACCAGCTCGAGAAACCGGTCGACCAGGTTGGTCTGGGAGAGAATAATCGAGGGGTCGTCAAACCAGCGGGGGGTGTGCTCCATGATGACTCCTTGGTACGAGCGGAGGAGATCTGCCCGATCGGGCCGACTCAGCTCAGCTCGTGGACGAGCAGGCCGCTGCGCAGCTTGGGCTCGAACCAGGTGGACTTGGGCGGCATGATCAGGTCGGCGTCGGCCACCGACATCAGCTCCTCCAGCGACACCGGGTAGAGGGCAAAGGCCACGGCATACCCTCCGCCATCGACCAACCGCTCCAGCTCCTTGGAACCGTGGATGCCGCCCACGAAGTTGATGCGCTTGGCGGTCCGGGGGTCCTCGATGCCCAGCAGCGGAGCCAGGAGGTTTTGCTGGAGGATGGCGGCATCCAACGAGCCGGTCGGATGGCCGGCCGGATAGGTGCCAGCCAAGGGTACGATCCGCCACCAGCTGCCATCGAGGTACATGCCGATGTCATGGCGTTGTTGTGGGCTGTATCCGCGGACCTCCACCTTCTCGACCGTAAAGCGCTGGCGCACCCGATCGAGAAAGGTCTCGCTGTCCATGCCGGCCAGGTCCTGGACCACCCGGTTGTAGGGGAGGATCTGGAGCTGGTCGTGCGGGAAGAGCACGGCCAGAAACCAGTCGTGCTCCCGCTCGCCGATGGCATTTCCCTCTCGTTGACGGCGCTCTCTGCCGACCCGGGCTGCCGAGGCGCTCCGGTGATGGCCGTCGGCCACGTAGAGCCGTTCAATGGCGGCGAAATGGGAGACCAAGGCCTCGATGTGCCGAGGGTCGTCGACCCGGTAGACGGTGTGGCCGATCCCGTCGGATGCGACGAAATCGTAGAGCGGGCGCTGCTGGGCGACGATCTGGTCGACCAGCGCATCCAGCTTCTGTTCGGCCCGGTAGGTCAAAAAGACCGGGCCCGAGTTGACGTTGGTGACATCCACGTGGCGGGTGCGGTCGAGCTCCTTGTCGGCCCGGGTCAGCTCGTGCTTGCGGATCACGTTGGCGTCGTAGTCGTCCACCGCGCAGCAGGCGACCAGGCCCATCTGGCGATGCTGGCCCATCGTCTGCTGGTAGAGGTACAGGCAGTCTCGTTCTTCCCGGATGAGGATCTGCTGGTCGACTAGGCGGTGCAGGTTGGCGGCAGCCGTTGCGTAGACCGGGTCGGAGTAGGGGTCCACGCCGGGCTGAAGGTCGATCTCGGCGCGGGACACATGCAGAAAGCTCATGGGGTTCCCCTGAGCCAGGAGGAGGGCCTTGGCGGTGTCCACCACGTCGTAGGGGACGGCGGCGACCTGCGCTGCCAGCTCGGGCTTCGGTCTGAGGGCCTTGAACGGTTTGATCTTCGCCATGGACAGTGCTCCAGTTGATTCGAGTCGATCCCGCTGGCCCGGGTCGCCGCGGGGTGTCACGGGCGCCTGGACCTAGAGGCGCCGGCGATGCAGCGCGACCCGGATGGGGGATCGGGTGTTCGTCGTTCGATCAGCTTTCCTGAAGTAATGCGCTCTCCTCGGGGGTCCGGTCCCGCATGTACAGGGCACCGGCGAAGCACTTCTGTACACAGATGCTGCAGCCGATACAGCGGGCCGGATCGGTGGAGGGGATCTTCTCCTCGTCCAGCGTAATCGCCAGGTAGGGGCAGCGGGTGCAGTTGCCGCAATGCTGACACAGCTCACGGGTGACCTGGGAGATCTGCTTGACCGGGCTTAGGGCCATGAAATCCCGGATGGGGTTCGGAAGCGCTCGGCCGATCAGCTCGTTCACGCTGCGGATCCCCCGCTCGGCCATCAGGAAGCTCAGACCGGAGTGGAGGTGGTCCACCACGCCGTAGCCGTACTTCATCACGGCGGTGCAGAACTGCACCGTACGCGCTCCCAAGGCCAGGAAATGGGCGGCGGACTTGTGGTCCAAGGGGCCGCCGTTGCCCGACACCACCACCCCCAGGTGGGCGACATTGGCCAAGGTCAGGTTGCTGATGGGGGCGATGCCCTCGCCGCTCATCCCGAACAGGATCCCCTCCTCCCATTCCTCCTTGTCGCCCTGGCGGAAATCCAGGCTGGGAAAGGTGTTGGCCAGGGTGATGCCGGCCTTGCTCGAGGGGTATCGCGCAAAGACCTCCTTGACGGCCATTGCGATGGCCGCGATGGAGGTGACCGCTCCGGTCAGCTTGAACAGCTTGGGGATGGCGGGGTCTCCGGCCTGGAGGATCCAGTCGATGATCTTGGCGGTCAGGGCGGCGTTTTGCGAGACGATATCGCCCTCGGTGCCGTCTCCCCCCTGGGGGCAGGAGAGGCTGTACTCGATCCCCATGGCCCCCGCCGCCTCGATCTTGCGGGTGTTGCTCTGCCAGACCGCCTGATCCGCCCGGTCGTCACCGCTCACCGGCCCACCCGTGGAGGCGATGGTGAGTCGGTCGGGAAAGCGGGCCACCAGGCGCTCCACCTCTCTGCAGACGCGGTCGAGCGGGTGTCCCGAGACGTTGTCGCAGTTGCCGTAGGTACTGGGGGTGTACTGGTGCATGTACCGGCCCGGGATGTGGATCGGCACGCCGTCGAAGGAGGTCTTCATCACCGCTCCCGCCCAGCCTCGCTCGTAGGCCTTGCACACCTGCTCGTAGCCGTCCGATGGCGGCGCGGCCGAGAGCAGGAAAGGGGAGGGAATGGCCCTGCCGAAGAAGTCTGCCTCGAGCGGAACCGGCAGCTTGACGGAGCCCGGGATCGGGGTCGTGCTCTTGGTGTGGGGCTCGAAGCTTGGCACCCGGTCTTTTACCATGGCCGCCAGAAGCTGCATGGCGGCGTTCTTCCCGGAGGCCACGGCCGACACTACCGAAGAGGGGCCGTTCAAGAAGTCGCCGGCCAACACCACCCGCGGGTGGTCGGAGGGTTTCAGGCTGCGGCGGGCACCAATGGCGATGACCAGGTGGTCGAAGTCATGGCGCGCGGCCTTCGTCCCGGGCACCGGCTGGAGGTCTCTCAGGTTGAAGGAGACCCCGGCGGGCAGGGTGATCTTCTCGGTGGTGAGGACCAGCTTGCCGCCGTCGCCCCTGGCCAGGGCGGTGACCCGGATGCGGCCGCTGACGTCGATCCCATGATCCTGGAGCTCTCGCCGCTCGGCGGGCTCCAGCGGCATCTCGTCCCAGCGTTCGAGGGCCAGCATCTCTACCCTGGCTGCACCCTGCTGCCTGGCGGTCACCGCGCAGTCCACCGCCGTGGCGCCCCCCCCGATGACGGCCAGGTTGCCGTTCATGGGGTAGCCTGCGGGGTCGGCCAGGTAAGCCAGACCCACCAGCCCCAGCTCCTCTCCCTCGATCCCCATCTGGAACGGTTCGGTGAGGCCGGCAGCCAGGATGACGCCCTCGAACCCCTGCTCGAGCAGCTGTTGGGGCTCCAGGCAAGGCGAGCCCAGCTCCAGCCGGATGTCTCCCAGCGAGAGCAGCCAGTCGATGTCCGACTGCAGCACCTCGGCCGGCAGCCGGTGCTCCGGGATCCAGGTACAGGCGCCGCCGGCCCGCTCTTTCTCGTCGAACACCACCACCGAAAAGCCGTGGCGGCACAGGAGGGCTGCTGCGCCCAGGCCAGCCGGGCCGGCGCCTACCACCGCGATCCGGCGGCCGTTGGAGGTCACCAAAGCCGGTCTGGGCATCGCCCCCAGCTCCTTGGCCTTTTGAACCAGGGTGGCCTGGACGGACGGGATCTCGACCGGTCCGTCAAACCCCTTGTGGACACAGGCGTTCTTGCAGTGTCGGTCGGGGCAGACCAGACCGCAGACGCCGCCTAGCGGGTTGTTCATCATGATCTCTTGCGCGGCCCGGCGGATGTCGTGTGGCTCGCCGTTGCGCGCCGCCATGATGAAGTCGGCCGGAGAGCAGTTGGCGGGGCAAGCCGCCAGACACGGTTTCTCCTCGCAGAACTCGCACTTGTCGAGCTCGGCCTGCAGCTGTGCATCGGTGAGAAATCGTTCGTGCTTCAATGGGTGACCTCACTGTCAGGGGTTGGTGTCCATGGGTGAGTGTTCTGTTGCCCCGCGCAAAGCGTGTCCCCCTCGCCCGCCGGAGGCGATAGAGGAGACTGGGTGTGGGGCAATGCCTGCTCCTGGAAGAGGGTCCCCCTCGCCCGCCGGAGGCGAAAGAGGGGACCGGGGTGGGGGCATCTCTGTCCCTACTCCAGTTCACGTCTCATCCTGATGATCACGGTCATCTTGTTCCCCACGATCCGCGGCGGAAGGCGTTCGATCTCCTCGAATCCGATGTGGCGCCAGAAGTCGTAGGCCGCTGTGTTCTGCTCGGCGATTGCCAGCTCCACCTGCTGGGCTCTCTGTTCGGCTGCCCATTGTTCGAAGGTGGAGTAGATCGCGCTTCCCAACCCCTTTCTGCGTCGGTCGGGGGCCAGCAGAAGGAGACCCAATGTCCAGGTGGCGGGCTGGGGGTAGTCCGGGACCAGGTCGATCACGCCGAACAGGTTCCCCTCGGGGTCCACACATCCGACCACGTACTTGTCCTGGGGCCGAGTCCCTTCGGGGGTCGCGTGGAACAGGAAGTTGGCTTCGGCCGGGCCAGGTGGGGCTCCGGTGATCAGCCGATAGTAGTCGACGCTCTCGTCGAGCAGCTCCTGGAGCTCTCCCAGGTCTTCGCCGCTCAACCGGATGGCGTTCCAGCCAGCGGCACCAAAGAGCGTCTGTCTCGTTCCGTTCGGTTCCATGCCGGCTCTCAGTTGCTGCGTTTCCTGTCGGGCCAAACGCAGTCATGCCCGGCGGCACAGGTGTGAGCTCGGCCGACCCAAAGCCCGGACCGGCATTCCAGTCGGTTTCGGGACCCTTACCCTAGCCCGCCAACCGGCACCAGAGTCGAATATAGATGGCTCGGGAAAGAGGTGCAACAGCCCTCGATCCGCCACCTCCGGTGGGTCGATCACCCCTTTGCCCCGTACGGGGGTCGATCGAGGCTGGTTTCCTCCGGTTCAACCGGAACACCCTTGGCGACCGGCCAACCGCGAGCGGCACTTACCCGTGCCGCGCTGCTCGCTGGGCCGGTGGTGGATTCTGGCGGCGACCTGGAGCCATCGTGTGGCCGGAGCTTTTTTTCAGGCCGGAAGGGAGGTGGAGAACACAGCGGAGCAGGTTTTCGCGAGTCGGTTTTCTGAGAAGGGGAGGCCGGTCGAGCCACCGGGGTCGGTAGTGTTTGGCGCTAAGCGCCGCAGGTGCAGCTCTCCTTGACCTCTGCACGACGGCAGCTCTCGCATTTCTTGTCCGGTCCGCCTGCGCAGCAGGGCAGCAGCTCCTCCTCACCATGACCGAACTTGCTGATGCGGCTGGCTGCGATGCCGCCATTGATCAAGTAGGTCGCGATGTCATCGGCGCGCGCTTTGGAGAGTGTCTTGTTGTAGCTGGCCTTGCCGGTGTTGTCGGTATGGGCGTGGACGTGGATGGGGGTATCCTTGTCCTTGGCGCTGGCGATGAAGGCATCCAGCGCCGGATTGCTCTTGATCATGTGCTCTTCCTCATCCCACTCGAAGTTGGCCACGCACTCCGCGGGCGGCTCTTCTTTCTTTTTCTCCTCGGGTGGTGGAGGCGGCTCGGGTGGAGCGATGGAGACCCATTCCACGGCCAGGGTGAGCGACTCGATGGCGATGCTGTTCTGGCTGGCGTTCAGGCTGGGAGCCTCCCACTTGACGGGGAGAGCGCGCCAGAAGTACCAGCGGGCAGCCTCGTTGTTGTCATCGTCGAACAAGACGATGGAGCCGTTCTTGCGGGGACTCCAGGAGTTCAGCGTGGCGTCCTGCATCCAGTAGAAAAGCTCCGGGATGTTGATGAACCCCCGCTTCAAGGTGATGTCTCCGTAGGTCGCCCGGTTGACGAACCGATGCACGGAGGAGTTCATCCCACCTTCTTTGATATCGTAGGGCTCAATGGAGCCGGAGAGACCCGAGCACTCGTTGAAGGTGGCCATCAGAAGCCCGTCGATCTCGACCTTGAACCGGAAACCGACGTGGTGGTCAATAATTACGCCTTGAAATGGCATGCTCTTTCTCGAGTTCTAGGGGTTGAATCTGTACCTGCTCTACCGTTCTCGTTCGCGATCCCATGCACTACCCGGCATGAAGGGGTTACAGGTGTCTCGCCGTCCTCTTCACGAGTAACCAAAGAAATGATAAGCCTTATTTGACCGGGAGCAAGCCCCTCTTTGCTCCAAGAGAGAAAAAGGGGACCGTCTCGGCCGACTCATGCCGGTCTGGAGATCGGGCTATTCTACCGACACCGTGCTTCTCTCTTCTTGCCGAACGGGGCCCCCTCGGCTCCCGGAAACCTGGAGAACCCGCACGATGATCAATATCGATCGCGACTGGCTCGAGCACCACTCCCGCCAGATCCGCTTCCCCTCCATCGGCCTGGAGGGCCAGCAGACCTTGAGCCGAAGCTCCGTCCTGCTGGTCGGATGCGGAGGCCTGGGCACCATCATCGCCACCCACCTGGTGCGGGGAGGGATCGGGCAGATCCGCATCGTGGACGGAGATACCGTCCAGAACCACAACCTCCATCGCCAGATCCTCTATGACGCTCGAGATGTGGCTTCCCAACAACCGAAAGCCCTGGTCGCCGCCGAAAAGCTGCGGGCCATCGACTCCGGAACCTCTATCGAACCCCACCCCGTCCGGCTGGAACGGCACAACGTCCTGGAACTCATACAGGGGGTGACCCTGGTGCTGGATGGCACCGACAACTTCCCGACCCGCTACCTCATCAACGACGCCTGCGTGATGCTGGGGATTCCCTGGATCTATGCGGGGGTGGTGGGTTCCGCGGGGATGACCCTGAACATCCTGCCCCCGGACGGCCCATGCTTCCGCTGCCTGTTCCCCGATCCTCCACAAGAGCCGTTCAACGCCGACACCCACGGGATTGTCAACTGCCTGCCCGCCATCCTCGCCTCGATCCAGGTCGCCGAGGCCTACAAGATCCTGATCGGATCGGCCGAGGTCCGGCGGACCTTGTTGCACGTCGATATCTGGAGCAACGACTTCCGACAGCTCGAGGTGCAGCGGGAGCCCTCCTGTGTCTGCTGCGGCCAGCGGCGTTTCGAAACCCTGCAAGGCGACCGCTGATGGCTGGCGACTGTCGCCCGTTCCATGCTCCTTGGACCGCCAGTTTGGCGGATGTCGCCTCCATGGATTGGGGGTGTTCAAACGATCGGAGCGCGCGTAGAATGCCCCGCGCTTGAACCGGACCGTGGCCGCGGCCGGGTACAGGGAGAACGAAAGGTGCGTCGAAGGACCATCGGGATTCGCCGAGAAGACAAGAGCCAGTGGGAGCGCCGGGTCCCATTGACCCCGGAGGTGGTGACCGAGCTCATCGAGCAGGAGGAGATCGGGGTGCGGGTGCAAGCCTCCCCCAACCGCATCTTCAACGACGAGGAGTTTCGCCAGGCAGGTGCCGAAATCGCCGAAGACCTGTCCAGCTGTGATGTGGTCATGGCGGTCAAGGAGATCCCGCTGCACCTCTTCCGCAAGGGGGGGACCTACCTGTTCTTTTCCCACACCACCAAGGGCCAGCCCTACAATATGCCGATGCTCCGCCGCCTGATGGAGATGGGGGCCAACCTCATCGACTACGAGCGGGTGGTGGACGACCGCGACCAGCGGCTCATCTTCTTCGGCCGACACGCTGGCCTGGCCGGCATGATCGACACCCTGTGGGCTTTGGGCCAGAGGCTGGATCGGATGGACATGCCCACCCCGCTGCTCGACATCCAGCAGGCCCACACCTACCCCACCCTGTCGGAGGCCGAAAACGCCATCGCCGCAGCCGGCGCCCGCCTGCAGTCCGAGCTCCTGCCGGAGCCGCTAGCCCCGCTCATCTGCGGATTTGCCGGCTATGGCAACGTCTCACAGGGTGCCCAGCACATCTTCGACCTGCTTCCCGTGGAAGAGGTGGGAACCGAGGATCTGGCCACCCTGACCGCCTATCGAAACCCGCCGCGTGACCGGTTGTTCAAGGTGGTGTTCCACGAGAGCCACCTGGTGGAGCCTATCAGCCCAAAAACGGCATTCGAGCTGTGGGACTACTATGCCCACCCCAACAACTATCGGTCGGTTTTCGAACGCCACCTGGTCCACCTGACCGTGCTGGTGAATGGAATCTACTGGACCGAGACCTACCCGCGGCTGGTAACCCGCGACTTTCTGCGGCGCTGGTTCGCCGGAAGGGGGGAACCCAGGCTGCTGGTCATCGGAGACATCAGCTGCGACATCGGCGGGTCGGTGGAGTGCACCCTCAAGTCTACCCCCATCGACAATCCGGTCTTCGTGTACAACCCGGCCAATGGGGAGATCATCGACGGGTTCGAGGGGCCGGGTGTGGTGGTGCTGGCCGTGGACATCCTGCCCGCCGAGCTGCCACGAGAAGCCTCCCAGTTCTTCGCCAAGACCCTCCAGCCCTTCGTGGCGGCCATCGCTCGGGCGGATTTCACCGTTCCCTTCGAGGAGCTGGAGCTTCCGCCTCCCATCGAACGGGCGCTCATCCTCTACCAGGGCAAACTGACCCCCAACTACCAGTACATGGCCAAGTACCTTACGGACTGACCTTTTCCCGGCGTTTTGCCCAAAGAGTGGGGTGTCCGGTAAGCTCATATATGTTGAAATTTTAGAGTATGCCAAATAAATGTTCGCAGAAAGGACAGAAACCATGAACGTCGATCCCTCCACCACCAAGAGAATCCTGGTCCTGGGAGCGGGGTTGGTGTCCCGCCCCCTGGTCTCCTATTTCCTCGAACGTCCCGGTCACCGGGTCACCATGGCGAGCCGCACGGTGAGCAAGGCGCAGGCGATCATCGGGGATCACCCGAAAGGGGAAGCGCGCGCCTTGAACGTCAACGATATCGAGGCGGTCGAGGCGCTCGTGGCCGAGCACGACCTGGCCGTCAGCCTCCTTCCGGCCGATCGCCATGTCGAGGTGGCCCGGCTCTGTCTGAAGCACGGCAAGCACATGGCGACCACCTCCTACATCCGGCCGGAGATGCGGGCCCTGGACGGCGAGGCCAAGGAGAAAGGGTTGACCTTCCTGAACGAGTGTGGGGTCGACCCCGGGATCGACCACATGTCAGCCATGCGGATCTTCGATCGTGTCTGGGATCGGGGAGGCAAGGTCGTCTCCTTCAAGTCCTACTGCGGGGGTTTGCCGGCCCCCGAGGCCAACGACAACCCGTTGGGATACAAGTTCAGCTGGGCGCCTCGTGGGGTGCTCGTTGCGGCGCGCAACTCGGCGGTATACCTGTGGGAAGGGAAGGAGGTCCATGTGCCGGGCCCCCAGCTGTTCACCGACATGCACCAGGTGGAGGTTGCCGGAGCCGGGGTGTTCGAATCCTACCCCAATCGCGATTCGCTGAGCTACATCGAGACCTATGGCCTGCACGGCATCTCCACCATGTATCGGGGGACGCTGCGCAACCTGGGCCACTGTGCCCGCTGGAAAGCCTGGGTCGACCTGGGCTTGTTCGAGGTGGAGAGCCGGCAGTTGGCCGATCGGACCTATGCCGGCCTGCTAAGGTCACTGCTCCAGGCCGACAAGGGGACCGACCTGCGGCTGGTGGTGGCGGAGAAGCTGGGAATGCCGGTGGACGCGGACCCGATCCGGACGCTGGAGTGGCTCGGGTTTTTCGGCGAGGATCCGATACCTCAGGGGGTGGACACGCCTCTGGATGCGCTGGCGGCTGCCATGTTGGAGCGCATGCAGTATCGGCCGGGGGAGCGGGACATGCTGGTGATGCACCACGATGTGATCAGCCAGTTCGAAGACCACCGCGAGCAGACCATCATGGACTTCGTGGACTTTGGCATCCCCCACAAAGACAGCTCCATGGCTCGCACGGTCACCCTGCCCTGTGCCATCGGCGCCCGGCTCATCCTGGAGGGCACGGTGCAGGACAGAGGGGTGCTGGCCCCCGTCCTGTCCTCTCTGTACCAGCCGATCCTGGCCGAGCTGGAGACCCTGGACATCCGGTGCGTCGAGCGGACCCTTGTGATCTGACGCCCTTTTGATGAGGTGGAGCATGTACGAGATCCTGGAGAAGAAGGTGCTGGGCCCCCAGGTCACCTGGTTGGTGGTCCGCGCTCCGGAGATCGCCCGCAAACGCAAGGCCGGGCAGTTCATCATCCTGCGCGTGTGGGAGGAGGGGGAGCGCATCCCCTTGACCATCGCCGACGCCGACGTCGAGCGGGGGACCATCACCCTGGTCAGCCAGAGCGTGGGCAAGACCACCAGCCAGCTGGCGACCCTGGAGGTGGGCGACCACCTGGCGGACCTGGTCGGACCGCTGGGCACACCGACCCACGTCGAGCAGGTGGGCACCGTGGTCTGCGTGGGGGGAGGCATCGGCATCGCCCCCATCTACCCGATCACCCAGGCGATGAAGGGTGCCGGCAACCATGTCATCAGCATCTTGGGGGCGCGCAACAAGGATCTGCTGATCATGGAGGAGATGATGCGCGCCGTCTCCGACGAGACGGTAGTCGTGACCGACGATGGCTCCTACGGGAAGAAAGGGTTCGTCACCAACGCCCTGCAGGAGATCATCGATTCTGGCCGCCGGCCGGACCTGGTGATCGCCATCGGTCCCCCCATCATGATGAAGATGGTGGTCAAGGTGACCCGTCCTTTTGACATCCCGACCCTGGTCAGTCTGAACTCCATCATGATCGACGGCACCGGCATGTGCGGTGGCTGCCGGGTCAGCGTGGGGGGAAAGGCGCGTTTCGTGTGTGTGGACGGGCCGGAGTTCGACGGGTTCTCGGTGGACTTCGACGAGCTGATGCAGCGGTTGAGCGCCTATCGCGAGCACGAGTGCATGGCGCTTGCACGCTGGAAAGAGCAGCAGGCGGAACCGAAATAATCGACAGGGAGAGCCAGGCATGTCCGACAAGCCAGTGCTGACAGTCAAAGATCGCTTGAAGATACCGGTGCAGCCCATGCCGGAGCAGCCGCCACAGGAGCGGATCCACAATGTACGCGAGGTCCCCCTGGGCTACACCCCCGAGCAGGCCATGCGCGAGGCCGATCGCTGCATCCGCTGCAAGAAGCCGACCTGCATCGACGGTTGCCCGGTCAACATCGATATCCCCGGGTTCATCTCCCTGATCTCCGAGGGCAAGTTCCTCGAGGCGGCGGCTCTGATCAAAAAGCGCAACCTGCTGCCTGCCGTCTGCGGACGGGTCTGCCCCCAGGAGGAGCAGTGCCAGTTGCATTGCATGGTCGCCAAGAGCCTCAAGGATCCCAGCAAGGCGGTGCAGATCGGCAAGCTGGAGCGGTTCGTGGCCGACTACGAGCGGGCCCAGGGCGAGCTGCCTGTTCCCGAGCTGCCCCCCAAGACCGGGAAAAAGGTGGCGGTGGTGGGATCGGGACCGGCCGGCCTGACCGTGGCCGGAGACCTGATCCTCCTGGGCCACGACGTGACCATCTTCGAGGCGCTGCACAAACCGGGCGGAGTGCTCATCTACGGCATCCCCGAGTTCCGGCTGCCCAAGGCGATCGTTCAGCAGGAGGTCCAGTACCTCCAGAAGCTGGGCGTGGAGGTCAAGTACAACTACATCATCGGGAAGATCCGGTCGGTAGAGGAGCTGCTCGACCAGTACGACGCCGTCTTCATCGGCACCGGCGCCGGTCTGCCCAACTTCCTCGGCATCCCCGGAGAGAACCTACTCGGCGTCTTCTCTGCCAACGAGTTCCTCACCCGCGCCAACCTGATGAAGGCCTACGACTTCCCCCACTCCGATACCCCCATCTACCGCCCGAAAAACCTGGCCGTGGTGGGAGGCGGCAACGTGGCCATGGACTCCGCCCGAACCGGCCTCAGGCTGGGCGCCGAAAGCGTGACCATCGTCTATCGCCGGACCGAAAAGGAGATGCCCGCACGGATCGAAGAGGTCCACCACGCCAAGGAAGAGGGCGTGAAGTTCGACCTCCTGCGCAACCCGGTCCGGATCGTCGGGGACGAGAAAGGATGGGTCAAGGGGATGGAGGTGATCAAGATGGAGCTAGGCGAGCCGGACGCCTCTGGCCGCCGACGCCCCGTCCCCGTGCCGGGCAGCGAGTACTTCACCGAGTTCGACGCCGTCGTGGTGGCCATCGGGAACAGCCCCAACCCCCTGATTCCGCGAGAAACCCCCGACCTGCGCACTCAGCGCTGGGGAGGCGTCATCGTTGATGAGCAGACCATGCGGACCAGCAAGAAGGGGGTCTTCGCCGGCGGTGATATCGTGCTGGGAGCCGCCACCGTGATCCTGGCCATGGGCCATGGTCGGCAGGCTGCCCGATCCATCCAGGAGTACCTGACGACCGGTGTCTGGGACCAGGCCCCCCAAGCGGGGACGCAGTAACCTGGGCTTCGCTTCCTGACGCAAGCTGTCGGTCGACCGCCCCGAAGCGGCGGGCCCGCTGCGGTCGTGGGCCATGTCTTGGTGGCATACCCGAAGTAGAATATAGTGTGCTCAGCCACACCAGCGGACACCTTCCAGCGATGGGCTACAGACTGCCACTGCCATGAGAGGTTCACGATGCGGCGGAACAGGTCAGCTCCTGCGATCGTCATCCCCCTGGGATGTGCCCTGCTCTCTCTCCTCTGGGCCTGTGCTCCCACCACCCCCATCCGCCGGACCGCCATCGTCCCGGCCGCCCAACTCCCTGCCCGAGTCGGCGCGCCCCTGGAGCGGGGTGAGATCCGGATCGCGGCCGAGGCCAACCCCCTGGCCCGTATCGAACCGGAGCTCGATCTGATCGCCCTGCCCGGGGATCCAGGGTTGCTCATCCCCTTCACCCAACTCGGGTTGAACCTGTACGGAGCGCCTCTGGAGTGGCTGGAGCTGGGGATGCAGGCTCGTTACGCTCACTATGACTGGATGACGGTGAACGTGGTCGGTGTGCTTCCCTTTCCCGAAAGCGAGGACCTGTGGATGTACGGCTTCGGCGCGCGGCTGAACTTCCGTATCGCCGACAGCCCCGTCTCCTTCTCGGCGCTGTTGGAGTACAACCTGGCCAACATCCACCAGGCCCGCTTTATCTGGACCGGAGAGTCCCAGTCCCCCTCCCAGACGAACGACCCCTATGCCGGGTACACCTTCGACGGCATCGAGAGCGAGCACTTCGGGCTCCCCGCCTTCTTCGTCCAGGGCACCGTGCGCCTGCACCCGATGCTGGACGCCTACCTGGTCGGTGGGGTGGAGCAAAACGTCACCAACATCGGCTTCGATCCCGATCTCAGCAGCCGCTACGAGTCCACCCTGGAAGGGTACGCCGTGGGCATCGTCGGCCTGGGATTGGAGTTCTGCTGGAAGTACGCCTTTGCCAACCTGAGCTTCTTCTTGCCCATCGAGTCCGAGGAGATGCTGGTCTTCGGGCCTTCCTTCGCCCTGCAGATCGGGGCCTCGCTGAACAAGGATGACGAAGAGGGCCGATGAGGCCCGACAACGAGGAGGTCGATTCATGAGCTTTGGGGAAGCGCTTCAGGCGCAGTATCCACACGCCCTCGAGCTGGCCGAGTTTGTCTCCCGCAGCTACCATGCGCTGGGCCTGCTTGGCTTCAATGCGGACAACACCATCGCCTCGATCTCCGTGTGTCGCGACGAGATCACGCGCCCCGCGGTCGACCTGGTCAACCAGACCTGGGGGGAGGCCTTCAACCTCTCCAGCCTGGCCGGCCTCTTCTTCTGCGGCAAGACCGCCTTCCACGCCGCCGAGCACCATGCGCCGGTGGTCGGCGGACGGGAACGCTACCTGTTCGTCGGTTTCGCCCACATCGGGATCGGTCCCGGTGGGGAGATCGGCCTCGTGAGACGGCCGGGAAGGGCAGAGGTCAGCGGCGCCTGCGGCGCGCTGATCGGCTTTGAGAAAGAGCTCCAACGGGAGGGGCTCAAGACCGACCTGGATGACGACGACCTGGAGTTCAGCCTGCTCCGCCGGCGCCTGGCCAAGAAGATCCCCGCCAACAGCACCCCCGGTCTGATCGACCTGGTCCGCTACTCCTACGAGGCCATCGTCGAGGACCTGGAGCGGATGATCGAGCTGACGGTCCCTCCCGACAGGGCCGACTGCGCCCTGCTCACCGGGATACAGATCCATGGCCCGCAGCATGCGGAGTATCTCTGGCCCGGCAAGATGTGGGCCCGCTGTGGCGGGGTCGAGCAGCCTGTCTCTATCTGATATCGAGACCTCCTCCCCCGCTTGCCACGCAAGCGGGGGAGGTGCCCGCGAAGCGGGCGGAGGGGGCCGGCGCGTAGCGCCGGAGGGGGCGATCCTGGCCTCCGGCCGGAGTGGGCAACATGTCCGATCGTTCGCAGCAAAGGCGGAAAGTGGCCTGGCGCATTTCTCTCACGCTCGCATTCACGTTCACGTTCACGCCTAACGATGTGCTGGCGCAAGGGGGGCCGCGTGACACCACGGTGCCGGCCCTTTCCCAGGCCGACCTCCCCAACCCCGACGCGGTACACCTGGCCGATCTGGACGGCGATGGGGAAGAGGAGATCCTATCTGTTTTTCTCGCACCCGGTGGATCAAGGGGGGTGTTCACCGTGCAGGACGGGGATCGGCTTGTCACGAGCCCGATCTACCCGGTGTGGGGGCTGGAAACCGCCGAGCTCGATGGCCGGCCGGGCGATGAGATCGTGCTGGGCGTCTGGTCTAGCCTGCTGCGGCACCCGGAGCCGCAGCCGCACCGAACCGTGTGGGTCCTTCGCTGGACCGGCCATCGGATCGAGGAGGTCTGGCTCGGAAGCGCCATGGCGCGGCCGCTTCTCGACATCGGGGTGGCGGATCTGGACGGCGACGGCAGGTGGGAGCTGGTGGCGCTCGAACGGACGGCGGACCGTTGTGTCGTGACCGCCTATCGCTTCGACGGCTTCGGTTTTGTCGGTCTGGCGCGACTACCCGCCGATTGCATTGGCCTGGAACTCTGTCGGCCCATACCCGAGAGGGAGCGGGGTGACTGCGTGAGCACTCCTTCGGGTTCCATGCACCTTCGACTGGTAGACGGCGTGTTGGTGGGAGAGAGGAGGGAGTAGGGGGCGTTCCTCCCCCGAGGCGGAGCCCGGGGGAGGTGCCCGCGCAGCGGGCGGAGGGTGCGCTCACGAGCGTCGAAGATCAGAGAGGTGCAAGTCCTCTCCGGGCATACGCTCTCCGGCCCGTAACCGAAA